>JANLXC010000169.1:0-34071 GCA_031364925.1 Burkholderiales bacterium | reverse complement strand
TGGCGGTCGACCGCGTTGTAGCAGAGGTTGGTCTCGCCGCCCACGAACCACTGGCGAAACGGCGGCTTCGTGTACTCGAGCACCCTGGTGAACGGCTTGTGCCATTCGATGCGCCGCGCCTCCTGGGTCCAGAACCCCGTCGGGTCCTCCACCGAGCGCGCGTAGAACTCCTTGTACGTCGTCATGAAACCCCTATCGGTTCACGTCCACCACGAGGCGCCCGCGAATCCTGCCGGCGAGGACGTCGGGCGCGCGCGCAATCCCATCGGCCAGGCCGATCTCGGTCACCATGGATTCGAGCATCGCCGGATCGAGCTCGCGAGCGAGCAAACGCCACGCTTCCTCGCGCCGTTCGCGAGGCGCATGGACGCTGTTCACGCCGCGTAAGGTCACGCCGCGCAGGATGAACGGCGCGACGGTCACCGGGAAATCCATGCCCTGCGCGAGCCCGCACGCGGCGACCACGCCTTCGGAAACCGTCTGCGCGCACGCGTTGGCGAGCGTGTGGCTGCCGACCGAATCGATGACCGCACCCCAGCGTTCCTTCTGCATCGGCTTGCCCGGCTCGGAAAGCGCCTTGCGCTCGAGGATCTCGGCGGCGCCCAGCGCGCGCAGGTAATCGCCTTCCGCGCTTTTGCCGGTGGAAGCGACCACGCGATAGCCGCGCCGCGCGAGGAGCGCCACCGCGATGCTGCCGACGCCGCCGGTGGCGCCCGTAACGAGCGCGTCGCCGCGCTCCTTCGTGGCGCCGAGCCGCTCGAGGTCGATCACCGAGAGCGCGGCGGTATATCCCGCGGTGCCGATCGCCATCGCCTGGCGCGTCGTCATCCCCGCGGGAAGGCGCACCAGCCAATCGCCCTTCAGGCGCGCGGTTTGCGCGAGGCACCCCCAGTGGCTTTCGCCCACGCCCCAGCCGTTCAGGATCACCTTGTCGCCCGCCTTCCACAGCGGGTGGCGGCTCTCCACGACCGTGCCGGCGCCGTCGATGCCGGGAATCATCGGCCACTTGCGCACGATGGGAGACGCGTTCGTGACGGCGAGCGCGTCCTTGTAGTTGATGGTCGAGTACTCGACGCGTAGCGTCACGTCGCCTTCCGGCAGGTCCTTCTCGTCGACCTGGGTGACGCGCGCGGTGAACTCGTCGCCGCTCTTCGCGAGATAGAGCGCCTTGAAGACCTGGAAAGCCTGGGTGCTGTGCAGCGATGTCATGGCGGGATTATTTCACCATTACTTGCGGGTTGGTTGCCGAGGCATGCTTGCGGGAGAAGTAGTCCTTCGACTGCATCTCGCGCAGCCGGCTTGCGGTGCGCGTGAACTCCTTCAGCACCATGCGCTCCGGCGCGGAGGCGGCCTGCGGGGTCTCGATCAGATCCTCGGGGACGGCCTCGGCGGAGAGCACCAGCTTCACGCGCTGGTCGTAGAAGACGTCCACCAGCCAGGTGAAGCGACGCACCACGTCGGTCTGCGCGGCCGCCATGCGCTTCACGCCGGAGATGAGCACCGTGTGGTACGCACTCGAGATCTCGAGGTAGTCGACCTGCGATCGCGGTTTCTCGAAGAGCTCGGCGAACTCGAACCAGATGACGCCCTTGGCCCGGCGCCGGAACGCGATCTCGCGCCCGCCCACCGTGATGGCGCCCTTCTCGGAGTAGGTCGCCTTGGTCATCGCCTCGAAGAACCTCGCCAGGTGCGCGTCTGCCTGGGAGTCGATGGGCGTGTAGTAGACGGACAGGCCATCCAGGAGGCGGCGGCGATGGTCGGTCGCCCCGCCCAGCTCCACCACGTCCATGTCGCGCTTCAGGATCTCGATTGCCGGGAGGAAGCGCGCGCGCTGCAGCCCGTTCGGATAGAGATCGTCGGGCTTGTAGTTGGAGGTCATCACCAACACCACGCCCTTGTCGATGAGGAGCTCGAGGAGGCGCGCGAGGATCATCGCGTCGGCGATGTCGCTCACGTGGAACTCGTCGAAGGCGAGGAGCCGCACCTCGCGCGCGATTTCGGTGGAGATGAGGTCGAGCGGATCCTCCTGTCCCTGCAGGGCCTGCATGCGCGCCTGGATCTCGCGCATGAACTCGTGGAAATGGACGCGGCGCTTCCTGCGGTGGCGCGAGACCTTGAAGAAGGCGTCCATCATGAGCGACTTGCCGCGCCCCACCCCGCCCCAGATGTAGATGCCACGCGGCGGCTTCTTGCCGGCGCCGAAGTTGGTCACCAATCGGTTCAGCTTGCCGGCGCGGTATTGGCGGAACTCCTCGAGCTCTTCGAAGAGCCGCTGCAGCTCCGAGAGAACCTTCAGCTGCTCGCTGTCGGTCTGGAAATCGCTCCTCTGGCTGAAGTGCCAGTACCACTCGAGCGGGCCGCCGTATTCGCTCGGATCGACCTCTTCTTCGACGCGTTGCTCCACACCCGGATTTTCGGCAGGCTGCATTCGTTACATGTTCAGTGCGCGCTTATCCACGTTCAGGGCAGCCTCGCGGATGACTTCGGATAGCGTGGGATGGCCGTGGGTGATGCGCGCGATGTCTTCCGCGGCGCCGGCGAACTCCATGGTCGTCACGCCCTCCTGGATCAAGTCGGACGCGCGCGCATGGATGATGTGCATGCCCAGCACGCGGTCGGTCGCGGCATCGGCTATCACCTTCACGAAACCCACGGGCTCGTTGATGCCGAGCGCGCGGCCGTTGATGGAGAATGGAAACTGCCCGGTCTTCACCGTGAGCCCTTCGGCCCTGGCTTGCTGCTCGGTCTTGCCGACCCAGGCGATCTCGGGCGAGGTATAGATGATCCACGGGATGCAGTTGTAGTCGATGTGGGGCTTCTGGCCGGCGATGATCTCGGCGGCCATCACGCCCTCGTCCTCGGCCTTGTGCGCGAGCATGGGTCCGCGCACGACGTCGCCGATCGCGAAGACGTTGGGCAGGTTGGTGCGGCAATGCGCGTCCACCTCGATGAACCCGCGAGCGTCGACCTTGAGGCCTACCGCGTCGGCGCCCAGCCCGTCGGTATTCGGCGCCCGCCCCACCGAGACCACGAGCTTGTCGCATTCGAGCTTCTGCGCGCCGCCCTTGTCGTCGGTGTACTCGACCGTGATGCCGGACTTTGCCCTGGTGACCTTTCCGATCTTCACGCCGAGGTTGATCGCGAGGCCTTGTGTTTTGGTAAAGGCCCTCCACGCTTCCTTCGAGACCGCCTCGTCGCACGCGCCGAGGAAATTGGGCAGCGCCTCGAGGATGGTGACTTCGGAGCCCAGGCGGCGCCACACGCTCCCCAGCTCGAGTCCGATCACGCCCGCGCCGATCACGCCGAGGCGCCTGGGCGCGGCCGGGAAGGCGAGCGCGCCTTCGTTGTCGCAGATCGACTCGTTATCCACGGCGATGCCGGGCAGGTGGCGCGCTTTCGATCCGGTGGCGATGATCACGTACCTGGCTTCCACGGTCTCGCCGCCGACCGCGATGTTGTAGGTATCGCCGCTGCCGGTGAGCTTGCCGAAGCCCTGCAGCCAGGTGATCTTGTTCTTCTTGAAGAGGTACTCGACGCCCTTCACCATCTTGGTGACGATCGCGTCCTTGCGCGCCTGCATCTTAGCGACGTCCACCTTGGCGCCGGAAACGGTGATGCCATGGGGCTCGAGGTGATGCGCGACCTTCTCGTACTCCTCCGAGGATGCGAGGAGCGCCTTGGAGGGAATGCAGCCCACGTTGAGGCAGGTGCCGCCCAGGGCGGGCTCGCCCGCGGGATTCTTCCACCCCTCGATGCACGCGGTCTTGAGGCCGAGCTGGGCGGCGCGCACCGCGGCGATGTACCCGCCGGGTCCCGCGCCGATGACAACCACGTCGAATGCTTGTGCCATGGCTATTCCATTCCCGTTTTCAGTTGATTGCCGCTAGCGCAGCCACATGCGCGCGATGTGGACTCCCAGGCCCGCGCACAGGCCCGCGGCCAGGGGGTGGACGTTCTTCAGGAACATCGGCGGATGCTTGACGAGGCCGAGCAACCAGAAGGTCGCCGTGACGGCGAGCCCGACCGCGATCGACACGGAGAAATGCCGCGGCAGGTAGACGCCGAGCTCCGCCTCGAGGAACACGGTGAGGAAGCCCACCAGGAGCGAGCCGGCGACAAAGAAGAAGAGGCGCAGCGCGATCGCCGCGGGCTTGAGGCGCTTCTTGCGAGGCACGCCCTCTCGCCTCCTAGACGTCGAGAATCAGGCGGGCCGGATCCTCGAGCGCTTCCTTGATCGCCACCAGCGAGAGCACCGCTTCGCGCCCGTCGATGATGCGGGGGTCGTAGGAGAGCGCGACGTAGTTCATCGGGCGGATGACGATCTGGCCATTCTCCACCACCGGGCGCTCCTTGGTCGCGTGCACGCCGAGGATCGCGCTCTGCGGCGGGTTGATGATCGGCGTCGACAGCATCGAGCCGAACACCCCGCCGTTGGAGATCGAGAAGGTGCCGCCGGTGAGCTCCTCCATCGTGATCTTGCCGTCCTTGGCGCGCTTGCCGAAGTCGGCGATGGCCTGCTCGATCTGCGCGAAGGAAAGCTGGTCGGCGTTGCGGATGATCGGCACCACCAGGCCGCGCTCGCTCCCCACCGCCACGCCCACGTCGTAGTAGCCGTGGTAGACGATGTCGGTGCCGTCGATCGACGCGTTCACCAGAGGGTACTTGCGCAGCGCATACACCGAGGCCTTCACGAAGAACGACATGAAGCCCAGCTTCACGCCGTGCTCCTTCTCGAACTTGTCCTTGTAGCGGTTCCTCAGCTCCATCACCGGGGCCATGTTGACCTCGTTGAACGTCGTGAGGATGGCGGCGGTCGATTGCGATTGCACGAGGCGCTCGGCGATGCGCTGGCGCAGGCGCGACATGGGGACGCGTTGTTCCGTGCGGCCCGACTTGTCATCCCGGCGAAGGCCGGGATCCAATTGGGCCCCGGCCTTCGGGGCGGCAACAGGTGCGGCAGGTTTCGCCTCCAGCACATCGCCCTTGGTGACACGGCCATCGCGCCCGGTTCCCTGGACCGAGGAGGTGTCGATACCTTTCTCTGCCGCAATTTTCGACGCGGAAGGCGAAGCGGCACTAGATTGGGCCCCGGCCTTCGCCGGGGTGGCCGCCGGGGTGACGTCCTTCTTCTCGGCCGGCGCCGCAGCGGCGGCCGTTGCCTTCGCTTCGGTGTCGATCACCGCGATCACATCCCCGCTGGTGACGCTCTCGCCGTCGTTCTTCATGATTTTCACGAGGACGCCGTCGGCGGGCGCGGGCAGCTCGAGCACCACCTTGTCGGTCTCGACGTCGATCAGGTTCTCGTCGCGCTTCACGGGCTCGCCGGCCTTCTTGCGCCACGCGACGAGGGTGGCCTCGGAGACCGACTCGGATAACTGCGGAACCTTGACTTCGACTTGCATGTTTTGTCCTTAGGCCGCTTCTTTTTTGGAGGCCGCGCTGCCGCTGAGGGCGGCGTCCACGAGCTCTTTCTGCTGCTCGTTGTGCAATTGCAGGTAGCCCACCGCCGGCGAGGCCGAAGAGCTACGGCCGGCGTACTTGAGCTCCTGGTCCGAACGCATGTGGTTGAGGAGGTAGTGCTGGATGCGGTGCCACGCACCCTGGTTGCCCGGCTCTTCCTGCGCCCACACGATGCTCTTCGCGTTCGGGTACAGGTCGACCTGCGCCTGGAACTCCTCGTGCGGGAACGGATAGAGCTGCTCGATGCGCACCACGGCGACGTCTTCCATGGCGCGCTTGGCGCGCTCCGCCACCAGGTCGTAGTACACCTTGCCCGCGCAGAACACCACGCGCTTCACCTTCTTCGCCGCGAGCTTCTCGGTCTCCGGCACGATCACCTGGAAGCTGCCGGTGGCCAGGTCCTGCAGCGGCGACGACGCCTCCTTCTTGCGCAGCAGGCTCTTGGGCGTCATCACGATAAGCGGTTTCCTCATGGGCCGCTCGATCTGGCGGCGGATCATGTGGAAGAACTGCGCGGCGTTCGACGGCACGCACACCTGGATGTTGTGCTCCGCGCAAAGCTGCAGGAAGCGCTCCAGGCGCGCCGACGAGTGCTCGGGGCCCTGCCCTTCGTAGCCGTGCGGCAGGTACATGGTGAGGCCGCACATGCGTCCCCACTTGGCTTCGCCCGAGGCGATGAACTGGTCGATCACCACCTGCGCGCCGTTCACGAAGTCGCCGAACTGCGCTTCCCAGATGACGAGCTCGAAAGGCTGCGCGGTCGAGTAGCCGTACTCGAAGCCGAGCACCGCCTCTTCCGACAGGAGCGAGTCGATCACGACGAAGTTGCCCTGCCCCTCCTTCACGTTCTGCAGCGGGATGTAGACGCCGGCGTCCCACTTCTCGCGGTTCTGGTCGTGCAGCACGGCGTGGCGGTGCGCGAACGTGCCGCGTCCCGCGTCCTGGCCGGACAGGCGCACCGGGTGGCCCTCCGCGACCAGCGAGGCATACGCGAGGTTTTCCGCCATGCCCCAGTCGAGATTCTGCTTGCCCTCGCCCATCTCGCGGCGCGCGGCCAACAGGCGCTCCACCGACGGATGCAGCTTGAAATTGGCGGGAATGTCGGTGAGGCGCTTGGCGAGCTCCTTCAGCTTCGGCACCGGGACCGCGGTCTCCGCGGGCTGGCGCCAGTCGACGCCGATGTACGGCGCCCAGTCGATCGCGAGCGCGGGCTTGAGCCCATAGAGGATCTTGGGATTGGTGCCCTTGCCGGCGTCCAACGCCGCGCGCACGCTCGTCACGAGCTCGTCGCCGTAGCCAGGCTTCACGACGCCCTCCTTCTCGAGCTTGTCGGCGTAGAGCTTGCGCGTGCCCGGGTGCTGAGCGATCTTCTTGTACATGAGCGGCTGGGTGACGAACGGCTCGTCCTGCTCGTTGTGGCCCAGGCGCCTGAAGCACACCAGGTCCACCACGACGTCCTTCTGGAACGTGCGGCGGTATTCCTCGGCGATGGCGGAGACGAATACCGCGGCCTCGGGATCGTCGCCGTTCACGTGGAAGACCGGCGCCTCGATCATCTTGGCGATGTCGGTGCAGTAGAGCGAGGAGCGCGCGTCGCGCGTGTCCGAGGTGGTGAAGCCGATCTGGTTGTTGACGACGATGTGCACGGTCCCGCCGGTCTTGTAGCCGCGCGTCTGCGACAGCGCCATCGTCTCCATCACCACGCCCTGGCCCGCGAAGGCGGCGTCGCCGTGGATGAGGAGCGGCAGCACCTGCACGCCCGTGTGGTCATGGCGGCGATGCTGGCGCGCGCGCACCGAGCCCTCGACTACCGGGTTCACGATCTCGAGGTGCGAGGGGTTGAAGGCGAGCGTCAGGTGCACGGCGCCGCCCGCGGTCTTGATGTCCGAAGAGAAGCCCTGGTGGTACTTCACGTCTCCCGACGAAAGATCGTTGGCGTGCTTGCCTTCGAATTCGGAAAAGAGGTCGGCGGGGATCTTGCCGAGCGTATTGACCAGCACGTTCAGGCGCCCGCGGTGCGCCATGCCGATCACGACTTCCTTGGCGCCCTTGGCGCCGGCGTTCTCGATCACGGTGTCCAGCATCGGGATCATGCTTTCGCCGCCCTCGCCCGAGAAGCGCTTCTGCCCGACATAGCGCGTGTGCAGGTAGCGCTCGAGCGTCTCGGAAGCGGTGATGCGCTCGAGGATCCAGCGCTTCTGCTCCGGGGCGAAAGTGGGCGTGGACAGCGAGCCCTCGAACTTCTTCTGGATCCAGCGCTTCTCGGCGGTGTTCGAGATGTACATGTACTCGATGCCGATGGTGCCGCAATACGTCTTCTTCACCGAGGCGACGATGTCGCGCAGCCTCATGGCGCCCTGCGCGCCCTGCCACGAGCCGGGCGAGAACTCGCGATCCATGTCGACTTCGGTCAGGCCGTAGTAGGAAAGCTCGAGCTCGGGAACGGGCGTGCGCTCGAGGCGCTTCAGCGGATCGAGCTGCGAGTAGCGCGAGCCCATCACGCGGTGCGCGCGGATGTACTGCAGGACCTTCAGCGCCTTCTCGTCGCTCGCGCCCGGCGCCGGCGCGCGGGCCTGCGGATTGCGCGCGAGGTTTTCGAACGCGGCGATCACCGGCGAGTGCGCCACGTCCTTTGCCGCCGGGTTGTCCTTCTGCCACGCGTCGAACGTGGCGCGCCACGAGGCGTCCACCGAGTTCGGGTCGGAGAGGTAGTTCTCGTACTGCTCCTCCACGTACGGCGCGTTCGCGCCGTTCAATTGCGAGGAGGCTTCCATATCCTTCATCACGCCGGCCATGACTATTTCCTCCTGGCTATCGGCACCACGTCCCTCTGGGCGGGACCCACGTAGAGCTGGCGCGGACGGCCGATCTTCTGCTCGGGGTCCGAGATCATTTCATTCCACTGCGCGATCCAGCCGACGGTGCGGGCGAGCGCGAAGATGCAGGTGAACATCGACGTGGGAATCCCCAGGGCGCGCTGCACGATGCCCGAGTAGAAGTCGACGTTGGGATAGAGCTTGCGCGACACGAAGTACTCGTCCTCGAGGGCGATCTTCTCGAGCGCCATCGCCAGCGGCAGCAGCGGGTCGTTCTCGGCGCCCACCGCGGCGAGCACCTCGCGCGTCGTCTCCTGCATGAGCTTGGCGCGCGGGTCGTAGTTCTTGTAGACGCGGTGGCCGAAGCCCATCAGCTTCACGCCCGAGTTCTTGTCCTTCACCTTCTTCACGAATTCCCCGACCTTCGCGACGCCGCCCTCTTTCTCGATGTCGATCAGCATCTGCAGCGCGGCCTCGTTGGCGCCGCCGTGGGCCGGGCCCCACAGGCAGGCGATGCCGGAAGCGATGCACGCGAAGGGATTGGCGCCGGACGAGCCCGCCAGGCGCACGGTCGAGGTCGAGGCGTTCTGCTCGTGGTCGGCATGCAGGATGAAGATGCGGTCGAGCGCGCGATTCAACACGTCGTTCTGCTGGTACTCCTCGGCCGGCACGCCGAACATCATGCGCATGAAGTTCGCCGTGTAGCCCAGGTCATTGCGCGGGTACATGAACGGCTGGCCCATGTTGTACTTGTAGGCCATCGCGACGATGGTCGGCAGCTTGGCGATGAGCCGGAACGCGGAGATTTCGCGGTGCTCGGGATTATTGATGTCGAGCGAGTCGTGGTAGAAGGCCGAGAGCGCGCCCACCACGCCCACCATCACCGCCATCGGGTGAGAGTCGCGGCGGAAGCCCTGGAAAAGGCGCGCCAGCTGCTCGTGCACCATGGTGTGGCGCGTGACGGTCCAGTCGAATTTTGCCTTCTCCGCTTTCTTCGGCAGCTCGCCGTTGAGCAGCAAGTAGCAGACCTCGAGGAAGTCGCAGTGCGTCGCGAGCTGCTCGATGGGATAGCCGCGATAGAGCAGGACGCCCTTGTCGCCGTCGATGTAGGTGATCTTCGACTGGGTGGACGCCGTGGACATGAAGCCCGGGTCATAGGTGAACATCCCCGTCTTGCCGTAGAGGGCGCGGATGTCGAACACGTCCGGGCCGATCGTTCCGCCATACACGGGCAGGTCGAGGTTCTTGTCGGGACCGTAGTTGAGTGTGACCTTGCCTTTCGCTTCCATCGTTCTTGGCTCCGTTTTATGCCGCGCGAAGTTGTTCCACCATGCCCCGCAACGCCTTGTCGGGGGTCTCGGCCCGTCGCATCACGAGATCGAGCAAATCGTTATCGGGCAGCGCCAGCAGCTTTTCCAGCACCGCCACCGCGCCTTCGTCCATTGTCGCTCCGGCGCCTTTCCAGAACCTGTCGAAGACAATGTCCAGCTCCAGCAACCCGCGCCTGCTCTTCCACTTCAACCGCTCGATGACCCGGTCGTCCACTAACTAGATGGCGCGCTTGACCAGCAACTCTTTGATCCGCCCGATGGCGAGCGTGGGGTTCAACCCCTTGGGGCAGACGTCCACGCAATTCATGATGGTGTGGCAGCGGAACAGGCGATACGGGTCCTCGAGGTCGTCCAGGCGCTCGTTGTGCGCGGTGTCGCGGCTGTCGGCGATGAAGCGGTAGGCGTTGAGCAGGCCCGCGGGGCCGACGAACTTGTCGGGGTTCCACCAGAAGCTCGGGCACGCCGTCGAGCAGCACGCGCAGAGGATGCATTCGTAGAGCCCGTTCAGCTCCTCGCGCTGCTCGGGCGTCTGCAGGCGCTCCTTCTCGGGCGCCGGCTCCTCGTTGACGAGGTAGGGCTTCACCGAGTGGTACTGGGCGAAGAACTGCGTCATGTCCACGATCAGGTCGCGGATGATCGGCAGCCCCGGCAGCGGCTTGATCACCACCGGCTCGGAAACGTCGGAGATCTTGGTGATGCACGCGAGCCCGTTCTTGCCGTTGATGTTCATCGCGTCGGAGCCGCACACCCCTTCGCGGCACGAGCGGCGCAAGGCGAGGGTGTCGTCGAAGGCCTTGATGCGGATCAGCGCGTCGAGGAGCATGCGGTCCGAAGGGCCCATCTCGATGTCGTAATCCTGCAGGTACGGCTTCGCGTCCTTGTCCGGATCGTAGCGTTGGATTCTGAATTTCATGGCTAGTAGACGCGAGCTTTCGGAACGAAGGTTTCGACGGTGAGGGGCTTCAGGTTCACCGGCTTGTACTCGAGCCGGTCGCCCTCGCGATTCCACAGGGAGTGCTTGAGCCAATGCACGTCATCGCGCGAGTGGAAATCCGCGCGGTCGTGGGCACCGCGGCTTTCCTCGCGCGCCTGGGCCGAGATCATGGTCGCGCGCGCGGTCTCGATGAGGTTGTCGAGCTCGAGGGCCTCGATGCGCGCGGTGTTGAACACCCTGGACTTGTCCTTGATCTGGGTGCGCTTCGCGCGCTCGGCCACCGCCTTGATCTTGGCCACGCCCTGGCTCAGGAGGTCGGGGAAGCGGAACACGCCGCAGTGCGCCTGCATCGTGCGCTGGATCTCGGCGCGCACTTCGGTCACGTCCTCGCCGCCCGTTTGCGTGTCGAGGCGATTGAGGCGCGCGCGCGAATAGTCGCCGGCGCCGCTGGGCAGGTCGCGGTGCGTCTTTCCGCTGGACCGCATGTACTCGATCATCGAGAGAGCGGAGCTCTTTCCCATCACCAGCAGATCGGTGAGCGAGTTGGTGCCGAGGCGATTGGCGCCGTGGATCGAGGCGCAGCCGCATTCGCCGGCCGCGTAGAAGCCCGCCACCGCCGTGTTGGGGTTGCCGCGGGCGGGCACGATCACCTCGCCGTGATAGTTGGTCGGGATGCCGCCCATCTGGTAGTGCACGGTGGGCACCACCGGGATCGGGTCCTTCACCGGATCCACGTTCGCGAACTTCATCGCGATCTCGCGGATGCCCGGCAGGCGCTTCTCGATGGTCTCCAGGCCGAGGTGGTCCAGCTTCAGGAACAAGTGATCGCCGTGCTCGCCGAGGCCGCGCCCTTCCTTGATCTCGGTGGCCATCGCGCGCGCCACCACGTCGCGCGAAGCCAGGTCCTTCATGGTCGGCGCGTAGCGCTCCATGAAGCGCTCGCCGCTCTTGTTGAGGAGGTAGCCGCCCTCGCCGCGCACGCCTTCGGTGATGAGCACGCCCGCGCCCGCCACGCCCGTGGGATGGAATTGCCAGAACTCCATGTCCTCGAGCGGGATGCCGGCGCGCGCCGCCATGCCCAGGCCGTCGCCGGTGTTGATGAAGGCGTTGGTGGACGAATGGTAGATGCGCCCGCCGCCGCCGGTCGCGAAGAGCACCGAGCGCGCGTGGAAAACCACCATCTCGCCCGTTTCCATCTCGAGCGCGGTGACGCCGACCACGGCGCCCTCGGAATCGCGGATGAGGTCGAGCGCCATCCACTCGACGAAGAACTGCGTCTTCGCGTGGACGTTGCGTTGATAGAGCGTGTGGAGCATCGCGTGGCCGGTGCGATCCGCCGCGCACGAGCTCCTCTGCACCGGCTTTTCGCCGAAGTTGGCCGAGTGCCCGCCGAAGGGGCGCTGGTAGATGGTGCCGTTCTCGTTCCTGTCGAAGGGCATGCCGTAGTGCTCGAGCTCGATCACCACTTCCGGCGCCATGCGGCACATGAACTCGATCGCGTCCTGGTCGCCGAGGTAGTCGGAGCCCTTGATCGTGTCGTACATGTGCCAGAGCCAGCTGTCCTCGCCCATGTTGCCGAGCGCGGCACCGATTCCGCCCTGCGCCGCCACGGTATGCGAGCGCGTCGGGAACACTTTCGACAGGACTGCCACGCGCAGCCCCTGGCTGGCGAGCTCCAATGCCGCGCGCAGCCCCGAGCCGCCCGCGCCCACGATCACCGCGTCGAACTTGCGGATGGGGGTCGTCATTTCGCAATTCCCCAGAGGATGGAAGCAGCCCAGACGAGATAGAAGAGGAGCATGAGGCCCACGATTGCCTGCGCGGCAAGTCGCACGCTCGTCGCGTGCAGGTAATCCATGAGGATGTCGCGCATGCCGACCCACGCGTGGTAGAGCAGCGCCGCGATGAAGAGCATGGTCGCGACGCGGAAGAGGGCGGGCGAAAAGAGCGCCTTCCAGTCGCCGTACGAGCGCGGCGGCACCAGCATCACGCCGATGAACAGCACCAGGGTGTAGATCGCCATCACCACCGCGGTGAGCCGCTGCAGCAGCCAGTCACCGACGCCGTAATGCGCGCCGACCGGCATCTTCGAATATTGCTTCACCATATCCGCCACCCGATGAAGAGCGTGGCGAGAACGCCCAGCACCAGCACCACGACCGCGGAGGTGCGCGACGGCTCCTTCTCGATGCCGATGTGCAGGTCGAGGAGGAGGTAGCGGATCCCGGCGAAGAAATGGTGGGCGTAGAGCCACACCGCGCCCAGCGTGATGAGCTTGACCATCGGCCGCGCGAAGAACTCCTGCCAGCGCACGAAGCCCTCCTCGGCGCCAAGGGTCACGTGCAGCATGTACAGGATGATCGGAAGGATCGGGAAGAACAGCAGCGCCCCGGAGACGCGATGGAAAATCGACACGAGCCCGGGGGGCGGAAGGTGCGCGAGGTTGAGGTCGTAGTACTTGGGACGGGGTTTCGGCGCGGCGCTCATTCGTGTTTTTCCTCGCGAGCCTTCGATTTTAGCTCAGCTCGTTGTAATACGAGAATCCGTCGGTGAGGCAAAGGCCTCTCCTCCACTCGACGGGCTTGTCGCCGTACGTGAACGCGATGCGATCGACGCTCAGGAGCGCAGTGCCTTGCGCGACCTTCAGGTGCGCCGCGGCGAAACCGTCGGCGGGGACCGCGCGCAGGCGCTCCTCGGCGCGGATCATGCGCACGCCGAACACCGACTCGTAGAAGCTGTACACGGAGCCCGCGAATTCCTCGAGCTCCGCAAGCGTGAGGCCGGGGAACTGGTTCGCGGGGAAGACGATGTCGTCGAGGATCATGGGTCGACCGGCGAACGACATGACGCGCTTGAACTGCATCACCGGCGAGCCGGGCTTGAGGCCGAGCGCATGCGCCGCGTCGGCGCCCGCCTTGCCGCGCTCGAGGCCGAAGAAGAGATTCTTCGGATGCAGCTTCTCGCCGGAGTCGGGAGTGACGCGAAGGAAGCGGTATTGATAGGAAGGCTCGTTATGCGATGCGACGAAAGTGCCCTTGCCCTGGCGGCGCATCAGGATGTGCTCGGATGCCAGCTCGTCGATCGCCTTGCGAACCGTGCCCTGGCTCACGCGGAATCGCGACGCGAGCTCGATCTCCGAAGGAATCGCCTCGCCGGGTTTCCACTCGCCCGCCACCAGGCTCTGGGTGAGCAGGATCTTGATCTGCTCGTATAGTGGCCGGAACGAAGGGGTCGCCGCGGATTTTTTCATGCTTCGGGGATGCTAGCATAGCTTTTCGCGCTTGTCTTATATAAGATATATCTTATCATCATCGCCCATAGTAACCAATCCATAATGTTTTCAGGATCTTAGCGTGAATCCCTACTATCGCCCGCGCCGTTCGATGCTCTATGTCCCTGGGTGCAGCACGCGCTACCTGAACAAGGCGCGCACCCTGCGAGTCGATTCGGTGATCCTCGACCTGGGCGATCCGATCCTCGTGGACAAGAAGGTCGAGTCGCGCAGGCTCGTGAGCGAGGCGGTTCTCGCCGGCGGCTACGGGCGGCGCGAAGTGGTGGTGCGAGTGAACGACCTCGATTCGCCCTGGGGCCGTGACGACGTGAAGGCGGTGGCCAACATCGGCGCCGACGCGGTGCTCTTCCCCAACGTCGAATCGAAGAAGGACGTGCTCGAGGCGCAGGCCCTCCTCGACGAGGCCGGCGGCAAGCACCTGCCCATCATGCTGATGATCGAAAGCCCGCTCGGCGTGTTGCGCGCCGAGGAGATCGCCGCGGCCTCCGATCGCATCGCCTGCCTGGTGCTCGCCACCTCCGACCTCATGAACCAGCTGCACGGCCGGCGCACGCCCGACCGCATCGCCCTCCTCCACAGCCTCTCGCACGTGCTCCTCGCCGGGCGCGCCTACGACCGCGCGGTGGTCGACGGCATCTCCACGGACCTGAAAGACATGCAGTCCTTCGAGCTCGCCTGCCGGCTGGGCCGCGACCTGGGCTTCGACGGCAAGAGCCTGGTGCATCCATTCCAGCTGCCCTACTGCAACGACGCCTTCACGCCCAAGCCCTACGACCTGTCCGCGGCGCTCGAGGTGATCGACGCCCTGGAAAAGGCGAACCGAGAGGGCCGCGGCACCGTGGTCGTGAACGGGCGCCTCATCGAAGGCCACCATGTGAAGGCCGCCAGGCTGCTCCTCGCCATGGCCGACATGATCAAGAAGCTCGAAGCCGGGCAGTGACGCAGACGATTTCGCTCAACGCAGTGCCTCGCCCCGCGGGGGGCTATTTCTTCGAAGACTACGTGGTGGGGCGCCGCTTCCACCACGCCACCGCGCGCACCCTCACCGACGCCGACGCCTCGCTCTACATCGGCCTGACGGGCGCGCGCCAGGCGGTGCATTGCTGCGAGCCGCTCGCGCGCGCCCTCGGGCACCGCACGCGCCCCCTCGACGACTTCCTCGTCTTCAACGTCGCGTTCGGCAAGACCGTGCCCGACATCTCGTACAACGCCGTCGCCAACCTGGGCTACGCCGACGTGCGCTTCCTGGCACCCGTGTACGCGGGCGACACCATCACTTGCGAGTCCACGGTGATCGGCACCAAGGAAAATTCCGACGGCAAGAGCGGCGTGGTGTATGTGCGCTCGCGCGCCTTCAACCAGGATCGCGTCGAGGTGCTCGCCTGGGCGCGCTGGGTGATGGTGGCGATGCGCACGGCGAGGAGCGCCGAACGGCGCGCCGCGCCGGTCATTCCGGTGCTTGCGCCGCAGGTCGAGCCCGCGCACTTCAGCGTGCCCACGTTCCTCAAGCCCGCGGCGCTCGAGCCCCACTACACCGGCAGCTCGCTCCTCTGGGAGGACTACACGCCGGGAGAAACGATCCACCACCCGGGCGGCATGACGATCGAGGAAGCCGACCACATGACGGCCACGCGCCTTTACCAGAACACCGCGCGCGTGCATTTCGACGCCTTCCTCGCGCGCGGCAATGCGTTCGGCAAGCGCCTGGTCTACGGCGGGCACGTGATCTCGCTTTGCCGCGCCCTCTCTTGCGACGGTCTCGAGAACGCCTTCGCGGTGGCGGCGATCCACGGCGGCAGCCACTCCAATCCGACCTTCGCCGGCGACACGATCTATTGCCGCCACGTGGTCACGGCGCGCGATAGGATCCCCGGGCGCGAAGACGTAGGCGCCTTGCGGCTGCGCATGATCGGGGCGAAGAACGTCGAGCTCGCCAAGCTCCCCGACCTCGCCCCCGGCGAAAAGAATGCAGCGGTGGTGCTCGATCTCGACTATTCGGTACTCATTCCCCGCCGCCAAAAGCCCTAAAATAGAAGCGTCCGGAGTCCCCATGCCTTCCAAATCCCACGCCCCTCATCCCAGCGACGCCCTCTTCGCCGGCGAGAAACCCTTCCCGGTGATTCCCGCCTGCGAGCACTTCTCGGGAAGCGAGAAGCTCATCGTCAAGGCGCTCGAGCTGCAGTCGAAGCTGGGACGCGTCTTCGACATCACCTGCGATTGCGAGGACGGTGCGGCGGCGGGCCAGGAGAAGCAGCATGCCGAGATGATCGTCGACATCCTCTCCTCCGAGCGCAATACGTTCGCCATGGCGGGTGCCCGCATCCACGACTACTCGCACGCGCACTGGAAGAAGGATATCGATATCCTGGTGGGCGGCTGCGGCAAGGTGCTCGCCTATCTGACGCTGCCCAAGTCGACCTCGACCGCGCAGGTGGGCGAGATGATCGACTACATCCGCGACGTCTCCGGCAAGAAGAAGTTGAAGCGCGAGATCCCGGTGCACGTGCTGATCGAGACCCACGGGGCCCTGCACGACGCGTGGGACATCGCGCAGCTGCCTTCGGTGCAGGTGCTCGACTTCGGCCTCATGGACTTCGTGAGCGGCTTCCACGGCGCGGTGAGCTCCTCGAACATGCGCTCCCCTGGACAATTCGAGCATTCGCTCATCGTCCGCGCCAAGACCGAGGTCGCCGCCGCTGCCCTCGCCCACGGCGTGGTGCCGGCGCACAACGTTTCGCTCGACCTCAGGAATTCATACAACGTCTTCCGTGACGCCTGGCGCGCGAGGAACGAATTCGGCTTTCTGCGCATGTGGAGCATCCACCCCTCGCAGATCCAGGCGATCGTGGATGCGATGAAGCCCGACCTGGGCGAAGTCGCCGACGCAGCCGAGATCCTGCTGGCGGCGCAACGCGCGAACTGGGGGCCGATCCAGTACCAGGGCGAGCTGCACGATCGGGCGACTTATCGATATTTCTGGGAGCTGCTGCAGAAAGCGAAAGTGACGGGCGTGGCCCTCCCCGCCGACGCTTCCGCTGCCTTCTTCTAAACGACTCGAGAAGTTGTCATGGAGAACACGTCTTGAAAGCGATAGCGAGAAAATGACACCAGGCGCGAAATTCAGGCAAGCCCTCAAGGAAGAAAAGCCGCTGCAAGTGGTGGGAGCGATCAACGCCTACCACGCGATCCTCGCCAAGGCGAGCGGCTACAAGGCGATCTACATTTCCGGCGGCGGGGTGGCGGCGGGCTCGCTCGGCGTTCCCGACCTGGGGATTTCCAGCCTCGACGACGTCCTCACCGATGTCCGCCGCATCACCGATGCCTGCGACCTGCCCCTGATGGTGGACGTGGACACCGGTTTCGGCGCGAGCGCCTTCAACGTGGCGCGCACCGTGAAGTCGATGATCAAGTTCGGCGCCGCGGCGATGCACATCGAGGACCAGGTCGGCGCGAAGCGCTGCGGCCACCGCCCCGGCAAGGAGCTGGTCACCCAGGACGAGATGGTCGACCGCGTGAAGGCGGCCGTCGATGCGAAGACCGACAAGGATTTCTTCATCATCGCGCGCACCGACGCCCTCGCCTCCGAAGGCTTCGAGCGCATGCTCGAGCGCGCGCGCGCCTGCGTGGAAGCCGGCGCCGACGGCATCTTCCCGGAGGCGATCACCGACCTCGACATGTACAAGCGCGTGTGCGACGCGTTGAAAGTCCCGGTGCTCGCCAACATCACCGAGTTCGGCCAGACGCCGCTCTTCGCGCTCGACGAGCTGCGCCGTGCCGGAATCGGGATCGCGCTCTATCCGCTCTCGGCTTTCCGCGCCGCCAACCTCGCCGCGCTCAAGGTGTACGAGACGTTGCGCAAGCAGGGAACGCAGCAGGCGAGCGTCGCGAGCATGCAGACCCGCGACGACCTCTACAAATTCCTCGGCTACCACGACTACGAGCGGAAGCTGGATGCCCTCTTTGCAAAATCCAAGTGAGAAAACCATGAGCGAAACCGCCGCCCCCGCCACCGGCCCGAAACCGAAGAAATCCGTGGCGCTCTCGGGCGTGCCCGCCGGCAACACGGCGCTGTGCACCGTCGGGCGCACCGGCAATGACCTGCACTACCGCGGCTACGACATCCTCGATATCGCGGAGGCCGCGGAATTCGAGGAGATCGCCTACCTGCTGGTGCACGGCAAGCTTCCCAACGTGGCCGAGCTCGCCGGGTACAAGAGGAAGCTCGCGAGCCTGCGCGGGATTCCCATGGGCGTGCAGGACATCCTCGAATCGATCCCCGCCTCGTCGCACCCGATGGACGTGATGCGCACCGCATGCTCGGCGCTGGGCGTGATGCTCCCGGAGGGCGAGGAGCACAAGCTCGCCCCGGCGCGCGACATCGCCGACCGCCTGATGGCCTCCTTCGGCTCGATGCTCCTCTACTGGTATCACTTCTCGCACTCCGGCCGGCGCATCGAGGTCGAGACCGACGACGATTCCATCGGTGGGCATTTCCTGCACCTGCTCCACGGCAAGAAGCCGTCGGAGCTCTGGGTGCGCGCGATGCACACCTCGCTCAACCTTTACGCCGAGCACGAGTTCAACGCGTCCACGTTCACCGCGCGCGTCATTGCCGGCACCGGTGCCGACATGTACTCGGCGATCACCGGCGCCATCGGCGCGTTGAAAGGCCCCAAGCACGGCGGCGCCAACGAGTTCGCCTTCGACACCATCGGGCGCTACGACAACGTGGACGATGCCGAACGCGACATCGTCAAGCGCATCGGCGAGAAGCAGGTGATCATCGGCTTCGGCCACCCGGTCTATACCATCGCCGATCCGCGCAACCAGATCATCAAGGAAGTCGCGCGGCGCTTGTCCCGGGACGCGAAGAACATGAAGCTCTTCGACATCTCGGCGCGCGTCGAGGACGTGATGTTGCGCGAGAAGAAAATGTTCGCCAACCTCGACTGGTACAGCGCCACCTCGTACCACATGATGGGCGTGCCGACCGCGATGTTCACGCCGCTCTTCGTGATCTCGCGCACCTCGGGCTGGGCCGCGCACGTGATCGAGCAGCGCATCGACGGCAAGATCATCCGCCCCAGCGCCAACTACAACGGTCCCGACAACCTCGAATTCATCCCCCTCGCGAAACGGAAATAACAAGTGTCAGCGCACATCAGCAACGTCCGCCCCGATCCCGACAAGGTCATCACCGACATCGTCGACTACGTGATGAAGTACAAGGTCTCCTCGAAGGAGGCCTACGAGACCGCCCGCTACTGCCTCATCGACACCCTCGGCTGCGGCTTCGAGGCGCAGGAGTACCCGGCGTGCAACAAGCTCCTCGGGCCGGTCGTGCCGGGCACCGTCGTGCCCAACGGCGCCAGGGTGCCGGGCACCTCGTTCCAGCTCGACCCGGTTCAAGCGGCCTTCAACATCGGCACGATGATCCGCTGGCTCGACTTCAACGACACGTGGCTCGCGGCGGAATGGGGCCACCCGTCCGACAACCTGGGCGGCATCCTCGCCACCGCCGACTGGATCTCGCGCAACAATGTCGCCGCGCGCAAGGATCCGCTCACGGTGCGCGATGTGCTGACCGCGATGATCAAGGCCCACGAGATCCAGGGCTGCATCGCGCTCGAGAACAGCTTCAACAAGGTGGGCCTCGACCACGTGGTCCTCGTGAAGGTCGCCTCCACCGCCGTGGTCGCGCAGATGATGGGGCTCACCCGCGAGGAGATCATCAACGCCGTGTCGCTCGCCTGGGTCGACGGCCAATCGCTTCGAACCTACCGCCATTCGCCCAACACGGGCTCGCGCAAGAGCTGGGCCGCGGGGGACGCCACTTCGCGCGCGGTGCGCCTCGCGTTGATCGCCAGGACCGGCGAGATGGGCTATCCGTCGGTGCTCACCGCCAAGACCTGGGGTTTCTACGACGTGCTCTTCAAGGGCAACGAGTTCAAGTTCCAGCGCCCCTACGGCAGCTACGTGATGGAGCACATCCTCTTCAAGATCTCCTTCCCCGCGGAATTCCACTCGCAGACGGCGGTGGAAGCGGCGATGACGATCAACGAGGAGCTGCTGCGCCTGGGCAGGACGCCCGAGGACATCAGGAAGATCACGATTCGAACGCACGAAGCGTGCATTCGCATCATCGACAAGAAGGGCCCCCTCAACAATCCGGCGGACCGCGACCACTGCATCCAGTACATGGTGGCAGTGCCGATCCTGTTTGGACGCCTAACCGCCGAGGACTACGAAGACGCCGTCGCGAAGGACCAGCGCATCGACAAGCTGCGCGACAAGATCGTGTGCGTCGAGGACAAGCAGTTCACCAGGGATTATCACGACCCGGGGAAGCGCTCCATCGCCAATGCGCTCACCGTGGAGTTCACCGACGGCAAGAAGATGAAGGAGATCGTCGTCGAGTACCCGATCGGGCACCGCCGCCGCCGCAAGGACGGCATGCCGCTCCTCGTCGAGAAGTTCAAGACCAACCTCGCGCGCCGCTTCCCCGAGAAGCAGCGCGCCGCCATCCTCGAGCTCGCCATGGACGCGAAGCGTCTCGAGGCGACAGCCGTCCACGAGTTCGTGGACATGATGGTGATCTGAACGAAAGGATTTTCCATGCGTAGCCTCATCCTCGTCGCGGCCCTGGCCCTGCAGGGCTGCGCCACCACCTACCAGCTCACGGTCATGCCGCGCGACAGCGGCAAGATCTACGCGGGCATCGCGGAAGACCGCGGCGGCGGCGGCGAAGGCCGCATCTCCATCACCATCGAAGAAAAGACCTACAGCGGCGCCTGGGTCGAGACCCAGCCTTCGCAAGCCACCGGCTACGTGTCCGGCGGCTTCGGATGGGGCTGGGGATGGCGTGGCCGCGGAGGGCTGGGCACCTTCATCACCATCGACAACCCCCAGGGCGCGGAATCCAAGGCGCTCCTCAACGCGCCCGATGGCTCCGGCCTGCGCTGCGACTTCAAGAGCAGCCAGGGTCGTGGCGGCGGCGTCTGCACCGACGACAAAGGCCGGGCGTACGATGTGCAAGTGCGCCGCGCCGAACGCAAGTAACGTCGCTCCGGGTGCCGCGGTTGCGGCAAATGGCCCGGGGCCCAATCACCAAGAGAGATCACGACCATGCCCCATAACGCCTTCAACACCTACAAGCCCCTGACGACGTCCACTGGCAAATCGGGGCAGTTCTATTCGCTGCCCGAGCTTGCCAGGACCTTCCCGGGCGTCAAGCGCCTGCCGATCTCGATCCGCGTGGTGCTGGAGTCGGTGCTGCGCAACGTGGACGGCAAGAAAGTCACCGAGGAGCACGTGAAGCAGCTCGCCGGCTGGAAGCCCGTCGCCCCACGCACCGACGAGATTCCCTTCGTCCTCGCGCGCATCCTGCTGCAGGACTTCACCGGCGTGCCGCTGCTGGCGGACCTCGCCGCGATGCGCAACGTCGCCGCGCGCGTGGGCAAGAACCCGAAGGTGATCGAGCCCCTGGTGCCGGTCGACCTCGTCGTCGACCACTCGGTGCAGATCGACCACTACGGCGCGCCCAACGTGCTCGACCTGAACATGAAGCTCGAGTTTTCGCGCAACCGCGAGCGCTACCAGTTCATGAAGTGGGGCATGCAGGCGTTCGACACCTTCAAGGTCGTGCCCCCGGGGATCGGCATCGTGCACCAGGTGAACCTCGAGTACCTGGCGCGCGGCGTCTTCCAGAAGGACGGCATCTACTACCCCGACACGCTGGTCGGCACCGATAGCCACACCACCATGATCAACGGCCTGGGCGTGGTCGCCTGGGGCGTGGGCGGCATCGAGGCCGAGGCCGGGATGCTTGGCCAGCCCGTGTACTTCCTCACCCCCGACGTGGTTGGCGTGAACCTGAAGGGACGCGCGCGCGAGGGCGTGACCGCCACCGATATCGTGCTCACGGTCACCGAGATGCTGAGGAAGGCAAAGGTCGTCGGCAAGTTCGTGGAGTTCTTCGGCGAAGGCACCGAGTCGCTCTCCGTGCCGGACCGCGCCACCCTCGCCAACATGGCGCCCGAGTACGGCGCGACGATGGGCTTCTTCCCGGTCGACGCGAAGACCGTCGACTACTACCGCGCCACCGGGCGCAGCGCCGATGCCGTCGCCGCGCTCGAGGCCTATTGGAAGGCGCAGGACATGTTCGGCGTCTCGAAGGCGGGCGCCATCGACTACACGGAAACCCTCGAGCTCGACCTCGACACCGTGCGCCCGTCGCTCTCCGGACCGAAGCGCCCGCAGGACCGCATCGAGCTGGGCAAGCTGAAGAGCAAGTTCACCGAGCTCTTCGCGCAGCCGCCGGCCAACAACGGCTTCTCCAAGAAGCCCGAGGACCTGCCGAAGCGCTTCAAGACCAGGGACGGCGTGGACCTCGGCTCGGGCGACGTGATGATCGCCGCGATCACCTCGTGCACCAACACGTCCAACCCGAGCGTCCTGATCGCCGCGGGATTGCTCGCCAAGAAGGCGGTGGAAAAAGGCCTCACGGTGAAGCCGCACATCAAGACGTCGCTCGCCCCCGGATCACGCGTGGTGACGGAGTACCTGACGGCCGCGGGCCTCCTGCCCTTCCTGGAGCGCGTGGGCTTCTACGTTTCCGGATACGGATGCACGACATGCATCGGCAATGCGGGCCCGCTTGCCGAGACCATCGACCAGGCGATCGTCGACAACGACCTCGTCTGCGCCGCGGTGCTCTCCGGCAACCGCAACTTCGAGGCGCGCATCCATCCGAACCTGCGCGCGAACTTCCTCGCCTCGCCGCCGCTGGTCGTCGCCTATGCGATCGCGGGCACCGTGCTGAAGGACCTCGAGACCGAGCCGCTGGGCACCGGCACGGACGGCAAGCCCGTATTCCTCAGGGACGTATGGCCCACGAACGCGGAGATCCAGGCGCTCATCAAGTACGCGATCGACCCGGTCGTGTTCGGCAGGATGTATGGCGACTTCACCAAGGACAATCCGATGTGGGCCGCGGTGCCGACCGCCTCGGGACAGGTCTACAACTGGCCCAAGTCCACCTACATCGCGGAGCCGCCGTTCTTCAAGGACTTCGGCATGAGCGCGGGCCATGCGCACGACGTGCACGGCGCGCGCGTGCTCGCCATCCTCGGCGATTCGGTCACCACCGACCACATCTCGCCGGCCGGCTCCATCAAGGACACCTCGCCCGCGGGCCAGTACCTCATCGCCAACGGCGTGCAGAAGGCCGACTTCAACAGCTACGGCGCGCGCCGCGGCAACCACGAGGTGATGATGCGCGGCACCTTCGCCAACGTGCGCATCAAGAACCTGATGCTCCCGCCGAAGACGGACGGCTCGCGCGTGGAAGGCGGGCTCACGCTCTCCCAATCGTCGGGCGAGCAGATGTACATCTACGACGCGGCGATGAAGTACATCTCGCAGGGCACCCCCACCGTGGTGTTCGGCGGCGAGGAGTACGGCTCGGGATCGTCGCGCGACTGGGCCGCGAAGGGCACCGCGCTCCTCGGCGTGAAGGCGGTGTGCGTGCGCTCCTACGAGCGCATCCACCGCTCCAACCTGGTGGGCATGGGCGTGCTGCCGCTGCAGTTCAAAGGCACCGACTCCGCGCAGGCCCTTGGGCTCACCGGCGAGGAGATGATCGACGTCACCGGGCTCGAGAACGGCATCCGCCCGCAGATGGACGTGAAGCTCGTGATCCATCGCAAGGACGGCTCGATCAAGGAAGTGCCCGTGCTCCTTCGCATCGACACGCCGATCGAGGTGGACTACTACCTGCACGGGGGCATCCTGCCTTTCGTGCTGCGCGAGCTGGTGTCGAAGGAGTCGAAGGCGGCGGTTAGCGCGTAGGGGGGGGCAAATAAGGGCCATTTGAGCTATAATGGCCCAATCAGCCCAAAGGAGTTTTTTTTCATGCCCGCCCTCACCTTCCGCAACTCCCTCGGCGAGCTGGTCGACATCGCGACCGTGCCCGCATCGCGATTCAAGAACGAGTTCGGCGCCGTGTTCGAGAAGGCGGCGCTGGGCGGCGCGGTGGCGATCACCAAGCACGACACGCCCAAGGCCGTGCTCATCTCCTATGACGAGTTCCAGGCGCTGATGCGCTCGCGCGACGCCTCCCTCGACGAGCTGGCCGGGCAGTTCGACCGGCTCCTCGAGGACATGCAGGGCCCGAAGGCGCGCAAGGCGATGGCGAGCGCCTTCGACGCCGCGCCCGCGCGCCTGGGCCGCGCCGCGGTGCGGGCCGCACGCAAGCGCTGACGCTTGCGTGCGCCGCGCATCTACGTCCTCGCGGGCGTAAACGGCGCGGGCAAGAGCAGTGTCGGCGGCGCGATGTTCCGCGAGGCGGGGGCCGACTACTTCAATCCCGACGAGGCGGCGCGTGCGCTGCGCAGCCGCAACCCGAAACTTTCCGCATCCGAGGCCAACGCGGCCGCATGGCAGCAAGGCGTGCTCTTGCTCGAGCGAGCCGTGCGAGACCGGCTCGACTTCGCCTTCGAAACGACACTGGGCGGAAGCACCATCGCGGCGATGCTCGAGCGCGCCGCCGATGCGGGCGTCGAGATCTTCGTCTGGTACGCGGGGCTCGAGGGCCTGGAGCGACACGTCGCGCGCGTGAAGGCGCGCGTAAAGAAGGGCGGGCACGACATTCCGCCCGCCGATATACGGCGGCGCTACGACAAGAGCCGCCTCAACCTCATCCACCTTTTGCCGAAACTCACGGCGCTACGCGTCTACGACAACAGCTTGGAGGCCGACCCGGCGCGCGGCACGCAGCCCTCCCCTGTCCTCGTCCTGCATTTCGAGCACGGCCGCATCGCCGGGCCCGCGAACCTCGCGCCCACGCCGCAGTGGGCGAAGCCGATCGTCGCCGCGGCCCTCGCCGCGACCAAGGCCTGAACGCTCACTGCGGCGGGACCGTCAGACGCGGTGCATCTTGCCGATGTTGGGCTCCTCGCCCTTGATCCATCCCTTCGCCATCTCGAAGAGCACGACCGGCGCGGGCTTGTCGACCTCGAAGAACGTGGCGGAGTGCACGTCCACGCCGATCAGGACGATGCGCGGATCGTCGGCCGTGCCGGAGCGCGGGTCGCCGTCCTTGCCGAACCACATGGCCCAATCTTGCGCCCAGAGCTCGCGAATGGCTTTACGGTCGTTCGAGACCTTGGCGATCCCGGAGACGGAAATCCACTCGCGGGTGCGGTCCTTGTAATACGCGAGGTTCACATGCGGCTCGTCTTCGAGCTCCTCGACCTTGTGTGTATCCCTGGAGGTCACGAACCAGAGATCGGCGCCGGGAGCGTGCTTCTGGTTGGCCATGGCGCGCGAGACGAGGTGCCCGTCGGGGCGGCGGGTGGTCATCATGGCGATCTCGAGGTCCTCGATCATCTCGTGGAGTTTCTTCAGTTCGTCTTTCATGGGCGCCGCCTGGTGGTCAAGAGGAGATTGGACGATCCGGCGCTGCGCCGGTTCGAAGCTGGCCCGTGAGCCAACCGGAGCAAGTATTTCAGGAGCGCGTGGTGACGACCAGCTTGCCCGTCGACTGCCGGGAGACGAGGTCCTGCATGGCGCGCGCACCCTCCGGGAGCGGATAGCTCTTGACCACCGGCGGGCGGAGCTTCCCCTCGTCGATCCAGCCCAGCATCGTCTCGAAGTTGCGCCGATTGCGCGCCGGATCGCGCTTCGTGAACCCACCCCAGAAGACGCCGATCGCCTCGCAATTCTTCACCAGCAGGATGTTGGCGGGAATCGCAGGGATCTTTCCCGAGGCGAAGCCGATGATGAGGATCCGGCCCTCGGGCGCGATACAGCGCAGTGTCTGGTCGAAGATGTCGCCGCCCACGGGATCGAACACCACGTCGGCGCCTCCCGGCACGAGCTCCTTCATCATGTCCTTCACGCTCTGCGAGGTGTAATTGATGGCGTGGTGGGCGCCGAGCTTCTTCGCCAGCTCGAGCTTGGCGTCGCTGCCCGCGGTCGCGATCACCTTGGCGCCGAGGAGCCTGCCCATCTCGACCGCGATGGTGCCGACACCGCCGGCGGCTCCATGCACCAACAGAGTCTCGCCGGGCGCGAGGTGCGCGCGATCCACCAGCGCGTAGTACACCGTGCCGTAGATCACCGGAAAGCCCGCCGCCTGCTCGAAGGTCATCGAGGAGGGAATGCGAGACACCCGGTCGGCGGTTGCGATCACCTCCTCCGCCATGCCCCCGAAACCGGTCATCGCCATCACGCGATCGCCGCGGGAAAGCGCCGTGATGCCTGCGCCCACTTCGACCACCTCACCGGCGCACTCCATCCCCGGCGAGAACGGCAGCGGCGGCTTCTCCTGGTACTTGCCCGCGATCATCAGCGTGTCGGCGAAGTTGAGGCCCGCGGCGTGGACGGCGATCTTCACCTCGCCGCTTCCCGGGGCGCGCACCGCGGCGATGTTTTCGACGACGAGGGATTCCGGCGCGCCGAATGATTTGCAGAGCAATGCCTTCATGGTTTTCCACTCCGCGTCTCCGGTCCAATTCCGTCGCCCGGCATGAATACTATTTGCATGGGTGCTTGCCTATCGGAAATCGTAATCTCTTCAGATTTGTAGACGCAAGCCGAATCGTTCTGCACAATGCTCTCCACAGTCAAGGAGAGCCGAATGAATTCGCGTCGCCGCCTCATCGCCGCCACCCTGTCGGTGGCCGCGTTCGCCGCCATACCTTACACGGTGTCCGCCCAGGAGTGGCCGACAAAGCCCGTGAAGATCATCGTGCCGTTCGCTCCGGGCGGCGGCTCCGATTTCATCGCGCGCTACATCGCGCGCCGGCTTACCGACGAGCTGAAGCAGCCCTTCATCGTCGACAACAAGCCCGGCGCCGGCGGCAACATCGGCGCCGAGCAGGGTATCAAGTCCCCGCCCGACGGCTACACGCTCACCCTCATCGCGTCGAGCTACACGGTCAACCCAAGCGTCTACAAGCTCAACTTCGATCCGCTCAACGACATCACGCCGATCGTGCAGATCTCGCAGGGCCCGCTCATCATCGTCACCAACCCGTCCCTGCCGGCGAAGACCCTCAAGGAGTTCATCGCGATCGCGAAAGCGAAACCCAACGAGATCAACTACGCGTCGTCCGGACAGGGCAGCATCATCCACGCGGCCACGGAGCTCTTCGACCAGCGCGCCGGCGTGAAGATGACGCACGTCCCGTACAAAGGCAGCGGCCCGGCGTTGACCGACACCATCGCGGGAACCACGCAGGTCTTCTTCAGCAGCGCATCCACCGCGATGCCGCAAATCCAGGCCGGCAAGCTGCGTGCGATCGGCGTGACCACCGCCAAGCGCATTCCCGCGCTGCCGGACGTGCCGACGGTCGCCGAGTCGGGCGTGGCCAATTATGAAGTGACGCTGTGGCACGGGCTCATCGGGCCCAAGGGCATGCCCCTCGCGATCGTGAGCAAGATCAACGCGGCGGTCGTCAAGGCCCTCAAGCTGAAGGAGAGCGAGGAGCAGTTGCAGAACGACGGCGTGTCTCCCGCCGGCGGCACGCCGCAGCAGTTCGGCGCGACCATCAAGGCCGAGACCGAGCTGTGGCGCAAGGTCGTGGCGGACGCCGGCATCAAGGCCGAGTAAACCGCGGCAGGCGAAAAAAAAACGGCGGCCGAGGCCGCCGTTCACTTTTCCGCGAAAGGCGAGTTACTTGTCGCCCTTCAGCTGCGCGCGCAGCTCGCCGCCCGGATTCGCGGCGCTGTGCACGTTGATGTAGGTCCTGCCGGCCTTCCATGCATCGTACTGCTCTTCGGTCATCTTCGCGCCGTCCGCGGCGACGAAGGTATTGTCGCCGGACTTGTTGAGGGGAACGATGACCGGGCCATTCGTGCCCACCGCACCCATGTGGATGTGCGCAGCCGTGGCATTTATGCCGCTCACGGTAATGCGGGTTTTCACGCTGCGGTCGCGGCCGACGGTCACCGAGCCCGTGCCGGTGGCCGAGGTGGAGACCGGGGGGACTTCGTTGCCGCCGGTGAGCGTCACAGCTTCCATGCGCCCCATACCCGCCACCATGGCGCGCGTGCCGCCGTGCTCTTCCTTGTCGCCGTCCCGGCCCATCATGCTGTTCATCATCGAGCAACCCGTAATGACGGCGAGAGAAGCCACCACCAGGGCAGTGCCGAGGCGCTGCTTGTTCATTTGGATGTTCATGTACCCTCCGAAGGGTGATTGATTTCGTGCGCGAAAGCGCGCAGGTGGGATTCTTCCCGGGGAGGAAAGTTCACAAGATCTTCCAACCGGATGGCATCCCCGGGGCGGATCGCCCCCCCCTTGATCACTTTCGCCCGCAGCCCTCCCCGGCCCGCGAGGGTCTTCAGCACCTCGCGGTGGGTGCGCTTGGCGAAGAGGCCGCAGGGCTCGCAAAGCTCCGCCCCCTCGAAGAGCGCAGCCCCGATGCGAAAGCGCCTGCCGATGAGCCCGTTCAGGCGCACGCCCCGCGTCACGATGTTGCGCCGCGGCATTTCCGGCGTCAGGGCGAGCCCGGTCTCTTGCCGGAAAGCCTCGATCGCCTCGAGCTCGATCAGCGTGACCTGGTAGTGCCTGGAAAAGCGGCTGGCGACCTGCGTGTAGCGATCGCCCTCGAGGCCGCGGGCTTCGAGCGCCTCGACCTTCGCAAGCGCCACCATCGGCGCCGCGCGCCTGGCCGCAACGAAGATGTGGGCCACATGCCCCGCCTCTTCGCTCAACGAGACACCACCGCTTCCCTGAGCGCCTTCAATGCGCTCGCGCTCGCGTAGCCGTCCGACGCGAGGCCCGCAGAGGATTGAAACGCCTTCAGCGCCGCCACCGTGCGCGAGCCGACGATGCCGTCGGCATCCCCCGTAAGGAAGCCGCGCTCGATGAGCTTCTCCTGCAGTTCCTTCCTCTCGGTGCGCGTGAGGACCGGATCGTCGGTGGGCCACGACGCCTGCAGGGGACCGCCACCGCGCAGGCGGTCGGCGAGGAGCGCGATGGCGAGCGCGTACGACTCGGAAGCGTTGTACGAGTGGATCGCGTCGAAATTCTTGAAGACGAGGAAGGCAGGACCGCGCGTGCCGGTGGGGAGCAGCAGCGCCGCAGGCTCTTCACCCGCCAGCGGCGATCCGTCGACGCGCACGACGCCCAGGCCAGACCACTGCGCCACCGGATGCCGGGCGTGGCGCCCGGACGGGCCGTTATAGTCCTTCGGCAGGCGGACTTCGTAGCCCCACGGGTGGCCCGTCATCCAATTCGCACGCCTCAAATAGTTCGCGACCGATCCGAGGGCGTCGGGAATCGATGCCACCAGGTCGCGCCGGCCGTCGCCGTCGAAGTCCACCGCCACGCGCTGGAATGTCGAGGGCATGAATTGCGTGTGGCCGAAGGCGCCCGCCCACGAACCTCGCAGCGCCTCGGGCCTCATGTCGCCGCTTTGCAGGATCTGCAGGGTCGCCATCAGCTCACCGCGAAAATAACGCTGCCGGGCGCCCGCGCAGGAGATGGTCGTAAGGGAACGCACCAGGGAGCGCTTGCCCATGATCCGGCCGTAATCGCTCTCCACGCCCCACACCGCGACGATGGTGAAGCGATCCACGCCGAATTCTTTCTCAGCGCGCGCAAGCACCGGCGCCCACGCGGCGAGACGCCCCTGGCCCTCGCTGATGCGCCGCTCGTTCACCAGCGCGGCGAGGTATTCCCAGATGGGCGTCTCGAACTCGGGCTGCGTGTCCATGGCGTCGAGGACCGTCTGGTCTGGCTGGATGCCCGCCATGGCGGTGTCGAACGTCCTGGCGGTGATCCCCTTGGCGCTGGCTTCTGCGCGCAGCTCCGTGAGGCAGCCCACGAACGCGGTCGGCGGCTCGGCCCAAGCGCTCGCGGCAAGCATCAAAGGCAAGAGGGTGAGAGTCGTCTTCATGGACTCTGTAGACAACGCAACATCAAAAGCTGTTCACCGCTACTGTTCTGACTTGATCCCGGCGTCCCGAACGAGTTTTCCGAACCGATCGAAGTCCGCCCGGTTCATCGCCCCGAATTGCTCCGCGGTAAGCGTGCCGGGCTCGCCGCCCAGACCCTGCAGCTTCTTCTGGATGTCGGGCATTGCGAGCACCTTCATGGTCTCGGCATAGAGCCGCGCCTGCACTTCGCGCGGCGTGCCCGCCGTGATGAAGAGCCCGTACCACGTGGACATCTCGACGCCCTCGATGCCTGCTTCGGCGAGCGTGGGCACGTCGGGAAGCTCCGCGGAGCGTTTGGCGGTCATCACCGCGAGCGCCTTCGCCTTGCCGCCCTTGACGAAGGCCATCGCCGACGACGTGGTGTCGAAGTCGAGCTGGATCTGCCCTCCGGCCAGGTCGGTCAGCGCGGGCGCCGAGCCCTTGTACGGGATGTGCGTGATCGTGGTGCGCGTGGCGAGGCCGAAGGCCGCGCACGCCAGGTGCTGCGTGCTGCCGATGCCGGACGATCCGCACGAGTACGAGCCTTCGGGTGCCGCGCGGATCTCGGCAACCAGCTCGCGGATGCTGTTGGCCTTCACGAACGGCGATACCGCGACGATGTTCGGCACGACGACGATGAGCGCCACCGGCGCGAGGTCCTTCATCGGGTCGAAGGCGAGCTTCATCATGTGCGGCGCGATGGCCTGCGCGCTGTTGGTGGCGACGAGTATCGTGTGGCCGTCGGCGGGCGCGCGCGCCGCCACGTCCGCGGCGATGGTATTGCCCGCGCCCGGCCGGTTCTCGACGACGAAGGGCTGCCCGAAAGCCGCCTGGTACTTCTCGGCCAGCATGCGCGCGATGATGTCGGTGCCGCCGCCCGCGGAGGCGCCGACCATGATGCGCACCGGCTTCGTGGGCCACGCCGTACCCTGCGCCGCCCCCTGGGTGAGCGCTGCGCATGCGACCAAGGCAAGGAGATGTTGTAGTGTTGTCTTCATGGGTGAAATGAAAGTCGCGACGTTCAACGTGAACGGGATTGTCTCACGCCTCCCGCACCTCCTCGCCTGGCTCGAGAAGGAATCTCCCGACATCGTCTGCCTTCAGGAGTTGAAGGCCCTCGACACGGCCTTTCCCGCGGCCGCGATCAACGACGCCGGCTACGGCGCGATCTGGAAAGGCCAGCGCTCGTGGAACGGCGTGGCGATCCTGGCCAAGGGAATGGATCCGGTCGAGACGCGCCGCGAGCTCCCGCGCGAGCCCGGCGACCACAGCCGCTACATCGAAGCCGCCGTGAGCGGCATCATGGTCGGGTGCCTCTACCTTCCCAACGGCAATCCGCGGCCCGGCCCCAAGTTCGACTACAAGCTCGAGTGGTTCGAGCGCCTGATCGAGCATGCGCAGGTACTCTTCAAGAGCGGCCACCCGGTAGTGCTCGCCGGGGACTACAACGTGGTCCCCACCGACTTCGACATCTACAATCCGAAGTCCTGGCTGAAGGACGCGCTGCTGCAGCCCGAGAGCCGCGAGTGCTACGAGCGCCTGCTCGTGCAGGGCTGGGTCGATTCGTTGCGCAAGCGCTACCCCGAGGAGCGCATCTACACGTTCTGGGATTACTTCCGCCAGCACTGGCAAAAGGACTCGGGGCTGCGTATCGATCACCTCCTGCTCAATCGCGAGCTCGCGCCCGCGCTCGTCGACGCAGGCGTTGACCGGTGGGTTCGCGGCCTCGAGAAGGCGAGCGACCATGCGCCCACCTGGGTCACGCTCGACATTTCCGGCAAGCCCAAGCGCAAGAAGGCCCGTTGACCGCGAGGTGGGCGAGGCCATGAGGTAGCCCGCGTCCCACATGCCGGTCAGACATTCCCTACAGCTTTGCAGCTGCCGGCGGTTTAACGTAGCTGGATGGACCAATTCCCCAGCGACGGCCTCGACAACAAGATCGACGCGATGCTCTCGTCGGACATAGCGACGCGGTTGGCACGCGCCAAAGCCTATCTGGAGGTCCAGATGAGGCAGATGGGCCTACGCCTTTCCGATGGATGGAAAATCCAGGAGGAGCTGAGGGACACGGACACCGGCACGCGCTGGGTCTTCCGCCCGGTGCACCTGCGCCGTGACGCACCCGACATCCAGTCCTCGGTAGTCCTCGATCACGACGGGCGCGCCAAGTAGCTCGGTTCGTCTTTCGTTTCGCTCGCGCACGTTGCCAGGCGCGCCACCTCTCCCACGATCATCACCGCAGGGCTGCGGATCGCCGCTTCGCGTAACGCGGCGGCCAGTCTTGCCACGGTCGTGACCACCGAGCGTTCGTCGGCGCGGGTGGCATTGGAGACGATCGCCGCGGGAGTCCCGGGATCGAGGCCGGCTTCGAGCAATTCGCCTTGCAGCTCCTCGCAGCGCGCCACGCCCATGTAGATGACGAGCGGCATGCGCGTGGCGACGAGCGCACCCCAGTCGGGGCCGTGGCCCGCATGCGCGTGAGCCGTCACGAAGATCGCGCCGTGACAAAGCGCGCGGTGCGTGAGGGGCACGCCGAGCGCGGTGGCCGCGGCAATGCCGGCCGTGATGCCGTTCACCACCTCGCATTCGACTCCCGCCGCGCGTAGTGCCGCGAGCTCTTCGCCGCTTCTCCCGAAGATCACCGGGTCGCCGCCCTTCAGCCGCACGACACAGTTGCCGGCGCGCGCCTGGGCGATCATCAGCCGTTCGATGAACTCCTGCGGGGTCGAGGGGCAACCGCCGCGCTTGCCGACATGGATGATGCGAGCGCCGGCGCGCGCATGGAGCAGGACCTCGTCGCCGACCAGGTCGTCGACCAGGATCACGTCGGCCGTGCCGATGACGCGCGCCGCCTTCAACGTCAGGAGCTCGGCGTCTCCCGGCCCCGCGCCCACCAGCCACACCTTGCCGCGCGTCATGCGACCATCCTTCCGCTCTCGGACTCGCTCGCCTCGATGAGCGACTTCAGCTCGGGCATGCAGGAGCCACAGTTGGTGCCGCATTGCAGGCGCTCCTGCAGTCCCTTGAGCCTCTCCCCTGCCCCGCCCGCGCACTGCGCGAGAGTCACGGCGATGTCACGCTCGTTCACGCCGAAGCATTGGCACACCACACGGCCGGTCGTGACGAAGCCCACCGGGGCCTGGCTCGATGGCAGGAGCAACAGGCGGCGGATCTGCTCGACGCTCTGTCCGCCGACCAGCCACTCGCGCAGCCACTCGCCGCTGGTGATGGCCCCCGCGTCACCGCTCAGGCGCGCGCCGCGCAGGTGCTCGCCCTCGATGCGGATGCGCCTCGAATGCCCGCGGCGGATGTCGTCGTAGCGCAGGACGTCGTCGGCATCGAGTCCCAGCGTGGCGTCCAGCGATGCGAGCCACTCCGCGGACGGCTGCGCGTCGTTCGCCGCTCGGAAAAGGATTCCCTCCCGCTCGCGGCCGATGAGGACCGCGCTCGCGAACGTGACATGCTCCTGGAGCGGCTGCAACCGGTCGAGCGACTCGATGGCCGCCATCTGCGCGAATGCCACGAGGCGCCACGCCAGGGGTGCTGGCGCGACCTTCACCGCGGCGTGCTTGAGCTCGGGTTGGCGCGAGACCGGATCGAACGCGGGCGTGGTGAGCGTGTTGACGCCGGCGCTCCCGCTGCCGCCGAGATAACGCTTTCCCCAATGCATGGGCAGGTAGACCTGTCCCGAGCGCAGCGCCTCGTCGCTCTCGGCGATCACGTGCACCGCGCCCCGGCGCGAGTCCACGCGCACCAGCTCTCCCGCATGGATGCCGCGCCGCGCCATGTCGTTGGCGTTCATTCCCAGTCGCGGCTCGCCCACGTGCCCGAAAAGGCTCGCCACGCTGCCGGTGCGCGAAAGCCCATGCCACTGGTCGCGCAACCGCCCCGTGGTGAGCCGCATTGGATAGCGCGCATCCACCGGCTCCGCCACCGCCTTATGCCGCTGCACGAAGAACCGCGCCCGCCCGCTCGGCGTCGGAAAAATGCCATCCTCGTAAAGCCGCACCCTCCCACTCTTCGCATTCGTCGGATACGGCCACTGCTGCGGCCCCCGCGTATCAAGAATCTCGTAGCTCAGCCCGGTGATGTCCAGATCCCGCCCGCGCGTGAGCTCCCGATGCTCGTTCCAGATCTCCTCGGGGCAGGTGAACGGAAAAATGGTGTCAGGTACAACATACGAAGTCGTGTCAGGTACGACATACGACGTGGTGTCAGGTACGACATACGACGTGGTGTGGGGGTGGGCTTTATTGCCCGCAAGTAGGTACAGAAACCCCAGCAAAAAAAGTTGGTACTAATATCACACAA
>JANLXC010000145.1:0-108058 GCA_031364925.1 Burkholderiales bacterium | reverse complement strand
CCGCAGCTACGCCACCGCGCGCACTTTCGCCAGGCTGCCGCTGGCCGCCGGGGAGAACCACTTCACCCGCTTCGAGTTCTCGCGCCTGATCCAGGAAGAAAGCGTGGACATAATCCAGCCCGACCTGTCCAAGAGCGGCGGCATCACCGAGTGCCTGCGCATCGCGGCCATGGCCTCCGCGCACAAGCTCGAGATCCATCCGCACTCCTCGATGTCCGGCATCAACCTCGCCGCGAGCGTGCACTTCCTCTGCGCGCTCGACAACGGCGGCTACTTCGAAGCCGACATCTCGAAGAACAACCTCTTCCGCGACGAGCTGTGCAGCAAGTCCTTCGAGATCGCCAAGGACGGCACGGTGCGGCCATTGGAGGCGCCCGGCATCGGCGTCGAGGTGAACGAAGACTTTCTCAAGTCCCATCCCGTCATCGAGGGTCCCGGTTATGTTTAGGCGTTTCCTCTGCGCGTTCGCCGTCGTCGCATTCGCGTGCACCAATGCGTTGGCGCAGTCGTATCCCGCCAGGACCATCAAGATCGTCGTGCCGTTCACGCCCGGCGGGTTCAACGACACGCTCGGGCGCACCATCGCCGCCCACCTGCAGACTGCGTGGGGACAGCCGGTCGTGGTCGAAAACAAGCCTGGCGGCAACACCACCATCGGCACCGACCTGGTCGCCAAGTCGGTGCCCGACGGCTACACGCTCCTCATCATCGGGTTCCCTTTCCCGGTGACGCCGCTGCTCATGAAGGAAGTGCCGTACGACGTCCTCAAGGATTTCACGCCGGTGATCGTCGCCGCGAACACGCCCAACCTGCTGGTGGTGAATCCGTCGGTGCCGGCCAAAACGGTCACCGAGCTCATCGCGCTCGCCAAGGCGAAGCCGGGCACCATCAACTACGCCTCCACCGGCAGCGGCACCTCGAACCACATCTCGATGGAGCTCTTCAAGCTGATGACGGGCACCAGCATCACGCACGTCCCGTACAAGGGGAGCGGCCCCGCGGTGACCGACCTTCTCGGTGGCCAGGTCCAGGTGATGTTCGACAACGTCCCCAACGTCCTGCAGCACGTGAAGGCGGGCAAGCTGCGCGCGCTAGGCGTGAGCGGCATGACGCGCTCGCCGCTCGCGCCGGAAGTGCCCACCGTCAACGAGTCGGGGGTCCCCGGCTACGAGGTGAGCGTGTGGTTCGGGCTCGCCGCGCCCGCGGGCACGCCGCGCGAGGTGATCGACAAGCTGAACGCGGAAGTCACCCGCATGCTCGCGTTGCCCGAGGTGAAGCAACGATTCCTCGCGCAGGGCGTTGAGACAGTCGCCACCACTCCCGGCGAGGCCGCGGAGTACGTGCGCACGCAGATGGCGAAGTGGGCGAAGGTCGTGGCCGCTTCCGGTGCCAAGATCGACTGAGTCGCGGTGGTGGTTCTGGGGCGCTACTGCTTCTCGACCACCACGCGCCCGTCCTTCACATACACGTGGTACTTGTTGCCGTCCTTGCAGGCGGCGACGAAATCGTTGTCGCCCTTCGCGACATAGCTCAGCACCTCTCCGCACGGCTTGCCCTGCAGCGCGATGACCGCGGTGAGGTCCTTGCGCTGGCCCGGGTCGTCCGCGGCGAGGGCTGCGAGCGATGCGCACGCGCACAGGATCGAAACGGCGATGCTCTTCATCGGGTCACCTCACAGGTTGGCGAGAAACTTGTTGCGGTCCGCGAGCACGCCCCAGATGTAGTCGCGCGAATCGTGCAAATGCTTGGCGAGGTTCGGGTCCTGGTCCTGCACCAGCGAAAGGACCTTCATCAGCAGGAGCTCGTAGGGCTGGCGTAGTTGCAAGAGCGTGGGCGGCTGTCGTCCGGAGTGGAACGCGCGGAATTGCGCGACGAGATCGTCGACCTGGTTCTTCAGCGAGAGCTTGGTCATCACGCCGATGGCCTTCGAATCCTTGAGCTTCTGCTCGAGGGACTTGAGGTCGATCGGCGCCGCTGCGGCCACGGCGGCCGCTGCGGCCGGGGGCGCCTTCGGGGCGGCGGGCGTGGCCGACTTGGCGGGTGGTGCCGGTGCCCTGGAATCCTTGGCAGGGGAGGGTGACGTCGCCTGCGACATCGGCGGTGAAGTCGGCGGAAGCGGTGCGGGCGGACGCGAAGGTGCGGTCGGCTGCAAAGGCGCAGGCGGCTGCGAGGGGGCGGACGGCGGTGTAACCGAGCCGCATGCGGGCACCAGCACGAAGATCGCGCAGAGAAGAGACAGGCGCAGCGAGGGCATCGACGGATTATCCTCCACCCGCAAGATAAGATAGGCAAAGCCCTTTCCGAAGAACTCCAGGAGAAGAAAATGATGCGGCTCCTCGCTTTTGTGACAGCGCTACTCCTCGTCGGGTGCGCGCACCAGCAGATCACCACAGGCCCGCTCGTGGTCGCGAAGCAGGGCAGCTTCTTCGTCGGCGGCCGCGACGTGACCTCCGAAACCCTTTCCCTTCTCCCGGCGTACGTCGCCAACGGTACCGTCACCGTGGACCAGATGTACGTGCGCTACCAGGTCCCGGTGGACGCGAAGCGCAAGCCCATCGTCCTCATCCACGGCTGCTGCCTCACCGGCAAGACGTGGGAGACGACGCCCGACGGGCGCATGGGCTGGGACGAGTACTTCGTGCGCCGAGGCTATCCCACCTACGTGATCGACCAGGTGTGGCGCGGCCGCTCCGCGGGCAACATCTCCGCCATCAACAGCGTGAAGTCCGGCAAGGCGCAGGCCGATCAGCTGCCGGTGATTTTCCAGGCGGGGCACGAGGGCGCGTGGGCGATCTTTCGCTTCGGAAGCGAGTATCCGAAGGTGCACCCCGGCATGAAGTTCCCGCTCGAGGCGCAGGGCGAATTCTGGAAGCAGATGGTGCCGGACTGGCTCAACGCGCTGCCGACGCCCAATCCCACGGTGCCTGCGCTGAGCGCACTCGCCAAGCAGCTCGGCGGCGCGGTGCTGATGAGCCATTCGCAGTCGGGGATCTATCCTTTCCAGGCCGCGGCGCTCGACAGCAACGGCATCGCGGCGATCGTGTCGATCGAGCCCGGCGCGTGTCCCGCGGCGAGCAGCGACATGACGCCCTACACCAGGATGCCGATCCTGGTGCTTTTCGGCGACTACGTGGAGATCGCCCCGCGCTGGGCGCCGCGCTTGAAGGCGTGCCGCGAGTTCGTCGCCGCGGCCAACAATGCGGGCGGCAAGGCGAAGCTGCTGGTGCTTCCGGAAATTGGCATCAGCGGCAACTCGCACATGCTGATGCAGGACACCAACAGCTTGCAGATCGCGGACCTGCTGCTGGCGTGGATCGATTGAAACTCTCGATCGCAATCCCGTATAGCGGAACAGCGTTCGCGTAGCTGATTCCCCGCTATCATCATGGAGCCGCCCTCCGGAGCCTCCATGAGCACCACGTTGCCCCCTGCACCCACTCGCCGCCGCTGGCCCTGGATCGCCGGCGTCGCGATCATCGGCGCCGCTCTGGCGGGGTGGTGGTATTTCGGCACGGCGCGTTCGCAGGAAGCCAAGGGCGCCGTCCGGCCCTCGAATACGCTCGTGGTGACCACGAAGGCAGAGGCGCGCGACGTTCCAGTCCGGCTCAAGGCAAACGGCACGGTGACCCCCGTGCAGACGGTCGACCTGCGCGCGCAGGTGACGAGCACAGTGCGCGAGGTTCACATCCGCGAGGGCCAGAACGTGGCCAAGGGGGACTTGCTCTTCTCCCTCGACGCGCGCGCCGAAGAGGCGAACCTGCGCAAGGCCGAGGCGCAGATCGCGAAGGACAAGGCCGACCTCGCCACCGCCAGGCGCAACCTCGAACGCCAGCGAGAGCTCTTCAGCCAGAAATTCATCTCGCAGGCCGCGCTCGACACGGTGCAGAACACGGTGGACACGCTTACCGGCCAGCTCGCCGTCGATACCGCGGCGATGGAGTCTTCGCGCGTCTCGCGCGCGTACATGGAGATCCGCGCGCCCTTCGCTGGCCGCACCGGCGTCCTTGGGCTGCGCGCGGGAAGCCTGGTGCAGCCGGGGGGCGCGCCGCTGGTGACGGTCACGCAGATCGATCCCATCATGGTGTCCTTCACGCTTCCGGAGAAGGAGCTCTCCGGCCTGCAGGCGGCGCTGCGCAGGGGCGACGTGCCGGTGACGGTGACGATGCAGGAAGCCGGCGAGCCCTTTCGCGGCAAGGTGACCTTCGTCGACAACGCGGTGGACACGGCCACCGGAACCATCCGCGTGAAAGCGGAATTCGCCAATCCGGCGGCGCGCCTGTGGCCCGGTTCGTACGTGAACGTGGCGCTCGCGGCGCGCACCCTCTCCAATGCCACGGTCGTTCCCGCGCAGGCGGTGCAGACCGGGCCCGATTCGCGTTTCATCTACGTGGTCGGCGAGGACAACAAGGTCACGCCGAAGACGGTGACCCTCGCATACGTCGAAGAAGGCCGCGCGGTGGTCGATGGCCTCGCTCCCGGTGCACGCATCGTGGTAGAAGGCGCGCAGAACCTGCGCCCCGGCAGCGCGGTCACCGAGGCGCAGCGCGAGGGCGAGCCGAAGAAGGGCGAGGGCAAGGGCGGCAAGAAGAAGTCATGAACCTCTCCGAGCTCTTCATCCGCCGTCCCGTCATGACCGTGCTGCTGTCGGCATCGGCCGTGGTCGCGGGGATGCTCGCGTACGGCGACATCCCGGTCGCGGCGCTGCCCAAGTTCGAGACGCCGACCATCGAGGTGCGCGCCACGCTCCCGGGCGCGAGCCCCGACAACATGGCCGCGTCGGTGGCCACGCCGCTGGAGAAGCAGTACTCGACCATCGCCAGCGTGGACGTCATCAGCTCCACGTCGACCCAGGGGAACTCGCGCATCACGCTCGAATTCGACCAGGACCGCGACATCGACAAGGCCGCGGTGGACGTGCAGGCGGCGCTCTTGCGCGCCTCGCGCAGCCTCCCCGCCGAGATGACGACCCCGCCCTCCTACCGCAAGGTCAATCCCGCGGACGCGCCGATCCTCTTCGTCACGCTCACGTCGCCCTCGATGGCGCTCTCGGAGCTGAACAGCTTCGCCGACAACCTCATCGCGCCCACGCTCTCGACCCTCCCCGGCGTGGCCGACATCCAGATCAACGGGCAGAAGCGCTTCGCGGTGCGAGTGCGCGTGAAGCCCGATGCGCTCGCGGCTCGCAACCTCACCGTTGACGAGGTCGCCAACGCGGTGCGCGCGGCGAACGCCAACACGCCGGTCGGCACGCTCGAGGGAGCGCGCCAGACGCTCACCATCCAGGCGAACCGCCAGATGACGCGCGCGGCGGAATTCGCCAAGACCATCATCGCCACGCTCCCCAACGGCAACACGGTGCGCCTCGAGGACGTGGCGCAGGTGGAGGACAGCGTCGAGTCTCTGAAGACCGCGAGCTGGGCCAACGGCGAGCGCGCCATCACCCTGGCGGTGCGTCGCCAGCCCGACGCCAACACCGTGGCGACCGTGGACGAGATCAAGCGCGTGCTGCCGACCCTGGTCGCGCAAATCCCGGGCTCGATCCATCTCGAGATCCGCAACGACCGCTCGATCCCCATCCTCGCGGCGATCCACGACGTGAAGATCACTCTCGGCATCACCGCCGTCCTCGTGGTGCTGGTGATCTATCTCTTCCTGCGCAGGCCTTCGGCGACCATCATTCCCGCGCTGTCGCTGCCGATCTCGCTCCTGGGCACGCTCGCCCTGATGCGCGCGCTGGGGCTGTCGCTCGACAACGTGTCCCTGCTGGGCATCACCCTCGCGGTGGGCCTGGTGGTGGACGACTCCATCGTGATGCTCGAGAACATCGTGCGCCACGTCGAGGAGGGCATGGAGCCCTTCGAGGCCGCGCTGGTGGGCTCGCGCGAGATGGGCTTCACCATCGTGTCGATCTCGGTGTCGCTGGTCGCGGTCTTCATCCCGATCTTCTTCATGCCCGGGGTGATCGGCGGCCTTTTCCACGAGTTCGCGGTGGTGGTGTCGCTCGCGATCCTCGTCTCCGCGGGCGTGTCGTTGACGCTGGTGCCGATGCTCGCCAGCCGCTACATCGGCCACGAGCGCAAGGACGACCCGATCCTGCGCTGGACCGCGTGGTTCGAGCGCGCGTTCCGCGGGACGCTCGGGCGCTACGAGGAGAGCCTCGATTGGTGCCTGGTCCATCGCGGGCTGGTGCTGGGCGTGGCGCTCGGCACGCTCGTTGCGACGGTCGCCCTCTTCATCTACATGCCGAAGGGGTTCTTCCCGACCGAGGACATCGGCCAGATCTCGGTGAACGCCGAGGCGGTCGAGGACATCTCCTTCACGGCGATGTCGGAGCTGATGCAGCGTGTCGGCACTACCGTCCGCGAGCATCCCGCGGTTGCCACGGTGATCGTCAACGCGAACGACACCAACACGGGGGGCCTGTTCATCAACCTGAAGCCGCGCTCCGAGCGCGAGACCATGGAGCAGGTGCTCGAGGGATTGCGCCGCGACGTGCGCCGCATCCCTGGCGTGAGCGTCTATTTCAACCCGATCCAGAACCTGCGCATCGGCGGGCGCGTGAGCAAGAGCCGCTACCAGTACCTGCTGAAGAGCGTCGACGACAGCGGCATGCAGGAAAGCGCGGCCAAGCTGATGGCGCTGATGCGCCCCGATCCGGTATTCCGCGACGTGACCAGCGACGCGCAGCTGAAGGGCCTGCAGGCGCAGCTCAACATCGATCGCGACAAGGCCAACGGGCTCGGCGTGAACATCCAGGACATCCGCACCGCGCTCTACTCGACGTTCGGGGAGCGGCAGGTCTCGACCATCTACACTTCGGCCGATTCCTACCAGGTGATCCTGCAGGCGACCGCGGCCGACCGCGCCGACGAGTCGGCGTTCGCGAAGATCCACGTGCGCGCCAAGGGCGGCGCGCTGGTGCCGCTCTCGAGCCTCGCCAGCGTGGAGCGCAAGGTGGGGCCGATCGCCATCAACCACTCCGGGCAGCTCGGCTCGATCGCGGTGTCGTTCAACCTCGCGCCCGGCGCTTCGCTGGGCGACGCATCGCGCAAGATCGAGGGCTTCCGCAAGCAGATCGACATGCCCGGTTCCATCCTCACCAGCTGGGGCGGCGATGCGGCGGCGTTCCAGGCCTCGCAGGCGAGCCAGGTATGGCTCCTGCTCAGCGCGCTGCTCGTGATCTACGTGCTGCTCGGCGTTCTCTACGAAAGCTTCATCCACCCCATCACGATCCTCGCGGGCATCCCCTCGGCGGCGATCGGGGCGCTCCTTACGTTGTGGGCGTTCCGGATGGACCTTTCGATCATCGCGGTGATCGGCATCCTGATGCTGATCGGCATCGTGAAGAAGAACGCGATCATGATGATCGACTTCGCGTTGAACGCGCAGCGCGAGGAGGGGCTCGATCCGGCCGCGGCGATTCGCAAGGCCTGCCTGCTGCGCTTCCGCCCGATCCTGATGACGACTCTCGCTGCGCTGATGGGCGCCATCCCGATAGCGCTCGGGCTGGGCACCGGCGCGGAGCTGCGCCAGCCGCTGGGCCTCGCGGTGGTGGGGGGCCTCCTCTTCTCCCAGGTGATCACGCTCTTCATCACTCCGGTGATCTACCTCTACCTCGACCGCTATTCGGGCAAGGGGCCGGTCACGAAGCCCGCCCGCCACGCCGTGTCCGCCACCGGCGATTGAACCTTTCCGCGTTCCTGTTATTCTCGTATCCGCTACTCGGACAAGACAAAAGAGGAGAAAACATGGACAGTCTTCTGCGCTCGGCCGCGGCGGGAATCGGCTTCGCCACGGTCGCATTTGTATCCTTCGCCCAGCAAACCGCACCAACCCCGACTCCCGCCGCCCAGCCTCCCGCCGCGGCGGTTGCGCCGGCCGCCCCCCCGGCCGCGCCGGCCCCCGCCCCGTCGTGGCAGCAGGGCCGCTCGGCCGAGCAGCAAAGCTCGCCGCTGCACCCGTTCGCCCCGATCCTGACCGGGCGGCCCGCGAGCGAGCTGCAGGTCGACAAGCTCAAGGTCCCGCCCGGCTTCAAGGTCGAAGTCTGGGTCGATGGCGTCCCGGAAGCGCGCTCCCTCACGCTCGGCGACAACGGCACCGTGTTCGTCGGCAACCGCAACCTCAAGGATGTCTACGCGATCGTCGATCGCGGCGGCAAGCGCGAGGTGAAGAAGATCCTCAAGGGCCTGAACTCGCCTAACGGCGTCGTGTTCAACAAGGGCACGCTTTTCGTCGCCGAGCGCGGCCGCATCACGCGCTACGACGGCATCGAAAGCAGCCTCGACAATCCGCCCGCCGCCAAGGTCGTGATCGACAACCTCGACCCCACCGCGCAACCGGGGCATTTCTGGAAGTACCTCGCGATGGGGCCCGACGGCAAGCTTTATTTCAACATTGGGGCTCCGGGCAACATCGTGCTGCCCACCTACACGCAGGCGACCATCATGCGTGTCGATCCGGCCACCGGCGTCCTGGAGAGAGTGGCCGAGGGCGTGCGCAATTCCGTCGGATTCGACTGGCATCCGAAGACGAAGCAGCTCTGGTTCACCAACCACGCGCGCGACTGGGTGAGCGACGACCTGCCGCAGGACACGCTGCACCGCGTTTCCGCCAAGGCGATGAACTTCGGCTATCCGTTCTGCCACCAGGGCGACTTCCCCGATCCCGAGTTCGGCAAGAGCCGCTCGTGCAAGGAGTTCGACGCGCCGGCCGCCAAGCTCGGGCCGCACATCGCCCCGCTCGGCATGCGCTTCTACACGGGCACGATGTTCCCGGCCGAATACCGCGACAACATCTTCATCGCGATGCACGGCTCGTGGAACAAGTCCACCAAGATCGGCTACAACGTGATGCGCGTGGCCCTGGACGGGAAAGGCAACGTCGCGAAGATGGAGCCGTTCCTCGAGGGCTTCCTCACCGATGCCAAGGCGGACCCGCCGATGTGGGGCCGCCCGGTCGACGTGCTGGTGATGCGCGATGGCGCGCTGCTCGTCTCCGACGATTACAACGGGATCATCTACCGGGTCAGCTACAAGAAGTGAGAAGCACGCCTGTCGTGGGCGCGGCGGCGAAAGCCGTCGCGCTTCTTTGCCTTTCGGCCACGGCGTTCGCGGCCGAGGTGGGAGCCATCGAGCAGAAGGCGGCCCTGTGCGCGGCATGCCATGGCCCACAGGGCAACTCGGCAATTCCCGCCAATCCGTCGCTCGCGGGGCAGCCCAAGCAATTCATCACCACGCAGCTCGTCATGTTCCGTGAAGGCAACCGCAAGGATCCGCAGATGTCGGCCATCGCGGCGGGCCTCACCAACGCGGACATCAACGAATTCGGCGCCTATTTCGCGGCGCAGCAGCCGATTCCGCCGCCGCCTTCCGCCATGGACGCGGCAAATGTCGCCGCCAGCCAGAAGCTGGCGGAGCAATACAACTGTGTCGTCTGTCACGGCGCGGCGCTCAAAGGCACGCAGCACATTCCCCGCCTGGCCGGGCAGCAGCGCGTCTACCTCGCGGAGCAGCTGCGCGGCTTCAAGGCGAGCACGCGTTTCGACATGGACGGCAACATGACATCGGCGGCACAGCCGCTGACCGCAAGCGACATCGAGCTCCTCGCCGAGTACCTCGCCGCCTTGCGCTGAAAGTCGTACCTGGCACGACTTTCAGAAGCGGTAGCCAACCCCCAACAGGATGATGTCGCTGTCGCGATCGTAGGTCGACACGATGCGATGCCACGTGACGCGTCCCAGCCAGCCGCCGGAGACGTGGTAACTGAACGTGGTGCTGAGGATGCCCTGCACCTTGCGCCGGTCGGAGTGGTATTCGTCCAGGGCGAAGTACGCGCCGTAGCCCAGCCCGAGCGTGAAGCGGTCGCCGTAGAAGCTCGGCTCGAACCAGCCCTGCGCGATCACCCCGTCGCGGCGGATGAGGCGCGCGTCGCCCTCGTTGATCCAGCCGATCGCGCCGCGCAGCACGGGCGTGAAGCCATAGCGGTACTCGATGCTCTTGGCGAGCGAGCTCTGCGACTCGAAACTGTTCACGATCGTCTGCCCGGCCATCAGCACGATCTCGTCGTTGCGGTCCTTCCAGCCGTTGGTGGTGGCGTTGCGCTTGAAGCTGCCATCCTGGTTGAGGCGATAGCCCGCGCCGATGAGCAGCCCCGTGGTGTCGAGGTTGCGCCTGGTCTCGGTGCGGTTTACCCGCATCTGGTAGTACCACGGGGTCGACCGCGAGCGCCATGTCGCCGCGAGGCTGTACATCACGCCCCAGCCGTGCGCATCGGAGAAGCCGCTCGTTCCCCCCTCGGCGACGGTGGTGTCGAAGTAGTGGTAGGGCCCCACGCCCGCGGCGAGCGAAAACTGCGGAGAGCCGAGGGTGGTGCGCGCCCAGAGCTGCACCGTATGCCCGTCGCGATGATGCGACGGCACGTGCCCCTCGTTCAGGTAGGTGAAGCTCGCAAAGAGGTGGTCTTCGAGATCGTGGGAGTAGAAAACCTGCCAGCCGTAGGACGTGGCGCGCGGCTCGGAGGTGCGCGTGGCGCCCGCGAGCACGGAGAGGTCCTGGGCTTGAACGGCGAGACCAACCAGCAGGAACAGCAAAACCGCGACAGCTCGAAAGACTTTCAACGTTTCTTTTCCTTTTCTTCGTCGAGCCGCGCCAGCACCCGGGTTTTCCAGAGGCTCCACGAGCGCTCGTAGTTCTGCCACGAGACGTTGGCCGCGACCTCGTCCGTGTCCATGAAGACTATGGGCCTGTCGTCGCCGGCGAGCGCGATGGCCTGCGACTGCATCCGGGCGTTGACGTCCAGGTAGACGGCGCGGCCCACGGCGCGCGGCAGGTTCTCCGCGACCACCGTCGAGCCGTGGCCGCGCATCAGCACCGCGGGATGCTTGCCGAGCTGGCGGGCGAGATGCTCGCCCAGATAGGGCGAGCGCACCAGCATGTCGCTGCCCTTCTGCGCGTCGCGGATGTCCCAGGTCGGCACCCCGAGCCCGACGAAGGCGGCCATGTGGAAGATCGGCTGCAGCGCGATGCCGGTGCACGAATACGGCACCACCGCGTGCGAATGGTTGTGCACGATCGCCATCACGTCGGGACGCGCCTTGTAGATCTCGCCGTGGATGAACCGCTCGTGGTACAGGGCCTGCCCCTTCGCATCGATGGCGTTGCTGTCGAGGTCGTACTCAAGGATGTCTTCCCCGGTCACAAGTTCCGGGGCGACGTTGCGCGCCATGAAATATCTCTGCGGATCTTGCGTCGATCGGGCGCTCGCATGGCCGTACGCGTCGATCACGCCGTGCTCGGCGAGCGTGCGCGAGGCGATCACCAGGTCCTGGGCAAGGCTCATGTCATTCCCCCGTGATGCGCGCGTTGGCGACCACGCGGCTCCAGCGCTCGAGCTCCTGGCCCACCAGGTCGGAGAGGCGCTCGGGCCGGTCGGCGACGGCGACGAGCCCTTGTTTCGCGAGCGCCTCGCGAATTTCGGGAAGCTGCAGGAGCGCATTGAATTCGGCATTGAGGCGCGCGATCACGTCGCCTGGCGTGCCCGCGGGCGCGTAGATGCCATACCACGTATCGACGACGAGCTTCGGATGGCCCAGCTCGCGCATCGTCGGCACGTCGGGGAAAGCGGGGCTGCGCTCGCTGGAAAGCACGGCGAGCATCCTCAGCCTTCCGCTCGCCACGAACGGCGCCACGGTCTGCAGCGCGGCGACGCTCGCCTGCACGTGTCCACCGACGAGGTCGGACGCCGCGCCCGCGGAACCCTTGTACGGGACATGCACGACGTCGATGCCGGTCTCGAGCTTCACCAGCTCCATGGTGAGGTGCTGTGGGCTGCCGTTGCCGGGCGAGGAGTAGTAGAGGGTGCCGGGCTTGGCTTTCGCGAGCGCGATGAAGTCGCCCATCTTCGTGGCCGGCACCTGGGGGCCCACGACGAGGGCGAGCGCGCTGGTCGCTGCGAGTGCCACCGGAGTGAAGCTCTTCGCGGCGTCGTAGGGAAGGTTGCGCTTCAACGCGGGCACGGTGCCGTGCGCGGTGGCGGTAAAGAGGAGCGTGTAGCCGTCGGGCGACGCCTTCGCGGCGGTCTCGGTGCCGATGGCGCCGCTCGCGCCGACCTTGTTCTCGACCACGACCGCGACCTTCAGGCGCTCGGCAAGGCGTGGCTGCAGGAGGCGCGCGATCACGTCGGCGCCGGTGCCAGGGGTGAAGGGGACGACGATCGAGATGGTGCGAGTGGGGTAGCTCGGCTGGGCGTGCGTCGAGGGAACCAAGCAGCACAAGACGCACACTAATAAAATCGCGCGAAACGACATCCACCTCTCCCGGGTGATCGACCCTTTTCGCATCATAACGCGTTGATTCCATAGGAGTGCTGCATGGCACAAAATAACTCGGGCATGGCGAGTTGACCCGCCTCTGCAAAGTCCGGAAACTGGCCATTGTTGCAGTGCAGCAAAAGGGAGTTTCCATGAAAACGTTCCCGTGGCTCGCGGCGCTCACCGCCACCTGGCTGGGTGCGCAAGCCCAGGCAGCCCCGAACGATCCGCCATTCCTCATCCAGTGCCGTCTCATGCAGCCTACCGCGCCGGTCGTCGCGAAAATCGATGCGCCGTTCGCGCGCATCGTGGAGAGCGCGAGCCGCCTCCATGGCGTCGAAGGCCGGCTGGTGCACGCGGTGATATGGGCCGAGTCGTCCTATGACCCCAAGGCGGTCTCGTCCGCCGGGGCGGAGGGGCTGATGCAGCTCATGCCGGCTACCGCGAAACATCACGGCGTGCGCAATTCGTTTGACCCGGTGCAGAACATCCATGGCGGCGTGAAGCACCTGCGGGAGCTCCTCGACCAGTTCGACGGCGACAAGGAGCTTGCCGTGGCCGCGTACAACGCCGGGGCCAATGCGGTGGTGCGCGCGGGCAATCGCATTCCGCCGTATCCGCAGACCGCGGCGTACGTGCCGAAGGTCATCGCCTACTATCACCGCCTCGAGGCGCCTGCCGCTCGTCCGTGATCTGTACTGGTGTGGGCTATCGCCTCATTGAAGTGGGGGTGAAGCTCGAGCCGGCGCGATCGTTCCTGGATGAGGGAGAGATCTCGCTACTACCCATGTCGCTTGTATGTTCATCCGGCCGGACCTGGCATAGGTTGCCAGTGCTGGGGTGGAGGGACGCCATGGCGTATCCGGCTCCAAGTCGAGCACGGACGGTTCGAGATTTCCGCCCACCCCTTCCGGTACCGTCGATAGGAATCTAGCGGCGCGACCCTAGTCCGGTGCGACCGCCGATTGAAGCAAGCCAACGGTGCGGAAGGCCCACCCCAGCGCCCCTATCGTAATTCCAAAGGAGAGCGGCATGGGAGACATCGTTGGTTGCGACGTCAGCAAAGGCCGGATCGATGTTCACATCGTGGATTCGACTCGAGGGCACGATATGCGCGTCGCCAACGAGCACGTGGCGATCAGGAAATGGGCTCAAGGGTTGGCCGAGGGCAGCGCCGAGGTCCCCTGCTCCAGCTTCATTCCGAGTCCGATGGATGGCGCTAGCGAGTGAAGCTCCCTATGATGGCGTCATGAACGACCGGCACGTGCGCAACGATCCCGATCGCCTCGATTTCCGCGTGCACCGCGCGGCGATGGTCGATCCCGTGATTCTCGAGCACGAGATGCGCCGCATCTTCGACGTGTGCTGGATCTACGCGGGGCATGAGAGCGAGGTGAAGGCGGCGGGCGACTTCGTCACTCGCACGCTCTGCGGCCGGCCGATCATTTTCTGCCGTGACGGCGCGGCGAAGGTCCGCGTCTTCCTCAACGTGTGTCGCCACCGCGGCGCCCTGGTGTGCCGCGAGCGCGCCGGCAATGCGCGCGGCTACCAATGTTTTTATCACGGCTGGAGCTACAACCGCGATGGCGCCCTCGACGGCGTGCCCGGCGAATCGAGCTATCCGGCGAGCTTCGACCGGCGCGAGTTCGGGCTCGCGGAGCCGCCGCGCATGGATTCGTACCGTGGCTTCGTCTTCATCTCATTCGATGCCCATGCGACGCCGCTCGAGGAGTATCTGGCCGGCGCGAAGGAGTACCTCGACCTCGTCGTCGACCAGTCTGCGACCGGGGAGATGGAAATCATCCGCGGCACGCAGGAATACACCATCCGCGCCAACTGGAAGCTTCTCGTCGAGAACAGCTTCGACGACTACCATTTGATGAGCACGCACAAGACTTGGCTCGACTACATGAGAAAGTCCGGCGTCGAGATTCCCAAGCCCGCGAAGGGGCACGTGATGCCCTCTCATGGCGTGGGCAAGGTGCTCGGCAACGGCCACGCGGTGATCGACAACGAGAATTTCCGGGGCCGGCCCGTGGCGAAGTGGATTGCGCTCTATGGCGAGGAGGCCAAGCCCGAGATCGAGAGGTTGCGCGCGGAGCTGGTGGCGCGGCTGGGAGAGGCGCGCGCGCGGCGCGTGGCCGACACCAATCGCAACCTCGTGATCTTCCCGAACCTCGTGGTGAACGACGGCTCGTCGGTGACGATCCGCACCTTCCACCCGACGGCGCCCGGCAGCATGGAGGTGACCGCGTGGGCGCTCGGGCCGAAGGGCGAGTCGGCGCGCGCGCGCTCCATTCGCCTGGACAGCTTCCTCACCTTCTACGGGCCCGGCGGTTTCGCCACGCCCGACGACGTGGAAGCACTCGAGTCGGTGCAGAAGGGCATGGCCGCGTGGCGCGAGGTGCCGTGGTCGGTGATGACGCGCGGCATGGAGAAGGAGGGCGAGCAACTCAACACCGACGAGCTGCACCTGCGCGAATTCTGGATCCACTGGGACCGGTACATGCGGGGGGAAGTGTGACGCCGTCTCGCGCCGAGGTCGAGGACTTCCTGTATCGCGAGGCCGCGCTCCTCGACGCGTGGAAGCTGGACGAGTGGCTGGCGCTCCTGACCGACGATGCCCGCTACCGCGTGCCCTCCAACGACGCTCCCGACGGCGACCCTGCCAACACGCTCTTCCTCATCGCCGACGACATCCACCGCATTCGCGGGCGCGTTGCTCGCCTGAAGGATCCGCAGGCGCACGCGGAGTTTCCGCACTCACGGACGCGGCGGATGATCACCAATGTGCGGATCGAAGATGTGGTGTCAGGTACGCATTTGGAAGTCGTACCTGACACCACATTCCTGGAGATCGCCGTCCACGCCAACTTCACCGTTCACCGCTTCCGCCGTAACGAGCAGGTGAGCCAGTTCGTCGGGCGCTATCGCTACCGGTTGCGCGTGGTCGACGCAGGGCTGAAGATCGCGCTGCGCGAGGCGATCCTCGATTCGCAGGAGCTGGGAAGCCTCGGCGCGGTGAGCTTCATCCTCTGAGCGCGGGCCGGGTGATGATCGGCCAGTAGGTCACGGTGAAGAGGAGGAACGCGGCCGACCACAGGGCGCCGGCGACCACCACGCCCGCCACGGTGAGCTGCGGCACCAGGAGCGGCACGAACACGCGAACGAAGGCCGCCGCCATCACCAGCGCGTACGCCGTGATCTCCGCCGCGCCGGCGGTGAGGGGGCGCCCGGTGTGGCCGCGCGAGGTGCGCGTCATCATGCCGAGCGTGAGCCCACCGATCACGCCGACCGCGAGGGCGTGGCTTGCCAGGCCCGGAGCGATGAGGCCGAGCGCCGCCGCGGCGCGCAGCACGAGGTGGATCGGCACCCACGCGTAGGCCGCGTGCAGGATCCACAGGATCGGCGTTTTGCGCGTGCGCCAGGGATTCCACAGCGCGAGGCGAGCCGCGTGCGCCACCGCCGCGACCCCCGCGACCGCGGCAATCACAGGCGCGGGCGCGTCGACGACATCGCTCGCGGCGAGCAACAGCGTCGAGCCGAGCGACAGGCGCTCGAGCCACGCCGTGCGCCGTGCACCGGCCCCGGGGACCGCGTTGTTGGTGAACATCGGCACCACGCGCCCGGCCATCACCGCGACGACGAAGAGGACGATGTCGAGGGCGATGACGAGCAGGCGCGGAAGGTCCGCCTCGATGCGCCCGGCGAGCGCGAGGTGGAAGAGCGCGTTGAGCGCCGCCAGCGCGACGAGGAGCACCACGAAGAAGTAGTTCCTCGCATTGCGCGCGCGCCACAGGGGAATCGCGAGGCCGCCAGCGGCGGCGAGCCCGAAGCAGACGTCGAATGACCCGGCCAGCGGCGCCCAGGGCGTCAGCGCGAGAATGCGAGCCGCGATCCACAGCGCCGCGATGGCGGCGAACGCCGCGCCGGTGGGCGTCGGGCGCCCCGTCCAGTTGCGCGCCGCGGTGAAGAGGAACCCCACGATCACCGCTGCGGCGAAGCCGAAGATCATCTCGTGCGCGTGCCACGAGGAGCCGGCGTAGGCGATTCCCGGAGGAAGCATGCCGGCGTACTGCGCGACCCACAACGGCACCGAGATCGCGGCGAGCAAGCCCGCCAGCAGGTACATCTTCACCCTCAGTACACTCCGCTCGCGGGAAACAGCGCCTTCGCCAACGCCGAGCGGTTGCGCACGAGGTCGGCCAGCGTGTAGCTCTCTTCCACGTTGATGCGCTCCGGCGCGAGGGCGAGGCGCAGCCCGCCGCCGTGGCCGCGCGTGTTCTCCAGCAGGCCTTCCTTGCCGAGGAAATGCGCGACCTTCACCAGGTGGTTCTCGGAGATGTGGTACGCGCCCGCGATGTCGGCGATGGTCGCGCGCCGGCCGGGTTGCGCGCCGAGATAGATGAGCACGCGCAGGCTGTAGTCGGTGAAAGTCGTGAGGCGCATCGCGGCCCCATTCTAGGTGCCCCGCGTTCGAAGGTATACGCGTTCTATACCTTATGTGCCCCTCCTTTGACGCACGTCAAGCCCCGGAAGGGTGCCCTGCGGAAACTGGTGCCATTACAACGCCCAAGAAGAATCCCATGATCCGCTCCCGCTGGCAGTTCGCCCTCCTGCTGCTCCTCGCCCAGGCCGCTCCCGCGGCCCTCGCCCAGGCCAGGGACATCCTCGTGCTCGACTCGCCCCCGTCGCGCACCGTCGCCGAGCGGCGTTCCGGCCCTTTCGCCGAAGGCGCATCGCTCAATGCGGGCGCGCGGCTGGCGCCTCTCGACCCCGCGCCGGTGAAAACAGTGCGGCTCGACACCACGCACAAGATCATCGAGATCGCGCCGGGAGTGAAGTTCAGCGCGTGGACATTTGGCGACCAGGTGCCCGGCCCCACGGTGCGCGCGCGGGTGGGCGATCGCATCCGCTTCTCGATGACCAACCGCAGCGACGAGCCCGTCCCCGGCGTGCGCATCACCGCCGCGCCGATGATGCATTCGATGGACTTCCACGCGGCGATGGTCTCGCCCCAGGACAAGTACCACTCGATCGCGCCCGGCCAGACCATCGAGTTCGAGTTCACCCTCAACTATCCCGGCGTCTTCATGTACCACTGCGGCACGCCGATGATCCTCGAGCACATCGCCTCGGGGATGTACGGCGCCGTCATCGTCGAGCCGCGCGAAGGCTATCCCACCAAGGCCGACCGTGAGTACATCGTGATCCAGAGCGAGTTCTACGCGAAGCCCGATCCCGGCAAGCGCAAGGTGGGTGGCGCGCCGCTCTACGTCCTCGACAGCGCGCGGCTGCGCGACGCGCGGCCCACCCACACCGTCTTCAACGGCGTGCACAACGGCATGGTGAAGAATCCGCTGCCGGCGAAGCCCGGCGAGCGCGTGCGGCTGTTCCTGCTGAACGTGGGCCCGAGCAAGACCTCGAGCTTCCACGTGGTCGGCACGATCTTCGACCGCGTGTGGTTCGAGGGCAATCCGCTGAACCAGATGCACGGCATGCAGACCGTGCTGCTCGGATCGTCCAACAGCGCCATCGTCGAGATGATCATCCCCGAGAAGGGCTCCTACATCATGGTCGACCACCACTTCGCCAACGCGTCGCAGGGAGCCATCGGGCTCATCGACGCGGGCGGCAAGGCCGAGGAGCAGGAACTCGAGCATCACAACATGCCGGCCTCCTCGACTCCGACCGATCCCGAAGCGGTGCAGGGCAAGCAAGCCTTCGAGAGCAAGTGCCTCGCCTGCCATTCCATCGGCGGCGGCAAGAAGCTGGGACCGGACCTGGCCGGCGTCACCAAGCGGCGCAGCGAGCCCTGGCTTCTGCGCTGGATGCGCAATCCCGAGAAGATGCTCGCGACCGACGCGGACGCGAAAGCCATGCTCAAGGAGTACAACAACCTGCCGATGCCCAATCAGAACCTGCCGGAGGCGGAGATCCGCCAGTACCTCAAGTACTTCAAGTGGTATGACGGGGAGAAGGCGAAGGAACATGCGCGCTAGCCCGGCGAGGATCGCCGTGCTGGGCCTCGCGCTGCTGCTGGCGGCGGCGCTCCCCGTCGTGGCGTGCGGAATCTGCATCGAGGACCGCGTGGCCGCGGTCTACGACCAGCCCACGGTGGACCGCGCCGTCGCGCGCCACCAGCGGGTCGCCTTCTTCGCGCTCAACGGCTCGCTCGTGGCGACGCCCGAAACGCGGCGCGTGGTGGTCGCAGCGCTCGAGCGCGCCGGGACGCGCGGGACGGTGCATGTCTCGCTGGAGAGCGCGACCGTTTCGGTGGCGTTCGATCCGGCGCGCACTTCGCTCGCCAAGGTCGCCACCGCCGGCGATCGCGCGCTCGCCCCCCAGGCGCTCAAGCTCCAGGCGCTGCGGGTGATCGGAGCGGACGGGAAGCTGCAGGAGCCCTGAGCCCGCGCGCTCGTCCTATCTTCTCGGCATCATCAGGCGCGAAATCCCTGGCGGTGATAGGACTGCACCGCGTCTTAACCCAGCCACGGCATCGGCGCGTTCGGCCGAGCCACAGCAACTTTCCCCGTACGAATAGCAACGCGACGATCTGGCGATGACACACAGCGAGTAGAAGGCGCCCCATCCTTCGCTGAAGTAGGTGACGAGCTTTTATTCGCGCCGGGACTAGGCGGCCCTGGCGCGCTGCGCCTTGTCCTCGGAGCCCGCGAGCTTGAGGAGCTTCTCGGCGTTGCCGTGGAAGATCTTGGCGCGATCGGTTTCGGAAAGGTCGAGGGACTCGATCACCTTGATGGTCTCGCGGATGAACATCGGCCCCTTCTCGGGATCGAACGGCGCATCCGAGGCGAACAGCGTCTGGTCCGCGCCGAAGAACGCCATGCCACACTCGGTCGCGGCTTTCGAGCCGAACACCGCGGTATCGGCATAGAACATCTTGAAGTAATCGAGCGGGCGCTTCTTGATCTTGATCGTGCTCTTGTCGAAGCCCGAGGTGCGCGCGCCGAGCTGGTCCAGGCCGGGGCCCACGCGCCCTTCGAAGTAGGGAATCATCGCGCCGTAGTGGTGGGTGACGATCTTGATGTCCGGGTGCTTGTCGAAGATGCCCGCGAAGACGATGCGCGCCATCGCCACACTCGTTTCGTACGGCCAGCCGAACGCCCACCACATCTCGTACTGCGACTTCTTCTCCGTGAGGTAGTCGGGGAAGTTAGCGCCGCGCGCCGGGTGCAGCAGGATGGGCAGGTCGTACTCGGCCATCGTGTCGAAGATGGGCGCGAACTCGGGAAGGTCGAGGGGCTTGCCGTCCACGTTGGAGAAGATCTGCACGCCGCGCGCGCCGAGATCCTTCACGCTGCGGTGGATTTCCTCGATGCAGGAGTCGGGGTTGTTCAGCGCGAGGGAGGCGATGAACGTGGGGAAGCGCTGGGGGTGGTGCGCGCAGAGCTCCGCCATGCCGTCGTTGCAGATGCGCGCGAGCTCGGGGCTTTCCTTGGGGCCGGCGAGGGCCTCGATGGGCGGCATGCCGGCGCAGAGAACCTGTTGGTACTCGTCGAAGCGGTCCATGACGCGAAAGCGCTCGCCCAGGTCGTAGAGCATCGGCACCTCGCGCATGCGTTTGCCGATGTCCTTGTAGTCGCCGATGCGCTCGAAGAACTTGAGCGGCATCACGTGATTGAAGATATCGATCTTTTTCATGGAATTTATTTTACACTCCCCCATGGTCCTCGTCGGCATGCTCGATTCCCCTTACGTGCGCCGCTGCGCCGTCTCCATGAAGATGATGGGGATCGCTTTCGAGCACCGCTCGGTCTCGGTCTTCCGTCACTTCGACGAGTTCCGCAAGGTCAATCCGGTGGTGAAGGCGCCGACGCTGGTATGCGACGACGGCACGATCCTCATGGATTCGACGCTGATCCTCGATTACCTCGAGGCGACGGTGGCGCCGGACCGGCGGCTGCTGCCCACGGACCTCGACGGCCGCCTGAAGGCGCTGCACGCGATCGGCTTCGCGCTCGCCGCGGCCGACAAGTGCGTGAACATTGTCTATGAGAAGACGCAGCGCCCGAAGGACAAGGTCCACCCAGCGTGGCTCGAGCGGGTCACGTCCCAGGCCAACACGGCGTTCTCGCAATTGGAGCCGATGGCGGCGAGGGCGGCTGGGTGGCTCCACGGCGAGCGCTTCACCGCGGCCGACATGATGACCGCGTGCGCCTGGCGCTTCGGCCAGTACTACAACGCCGCCGAGATTCCCGCCGCGAAGTATCCAGCGCTGGTCGCCTATTCGGCGCGCGCCGAGGCGTTGCCTGAGTTCGCGTCGACGCCGCTCGACTAATCCGGACTAATCCGGGGTCAGACCCCGCTACGACCCCGGTCTGTCCCCGGTCTGTCCCCGGTCTGTCCCCGGTCTGTCCCCGGTCTGTCCCCGGTCTGTCCCCGGTCTGTCCCCGGTCTGTCCCCGGTCTGTCCCCGGTCTGACTGCGCTAGAGGGTTTCGCCCTCCTTGAGCATCCCGGCCGCGCGTAACGAGGCTTCGAGCCAGTTGGGACGCAGGTTCTTGCCGGCGACGATGTCGGCGATGCGCGCGCGCTCGTCGGCCACCTTCTTCGCCGCGGCGTCCAGGAGGGAGTCTGCCTTCTCGCGCTCGACCACCACGACGCCATCCGCGTCGCCCACGATCAGGTCGCCGGGGTTGACCGAGACGCCGCCGCACGAAATGGGCCAGTTGATGCGCCCGGGAGTGAACTTGGTCGGACCGTTGGGATTGGTCCCTACTGCGTAGACCGGGAAGCCAAGCTCGCGCAACTCCTCGATGTCGCGCACCGCGGCGTCGATCACCACGCCGCCGAAGTTCATCTTCTTGCACGCGTTGATCATGATCGAGCCCATCAGCGCGCAGGTGCGGTCGCCCTTGCCGTCGATCACCAGGATGTCGCCGGGCTTCGCCATCGCCATGGCCGTGTGGATCATCAGGTTGTCACCCGCCCGCACCTCGATGGTGAAGGCGGGCCCGGCCATGCGCTGCGAGGGCGAGATCGCGGCGATGCGCCCGTCGAGCGTGCCCCGGCGCCCCGCCACGTCGGCGAGGATGGACGCGGCGTATTGCGAAGCCTTCTTAACGATCTCGGGGGAGACGCGCTCGAAGTCGCGGCGAATGTCGGAAAGCGGAGGGGATGATTTGTCGTTCATGGGGTTCTCCTTCAGTCCAATCTTACTTGCAAGCGGGGTCTGACCCCGGTTACGTGGCTGGACGCGCGCGTTCGCCCCAAATGGCGGATTCGGTGAAGCCGAGCTCGGCGAAGTCGGGCGCGCGCAGCGGCGCCTCGGCGGTGCAGAAGAATTCGTCGAGCTGCGGCGGCTTAACGCTCGTGCCCGAGAGCATCGCGTGCACCTGGCCGCGGTGGTGGATGTCGTGCTGGAAAAGGTGCGCGAGGATGCGGCGCACGCGATCTCGAAGCGGACCCTTGCGATTGGGAATGAGGATCACGTCATCCATGCGCGCGTCGGTGAGCGATTCGCACAGCGCGATAAGCCGGCGGTCAGCGGCGTGCTGCTCGCGCAATAGATCCGCGCAGCGGTCGAACGGCTCCTCGGGATCGAAGAAGCGACCGGCGCTGCCGTGCGGCGGCAGTTCGTCGAGGCTTCGCTGGAGGATCTCGAGGTAGTACCAGTCCACCGTGAGGATGTGGTTCAGCGTCGCCTTGATCGAGGGAAAGAAGCTCGTGCGCCGCGCCACGAACTCTTCCTGGGAAAGCGCGCCGCACGCCTTCAGCAGCCGGTGGTTGGCCCACGCGTTGTTGTATGCCTCGGTGACGAAGTGCTGCGCGAGCGAATGCGATGGGGTCATGTGTGCGATCCTAGCGCGTTCATGGAGGGCACCTGCAGTTCGGGTTAGGACGCGCGCGGGGCGCCGCGGATTCATATGGCATAGTTCGCGCTCCCCCAACAAACACTGTCCAGCCTTGTCCCGGCATCTTCGCACCATCCTCTCGCTCGGTGATTTCGAGCATGCCGCGCGCCGCCACCTGCCGGCTCCGGTATTCGCCTATGTGTCCGGAGGCGTCGAGACCGACGCGTCGCTACGCGACAACCGCGCCGCCTTCGAAGAGCTGGGGTTCCTGCCGCGCGTGCTGGTCGACGTCTCGAAGCGCACCACCGCGACCACGCTCTTCGGTCGCGAGTACTCGGCGCCCTTCGGCTTAGCACCCATGGGCATCAGCGCGCTCTCGGCCTATCGGGGAGATCTGGTCCAGGCCCGGGGCGCGAAGGCGTCCAACATCCCGATGATCATGAGCGGCTCGTCGCTGATCCCGCTCGAAGACGTGTGCAGCGCGTGCCCCGAGACGTGGTTCCAGGCCTACCTGCCCGGCGACGTGGACAAGATCATGGGCCTGGTGGATCGCGCGGCAGCCGCGGGGTTCAAGACGCTGGTGGTGACGGTGGACGTCGCGGTGCTCTCCAATCGCGAGAACAACGTGCGCGCGGGCTTCTCGACGCCGTTGAGGCCGAGCTTGCGCCTCGCGTGGGACGGGATTACCCATCCGCGCTGGCTCTTCGGCAATGCGCTACGCACTGTCATTCGCCACGGGCTGCCGCACTTCGAGAATTCTTTCGCCACGCGCGGGGCGCCCATCCTCGCCAAGGACGTCGAGCGCGACTTCTCCAGGAAGGACCACCTCGACTGGACCCACCTCGCGCTCATCCGCAAGCGCTGGCAGGGGCGCCTCGTGGTGAAGGGCGTGATGAACCCGCTCGACGCCCGCATCGCGCGGGAGAGCGGAGTGGACGGCATCGTCGTGTCCAACCACGGCGGCCGCCAGCTCGATTTCACCGTGTCGCCCTTGCGCGTGCTGCCTTCGATCGTCGAAGTTGCGGGGGGCATCCCGGTGATGATGGATAGCGGCATCCGGCGCGGCACCGACGTGATGAAGGCGCTCGCGCTCGGCGCTTCGTTCGTATTCGTCGGCCGGCCGTTCAACTACGCGGCGACGATCGCGGGCGAGGCGGGCGTGCGCCACGCCTACGAAATCCTGCAGGGCGAACTCCACCGCGGCATGGCGCAGCTCGGAATCACTTCGCTCGCCCAGCTCACCCCGGGAATGCTGATGCGAATCGCCGGCGTGCGCGCGCCAGGAATGCCGGTTTAGCATCGGGGACAGAGCGGGGACAGAGCGGGGACAGACCGGGGTCGTAGCGGGGTCTGACCCCGGTGTGGTATTGCGCAAGCGCGCGTAGCTGCGCGGCGACACGGTGGGCTGAACGCCGGGTTGCGCCCGGGTGGCGGCAGGAGAATACTGGGCCTGCTCTCGCACTCCGAATCGCGTCCATGAAGAAGCGCTCCATCCCGCCCGCTCCCGCCGATCGCGCGCTCTCGCCTGTCGAGGCAGCGATGGAGTTCTGGCAACGTGTGGGTACCGTGGCCGAGATCTGGTGGACGCGCCACGGCGGCGTGCCCCCGGGCGACATCGCGGCTCACCGCCTCCAGGGGCTCATCGCCTTCGCGCGCCAGGCGTCTCCTTTCTACAGGCGCCTTTACGCGAGCCTTCCGCCCACACCGCGCCTGGACACGCTGCCTCCCGTCGGCAAGCGCGAGCTCATGGCGAATTTCGAGGACTCGTGCACCGACCCGCGCATTCGCAGGCAGGAGGTCGAGAGGTTCCTTGCCGACCGCGGGCGCATCGGCGCGACGTTCCTGGGCGGCTATCACGTGTGGAAAAGCTCAGGCACTTCCGGCACGCCCGGCATCTTCCTTCAGGATCGCCACGCGATGGCGGTCTACGACGCGCTCGTGGCCTCGCATTTCGACGCGGGCGCGCTCGATGCTTCCGGCGCCTCTCGAATCGCGGCGGGCGCGGGCCGGGCGGCGCTCGTGATCGCTACCGGCGACCACTACGCGGGCATCGCCTCGTGGGAGCATCTGCGGCGAGCGTTTCCCGCCCTTGCGCGCCGCAGCTTCTCGGTGCTTGATCCGCTGCCCAAGCTCGTGGCCGAGCTGAACCAGTTCAAGCCCGCGTTCCTGTCGGGTTATCCGTCGGTGCTTGCGCTCCTCGCCACGGAGCGCGCCGCGGGTCGGCTACGCATCGCGCCGGCGCTGCTCTGGTCGGGCGGCGAGACGCTCGCGCCCACGAGCAAGGCGGCGATCGAGTCCGCATTCGGCTGCCGCGTGATGAACGAGTACGGCGCGTCGGAGTGCCTCGCCATCGCCCACGAATGCGCCGCGGGATGGATGCACGTGAATTCCGAGTGGGTGATCCTCGAGGGAGTCGATGCGCGCGGCAAGCCCACCGAGCCCGGCGACCTCTCGCACACCGTGCTCCTCACCAACCTCGCCAACTGGGTCCAGCCCATCATTCGCTACGACCTGGGTGATCGCATGATGATGCTGCCCGTGCCCTGCGCGTGCGGCAATCCGATGCCGGCAGTGCGCGTCGAGGGCCGCAAGGATGCCGTGCTCGCGTTGAAGACGCGCGGGGGACGAACCGTGCACCTGCTGCCGATGGCGTTGACGACGGTGGTGGAAGAGGCGGCGGGAGAGCATCGCTTCCAGATCGCGCAATCAGCGCCCGACCATCTCGTGATCCGCATGGACAACGAGGGCACGCCGCGCAAGCGCGCGGCGCGCTGGAAGCTCGCGCACGGGGCGCTGCGCGACTACCTCTCGGCGCAATCGCTGCCCGACGTTCGTCTCACGCTTGATCGCTCCGCGCCGCGCGTCGATCCACTAAGCGGCAAGCTACACGCGGTGGTCGTGGACAAGGATCCTGTCCGCCCCGTCGAGTAACATCGCGTGTGCCCCCGCAATTTCCTCCCCCGCAGACATTTCGCGAGCGCCTCGGCGCGCTGCGTAACCTCCCGCCGTTCCTGAAGCTCGTCTGGGAGACGAGCCCGGGCATCGCGGTGGCCCAGGCAGTGCTGCGCCTCGTGCGTGCGCTGCTGCCGGTGGCCGCGCTGTACGTGGGCGCGCTCATCATCGACGAGGTGGTGCGCCTCACGCAGTCCCCTTCCCCGGGCACCACGCTCGGGCAATGGTTCGCGAGCGGCATGCTCGGGCACATCGGCATGCTGCTCGCGCTCGAGTTCGGGCTCGCGGTGGTGTCCGACCTGCTTGGGCGCGGCATCTCGCTCCTCGACTCGCTCCTCTCTGAGAAGGTCAGCACCACGACCAGCGTGCGGCTGATGAAGCACGCGGCGCGCCTCGACCTCGAGGACTTCGAGGACAGCGAGTTCCAGGACCGGCTCGAGCGCGCGCGCACGCAGGCGGCGGGACGCACCGGGCTCATGAGCCAGCTCTTCGGGCAGGCGCAGGACCTGGTTACCATCGTGGCCTTCGCCGCGGGGCTATTCGTGTACGCGCCGTGGCTCATCGTGCTGCTCGCGATCGCGCTCATCCCGGCATTCATCAGCGAGGCGCACTTCAACGCGCAGTCCTACTGGCTCAACTATCACCGCGCGCCCGAGCGCCGCGAGCTCGACTACGTGCGCCAGGTAGCTGCGAGCGCCGAGACCGCGAAGGAAGTGAAGATCTTCGGGCTCGAGAGCTTCCTCATCGCGCGCTACCTGGAGCTGGCGGTGAGCTTTTTCCGCGCGAACCGGAAGATCGCCGTGCGCCGCGCGGTGTGGGGAGGTTTGCTCACCGCGGTCAGCACCATCGCGTACTACTTCGCCTACGCGTACATCGTGTGGCGCACGCTGCACGGCGAGTTCAGCATCGGCAACCTCACCTTTCTCGCGGGATCGTTTCTGCGGCTGCGCGGGCTTCTCGAGCAGCTGCTGACGGGCTTCTCCAACGTGGCGGGGCAGGCGCTGTACCTGGATGACCTGTTCTCGTTCTTCGAGATCGAGGCGCGGATCGTGTCGCCGCGCAATCCGCGGCCGTTTCCTTCCCCGATCGTGGAGGGCTTCCATTTCGAGGACGTGGGCATGCGCTATCCGGGCGCCGAGCGCTGGGCGGTGCGCAACCTCTCCTTTCACCTGCGCGCGGGCGAGGTGCTGGCGCTGGTGGGCGAGAACGGCGCCGGCAAGACCACGCTGGTGAAGCTCCTCGCGCGCCTCTACGATCCCGATGAGGGGCGCATCCTGCTCGACGGCCACGATCTCAAGGAATACGACCTCTTCGAGCTGCGGCGCAACATCGGCGTGATCTTCCAGGACTTCGTGCGCTTCCACTTGTCGGCGGCGGACAACATCGCGGTGGGATCGATCGAGGCGCGCGCCGACCGAGCCCGCATCGTGCAGGCCGCGCAGAGAGGCCTCGCCGACGAGGTGATCGCCAAGCTGCCCGACGGCTACGAGCAGGTGATCGGCAAGCGCTTCAAGACCGGCATCGACCTGTCGGGCGGTGAGTGGCAGAAGATCGCGATCGCTCGCGCCTACATGCGCGACGCGCAAGTGCTGATCCTCGACGAGCCCACCGCGGCGCTGGATGCGCGCGCGGAGTTCGAAGTGTTCCAGCGCTTCAAGGAGCTCTCCGCGGGCAAGACCGCGGTGCTGATCTCACACCGCTTCTCGAGCGTGCGCATGGCCGACCGCATCGTGGTCCTCGGCGACGGCCTTGTCGAAGCCGCCGGCACGCACGAGGAGCTCCTCGCCCTGGGCGGGCGCTACGCGGATCTCTTCGAGCTCCAGGCCGCCGGCTACCGCTAACCGCGGAACCGGGGTCAGACCCCGTTACGACCCCGGTCTGTCCCCGGTCTGTCCCCGGTCTGTCCCCCAACTATTTCCTGCGGGAGACTTCGGCGATGATCTCGTAGGAGCGCAGGCGGTCCTCGCGCTTGAAGGCGTCGGAGGCGATGATGAGCTCGTCGGCCTTGGTGACGTCGATGATCTGCTGGAGATTGGCGGCGACGCGCGCGGGGCCGCCGACCACCATCAGCGCCATGCGCTCGGCCACCGCGAGGCGCTCGCCCGCGTTCCACACCGTGTCCATGTCCTGCACCGGCGGCGGCAATGCGGTGCGATTGTTGCGGATGATGCCGAGGAAGCGCTGGTACATGCTGGTGGCGAGGAATTCGGCTTTCTCGTCCGTGTCTGCGGCAAGCGCGGGAACGCCCACCATCACATACGGCGTGGCGAGCTGCTTCGAAGGCTTGAATTCCGCGCGATAGATCTCGATGGCTTCCATGAGATCGCCGGGCGCGAAATGCGATGCGAAGGCGTAGGGACGCCCGATGGCAGCGGCGAAATGCGCGCTCCACAGGCTCGAGCCGAGGATCCAGATCGGGACCTCGATGCCGGCGCCGGGGATCGCGCGAACCGCTTGCTGCGGCTTCTCGGGCTCGAAGTAAGAGAGGAGTTCGGCCACCTGCACGTCGAATTCCTCGCCGCGCCCGCCACGCCTCAACGCGCGCATCGTAAGTTGGTCGGTACCCGGCGCGCGTCCGAGTCCCAGGTCGATGCGTCCGGCGTGCAGCGATTCGAGCGTGCCGATCTGCTCGGCCACCACGAGCGGCGCGTGGTTGGGCAGCATGATGCCGCCCGATCCGATGCGGATCGTCTTCGTGTGGTCGGCGATATGCCCCATCAGCACCACCGTCGCGGAACTCGCCACGCCCTCGAGGTTGTGGTGCTCTGCGACCCAGTAGCGGTGGTATCCCCAACGCTCCGCGCCCTGCGCCAGGTCCCGCGAAGTCTTGAAGGCGTCGGCGATCGTCCCGCCCATCGGGTAGGTAGCCAGATCGAGGACCGAGATCGGGGTTTCAGCGAGTGTGTGCATGAGGCTTCGACCGGCATCAAAGAGAAACGGCAGCCATCAGGCTGCCGCTTCTTGCTGTTTTGACTTCGGCAATCCGTCTGCGATTCAGCCGATCGGCTTGATCTGCACGGCTTGCTTGCCCTTCGGGCCATCCTTGGTTTCGAACTCGACCTTCTGGTTTTCCTTGAGGGTCTTGAATCCGTTGCCCTGGATTTCGGAGAAGTGGGCGAAGAGATCCTCGCCGCCGCCATCGGGCTTGATGAAGCCAAAACCCTTGGAGTCATTGAACCACTTCACGATTCCGGTGCTCATGCTGTTTCCTTTCAGATTGAATCCCCGCAAAACCCTCGGGGCATAGGGGCCAGCGACAAAAAGGAAAAGCAAGGCGGAAACTGAAGTGAAGCGCCGGTTGCCCGGCGGGTACTGGAGTTACTGCTTACCGATTCCTGATCACTGCGATGCGAAGTATACATCAACAGGATCAGCAGGCTAGCGCTGTCCGGGGCCTGTAGAGTGCCATCCGGACCACGATTTACAACACCTGTAATCCGCCGAATGCGAGGCCATGAAAAACCGCGTTTCCGTCCTTCTCGCCACCCCTTTCATGGTCCTTTTCGCGGCCACCGTGACCCTCGCCCAACGCCCTGGGGTGGTCGAGCCGCGCGCCGTGGCTCCCCGCGGCGCGCTCCTCGCCGCCGAGCAAGCTACGATCCGGCTCTTCGAAATCGCCGCGCCTTCGGTCGCTTACATCAACACCGAGCGCCTCGAGCCGACCAGCTTCTTCACGGTCGGCGTCGCCAAGGGGGCCGGTAGCGGCTTTGTGTGGGATGCCTCGGGGCACGTCGTCACCAACTTCCACGTGGTCGAGGGCGCGCGCACCGTGCAGGTCCAGCTCGACGCCGGCAAGACGTATTCGGCGAAGGTGGTTGGAGTGGCGCCTGATTACGACCTCGCGGTGGTGAAGCTTTCGGAAGCGCCCGCGGGATTGCGGCCCATTCCCCTGGGCAGCTCCGCGGACCTGCGCATCGGGCAGTCGGTCTACGCGATCGGCAATCCGTTCGGGCTCGCGCGCACCCTCACCTCGGGATTGGTAAGCGCGCTCGACCGACACCTGCCCACCTCCGACATTCGCGAGATCGCCGGCGCCATCCAGACGGACGCGGCGATCAACCCGGGCAACTCCGGCGGGCCACTCCTCGACAGCGCCGGGCGCTTGGTCGGCGTCACCACGGCGATCCGCTCGCCTTCGGGAGGATCGACCGGAGTGGGCCTCGCCATTCCCGTGGATCTCGTCAATCGCGTGGTGCCGCAGTTGATCGCGCGCGGGCGCGCGCCGCATCCGAGCATCGGCATCATTCCCGTGCATCCCGATCTGGTCGCGCGCGCAGGCATCACCGGCGTGGTGATCGCGAAGATCCAGCCCGGCACGCCCGCGGCGCAAGCCGGCCTGCTGCCCCTCGACCAGCGCGGCGGCAAGCTTGGCGACGTGATCATCGCCGTGAACGGCCGCCTCATCGAGTCGCTGCCCACCCTCGCCGCCGAGCTCGACCGCGTCGGCATCGACAACGTCGCCGAGCTCACCGTGGTGCGCGACGGCAAGGAGCGGCGCGTGCGCGTGAAAGTGATCGACCTGGCGACCTGAACGGACTTATTTCTTGTCGCTGAAGGCCTTCATGCGCGCGAGCCACTCGGTCCAGTCGACCGGGCCGCTCACGAAGCGCTTCTGCAGGTTGGCGAGCACGGAATCCCAGGCCTTGTTGAAGTAGTCGTAGGCCTTGTCCCATTCGCCGCCGTCGCCCCAGCCAAGGTGGGTCATGGTCACCTGCGTCTCGCCGTCGCCTGCCGGCTTGAAGCGCAGGATCACCACCGTGCGCTGCTTGCGTGCCTCGGCCAGGTGGGGCGGCGCGTTCCACGTGTACGAAATCATCTGGCGGTCCTGCACCGCGAGCACGCGCATGTCGTCGGCGCCCTTCATGCCTGGCTGCGCGTACGGATTGATGTAGATCTCGAACGGGCCGTCGGGCCGCGCCTCGACGCGGCCGTCGGGAGCGAAGAAGGATTTCACGCCTTCGGTGGTGGTGAACGCATTCCAGACCGCGTCCACCGGAGCCTTCACGGTGACCTGCTTGGTGATGGCGCGCTCTTGCGCGGCGGCGCAGGTGCTGAGCGCAAAGGCGCACGCGAGGGCTCCCAGCGAGATGATCTTCACGGCGACTCCTTTCGGGTTGTTCCCTTGCGCTCCAGCGGCCAGTGTTCCGTCTTCGTTTTCGCGGGGAGCACGAACTCGAGCACCCCGAACATCGCGTACATGAGCCTCGCCTTGAACGTCGGGCGCCCCGTCTCCACGATCGCCTTCAGGTTCTCGAGCATGAAGGTGCCGCCGGACGCCATGCCCTTCGCGGTCTTGGTGCCGACAGGAACGTCGTCCACGGTGAGGGTGACCTCGATCCCGCCCGCGACGGGCTTGAGCTGGTAGGTCACCTTGCATACCGGATCGTCGTGCTGCGTAAAACGGTGCGTGTGCGCGAACCGGTGCGGCGGATCGTACTCGACGACATCGCCTTCCACGATCACGTGGCCGCCGCTTACGGTGCGCATCTGGATGCGCCCGCCGGGGCCAAGCCCGGTGGTGTGCATGTGCGAGTTGAAGATCGCTCCGAGCGGCCGGTCGGTCGCGGTGAGCTCCTTGAAGATCGCCTCCTGCGATCCGGCGATCACCACGCGGAACACTTGTCTGGTCGGATCAGCCACGCGAGCTCCCTTTTTTCCTGTTGATCGGCACCGGCGAGTTCTCGAGCCGGTATTTCATCCGCGCCAATCGCCCGGCCCAGTAGGCGCTGAATTCGGTGGTCCATCGGTCGTAGATCATGTGGATCGGCACCGGGTTGAAGTAGAGATGGCGCTCGCGCCCGACCTTCTCCGAGATCACCAGGTTGGCGGCCTCGAGCACGTCGATGTGCTTCATCACCGCGATGCGCCCGATGTCGAAGAACTCGCACATCCGGGTCACGTTGCACCCGGGCTCCTTCTTGAGGACGTCGAGGATGCGCCGGCGCCCTTCGAGGGCCAGCGCCGCGAACACCGCATCCATCTCGTCCGGCTTCATATGTCACTAAACGGTGACATATAAAGCCGGCGCGTGTCAAGCGGGCCGGCGCCTCGCTAGCGCCTGGCTAGAAGGGGTGAAGCGAAAATCAGAACTCGTATTCCGCCTGGACGCGGAAAGTGTCGCGCGGCGCGGCATGGCTTACGCCGTGCAGCCACGCGGCGTTGTAGCGGATCGCCTCACGGCCGCCGAGCTTCACCTTGCCGAACACGGCGGGGCCGGCGCGGTGGCTCTGCTCGCTGCTGGGCTCCCAGTGGTCCCACTTGCCCATCTCGCCGAACGCCTGCGCGCCGACTTCGAAGGTGGGCGAGAGCGCGTACTTGGCCTGGAGCTGGTAGCCCATCTCGGTCACGTGCGGCCCGCTCGAGCGGCCGCGGAAGACGCGCTCGAAAAGGAGGTTCGCGTTCCACCGGATCGGACCCGCGTCGCCCTGGAAGAGCGGTCCGATCTTGAATTCGTAGCCTTCCTCGCGATGCTCGCGCGGGATCTCGATCTCGGTGATGAGGCCCACATCGACGAAATACTGGTTGTGCTCGGTGAGCTGGAACTTGTTCTCCCACTCGAACGCGTCGTACTTGGTGCCCTCGCCAGGGGTCTTCTGGTATTTCACGTACGCCTCCGTGAACCACCACTGGTTCACGCCGTAGCCGAATCCCAGGCTCGCGGCGGTCTCGCGCAGGCCTTCTTCCCCGAGCTTCCGGGTGCCGTACTTGAAGTCGATCTCGCGCTCGCCGTACTCGACGGAGGGCACGTAGACATAGTCGGAAGGGCCGGCCAGCGCGATCACGGGCAAGCCGAGGGCGATGGCCGCGGCGCGGCGAAGTGCAAGTGACATTTGATTTTCCTTTAGGTGGGAACGGCCGAGCGGCGCTTCGCGAGCGACATTCCGATCACGATCACCACGATCGCCGCGAGGAAGAACGCGATCTGCATTCCCGCGGGACGCGCGTCGTAGCCGAGAAGTCCCTGGAGGAGCTTGCCGGGAATCGATGAGTTGTCGACGAAGGAGGAGGTGTCCCACACCGGAGAAGCGAGGCTCGGGATCACATCGGCCTGGATCAGGAATCGCGCGGACTGCGCAGCCATCCCGGCGGCCAGAAGCAGCACGAGGAAGGAAGTCGCCGAGAAGAACCACTTGAGGGGGATGCGCAGCAGTCCCGCGAAGAGAAGCCAACCCACGAGCACGCCGCCGACGAGGCCGATTGCCCCGCCGGTGAGCATCGCGCCCGGGGAGCCTTCGCCGGAAACCGCCACGCCATAGAGGAAGAGCACCGTCTCCGCGCCTTCGCGCAGCACCGCCACCGCGATCACGATGAGGATCACGGAGAGCTCCTTCGCGCCGGCGCGGATGTCGCCGCCGATCTTCTTCGCGCTGGAAGCAAGCTCGCGGCCGTGCACCGCCATCCAGATGTTGTGCCAGCCGAGCATCACTACTGCCACGCCGAGGATGGAGGCGTTGAAGAGCTCCTGGCCCATGCCCTCCGCGAGGTTGGAGAGCGCGCCCGCGCCGGCCGCGACCAGCAGCGCGCCGAGGAGGCCTACGGCGAGCCCGCCCACTATCCAGCGCGAGCGGCCCTCGAGCCCGCGCGTTGCGGCACCGACGATGCCGACGATGAGCGCGGCTTCGAGGACTTCGCGGAAGACGATGAGGGCGGTGCCGAACATCCTATTTCGCGACGATCACGCCCTTGGCGGTCTTTTCGTTGAATTCGCCGACGAACTTGTACTCCCCGGCCTTGAGCGGGCCCACGAAGATGGTCGCCTTCGACTTGCCCGGGATCACTTTCTCGATCTTGAGCGTGTGGCTCTCGAACTCCTCGGGGGTGGCGTCCTTGTTCTCGACCAGGAGGCGCACCTTCTGGCCGGCGGGGATCTCTATACGGTCGGGGCTGAATTTGTGGCCCTCGATGGCGATCTTGAATTCCGGCTCGCCCGCGGCGAGGGCGCCGAACGAGGAGGCGAGGAGGAGGGTGGCTGCGAGACGCGACATTGGGGGACTCCGGTAGGAAGGGGTGAGCCAAGCCAAATGATAATGGTTCGCATTGGTGTTTGCAAGCCGCCCTTATATGCTTCGATCCATGACCGACTCGATCCGAGGGCGAGTGCTTGCCGGCCTCGCGCGCAACCGAATCCCGGGATTCCACTTCGCCGGCAACTTCCTCGAAGTCTCCTACGACAGGGTCGACGCGCTCGACTCCCGCGTGTCCCTCGACCCCGGGCCCCATTGCGCCGACGGCAAGGGCGAGACCAACATTGGCGTCATCGCAATGCTCGCGGACATCGCCCTGGCCACCAGCGTGCGCGCCGCGCTGGACTCGCTCAGCACGCGCCTCGCGACGGTGAGCATGCAGTTGCAGTTCACCGGAGTCGCGATGACCGGCCGCGCCCAGGGCGAGGGCGTGTTCCAGGGATTTCTCGATGGCACGGCCGCGCGCCAAGGGCTCGCCCGCATGTCGATCGCTTGCGGTGGGAAGCTCGCCTGCTACGGTACCGGCGCCTTCATGGCGCTGGCGCCTCCGCCCGGCGTGACCATGCATCCGGTCGTCACCGATCGCCCCGCCGACGCGCCAAGGTTGGGAGAGATGGAGCTCGAAGCCGAGGAGCGCGTCATCCTCGCCCAGGCCGAAGCCGCGCTCGCGAAGGCCGCGGCCGGGGGTTCTTTCATCGAAGCCTTCTGGGGCTACGAGCCGCGCACGACCGCGGAGGGCGCCGTTTGCGTCATGAAGAACGGCGGACACGTGGGCAACCGCGTCGGGCACGTGCAGGGCGGATTGCTGATGGGTCTCGCCGCCACTGCGGCGCGCGCCGCGCTCCCGCCGGAATGGACCCTCGCGAGCGTGACCGCCGCGTTTGTAAGCCCGGGTGAAGGCGCGACCCTGGAAGCAACCGCGACGATCGCGCACCGTGGTCGCGAGACCGCGGTGACGAGGACCGTCGTTTCGGGGATTGGCGGACGCCGCGTGCTCGAGGTGCTGGCGACGCACGCGCGCCGCGAGAAAGCCTAGGCACGCTTCGCGACCACTAGCTTCCGTTCCAAGTGCTCTTACGGTCGAGTGATGGTGCCGGGTTTCATTCGCGCCCCGCGAGCGCGCGGTCGAGCATCCCGACCACGCTTTCCAACGCCGCCACTTCGCTCGGGGTGGCGCTTGCGAAGAGCTTGCCTAGCGCGTCCAGGCGCCGCTCGCGGCCTTTCATCATGAGCGCGCGTCCCCGGGCGCTGGCTACGATGCGGATCTGGCGCTGGTCGCGCGCGCTGGTCTCCGCCCGCACCAGCCCTTCGTCGCCCATCGCCTTTACCAGGCGCGACATGGTCGGCGGCCTCACGCCTTCGGCGGCGGCGAGCGCGCCCAGGGACTGCGGGCCGCGGAACACCAGCACCGAGAGGGCGGAAGCGCGCGGGCCGGAGAAGCCCGCGGCCTCGTCGATTGCGCGCAGCCCCCGCAGCATGCGGATCGCCAGGTGGTGGAAGCGCTCGATCGACGCTCGCTTGCGGGGTGTTGACATCGTCGCCTCGACTAATTAGCATGGCTAACAGTTAGCAATGCTAACTAATTGCCGCACCGAGTTCAATCCCCCCCAGCCGAGGTGACTCGTGACCCGCCTCTCCGCGATCAAGCAGATCAGCGTCAACGCACGCGAGCTGCCGCGCGCCATCGCCTTCTATCGCGACACCCTCGGCATCCGCCACCTCTTCGACGCCCCCCCGCAGATGAGCTTCTTCGATTGCGCGGGGATCCGGCTCATGGTGGGTGTTGCGGAGAAGGGGGAATTCGACCATCCCAGCTCGATCCTCTACTTCGAGGTGGCCGACATCCAGGCCGCGCACCGCGACCTCGAGGCGCGCGGGGTGAAGTTCCGCGGCGTGCCACACCTTGTGGCAAAGCTTGCGGACCGCGAGATCTGGCTCGACTTCTTCGACGACACCGAGGGAAACGTGCTCGCCCTTACCTGCGAGATCGCGAGCTGACGAGCCGCGGCCTGGGCGCGCCGGCCTTGGCGGGAGTGGCCACAAGGCCGCGGAAGAATGTGTCGACGATCGACTCGGCATGGCGCTCGAGCGAGAAGCTCTTCGGCGCGAGCACCCAGTTGGCGATGAGCCCGGAGACCAGCGAGAGCGCGCCGATCGCCGCTTCCTGCGGGTTCACGCTCTTGGGAAGCTGCCCGCAGTCGACGCACGAGCGGAAGCCCGCCTCGATGGTCTTCAGGCACTGGCGCTGGCTTGCGATGTGGCGCTCGCGCACGCCCGTGGCGTCGCCCACGTATTCACACTTGTGGTACGCGATGTCGAAGATGCGCTGGGTGCGCGCGTCGCGCGCGGTGCGAAGCAGCACGTCCACGGTGGCGCGGCGCAGAAGCTCGAGGGGATTGGCCTGGGCGCAGCACGAAGCGCTCTGCAGCATCTCGTCCACCGGCAGCACCACGCGCTGCATCATGGCATCGAAGAGCTCGGCCTTGTCCTTGAAGTGCCAGTAGATCGCTCCGCGCGTGACTTCGGCCGCGGCGGCGATCTCCTCGAGGGACGCGTTGGCCACGCCCTTCTCATGGAAGACCTCTTCCGCCGCATCGAGGATGCTCATGCGTGTGGCCTGCGCTTCTTCCTTGGTGCGTCGTGCCATGAAATGGGGCGGGCTCCGGTCGGTAACACACGGTAATTTGACATACATCCGTGTTTGTATGTAAATTATCGGCGTTCGCAGGCCGCATGTAAAGACATCCAAGGATTACCCCCATGTCCAACGTAACTTCCCGCCCGTCGCGGGCGCTCCTCCTCGGTGTCGCCGCGCTTGTACTCGCCGCATGCGGTCCCAAGGGGCCACCCGGGGGAGGCCACGGCGGCATGCCGCCGGCCCTGGTCGCGGTGGAGGAAGTCAAGGCGAGGACCATCCCGGTGGAATTCGAGTATCCCGCGCAGACCGCCGGCTCCCGCGAGGCGGAAGTGCGCGCGCGCGTCTCCGGAATCCTGCTCAGGCGCAATTTCGACGAGGGCTCGTCGGTGCGCGCCGGCCAATCCCTCTTCACGCTGGACTCCGCGCCCTTCGAGGCCGCCGCCGCCCGCGCCGAAGCCGATGTCACCGGGGCGGAGGTTCGCCTCGCCAACGCGTCCCGCAGCTCCAAGCGCCTGAAGCCGCTCTTCGAGGCGAAGGCCATCTCGCAGAAGGAATACGACGACGCGGTTTCCGGCGAAGAAGTCGCAGCGTCGGATCTCAAGAGCGCGCGTGCGCGCCTCGCGGAGGCGCGCCTCTCCCAGGGTTACGCCAAGGTCGAGTCGCCGATCTCCGGGCTCACCAGCCGCGCGCTCAAGAGCGAAGGCTCGCTCATCAGCGGCCCGCAGGATCTCCTCACCACCGTGACGCAGCTCGACCCGATCTACGTGAACTTCGGCCTTTCCGAAAGCGAGCAGGGTAGCCTCAAGAGGGAAGCCGCCGCGGGCAAGCTCACGCTGCCGAAAGACGGCCGCTTCGACGTCACCGTCAAGTTCGAGGACGGCCGCGTCTATGCACGCACCGGCAAGCTCGTCTTCACCGACGTGCGCGTGAACAACCAGACCGGCACCTCCGACGCGCGCGCCGAGCTCCCCAATCCCGCCCTCGAGATCCGCCCCGGCCAGTTCGTGCGCGTGGTGCTGAAGGGCGCGCAACGCACCAACGCCATCACCGTGCCGCAGCGCGCGGTGATGGAGAGCCCGCAGGGAAAGATGGTCTACATCTATGCCGACGGCCAGAAACAGGGCGAGCACGTCGCGCAGCCGCGTCCGGTCACGGTCGGCGAGTGGAGCGGAGCCGACTGGATCATCACCGACGGCCTCAAGCCCGGCGACAAAGTGATCGTCGACGGCCTGGCGAAGGTCTTCTTCCCCGGCGCCCCGGTGCAGATGGGCGACCCGGCCGCGCCACCCCCCGGAGCGCCCGGTGCCGCGCCGCCGAAGGGCGACGCGAAAGATCGACCGCCGGCGAAGAAATAGGTGCTCGCGGAGTTGAGCGGCGACGAGTCGTCCGCTCCAACGATCGCCCCGATCCACGAATAAATCACGGACACGCGCATGTTCTCCCGCTTCTTCATCGACCGCCCGATCTTCGCGATCGTCATCTCGCTGTTCATCGCCCTAGGGGGCCTGGCCGCGATGCGCGTGCTGCCGATCGCGCAATATCCGGAAATCGCGCCACCGGTCGTGCAGGTCCGCGCGGTGTACCCGGGCGCGTCCGCCACCGTGCTCGAGCAGACCGTCGCCGCGCCGATCGAAAATGCCATCAACGGCGTCGAGGACATGCTCTACATGAGTTCCACCTCGTCGTCGGAGGGCGTGGTCACCATCATGGTCACGTTCAACATCGGCGTTGACGTGGACAAGGCCGCGCTCAACGTAAACAACCGCGTGAAGCAGGTCGAGCCGCGCCTGCCGCTGGAGGCGCGCCGCCAGGGCGTGGCGGTCGAGAAGGGCTCGCAGTCGTTCCTGCAGGTGATCGCGGTGTACTCGCCCGACGGCAGCCGCGACGACCTGTTCACGTCGAACTACGTGACGCTCAACGTGCTGGACCAGGTAAAGCGCGTCCCCGGCACGACCAACGTGCAGATCTTCGGCGCCAAGGATTACGCGATGCGCATCTGGCTGAAGCCCGATCGCCTCGCGCAGCTGAAGATCGCCCCCTCCGACGTGATCCGCGCCGTGAACGAGCAGAACGCGCAGTTCGCGGCGGGCAAGGTGGGCGAGCCGCCCACGGGCGGAGGCCAGGAGCTGGTCTACACCATCACGACCAAGGGTCGCCTGTCGGAGCCCAAGGAATTCGAGAACATCATCCTGCGCTCCAACGCGGATGGCTCGCGGCTTCGCCTCGGGGACGTGGCGCGCGTCGAGCTCGCCTCGCGCGACTACGGGTTCATGGGCCGTGTGAATAACCGCTCGGCCACGCTGATCGGCGTGTTCCTGCAGCCCAGCGCCAACGCCCTCGACGTGGCCAAGGCGGTGAACACGACGATGTCCGGCCTCGCCGAGCGCTTCCCGTCCGGCTTGAAGCAGGAAGCGGTGTACGACACCACGCGCTTCGTCGAGGTGTCGATCCGCGAGGTCATGATCACGCTCGGCGAGGCGATGGTGCTCGTCTTTCTCGTGGTGTTCCTCTTCCTGCAGAACTGGCGAGCGACGCTGATCCCGTTCGCCGCGGTTCCGGTTTCGCTGCTCGGCACGTTCGGCGGGTTGCTGATGCTCGGCTACTCGATCAACACGCTCACGCTCTTCGGCATGGTGCTCGCCATCGGCATCGTCGTGGACGACGCCATCGTCGTGCTGGAGAACGTCGAGCGCATCATGCGCGAGGAGCGCGTCGACGCGCGCGAGGCCGCCATCAAGGCGATGAAGGAGGTGACCAGCCCTATCGTCGCCATCGTGCTCGTGTTGTGCGCGGTGTTCATCCCGATCGCGTTCCTGGGCGGCCTCACGGGCGAGCTCTACCGCCAGTTCGCGGTCACCATCTCGATCGCGGTGGTGCTCTCCGGGGTGGTGGCGCTCACGCTCACGCCTGCGCTCACGGTGATCATCCTGAAGCACGAGCACAAGGTTCCGGGGCGCATCTTCCAGGCATTCAACCGCTTCTTCGCGCGCACCACCGACCGCTACGAGAACGGCGTTGCGTGGATGGTGCGCCACGGGGGGGTCGCTTGCGTCCTTTTCCTCGTCATGGTCGCGATCACCGTGTTCTTGTGGCGCTCGACCCCGGGCTCGCTCGTCCCCGAGGAGGACCAGGGCTTCTACATCGCGGTCGTGCTCCTTCCGGACGGCTCCTCGCTCGAGCGCACCGACCAGATGGTGCAGAAGGTGGTCGCGTCCATCAAGGAGAACCCGAACATCGAAAACACGGTGGCGTTCACCGGCTTCGATTTCATCGGCGGGGGCACCTTCCGCAACAACGCCGCCACCATCTTCGTCACCTTCAAGCATTGGGACCGGCGCGACGTGCCGGCGCAGGCGCTGGTGGGCGAGTTCTTCGGAAGGACCGCCGGCTTCAAGGAAGGCCTCGCGATCGCCTTCAACGCGCCGCCGATCTTCGCGCTCGGCGCGACCGGCGGCTTCGAGATGCACCTGCAGAGCCGCGGCGAGGGCGGCGCCAAGCGCCTCGCGGAAGTCTCGCAGATGTTCATCGGCCGCGCCATGCAGGAGCCGGGCATCGCCCAGGCGCAGATGTTCTGGCGCCCGAACGTGCCGCAGCTCTACGTGGACGTGGACCGCGAGAAGGCCAAGTCGCTGGGAGTGCCGATTGACGAGGTCTTCAATACGCTCGCCGCCACCCTGGGCACCTACTACGTGAACGACTTCAACAAGTACGGGCGCACCTGGCAGGTGCTGATGTCGTCGGAAGCGCGCTATCGCAAGCGTCCCGAGGACGTGGGCAACGTCTACGTGCGCAGCGAGCGCGGCGAGATGGTGCCGGTGCGAGCGCTCGCCGAGATCCGCTACGTGAGCGGGCCTGACACGCTCGAGCGGTTCAACAACCTGCCCGCCGTCACGGTCCTCGGCTCGGGCGCGCCCGGCGTGAGCTCCGGGCAGGTGCTGGAGAAGATCGAGAAGGTCGCCAGGGAAGTGCTGCCGTCGGACTTCACCTTCGACTGGAGCGGCGCCTCGTTCCAGGAGAAGAAATCGGGCGGCACGTCGATCATCGCGCTCGTCGCGGGCGCGTTCATGGCGTTCCTGATCCTCGCCGCGCAGTACGAGCGCTGGTCGCTGCCGCTCTCGGTAATGCTGGCGCTGCCGTTCGGCACGTTCGGAGCGCTCGCCGCCATCTGGATCAACAACCTCGTCTTCACCCCGCTCCTGGGCAAGGCGCCGCTCACCAACGACGTCTATTTCCAGATCGGCCTGGTGACGCTCCTCGGCCTCGCCGCGAAGAACGCGATCCTGATCGTCGAGTTCGCGCTGATGAAGAGCCAGGAAGGTCTGAGCATCTCTGCGGCGTCGGTGGAAGCGGCGCGGCTTCGCTTCCGCCCCATCCTCATGACATCGCTCGCCTTCATCCTCGGTGTCGCCCCCCTCGCGTTTTCGAGCGGCGCGGGCGCCGGCGCGCGCCACTCGGTAGGCACCGGCGTCATGGGCGGAATGCTGGCGGCCACCTTCCTCGCGATCTTCTTCGTGCCGTTCTTCTACAAGCTCATCATGGAGCGTCGCTTCGGGGAGCCGCGTTCGAGCGAGGAGTTGAAGCGCGAGGCGCGGCACCACCGGGAGATGCACTCCCATCCCGCGGGCCACACCAGCACGCGCCCCACTCCGCGCACGGAGGGTTCCGATGACTGACCGCAATCCTTCCGGGGCAAGCCCGATCCTCGCGCTCCTCATCCTCGCGATCGCGTTCGCAACGATGCTGCTCGCGGGGTGCACGGTCGGCCCCAGCTATTCGCGTCCCGACGTCGACCTGCCGAAGGAATACGGCGTCGCCCAGGCGAGCGTCCCCGCACCGCAGCATTGGTGGACGGTGTTCAACGACCCGGTGCTCGACCGCCTGGTGGAGGAGGCGCTCAGCGCGAACCGCGACCTGCGCGCCGCCGCCGAGCGCATCGAGCAGGCACGCGCGCAGGTCGCCATGACGCGCTCCGACCAGTTTCCCTCCGCGGGCGTGGAGGCGTCGAAAGCGCGCTCGCGTGCTTCGGCCCTTGGGGCCGTGGAGATTCCGCCGGAGTTCCTCACCACGAACGTCCATCGCCTCGTGCTGCGCTTCTCGTGGGAGCTCGACTTCTGGGGTAAGTACCGGCGCGCCTCGGAAGCAGCCCGCGCGGACCTCCTCGCAAACGAAGCGGGCCGCGACGCGGTTCGCTCCTCGTTGGTGGGCGACGTGGTGCGCGGCTATTTCGAGCTGCAGGCCATCGATCGGCGCATGGACGTGACCGAGCGCACGCTCCTGGGCCGGCGCAAGGCGCTCGATCTGCAGAAGATGCGCCTCGACGCGGGCGTGGTCTCGGAGCTCGAGTACCGACAGGTCGAGTCGGACCAGCGCACCACCGAAGCGCTGGTGCCGGTGCTGCGCCTGGCCCGCATCCGCCAGGAAGGAGCGCTCGCGCTCCTCTTCGGCCGCTCGCCACGCGAGGTCTATGAGGCGCGCGTCGATCGCGGCACTCCGGTGACCCCACTCGTGGTGGAAGTGCCCGCCGGCGTTCCTTCGGATCTCCTGCTGCGCCGTCCTGACCTGCGCGCGGCCGAGGCGCGCCTGCACGCCGCCAACGCGCGCATCGGCGTCGCGCGCGCCGCCTACTTCCCGAAAATCTCGCTTACCGGCTTCTACGGCGGTGAGAGCCAGGCGCTGGGCGACCTCTTCAGCGGCCCGGCGCGCACCTGGAACATCGCCGGCGGATTGCTGCAGCCGCTCCTGGCGTCGGGCCAGATCCGCGGTGGAGTGGACCTGGCCGACGCGCGCACCCGCGAGGCCGCGCAGCTCTACCAGAAGGCAGTGGCCAACGCGTTCCGCGAGGTGCGCGACGCGATCGCCGCCCAGTCGAACCTGCGCGATGCGCTCGCCGCCCAGCGAGAGCGCGAGGGCGCGCTGATCCGCACGCTCGAGCTTGCCAGGCTGCGCTACGACAACGGCACCACCAGCCTCTTCGAGCTGCTCGAGACCGAGCGCCAGCTCCTGCTGGCCCGCATCGAGGCGATCGGCGCCGAGCGCGACCGGCGCGACGCCATCGTCGAGCTTTACCTCGCGCTTGGCGCATGAGGCGAAGATCCGAAAGGGGTCAGATTACTTTTCGATCGTAAAAGGGGACAGGTTAGACAAACTAACGTGTCCCCTTAAAAGGGCGAAAAGTAATCTGACCCCTTTAGCTCTGGCTTAATAGGGCGGCCATGAATCCGGAACCGCCCCGCGCGTCCCATCTAGTCGCCGTCGCGGCGGCGATCGTGCTGGGCGTCCTGTGGGCCCTGCCGGGGCTCCAAGGGCCGGTGAGCTTCGACGGCGGATACGCTTACCTGCCGATGGCGAAGAAGCTCCTCGCCGAGGGCTTCGCTTACCTGCATCGCCCGGAGTCGCTCGCCGCCGGCATCGTCGCCTATGCATGGCCCGCGCTCCTCGGCGCGAACGAGGCTCGGGTCCGCGTCGCCAACCTCATGCTGTACGCCGCGGTGATCGCGCTCGCCTTCGCCGCGGTGCGCGCCGTGCATTCCAATCGCGCGGGCATCGCCGCGGCCTCCCTCATGGCGGCTTCTCCAGCGATCCATCCGTACATGGCGGACGTGATGACGGAGCCGCCCTTCGTGTTCCTCATCGCGTTGTGGGCCGCCGCTGTGGCCGCGGTGGCACGCGGGCGCGTCGTGCCCGGAGTGGTGGCCGGCGGCGTGGCGCTCGCGCTCGCCACGTTCACGCGGCCCGCGATCATGTGGTTTCCCGTCGCCGTCGCGGCCGTTTTCGCATGGCGCGCGTATCGCAACGCGGGTGTGGCGCGGCGAATCGACGTGGGGCTCGCGTCGATGCACGCGTTGGCCGCCGCGCTGATCGGGATCTTGGTCGCGCGCAACGCGGTCGAATTCGGCTATCCGGCGGTGGCCACGGGCGCGGGCAACGCGCTCTTCCACGGCGTGAACGCCCTGGTGGACGGGTTCGACCCGACCTATTACGGGCTCACCTACGATGAGGGCGCCGCCACTCGCGGCGGCTTCCACCTCGCCATCGCGCAGGACCGGCTGCTAAGTGGCACGGCGCTCGAGGAGCTGCGAGCGACTCCAGTGCCTCTCATCCTCGAGATGTGGGCGCGCAAGGCAGTAGCCTATGTATTCTTCGCGCCCCAGGATTGGAACGCGATGCTCCTTCGCGGGTGGCGCGCGCTGCTCGTGGTCTTCGCGCTGGCCGCCGTCACCTATCGGCGTCGCTCGCCGATGGTCATTGCGCTCGCGCTCTTCGCGGGCTACCTCGTCGCGGTGCACGCGCCGCTCTTCTACCTCGCACGCTACAGCGCTACTCTCGATCCGGCGCTGGTGCTGCTGGCGGGCATCGGCCTCGCCGAGGTCTTCAATAGCACCACGCGGCTCGCGGCATTCGCGGTGGCGAGCCTGCTGGCCGTCGGGCTTGCCGTTGTCCTGCTTGCCGATCCCGGTCCCGGATCCCCGCATCCGGAGCGCTCGCCCTACGCGGAAGCCTGGACCCACGAGGGGGCCACGTTCCACGCGACGCGCGCCACCGCGATCGAGTTTCCCGTAACGGGAGCCACGCGCCTGAATCCTTCGGCGCAATCGATCGTCACCGTGCGCCTGGCGCTCACATCCGCGCGGCACGGGCGCTGCGGGGCGCTGCGCCTGCGCTACAAGGGCCTCGCCGACAAGGATTACGATCCGCAGCGCACGGTGCGCGTCCCGGTGCGCGCCGACGGCCGGCCGCACGACATCGCGATCGGCGCGTACGCGCCGCTACGCCTCAACCAGGAGGGTGTCCTGCGGATGGAATTCGAGTGCAGTGCGTCGGCGACGGCGGAAATCGGCACAATAAGGATCCTGGAGCCGCTGCGCGCGCCGCATTACCGCGATCGCTACCTGGAGCGGCTCGCCAAAGACGGGATGAAATGAAGAACTCCACGCAATTCGTGGAGGAGCTGCGCCACTCGCTCCTCGACCTGCACAAGGCGCTCCTCGACGCGCAGCGCATCCGCTACGAGCGCGAGCACGGGCGCATTTCGACGAGCGGCGAATTCCTCGGCCTCGTGCTCGAGCACCCGGCCTTCGCCTGGCTGCGCACGCTCTCGGCGCTCATCGCGCGCTTCGACGAGTGGATCGAGGAGCAGGCAGCGCAGTTTCCCAGCGAGGACGAGCTGCCCGGAATGATCGGCGCGCTGCGCTCGCTGGTCGAGGCCGACGGCAAGCACGAGGTGTTCAGCCAGCCTTACTGGGAGATCGTCAACGACACTCCCGCGGTGCTGATCGAGCACGTGAAGCTGTGGCGGCTCCTGGAAAGCGCCAAGCCCTAGCGCGCGGCCGAGAAAAACGCTGCCGCCGAGGATGAGGATTCGCATCGGCGCATGGTAACCGAGCGCGCCGGATAGAATCCGCCCCATGAAAGCGAACGCCGAGCGCTGGGACATCTTCTGCCGGGTGGTCGACAACTACGGCGACGTGGCGGTCTCGTGGCGCCTCGCGCGCCAGGTCGCCCGCGAGCATCGCAAGAACGTGCGCCTCTGGCTCGACGACCTCACGGTCCTCGCCAAGCTGCGCCCCGAAATCGATCCCGCCTACGACACGCAGCGCCTCGACGGTGTCGAGGTCGCGCGCATCCGGGATCCCTACGACCTGGACGGCGTGGCCGACGTGGTGGTCGAGACGTTCGGCTGCGATCCCCCGGAGAGCTACGTTCACGCCATGGCCGAGCGCGAGAAGAAGCCGCGCTGGATCAACCTCGAGTACCTGAGCGCCGAAGAGTGGGTCGAATCCAGCCACGCGCTGCCCTCGCCCAATCCGCGCCTGCCGCTGGTGAAGCACTTCTTCTTCCCCGGATTCACGCAAAAGACCGGCGGGCTCCTGCGCGAGGAGAGCCTGCTGCGCCGCCGCGACGAGTTCCAGGCGGATGCCGGAGCCCAAGGCGCGTTCTGGATGTCGGTCGCGGGTGCCGTGCCGCCGGAAGCCACGCTCAAGGTGAGCCTCTTCAGCTACGTGGGCGCTCCGGTGGAGGGCCTTGCCCGCGCATGCGCGCACCATCCGGGCCCTTTGTGGCTGATCGCGCCCGAAGGCATCGCGGCGACCGCGCTCGAAGCCTGGCGCGTTTCCAATCGCGTGCGCGACTCGATCAGGACGGTCGTCATCCCCTTCCTCGCCCAGGACCGCTACGACCAGCTGCTCTGGGCCAGCGACGTGAACTTCGTTCGCGGCGAGGATTCGTTCGTGCGCGCGCAGTGGGCAGGCCGGCCCTTCGTGTGGCACGTCTACCCCCAGGACGATGGCGCGCACTGGGTGAAGCTCGCCGCTTTTCTCGCGCGCTACGCCGCGGGCCTCGACCGCAGCCACGCGGCGGGGGTAACCGCGCTTTGGGAGGCGTGGAACCGGCGCGGGGACCGCGCGGAGGATGCCGGGGCGCAGTCCGGTCTCACCGAGGCGTGGGCCGGTTTCATCGGCAGGCGCGAGGCCCTCGAAGCCCATTCGCGCTGGTGGGGCGCGGGGCTCGCCGCCCGGCGCGACCTGGCCGCCGAGCTGGTCGATTTCACCGACAACGTGCTAAAATAATGGGCTTTTTTACGTTCTCAACAACGGGAACGGCGTTGGAGCGGACAACAAGTTGCCGCTCAACGCCAGCGGACATTGAACGGCGCCGTGGCGTGTGGACATCGTCGCGTAACGCAAACACATAACGGATGAACCTATGAAAATCGCTCAGGAATTGCGCAGCGGCAACGTGATCATGGTGGGCAAGGACCCGATGGTCGTGTTGAAGGCGGAATACAACAAGGGGGGCCGCAACTCCGCCACCATGAAGATGAAGATGAAGAACCTCCTCAACGGCTCGAACATGGAGACCGTGTACAAAGCCGACGAGAAGTTCGAGCTCCTCATGCTCGACAAGCGGGAAGTCTCGTACTCGTACTTCAACGATCCGATGTACGTGTTCATGGACGGCGAGTACAACCAGTACGACATCGAGAAGGAGAGCATGGGCGATGCCGTGAACTACCTCGAGGACGGCATGAGCGGCGAAGCGGTGTTCTACAACGGCCGCGCGATCTCCTTCGAGCTGCCCACCACCGTCGTGCGCGAGGTGATCTACACCGAACCGGCGGTGCGCGGCGACACGTCGGGCAAGGTTTTGAAGCCCGCCAGGATCGCCACCGGGCACGAGGTGCAGGTGCCGGCGTTCTGCGCCACGGGCGACAAGATCGAAATCGACACGCGCACCAACGAGTACAAGCGACGAGTCAACGCGTAGGGCTTCTACGCAGCGTGGGCTCGTCGTCCCCGTGGAGACGGGGGCGCAAGCAAAAAGGGCGCTACGGCGCCCTTTTTCGTCTCGCCTTACAATTTGGCCATCGACTGTGAGGAGCAGCACATGCGCATCCACAAGATAGCCGCCATCGGCGGCGATGGCATCGGACCCGAGGTCGTCGCGGCGGGCCTCGACGTGCTCGAGACGCTCTCGACTTCAGACGGCGGCTTCCGCTTCCAGGTCGAGCAATTCCCGTGGAGCTCCGCCTACTATATCGAGCACGGCCGCTACATTCCCGAGGGCGGTCTCGAGAAGCTGAAGGCCTTCGACGCGATCCTGTTCGGCGCGGTGGGAAGCCAGCAAGTGCCCGACCACGTGTCGCTTTGGGGGCTTCGCCTGCCGATCTGCCAGGGCTTCGACCAGTACGCCAACGTGCGCCCGACGCGCGTGCTGCCGGGGGTGAAGAGCCCGCTCGCCGGCGGCAAGGACATCGACTGGATCGTGGTGCGCGAGAATTCCGAGGGCGAGTACGCGGGCATGGGCGGTCGCTCGCACCGCGGGCTGCCGATCGAAGTCGGCACCGAGGTCGCCATCTTCACGCGCGCGGGCGTCGAGCGCATCCATCGCTTCGCCTTCGGCCTCGCGCAGACGCGCCCGCGCAAGCACCTGACGCTCGTCACCAAGTCGAACGCGCAACGCTTCGGCATGGTGATGTGGGACGAGATCTTCTTCGAGGTCGCGAAGGACTATCCGGATGTGAAGACCGACCGCGAGCTGGTGGACGCGATGACGACGCGCATGGTGTTGAAGCCAGCCACGCTCGACGTGATGGTCGCGACCAACCTCCACGCGGACATCCTCTCCGACCTGGCCGCGGCGCTCGCCGGAAGCCTGGGCATCGCGCCCACCGCGAACCTGAATCCCGAGCGCAGGTTTCCCTCGATGTTCGAGCCCATCCACGGCTCGGCCTTCGACATCACCGGCAAGGGTGTCGCCAATCCCGTCGCCACGTTCTGGACGTGCTCGATGATGCTCGATCACTTGGGCGAGCACGACGCGTCGCGCCGTCTCATGCGCGCGGTCGAGCGCATCACCGCGGACGGCGTGCACACGCCGGACCTCGGCGGCACCGCGAAGACCGTCGACGTCACCAAGGCCGTGAGGAAGGCGATCCTCGAAGCGGCGAAATCCGGGACGCAGCAGCTCGAGCCGCTCAAGCAAGCCAACTAGGGGTAACCACCATGGCGTTGAAACGGCCCGCATGGGGCGCGGGGACGGTCGTCGTCCTCGAGCACGATTCGAAGATCCTGCGAGACAACCCGCTCGGCGATCCGCACCTTCGCAAGGTCGCGGCGTGGCTCCCGCCGCAATACGACGAGGGCGCCACGCGCGGAAGGGGGCAACGTTTCCCCGCGCTCTACGACCTGGTCGGCTTCATGGGCTCTGGCCTCGCGCACCTCGCCTGGAAGAATTTCAGCGAGAACGTCGCCGAGCGGGCCGCGCGCCTCATCCACGAAAAGAAGATGGGGCCGGCGATCGTGGTCTTCCCCGACTGCTTCACCGCGCTGGGCGGCAACCAGTACGTCAATTCCAGCGCGCTCGGCGACTATGCCGACTATCTCACGCGCGAGATCGTGCCCTTCGTCGATCGCGAGTTCCGAACGCTCGACTCGCGTGAGCATCGCGGCTGCTTCGGCAAGTCGTCGGGAGGGTACGGCTCGATCCTCCACGGCATGAAATATCCGAAGACGTGGGGCGCAATCGCCGACCACTCGGGCGACGCGTACTTCGATTTCGTCTACTGGCACGACTGGCCCAATACGCTGAACGAGCTCGCCAAGCATCGCGCGGCGCCGGTGAAGGAAGGCCTGCTCGACATCCGCAAGCTTGAGAAGGGCGCGGGCAGCGGCCTGGACGACGGGCGTGTGAAGCGCTTCCTCGACACGGTGTGGAAGAAGAACAAGCTCACCACCGCCGAGGGCCACTGCATCATGAATCTCTGCATGGCCGCTACCTACGATCCCGATCCGAAGGCGCCCAACGGTTTCCGGCTGCCGTTCAATCTCGAAACCGGCGAGGTGCTGCCGCAGCGTTGGAAGCGATGGCGCGCCAACGACCCGGTGAACCTCGTCGCGAAGTACCGCAAGAACCTGGAAAGCCTGAGGGGCATCTACGTGGATTGCGGCTCGCGCGACCAATATCACATTCAATACGGCTCTCGCATCCTCTCGAAGCGGCTTCATGCGGCCGGCATCAAGCACGACTACGAGGAATTCGACGACACCCATTCCGACATCGACTACCGGATGGACGTCTCGCTGCCCTTCCTCTATCGCGCGCTCAGGCCCTGAGAATTTAACGGTGTCCGGGCGGCGCTACACGGTGAGGGCCATGTCCCGCGCCGAGGTCGACCTCGCCGTCGACTGGGCTGCGGCGCAAGGCTGGAACCCGGGGCGGCACGACGCCGAATGCTTCCATGGCGCCGATCCCGGCGGCTTCCTGGTCGGCCTGCTCGACGACGAGCCCGTGGCGACGATCTCGGTGGTGGAATATGGCGACGCATTCGGGTTCCTCGGCTTCTACATGGTGAAGGAGGGGTTCCGCGGCCGCGGCTACGGGTACGCGATCTGGAACGTGGGGCTCGCGCGGCTTGAAGAACGCGTCGTCGGACTCGACGGCGTGATCGCACAGCAGGCCAACTACGAGAAGTTCGGCTTTCGCGCGGCCTACCGCAACGTGCGCCATGAGGGCGTGCGCGGCGCGCTCTCCGGGACAGACCCCGCGATCGTCGCGCTTTCGACGCGGCGCTTCCACGAGGTGGCGGCGTACGACCGGCCTTTCTTCGCGGGCGATCGCACGCGCTTCCTGCTGTGCTGGATCCGTCCGCCTGAGGGACAAGCGCTAGGCTACGTACGCGATGGCTCGCTCGCGGGGTACGGCGTGGTGCGCGCATGCCGCGAGGGATTCAAGGTTGGACCGCTCTTTGCCGATGACGCCCAGATCGCCGAGGCGCTGTTCCTCGCGCTGCAGGAGAAAATTCCCGCGGGCGCCGCGATCTTCCTCGACACGCCCGAGGTCAATGCCCTGGCCGTGGCGCTCGCGGCGCGCCACGGTATGCAACCGGTGTTCGAGACCGCGCGAATGTACCGCGGGCGCTTTCCGCAGCTGCCGGTGGGACGAATTTTCGGCGTCACGAGCTTCGAGCTCGGATGAGAATCCCGTTACTTCTCCGCGCGCGAATCTGCGCTCCACGCGGGTATGATTTCCAGCAAGAACAGCGGGTTCCGTCCGGCTCCCGTATCCAAACGACGACACTTGTGTCTGTGCGCCTCCTCGAGCGGGCGTGCGTGTAGCCACTACGCTCGTTCTAGAGGGGTCTCCGCATGTTCAGAATCGTTTCCGTGCTTGTCATCGCCATTTCATGTGCCGCGTTGCCCGCCTGGTCTTTCTTCGTAGGGCCTCCCTTCGACCCGTACGCGATCACGATTGAGGAATTCGCCCAGGACCTTCCGGGGCACACCGGGCACTACATGCTGGTGTCGGATGTGGGAGAGAAGCAGTTCATCCTGTCGGGGGCGGCGGGACCCGGGTGGCACGCGACCGGCCATCGGTTCGGCGCGTTCGTGGCGGGCTCCGGCCGCGCGGCCGGCGTTTGCCGATTCTATGCAGCCGGACCGGCGACGCGTTTCTATACGGCAAGAAGCTTCGAATGCGATGCGCTGCGCAACGATGCAGCCTGGTTGTTCGAGGGCGTGCGCTTCGAGGCCCTGGCGCCGTCCGACGCCGGTGGATGCCCCTCGCAGCGGCCGCAGGTCAATCGCTTGTACAACAATCGGGCGCAATTCAACGACACGAACCATCGCTACGTTTCCGATCCCACGTTGCGCGCCGAGATGGTGTCACAGGGCTGGATCGACGAGGGCATCGCCTTCTGTGCGACCTCGACGAGCCACTCCCCATCGAAAAGCTTCACCTTCGCGAGCAACAGGATCGCCACGCTGGCCGACTGCCAGGACCAGGATCTCGGTGGCGGAAGCTGCATCGCAACGAACGGCCTCTCCGCGTCGTTCCCGACCCGCATTCCGGCGCCGATCTATCTCACCGGAACGGACCCCGATTGGTCGCGCAGCTTCTCGGATATCACCGGTTGGCTCTTCGACGTGTACACCGGCCAGCCGCGGGCGGACACGGCGGCGGTCGCGTTCCACTCGTTTTTGCAGTACCAGCGGATCATCTTTCCGCCCGCGTCGGAATGGGGAATCCATTTGAATGGCGTCGACCGCGTCGGCGGCGACCTCGCCAGCATCGAGCCCATCATGCAGGCGTCGACCCGGCCGCCGCCCCCCGGCGGACTGGAAACACGCAACTTCCTGTGGCGCGCCGCCCGCGAGAGCTACGTCGATCTCGCATTCACCCTGTCGATCCAGACCATCCTTCGTCCGGACGCAGCGAGCCACGCGTACGGCGCGCCGTTGATGGAATTCCGCGACGTTAGCAGCGGCGCCGCGATCGATGTGACGATGCTCACCTACGCCACCTTCCCGTCGGGAGATTTCGTCAGCGTGAAGGACCCTGTGAGCGGGGACGTGTACGTGTCCACGAGCTTCGTCGGCAATCCGGCATTCGGAACGCGCATCAGCGGCGATTTCGTGGCGTGCGACGGCCTGGTGTCCAACTCGTGCGCAATTTCGGGGAGGAAGTACGCTTTCCGCATCAGCCGCGCGGACTTCGAGCGAATCATCGCGATGGGGAGGGGATCGAATGCCGCCCTCTCCGCGGATCCGAACGATTACATGCTGGCTAGCGTTCGCTTCAGGCACGGCACGGTGATGAACGGCCGGCTGGGCGTGCGGATGTCGGAATTCAAGGTCGACATTTACGGCTACTAGAGCGGGGAGGCGCGCGAGCGCCTTCTCTGCCGCCGCCAGATGGACGGCGGCTTGCCGAACGCGCGCTTGAACGCCGCGGAGAATGCGCCCGCCGATTCATAGCCCGCGTCGTGGGCAACGGACTCGACCGCGCGCGTGGTGGTGAGGAGGGTTTCCGCAGCCACGAGAAGCCGCCAGCGCGTGAGGAACGCGAAGATCGGCTCGCCCATCACGTCGCTGAAGCGATCGGCGAGGGCGCTCCTCGAAAGTCCCACGTGGCGCCCGAGCCTTTCGACGGTCCATGGCTCCGAGGGCCTGCCGTGCACCAGCGCGAGCGCGCGGCCCACGTAGCGGTCATTGAGGCCCGCGAGCCAACCGGTTCCACCGGGGGGCAGCCAATCGACATGGCGGCTGATCGCCTCGATCAACACCAACTCGGCCAGCCGCGATCGCTCCGCGGCCGCGCCCACCGCCGGCGCGGAGCTCGCGGAAAGGGTGAGGCCGAGCGCATCGGTGAGCCAGCGCAAAGCCCCGGCGTTGCCGATGTCCACCCGCATCACGTCGGGGAGCGCGGAGAGCAACGGATCGGCGAGGTGGCGCTCGCACGATGACGACAGCACGATCCAGCGCGTCGCCGCTCCATTGCCGCCCAGGTGGACCGGCACGAGCTCGCCCGGGATGGGCGTCTTCACCAGGGTCGAGAGCGACCTGGCATCGGCTTCGAGCGAGCTGCCGATGAGGTGTGCATCGCCGCGCGGCAGGAACGCGATCTCGCCCGCCTTCAATGCGAGCTCGGTGCCCACGCCGGTCTTGACCACGCACTCGCCGCCGATGAGCATATGCGCGCGCGCCACCGCGGCGCTCGCCGGGACCGAAACGCACCACGGCGCGCGCGCCGTCGCATCCAGCGTTACGCCGGCGCTGAAACGTGCGAATCGCAGGACTTCAGATAACGCATCCATCAATCAATGGAAGTGCGCGGCCTGCGTGTCGGCTTCTTCGGGAAGCTCGGCGTGGACGATCTCGCCTTCGGCATTCGCGAAGAGGGGCGCGCCGCAGTCCTCGCAATACTCGGGGGTGAAGGTGCCGGGGAGCTTCTTCACGTCGGTGATGCCGCACTCGGTGAGCTGCGCCATCACCTCGTCCAGCGGGCCGGGGTGGGCGATCTCGTCCTCCCGGCCATAGAGCGGCCACACGACGCCGTGCGCGATTTCGGACTCGTCGCCGCGCGTGAAGGCGATGCGGTACTCGTCCACGCGCTCCTCGCCGAAGCCCGCGACCACCGCTTGTATTTCGGCGGCCTTGGCCTTCAACGCATTCTCGAGGAAGGCGACAGCGGCGCGGATGCCGAACGGGCGCACGCGCCGGTCCGACTCGCGGCAGTTCACGTAGTACGCGTCGGGCAGCAGGCACTCGAACACGCAGCCGGGGAGAATCTTCGCCAGCGTCGGGCGCGCCTGCCCGATCCATTGCTCGAGGCTGCCCGCGCGTCCGGTGTGGCCCGAGGCGTCTTCCTGCCAGCGGAACATCGCCTGCCCGCGCGGCACCGCGGCGCACGCGACCAGGAAGCGCGTATCGGCGAGGAGGTGGGCGGTCTCCGGCAGGCGCGCGAGATCCAGGCGCGGCACTTCGCCGGTGATGGCCGCGTCCGCGAGACGCGCGGTGAGCTTGCGCAGCTCCGAGAAGTGGCGCGGCAGCTGGTCGATAGAATAGAGGTAGGGCACGAGTGTCACGCGCGCGCCGTCGGCCATCACGTGCCCCTGCAGCTGCACGCGTAGCGCGTCGGCTTCCTCGCGCGGGATGTCGCCGGAAGGAATCGCGTACTTGGACCACACCACGATGGGCGCGGCGACGAGGAGCGCCTGCCAGGCGAGGTCGCCTTGCATCGTGACCACCGCTTCCGACTCGTTCTCCACGAGCTCGATCAGCGTGTCATAGGCGCCGAGGTTGGTCTGGTAGAGGGTGTCGAGCGCGCCGTCGATGGGTGCGTCGTTGCCGTGCTCGAGGAGCTTCACCACCACGCCGGACATCTGGGATTCCCAGAAACGGTCCTCGGTAAGGCTTCCGGATGCATTGAGGCCGTTGGCGAGCGAGATGAGGCGCTCGGCGTCACGGGTGAGGCGGGGCGGGGCTTTGGCGCGGGTGCGTGGCATCCCCTATTTTACCCGCTACAATCGACTCGATGTTCGCACCTGCCATCGCCTTCGTGGACCTCGAGACCACGGGGACCGCTTCCACCGGGGACCGCATTACCGAAATCGGCATCGTGCGCGTCGCCGACGGCGAGTTCGTGGACGAGTGGTCGACACTGGTGAACCCGGAATGCAGCATCCCCGAGGACATCCGCGTCCTCACCGGCATCACCAACGAGATGGTGCGCGGCGCGCCAACCTTCGCCGAATTGCGCCGCGAGGTGCTCGAGCGCCTCGAGGGCCACATCTTCGTCGCGCACAACGCGCGCTTCGACTACGGCTTCATCAAGAACGAGTTCCGCCGCCTGGAGATGAAGTTCACGGCGGACGTGTTGTGCACCGTGCGCCTGGCGCGCAAGCTCTATCCGGAGGCCATCGGCCACGGGCTGGACGCGCTCATCGCGCGTCACGGGCTGCAGGACGCGATCGCGCCGCACAGCGCGCTGCGCACCGGGCGCCATTCCGCGCTGGGCGATGCGCGCGCGGTGTGGCGCTTCATCCAGATGCTCTACCGCGAGCGCGAAGCCGACGAGATCGAGGCCGCGGTGAAGCGGCTCCTCAAGATTCCGAGCCTGCCGCCGCAACTCGCACCCGACGCGCTCGAGGGATTGCCCGAAGGCCCCGGCGTCTATCGTTTCTACGGCGTGAACGACCTTCCGATCTACATCGGCAAGAGCATCAACCTGCGCGATCGCGTCCGTTCCCATTTCTCCGGCGACTACCGCTCGGCGAACGACGTGCGCATCTCGTGCGAGATCCAGAGGATCGAGGTCGACCAGGCCGCGGGCGAGCTGGGCGCCCTGCTGAAGGAAGCGCGCCTGGTGAAGGAGCTCCTGCCGCTGCACAACCATCGGTTGCGCAGGAAGCTGAACGCCTGCTTCGTGCGCCTTCCCGACCTGCGCTCCGCCCCGGAAGTGCTGCAGGCGAAGGACATCGACTGGAATTCACGCGGGCCCGGCGCGGAGATGCTCTATGGCCCGTTCGCCACCAAGGCGCACGTGAAGGCGATGCTCGAGGAGATCGCGGGCGCGCAGGGGCTGTGCTGGCGCCAGCTCGGGTGGGAGAAACGTGGTGGCCCGTGCTTCGCGCGCCAGGTGCGCAAGTGCCGGGGTGCTTGCCTCGGCGAGGAGACGCCCGAGCAGCACAACCTGCGCCTGGCCACCGCTCTCGCCGATCGGCGTCTCCTCGAATGGCCGTGGCCGGGACGTGTCGCGATCCGCGAGCGCCATCCCGACGCAGCATTCGAGGAAGCGCACGTGTTCGAGCGCTGGTCGCACATCGGCACGGCGCGCTCGGAGGACGAGCTCGAGGATCTCGCGCTCACGCGTGCGCAGATCGACTTCGATCCCGATGTCTATCGGATCCTGGTGAGCCATATCGCCAAGCATCGCCGCTCGGTGATTCCCCTGGCGCGCGCGACACTCCCCGAGGAAGAGCCAGTGGTGCTTTGACGCCACCCGCGCTAGAGAAGCTGTTGCTGCGCCCCCCACCCGGGCTCCGCATCGTTCAGGCATTCCGGCACGTCCACCTTCGAGTTGCTCACCACCCGGCTCACGGCGCGCAGGTTCACCACGCCGCAGTAGGGGGTGAGGAGCTTGCACGCCTCGATCGCTTCTCCCGCGAGCCACCCGTCCTCTGCCTCGACCGGAAGGATCACCGGCATGCGGTCGTGGATTTGCGCTACGGAATCGTTGGCGTCGGTGGTGACGATGGTGAAGGTCTCCACGGCGTCACCCTCGCCCGGCTTCCACGTCTCCCACAGGCCGGCGAACGCGAAGAGGCGCCGGTCGGGCAGCGTGATCGCGAAAGGCTGCTTCTGGCCTGGCGCGCCCTTCCATTCGAAGAATCCGGTCGCGGGGACGAGGCAGCGGCGCTGGCGGATGGCCGCGCGGAAGGCGGGCTTCGCCTCGACGCCCTCGGAGCGCGCGTTGATCATCCTGGTGCCCACTCCCAGGTCCTTGGCCCAGGAAGGCACGAGTCCCCAGCGCAGCGTGGCGAGCTCCCGGGCGCCGTCCTTCCCCATGCGGACCACCGGGGCCTGCTGGGTCGGGGCGATGTTGAAGCGCTTGCGAACCGGCTCGTGCACCGGCACGCGGAACGTGTAGGCGATGATGTTGCCGTCGGCGTCGAGGAAATAGCGGCTGCACATGGTAAATAGAAGCCGGGCGGAGCCGGGACCTTTATACTAACCGCGGGAGGGCAACAAAGATGAAAATCATCCAGTGGACGCTCGCGGTTCTCGGCGCTGTGGTGTTGCTGCTGGTGGGCGTGGGGTTCTTCATCCCCTCGGGCTTCAAGGTGGAGAGGAGCGCGATGATCAACGCGACGCCGAAGAAGATCTACGACCTGGTGGTCGAGCCCAGGCAGTGGGCGAGATGGAGCGTGTGGAACCAACGCGACCCGAACATGAAGGTCACCTACAAGGGTCCGCCCTTCGGCATGGGCGCGAAGTGGGAGTGGGTGAGCAAGACCGAGGGCAGCGGCAGCATGGAGTTCACGCGCGTCGAGCCCGATCGCGCCGTCGAGTACTCGCTCTCGTTCCCCGAATACAACATGCGTTCCGCGGGTGCGATCCGCCTCGAGCCCTCGGGAAGCGCGACCAAGGTCACCTGGAACAACGCGGGCGACGTCGGCGGCAATCCGCTCAAGCACTACCTCACTCTCATGATGGATCGCATGGTCGGGCCGGACTTCGAGGGCGGGCTTGCCAACCTGAAGGCGCTCGCCGAGAAGCCGTGACCGACAGCCTGTCGCGGGAGCCAATGGCGTCGCGCGGCTGCCCCAGCTGCGAGGGGGCGATGCAAATCGAGTCCTACGCGCGAAAGTCCGACGGACGCGTCGAGCTCGACTTCTGCTTTTCGTGCCAGGCGATCTGGTTCGATGCCTACGAAAGCGCGGCGCTCACGCCGGGTGCGGTGATGAGCCTCTTCGAGGCCATACACAAGCGAAAGGACGTGCAGCCGCGCCCGCTCGCCGACGTGTGCCGCTGCCCAACGTGCCGGCGCGCCCTCGTCATCACGCACGACATGCAGCGTACCAACCGCCTCACCTATTACCGCTGTCCCGAAGGGCACGGGCGGCTCACGACCTTCTACCAGTTCCTGCGCGAGAAGAACTTCATCCGTTCGCTCACCCGGGGCGAGATCGAGAAGCTGAAAGCGGTGGCGCAGCAGGTGCGCTGCGCGAGCTGCGGGGCGCCGGTGAACCTCGAGCGCGACGCGCAGTGCGCCCATTGCCGCGCGCCCATCGCGATCCTCGACGCCGACGCGGTGACGCGCGCGCTTGCCGAGCTGAGCGCCGAGGACAGGCGCAGCCGTGCTCCCGACCCGCAGGCGGCCATCGACGCGCTTTTCGCGGGGCAGCGCTCCAATCGCGCCAGGGGCGGCGAGCGCCGCGCCTACGATCTCCAGCCGGCCGCGCCCGAGTGGGGCGGCGACGTGGTGGACCTGGTCGGCGAAGCGATCGATTTCTTCATGACTGCATGACGGGAGAGCGACGATGAAACGTGCGATTGCCTTGGTGACCGTAGCGGCGGTGCTCGCGGGGTGCGCCGCCGCCAAGAAGGATCCGCCTCCCAAGCCCTTCGCGGGCACGCGCTGGCAGGTGGTGCTCGAGCTGCCCGTGACGGGCGAGCAGCCCAACATGCGCTTCGGCGACGGGCGCGTCGAGGGCTTCGGAGGCTGCAACCGCTTCGTCGCCAAGTACGTGCAGGACTCGGTGGGGGCGCGCGCGATCGCCATCGGCCGCATCGAGGTGGACCGGCGCCTGTGCGATCCGGGGCCGAAGACCGCGGAGGCGCGCGTGCTCGAGATCCTGCAGGCGGTGTCGAGCTACACGATCACCGCGGACACCATGACCATGAGCGGCTCGGGTGGATCGCTTACAATGCGCGCGATGGTCGTGGAGGCACCGAAATGAAGCTCACCGGCACGATGGTCTGGATCTGCACGCTGGCCCTGTCGGCGTGCGCGGCGCCGCCGAGCTCGGGCGGTTCTTCGCAACCTCCGCGGGCCTCGCACGCGGCGGTGCCGTCCTCGATGGTCGGCACGCGCTGGAAGGGAGTCGACGCCGCCGCCGACGAGAAGCACTTGCCGTGGCTGGAATTCGTGGTCGAGGGGCGCCTGTCGGGCTTCACCGGCTGCAACCTGCTGCACGGCGCGTGGAAGAACGAGGGCGGCGAGGTGCGCATCGGCCCGCTGGTCGCCACCAAGCGCGGCTGCGCCGGGCCGGAAGGCGACATCGAGCGGCGCGTGATGGCGGTGCTCACGCCGCAGGCGCGCGTCACGCGCGAAGGTAACCGCCTCGTGTTCACCTCCCCCGGCGGCCAGAGGCTCGAGTTCGTCGAGGCGAAGTGAAGGACTAGCCGAGCTTCTTCATCGCCGCGGTGAGTCCCTGCCGCGTGGTCCAGTAGCCCTTCCACGGGTCCTCGCGCAGCTTCGCGAGGCGATCGTGCACCGTGAGGATGTTCCACTGGCTCGCGCTCTCGAGACCTTCCAGCTCCGACCACTTCAGGGTCACCGAGACGCCCAGGCCGGGGCGCGCGCGCGCGGAGAAGGCGCTCGCCGTGGTGGCACCATAGCCGTTACGCAGGTAATCGACGAAGATCCGCCCGACGCGGTTGCGCGGCCCGCTCTTCGCGACAAAGAGGCTGGGCAGCGTGCGCGCAAGGTGCACCACCACCGCTTGCGAGAAATCCTTCACCTCGTCGTAGCCGAGCCTGGGTGTGAGCGGCACCACGACGTGCAGCCCTTTGCCGCCGCTCGTCTTGACGAAGCTCTCGAGGCCCAGCATGTCGAGCATCTTCCTGGTGAGCGCAGTCGCCTCGAGGAGCTGCGGCCAGCTGATGCCCTCGCCCGGATCGAGGTCGAAGATCATGCGGTCGGGCTTGTCGATCGCCTTCACCGTCGAATTCCACGTGTGCAGCTCGATCGTGTTCATCTGCGCCGCGCCTACGAGCCCCTCGCGTGTCGCGATCTCGAGCATCGCCGGATGCCCGGGCCAGAGCTTCGGGTCGAGCTCACGGATGCCGGGGATCTGCAGCTTGTCGCCGTGCTTCTGGAAGAAGAGCTCGCCGGTGACGCCTTGCGGCCCACGCACCAGCGCGAGCGGGCGGCCCACCAGGTGCGGCAGGATGTGCGGCGCGATGCGGTCGTAGTAGCGCACCAGGTCGAGCTTGGTGGCCTTGCTCGCGGGGTCGATCACGCGATCGGCGTTGCTCACCTTGCGGCCCGCGACCGAATCGCCCGCGGGCTTGGCGAGCGTCGCCGCGGTCTTCTTGCCGGACGGCGCCTCGGGCGCCTCGTGCAGCGCAGCCTCGCGCGTGATCGCCGCGGGATCCTTGTCGGTGCGAAGGCCATGGAACACGGGATGGCGAATGCGCCCGTCGCTCGTCCACTCGGTGAACGCCACTTCGGCCACGAGCTTGGGCTTCACCCAGCGGGCCTTCACGCCCTTCGGTTTTTCGGCGTAGGGCATCTTGTCGGTGGAGATCGCCGCGAGCTTCCTCGCGAGCGCGACGAGCGTGCGGTCGTCGAAACCGGTGCCGACGTTGCCCGCGTAGTGCAGCTTGCCCTGCGCATCGTGGATGCCGAGGAGGAGCGCGCCGATGCCCGATCGGCTTCCCTTGGGGTCGGTGAAGCCGCCGACCACGAACTCCTGGCGCCGCGTGCACTTCAGCTTGATCCAAGCGGGCGAGCGCTTCGAGGCGTAGATCGAGTCGGCGCGCTTGCCGATCACGCCTTCGAGGCCCTTCTTGCAGGCACTTTCGAGAAGTTGCGCGGCGTCGGCCTCGAAATGCTCGCTGAAGCGCACGTGCTCCGAGGAGTTTTTCGCGAGGAGCCGGGCGAGCAGCGCGCGGCGCTCGATGAGCGGCACGCGGCGCAGGTCGAAGCCCGCGAAGTACGGCATGTCGAACACGAAATAGACGATGTCGGCGGTCTTCGACGAATCGAACGCGCCCTGCAGCGATTGGAAATCGGGATTGCCCTTCGCATCCAGCACCACCATCTCGCCGTCCAGCCATGCCGAATCGATCCCGAGCCTCGCGACCTCTTCGGCCAGCGCCGTCATGCGTGAAGTCCAGTTGTTGCCGTTGCGGGTGAAGAGGCGCACGTCGTCGCCGTCGATCCTCGCGAGCACGCGGTAGCCGTCGAACTTCACCTCATAGATCCAGCCCTGGCCACGCGGCGGCTCTTCGACCAGTGTGGCGAGCTGGGGAAAGAGCGAGAGCGGAAGCTTTGCGGCGACGGCGCCCGCAGGAAGGGGGGCGTCTTTCGCGGCGGGCTTCTTCGCCGCCTTTTTCGCCGCCTTTTTCGCGGGCGCGGCTTTCGCCTTTGCCTCGTCGCTACTTTTGCGCGCCTTCGCGCCGGGCGGGCTCAGCACGCTATCCGGCAACGCTTCCACGATGTCGTACTCGGCAGCCGCGCGCGCCTCCCCGTCGCGCTCCTTGATGAGGAGCCACGGCTCCTGGCGTTCGTCCTTGCGCTTGCCGATGCGCACCAGCATCCAGCGTCCGCGCAACTTCTCGCCCTTCATCTCGAACTTCAGCCTGCCGTCGCGCATCCCGCCGACCGGATCCTCGAGCGGGAACCAGGCGCCGCGATCCCACACTTCGACCGTGCCCGCGCCGTACTGCCCCTTCGGAATCACGCCCTCGAACTTGTTGTAGCTGATCGGGTGGTCCTCGACGTGCACCGCCATGCGCTTGACCTGCGGATCGAGGCTCGGCCCTTTGGGGACCGCCCAGCTCACCATGGTGCCGTCGAGCTCGAGGCGCAAGTCGTAGTGCAGTCGCGAGGCGGCGTGCTTCTGCACCACGAACGCGAGCTTCTTTCCGGGGCGCGCGAGCGCGCCCTTCGGCTCCGAGGTGATGCCGAAATCCCGCTTCTTCCAGTACTGGGAAAGCGAGCCCGCCATCTATTCGGATATCAATCGACCGTCCTCGAGATGGACACGCTCGCCGATGCGAAGGCGCGGCCGGTCGGGATAGCGCAGGGTCTCGGTGCTGCCGTCCTCGAAGCGCACGCGCACTTCCCAATCGCCGCCGACACTGCCGATGGAGGCGACGGTGCCGCAGTTGACGCAGAGGGTGCGGGTGGAGCGCTCGAATGAGGTTGCCGGCGGTAAGTCGCCGCGCCCGTAGTTGGGCTTGCTCGGTGCCGCGCGCGATGGCAGCACCTGCGCATAGTCGGCAGACGACGCGGGCGCCGCCGGTTGCGGGTAGATCGGGGATGGCGCCTTCCTGGGTGCGGCGGGCTTCGCCGTGTCGAACGGCGCCGGCTTCGCATACCTCGGCGTCGTCGGCTGTGCCGCGGACGGCGGCAAGACGGCCTTCGGCGCTTGCGCCTGGGCAGCCGGAAGCTGCGGTGAATCCGCCGGCGCGATCAGCGTTTCGCCCGGCAGGAGGTCCACCCCGCCCTGCTGCACGCTGCCCGGCAGTTGCTGGCCGGGACTGGCGATGCTGCCCGGGGCGCTCGGCAACGTTGCGCGCGTGGGAACCCAGCCCAGGAGGTAGGCGATGGTGACCAGCGCGAGCACCGTAACGGCCACGCCTGCGATCACGGTCGAGGCGAGGGCGGCGGGGTGCTTGCGGGCGGTGGCGAGCTCTTCCTTCATGGGGATCAGGCGCGAGGGACCCGTTAGATTTCGATGTGCGTGCCCAGTTCCACCACGCGATTCGGCGGGATGTTGAAGTACTCGGTGGCACGGGTGGCGTTGCGCGTCATCCAGGCGAACAGGTGGTCGCGCCACAGAGCCATGCCCGGCCTGTCGCTGGTGGGGATGACGGTTTCGCGCGAAAGGAAGAACGACGTGTCCATCAGGTCGAACCCCCTGCCGTAACGCACGCGGCAGCCGTTCAGGATCTCGTCGATGTCCGGCTGCTCGGTGAACCCGTACCACGCCTCGAGCCGGTAGAACCCTTCGAAGAGCCGCTCGAACTGGATGCGATCCTCCACCGGCACGCGCGGCACGTCGTGGGTGACGATGGTGAGGAAGACCGTCTCCTCGTGGAGCACCTTGTTGTGCTTGAGGTTGTGCAGGAGGGCGTGCGGCACGGTTTCCAGCGAGCTCGCCAGGAAGATCCCCGTGCCCTGCACCTTCACAGGCGGGTGCGCATTCAGGCCCTCGAGAAATGGCTTGAGCGGGATGCCGTGCTCCTCGAGGCGCCGGAACATGAGGGTGCGCCCGCGCTTCCACGTCATCAGCAAGGCGAAGATCGCCGAGCCGAGGAGGACCGGGAACCAGCCGCCGGAGAAGAATTTCGCGGCGTTGGAGGCGAGGAACGCGACGTCGACCACGAGCATGCTGCCGATCACCAGGTACACCATCCACATCGACCATTTCCAGAGAAGGCGCGCTACCACCATCGCGAGCAGGCACTCGATCACCATCGTGGCGGCGACCGCGATGCCGTATGCGTTGGCGAGGTTGCTCGAGCTCTGGAAGCCGAGCACCAGAAGCACCACCGCGACAAACAGCATCCAGTTCACGAAGGGCACGTAGATCTGGCCGATGGCGCGCTCGGAGGTGTGCAGGAGCTTCAACCGCGGGATGTAGCCGAGCTGGATCGCCTGGCGCGTCACCGAGAAGGCGCCCGAGATCACCGCCTGCGAGGCGATCACTGCCGCCATGGTCGCGAGCACCACCATCGGATAAAGGCCCCACTCCGGGATCATCAGGTAAAAGGGGTTCTTGATGGCCGCGGGATTGGCGAGGACGAATGCCGCCTGTCCGAAGTAGTTCAGGAGAAGCGCCGGGAAGACAAGCGCGAGCCACGCGATGCGAATCGACCTCTTGCCGAAATGGCCCATGTCCGCGTAGAGCGCTTCACCGCCGGTGAGCGCGAGGAAGACCGCGCCCAGCACCAAAAAACCCAGCCCCGGATACGCGAACATGAAATCCACTGCGTAGGCGGGGCGCAACGCCGACAGCACCACCGGATTCTTCCAGAGGTGCATCGCGCCGATCGAGCCGATGGCGAGAAACCAGATCGCCGTGATCGGGCCGAAGAACAAGCCGACCTTCGCGGTGCCATGGCTCTGGATGAAGAAGAGCCCCGCGATCACCGTTATCGTCACCGGGATCACGAAGTTGGCGAATACCGGCGTCGCGATCTCGAGGCCTTCAACTGCCGACAGGACCGAGATAGCGGGCGTGATCATGCTGTCGCCGTAGAACATCGCCGCGCCGAACATGCCGATGCCGATGATGGTCCACTTCAACCGCGGGCGGCCCTTGGTCTCGCGCAACGCGAGCGCGAGGAGCGCGAGGATGCCTCCCTCGCCGTTGTTGTCGGCGCGCATCATCACCATGAGGTATTTGATGGTGATGACCCAGACCATCGACCAGACGATGAGCGACAGGATGCCCATCACGTTGTCGGGCGTGAGCGGAATGCCATGCTCGGGACTGAAGGCTTCCTTCAGCGCGTACAGCGGGCTGGTGCCGATGTCGCCGAAGACCACGCCGATGGCGCCGAGGACGAGGGCGGCGCTTGCTTTGTGACCCGGCGAGGAGTGGAGCGTGGAGGTGGAGGCGGGATCGGTCATTTTTTTGAATCCGCCGCGAAGGCTCGCGCATCCAGGACGGACTGGGCGCGGACTATACGCCCGTTTGTTGCGCCGCACAATGGCGGGCGTAAGTGACCGCTAACCGTGGTAACCTTGCGCGCTCGCCGGAACCGACGACAAGAATGAAAAGAACAGCCGCCCTCGGACTCCTTTTCCTCCTCGCCAGCCCCACCATCCTGGCCATCGAGGCCTACCGCCTCGCTTCCGACGAGAAGATCGTCCTCGACGGGCGCTTCGACGAGCAAGCCTGGAGCCGCGCCAAGCCTTGGGACCGCTTCTACGAGGTGTCGCCGCAGGACAAGATCACGGCCAAGGTGCGCACCGAGGTGCGCTTCGCCTATGACGGCCACGCGCTCTACGCGGCCGTCCGCGCGCACGACCCGAACCTGGGCGAGCTGCGGGCGCCCTTCGCGCGGCGCGACAACGTGTTGGCGGACCAGGACATGGTTGTGCTTTTCATCGACCCGGTCGGCAACCGCAAGTTCGCTCATTTCGTGCGCGCCAACCCGCGCGGGGTGATCGGCGACGGGCTCTACAACGAAGATACCGGCAGCGAGGACTTCTCTCCCGACTTCGAGGTCGAGGTGGCCACCGGCCGCTTCGAGGGCGGCTGGACCGCTGAATTCCGCATCCCATTCTCGTCGCTGCGCTACAGCGACCCGCCGGCGAAGGAGTGGAGCGTGCTGGTGTTTCGTAACTGGCCGCGCGACCAACGCTACCGCATCGCCTCCAGCCCGCTGCCGCGCGACTCGACCTGCTTCATGTGCATGAACGAGCCGCTCACGGGGCTGGCCGACCTGCCGTCCACGCGCTTCCTCACGATCACGCCGCAGCTCACCACGCGCGCCACGGAGAATCGCGGCATCGGCGTGCCGCGCGGGCGCGACAACGAGATCGTGCCGAGCCTGGACCTGAAGTGGCGCCCGCGCTCCGACCTGATCGTCGACGCGACGTTCAACCCCGACTTCTCGCAGGTGGAGCTCGATACGCCGCAGCTCGCCGGCAACACGCAGTTCGCGCTCTTCTTCCCGGAGAAGCGCCCGTTCTTCCTCGAAGGCGCCGACATCCTGCAGGGACCGATCAACGCGATCTACACGCGCTCGGTGACCGATCCCGCGTGGGGCGTGCGCGCGACGCAGCGCCGCGACAATTTCGACGGCACGGTGCTGATGACGCGCGACGACGGCGGCGGCCTGGTGCTGCTGCCCAACACCTACGGCACCGGCTTCGCGCTGCAGAATTTCAAGTCGACGGCGAGCTTCGTGCGCGGGCGCCTGCAGGTGCAGGGCGCCACCGTCGGCGGCCTGGTGACCGACCGCACGCTGGACAACGGAGCGTACAACCGCGTGGCGGGACCGGACGTCGTCTGGTTCCCGACCACCGAGCACCGCCTTCGCGCGCAGGTGCTCGGCTCGTGGACTACGGCGCAGCCCGCGAGCGGCTCCTTCGTGAGGGGCGACGTGCAGTCGAGCCATGCGGCACTCGTGGACTGGGCATACAACGGCCCCGAGTGGAGCCAGTTCCTCGCCATGCAGCATATCGGCCGCGACTTCCGGGCCGACAACGGCTTCGTCGCGCAGAACGGCTTCCACAACGTCTATAGCGAGACCACGCGCAAGTTCCGCAACGTGTGGGGCTTCAACGAGATGTCGCCGTATCTCTTCGCGGAGTACAAGGTCGACCCCGACGGGCATGTGCAGTACCAGCAGAACAACCTCGGCCTGAAGCTGGGGCTGCCGCGCAACACGACGCTCCTCTTCGAGTACCGGCCCAACAACCTGGTGGCAGTGCGTCCCGGCGGAGGGCTGCGCAAGCGCGACCAGTGCTTCATGGGCGTCGAGAGCAACCCGTTCCCGTGGTTTTCCAGGCTCTACGCGGAGTTCGCATTCGGCGATCGCGTCGACGTAGCCAACAACCGGCTCGGGCGTGGGGCGTTCTTCACCGTGCAGGCGAACATCCGCCCCCATGTGCGCGCCGAGGTCGAGTACCGCATCGACAACGATTTCATCGACAGCCTCGAGCCCGTGGAAGGCTCCAAGCGCATCCTCGCGCAGCGCGTGCAGCAAGTCCTCGCGATCTGGCACTTCAGCGCGCGCGACAGCCTGCGCACCATTTACCAGTCCACGGCGATTCGGCGCGCGCCGTCGCTCTGGGAGCGGCCGGTGTCGGCCCGCGAGAATTCGGAGACAATCTCGGTGGTGTACGGCCATCGCCGAGGCATCGGCACGAGCTTCTACGTCGGTGCTTCGTTCGGCCGCTCACGCGACGCCGACGCCGGAGTCAAGTCATACAGCGCGGAAGTGTTCGCGAAGGGCTCGTGGGCCTTCGACGTGCTCTAGGTCAGACCGGCTCCTGCGAACGGGTGCGCGCATTGAAGAACGTCGATACGACCGCGACCGCGAGCATCACCAGCGCGAGACCCCCGATGTAGGGCTGCGCTATACCGATGAGCGTCGCAATCCAAGCGAGGCCGGAGACCAGGACGATCAAGCCGAGCAGGTAGAGAAGTATTCCCATGCCCGTTAGTCGCCGCGCGCGCAGCCTAGGTTCCGTCGCCGAACACTGATCGCGGCATGGGACGAGTCCTACACCGGCGCGATCAGAACTGCGTGCGGCGCTTAAGGCGAACGTCAGGGAATTTTCGTGAAGTCGGGCCTGCGCTTTTCGAGAAACGCCGCCAACGCTTCGCGGGCCGCGGGCTCGGAGAGCATCTCGCGGAAGTGCCGCCCCTCGAGCTGCAACTGATTGCGTACCGCGGCCGCATGCGCGCCCTTCAGCAAGGCCTTGGTCGTACGCACCGATTTCGCCGGCAGCGCCGCGAGCTTGCGTGCCGCTTCCCACGCGGCGTCGAGGGTCTGCGCCGCGGGCACGACGCGCGTGACGAACCCCGCCGCCAGCGCCACATCCGGCCCGAAGGGCTCGCCAAGGAGCAGCAGCTCGGCGGCGCGCTGGTATCCCGCCACCAGCGGCAGGAGATAGCTCGACGCGAATTCCGGCACCAAGCCCAGGCTCGCGAACGGCAGGCGGAAGCGCGCGTTGTCGCCGGCGTACACCAGGTCGCAATGCAGAAGGAGTGTGGTGCCGATGCCGACCGCCGCACCGTTCACCGCCGCCACCAGGGGCTTGGTGGCCTGGCTCGCCGCTCCGAGAAAGCGGAACACCGGCGTGTCCTCCCCCTGTGGGGGACGCTTCATGAAGTCCTCGAGGTCGTTGCCCGCGGTGAAGACGTCGGGCTTGCCGTGGATGAGGATCACTCGCACCGCATCGTCGCGCTCGGCCTTCTCGAACGCCTCGGTGAGGAGCCCGTACATGTCGCTGGTGAGCGCGTTCTTCTTCCCGGGCCGGTTCAGCTCGACGCCCATGATGCCGTCGCCGACATGCGTGAGGATGTCCATCACGGCCTTTCGCTCCTGCGGATGACGAGTTTCAGCCCCGACCACACGTCGTTTACGGCGCGCACCTTCACGTCGACGAATCCCATCGGCAGCGCCACCTCGCGGATAGTGTCCTCGGTGATGTCGGTGGCGACCTTCGCGGCCTTCTTCGGCCACGAGATGCAAAGACCGTCATCGGCGCCTTGAAGCCGAGCTTCTTCGCCAGCGGCGTGCCCGAGTAGCAGGCGCTCTTAACGGCCGCCGGAGACATCGATGAAAGTCCCGGTGGAATAGGACGCCTCGTCGGAGAGGAGCCAGAGGATCGCGCGCGCCACTTCCTCGGGCTGGCCGCCGCGCTTCATCGGCACCGCGCCCTTCACCCGGTCGACGCGGCCCGCCTCGCCGCCGCTCGCGTGGATCCCGGTGTAGATGACTCCGGGGCGCACCGCGTTCACGCGGATGCCTTCCTCGGCGACTTCCTTCGCCAATCCGATGGTGAGCGAGTCGATGGCGCCCTTCGACGCCGCGTAATCGACGTACTCGCCGGGCGCGCCGAGCTTCGAAGCCATGGATCCCACGTTCACGATCCCGCCGCCCTTGCCGCCGTGGCGCGTGGACATGCGGCGCACCGCCTCGCGCGCGCAGAGGAAAGCCCCGGTGATATTGGTGGCGAAGACGCGCTCGAAACGCGCGGCCTCCATGTCGTCCAGGCGCGTCTGGCGCTCGAGGATGCCGGCGTTGTTGACGAGCGCGGTGAGCGGGCCCAGCGAGTCGCGCGCGGTATCGAAGAGGCGCATCACGTCGGCTTCCTTCGCGACGTCGGCCGCGACCGCGAGCGCGCGCCCACCCGCGCCGGTGATCTCCCTTTCGAGGGTCTTCGCGGCCTCGCTGTTGCGCAGGTAGTTCACGCAGATCGCATAGCCGCGCGCAGCGGCAAGCCGTGCGGTCGCCGCGCCGATGCCGCGCCCGCCGCCCGTCACGATCATCACTCCCCGGTTCACGATGGCCGCGTCCATGGCCCCGTTTTACCACAGGACGATTTTATAATGGTCCATGAACCTCTATATCGTCACCGGGACCACCAAGGGATTGGGCAAGGCGCTCGCCGACCGCATCGCCCTCGATTCGGATAACGAGCTCGTCGCGCTGGCGCGCGCACCCGATGGCGACATTCCCGGCGGCGTGCGCTTCGAGCTCGATCTCGAGGACACTGCCGCGATCGACCGCGTGGCCGATCGCGTGGCCGGACGCCTGCGGGGCAAGCAGTTCGCGAAGGCCGTGCTCATCAACAACGCCGGCATCGTGGTGCCGGTCGCCCCGCTCGAGCGCGCCGATCCCTACGACATCGAGAGGAACCTGGTCGTGAACCTGGTGGCGCCGATGCTGCTCATGCGCCGCTTCCTCGCCGATACCGAGGGCATTGCGACGCTGCGCCGCATCATCAACATTTCCTCGGGCGCGGGACGCCGTCCGATCCAGGGCTGGGGCGCCTATTGCGCGGCGAAGGCGGGGCTCGACATGGCCACGCGCGTGGTAGCGCTGGAAGCCGAGGCGCGCGGACTTGCCATCGAGGCCGTGAGCCTCGCGCCCGGGGTGATCGACACGCCGATGCAGGGCATCGTGCGCGGCGTGGCGGCGGAGGACTTCGCCGACGTCGAGCGATTCCGGCAGATGAAGGCGGAGGGCGTGCTGCGCGCCGCCGAGGACGTGGCCGCCGACATCCTGCGCGCCGAGGGCGAGGGGCGCCTGAAGGGCGAGGCGGTACGCGACCTGCGCGACCTGGGGAGGTAGCTGGGGGATGAACCGCCGGCTGCGGTGTTGCCGGGATTGCAGTAATATTTTCCGGTTTGACAACAATCACAAGGAGAACACCATGAATCGCAAGCTCGCCCTGGCCGCGATGCTGTTTGCTTCCAGCTCCGCTTTCGCTTTCCATTGCCCTGCCGACATGAAGGCCATCGACGACGCGATGGCGAAGAACCCGAAGCTTTCCGAGGCCGACGCCAAGTCGGTCAAGCAGTACCGCGCCGACGGGGAAGCCGCGCACAAGGCCGGCAAGCACCAGGACTCTGTCGACACGCTCGCCAAGGCGATGAAGATCCTGAAGATCGACGCTGCCGCCGCGCCGAAGAAGTCGTAAAGCTCTTCAGCCTTCCCGACGCCGCGGCCCTGCCGCGGCGTTTTTCATTGGGGCTTCGCGCAGGAGCGCGACCCACACGGCGGTAGCGAGGAAGATCGCGAACCAGACGAGCGCCCATTCCGGGATCGACAGCCCAAGCATCTTCCAATCGACTTTGGAGCAGCTTCCGGTGCCGGCGAAGATCTTCGGCAACGCTTGCGAGATCGGGAAGGTGTTGACGAGAAACTCGAGGTCGGTGCCGCACGACTCCATCTTCGGCGGGAAGTGCTGCAGGTACGAGTGCCGGATGGCAACGCCGCCCCCCGCGATCGCGAAGAGCGCGACCAGCGTGCCGTAGATCTTGAGCGCCACGCCGCGCGCGCCATGGATTGCGCAGGCAAGCGCGACGATGCCGATGGCCGCGAACCCGTAGCGCTGCAGGATGCACATCGGGCACGGCTCCAGGCCTTCCTGCTCCTGGAGGTAGAGCGCGAGCGCGATCAGGCTCGCGCAGGCGAGGAAGATGGCGGCGAAGGCGATACGGGGAGTAATACGCATGCCGCAATTTTCTCACAGCTTCAGCCGTGCCCCGGCGTGATGTAATGAACGGTCAACTTGTCCAGCGAGAAACCACCATGAGAATCGCCATCGCCGCCGGGATCGCAGTCGCCGCATTCGCAAGCGGGGGAGCCTTCGCGGCCGAGGTCGCGGTGATGAGCGGTGGCGCGGTCAAGTCCGCGTTCAGCGACGCCGCGGCCAACTGGCAGAAGAAGACCGGCCACGCGGTGAACGCGACCTATGCGCCTGCCGGAGACCTGCGCAAGAAGATCGCCGCCGGCGAGCGCGCCGACATCCTCATCATTCCCGTCGAGAATTTCGCCGCGCTCGACTCCTCGATCGAAGTCTCTACGCGCCGCGACCTCGCCGGCGTGTCGATCGGCGTGGCGGTGAAGCAAGGCGCGCCGGTGCCGGACATCTCGACCCCGGAGAAGCTGAAAGCGGTGCTCCTGTCGGTGAAGTCGCTCACCTACATGGATCCGGAGCGCGGCACCAGCGGCAAGCATGTCGACGAGGCCGTGCTGCCCAGGCTCGGTATTCGCGAGGCGGTGCGCGCCAAGGCGACGCTGGGCGAGGGCGGCTACATCGCCGAGAAGGTGGCGCGCGGCGAGGTGGAGCTCGCCATCCACACCGTAACCGAGATCGCGCCCGTGGCCGGCGTCACTATCGTCGGCCTCCTGCCACCCGAGCTGCAGAAGACCACCATCTACTCCGGCGTGGTGATGAAGGGCGCGAAGAATCCGCAGCAAGCCCAGGCTCTTCTCGACTATCTCGCGTCCCCCGAAGGCCGCAAGGCCTTCCTCGACCGCGGCTATTCGGCGCCCTGAGCGTTCTTACTCGCGCAGCTTGCGCGCGCGCAGCGCCGCGGGGCGGGAGAAGCAGCGCTCGAGCCAGGCCCTGACGTGGGGCCAGCGGGAGTAGTCGATCTTGTTGAACCACGAGCTGTACATCACGCCGGCGACATTCAGGTCGGCGATCGAAAATTCGCCGCCGAGCAGGCAGGCCGAGCGCGCGAGGTGGGCGTCGAGGACGTCGAGCGGGCGCGGCAGCTTGTCTTCGGAAGCCTTGGCGAGGGCTTCGTCGCGCTTCTCGGGCGGATAGATGATGCGATTGAAGACCAGGTCGATGAGCGCCTTCTCGATTTCGTTCGCCGCCCAAAGCGACCATTGCCAGGTGCGCGCCTCGTCCTCCAGGCTCTTCGGATAGAGCGTGCCCGCCGCATATCGCTTTGCGATGTAGAGGTTGATGGCGAGCGACTCCCAGAGTACGAAGCCGCCATCCTCGATCGCGGGAATGCGCGCATTGGGATTGATGGCGAGGAAGGCGGGCGCTTTCACGTCGTCGGTGAAGTTGGTGGCGATGCTCTCGTAGGGCACGCCCGCTTCCTCCGCGGCCCACAGGTTGCGAAACGCGCGCGAACGCGCAATACCGTGGATCTTGAGTGTCATCCGTGGACCAGTCTGAGAAGTGCGTTGCCGAGAAAGCGCCCGGGCACGAGGGTGAAGAGCCCCGCGATGACCAGGCCGCCGGTGAAAACGCCGATCATGGTACCGCGATGTCCCTTCACGTCGTGGGTGCGCGCCCGGTAGATCCCCAGCGGCAGGCTCACCAGCGTGATCAACGTGAAGACGTGGATCCACGAAAGCTTCATGAATGCCGGGATCCAAAGCGACGAGGCTGCGACCGTGAACATGAGCACCACCCAGGTCCAGCCGGCGATGCGGTGCGCGCGGTCTCCCTTCAGCCGCCGCGAGAGGAGCAGCGTGCCCAGGACCAGCGCCGAGAAAGCCGAAAAAATGTGGATCGTGACGGGCAGGGGCAGGGACATGGAAGCCTCCACGTTGAAGAGGCGCCCATGGTGCCGCCGCACGCCGCACCGCGAGGCACCCGTGAGACGAGCCGCCGGAATCGCTTCGCCACCTGTCAATGATTGCGATGAATGATATAAGATGCCTCCGTGCGCCTCAGGTGGCGCCACCCTGATATTCCCAAGGGGGAGTAGCTTTAACGGCCTCTACCGTCAGCACGGGCACTCATTTGCCCCGGTACGGCCGGCGCGCTGGTCACCCGACCGGTGGCGTTAGCGAGACCTTTGCCATGCACTGCAAAGGATCTCCCATGGACAACGCAAGACTCCGCCGCTACTTCCGACACGGAATGTTTCCGCAGCTGATCGCTTTCGAGGCGTGCATTCGCCACGGCAGCGTAACGCGCGCCGCCGAAGAGCTGTCGCTCGCGCAGCCCACCGTGTCCTGCCTCATCAAGAAGCTTTCCGACACGCTGGGCGGGCCGGTCACCCGGTCGCGCGACCGGCGCATCGAGCCCACGGCGCTTGGCGTCGAGCTGCTCACGCTGTGCCACGAGCTCATCGACGCGTTCGAGACCTTCGACGCGCGCCGTCCGCCCGAGGGCGAGCTTCCCCCCGATGGGGGCAGCGACGCGCGCAAGCGAGGCACCGCGGAGCCCGTCGAGTTATGATCGTCGCGCCGCTCCCCCGGAAGCTTCGCAATGGCGCTCATCCTCCCCCAGAAGAAATGCCTCACCCTCGAGGCGGCGCGCATCGCGCTGGCCGCCGCTGAAGCCGAGGCGCTGCGCAACCACTGGAAAGTCGTGATCGCGGTCGTCGACGACGGCGGGCACACGATCCTGCTCGCGCGCCTTGATGGCGCGCAGTGGTCGAGCATCGTGACCGCGGTCGAAAAGGCGCGCGCGGCGGTGGCATGGAAGCGCCCTTCGCGCCTTCTCGAAGAGTCCGTGAACAACGGCCGCACCGCGTTCCTGTCCATCACACAGGGCATGGCGGTGCTCCAGGGCGGGGTGCCGATCGAGGTCGACGGGGCCATCCTGGGCGCAGTCGGGGTCTCCGGAGTCCGCGCGGCCGATGACGAAGTCATTGCTTTGGCAGGGATAAATGCCTTGAAGGCTTCGCTTAGCTAGTAATCCCCCCCGGGGAACGGCAAAATAGCGGTCCAGTGACTCCCGCGATGGGGGCCACCGTAACTAATTATAAAAATGGACCTTTATCCCCTCGGGCTTCTCGATACCCTGCGCGCCTACCGCGAAGGCCGCGCCACCGTCCAGGACTACGTCGCGTCGTGCTCGGAGCGCGTGGCCGCGCTCGAGCCGCGTATCCAGGCGTGGGAATGGTTCGATCCCTCGCGCGCCATGGCCGAGGCCGAGGAGCGCGCGGGCGGCATCCTGCAGGACCTCCCGCTCTTCGGCATCCCGGTCGGCGTGAAGGACATCATCGCCACACGCGGCATCCCGACCCGCTACGGCTCGCGCATCTTCGCCAACAACGTGCCGACCCATTCGGCATGGATCGTGCGCCGCCTCGAGGCCCTGGGCGGCCTGGTGATGGGCAAGACCGTCACCACCGAATTCGCGTATCGCCAGCCGGGCAAGACGCGAAATCCGCGCAACACCGCCCACACTCCGGGCGGCTCGTCGAGCGGCTCCGCCGCGGCGGTGGCCGCCGGCTTCGTTCCGATCGCCATCGGCACGCAGACCCTCGGCTCGGTGATCCGGCCCGCGGCTTTCTGCGGCGTAGTGGGGTACAAGCCGAGCCATGGCGCGATCTCGCGCACCGGCATCCATCCTTTCAGCGCGACGCTGGATACGGTCGGCGTGTTCGCGCGCTCCGTGGCCGACGCCGCCTGGTTCGGCACGTGCCTCATGGGCCCGGATCCGCGCGACGAGTCGACCCTCATACGCGGACTGGAAAAGAGCCTGCGCGTGCCCCTCGAGCCGCTGGCCGCGGCGCCGCGCCTGGCCATCGTGCGCACGCAAAAGTGGCCGCTGGCCAGCGATGCGCAAAAGGTCCATTTCGACGAATCCATCACCAAGCTGCAGGCCGCCGGCGCGATGCTGCGCGAGGTGAACCTGCCGCGCCTTTTCGACGATGCGTGGGACAACGTGATGACGATCCTGTCGAGGGACGCCGTGAAGAGCTTCGCCTCGATCGAGTCGCGACACCGCATCCGCCTCTCGCCCCACCTGATCGAGCTCCTCGACCGTGGCCATCGCGTGACACCCGAGCAGTACACTCGCGCGCGCGCCAAGCGCGACGAGTACCGCCGCTGGCTGGATGGCGTTTTCGAGAAGAACGACGCGATCGCGACCATTCCCGCCCTGGGCGAAGCGCCCGAGGGATTGTCGAACACCGGCGACGCCGTCTTCTGTTCGCTGTGGACACAGGCCGCGATGCCGGCGATCACCATTCCCTCGGGCTTCGGCCCGCGCGGGCTGCCGCTGGGCATCCAGGTCGTAGGCCGTTACCGCGAAGACGAGCACGCCCTCAAAGTCGCCTCCTGGATCGAATCCACCCTCGCCTTCAAGCCGGGCCTCGCGGGAAGCTGAGCCCCGCAATTCGCATCCCCTCGATCTTGCGCGTGGCGCTGACCACGAGGAGATCCAGCACGCAGTAGAAGGCGCCCGCCGCGATCGGGGGATTCAACGTGGCCAGCCCCAGCCATGGCACTTGCGCCGCCCACACCCAATTTCCGATCCACGTGCCGTAGAGCTCCATGGCGAGCGACAGCACGAACATCGCCGCGTAGAGCCTGCGTGCAGGCGAGATCAGCATGCACGCGAGGAACAGGCCATACAAAAGGGGGCCCAGGGTGTCGCGCCCCTGCCACGCGAAGAGCATCACCAGAGGAAACGCGAGGAGCGCGATCCACCATTCGCTTTTCTCCGGAAGCCGCGCGGCGACCTGGGTGCCGAGGAAGAAGAGCAGCACATGGCCGGGGGGTACGAACAGGGGAATGTTGGAAAGCCGGTACTCGTACAGGCCCCAAACCAATGACAGGAAAACTTCTCCCGCTGTAGCGAAAACCAGACAAGCGAGGAGCGCGGGGCGCCCGCGCGGGCTGGTCCGGGCGAGCAGTCCGAGGCACATGAGCCAAGTGGCTGCGCTGACCACGATCTGGCCATATCTGGCCCAGTGATAGTCCAGAAGGAGTCCTCCCATGATGGTGAGGACGATCAATCCGTTCATATGGCCTAGTCCACGAGGTAGGACTGAGACCACCGTGGGGGAGGACATGCTCTTAATCCACTCTCGGAGGTAGCCGACTGAAGCGCCAAGGTTTCCTCAGCATAGTGGAGCCATCCATAAGGAGACCGCAAATGACTCGAATCCCCGCAACCGTCAAGATCCTCGCCGCCTCCCTCGCCTTCGCCGGCGTTGCGATGGCCGCTCCCGCGCCCGCCACCGACGCCACCCGCCTCGCGACCCAATATTCCGACTGGGCCGGCGGACGTTCCAATTCCGACTCCCTGGTCGCGGGCCTGCGCAACGGCTCCCCGATCACCCTGGTCACCAACGGCGCCAACCGCAGCGTGAGCATCGCCGGTTTCACCCCCACGTCTTCGATGAGCTACGGCAGCGTCAGCGCCGCGCTCGCCAACGCGCAACGCTCGCTTGCGCGCGTCGGCATCAAGCAACCCACCGCCGAGCAGATCCAGGCCGCCGTCGTCGGTGGCGAGGTCGTGACCCCCAGCGGCGCCACCACGATGTTCAAGGGCAGTGTCGCGCCGCGTGGCACGACGACCCCGGTTGCCAGCCGCTGATCCAGATTCGCCGATTCATCCAGGAGCTTTCCCATGTCGATGACCATGCGTTCCGCCGCCACCAACTTCTTCGGCATGCCGCCCATTTTCCGCCGCAAGGAAGCCGAGCCGAAACGTGGCGCGCCGAGGCCTGCCGCGCGCATCGAGCCGACCGTGCTTCGCGACGCGGCTCCGCAAACCGGCAAGTCGGCCCCGTTGGATTTCGACAAGCTCCTCGCCGCGACCCGCAAGGCGCCGGTGGAGCTCGCGAGCATCGAATGGGAAGGCGACACGCGCGGCACGAAGAAGGTGGGCGAGGGCACGGGCACCTGGCCGGTGTACGACCCCACCACCGCAGTGGACAACGACCCGCGCGGCTACGATGCCCGCTGCCGCCGCATTCGCGACCGCTACATCAGCGCGCGCTTTCCCGGAGTCGCGCGCTCGGCCGCCGACCTCGAATCCGCGGACCGCGTCGTCAAGTCCGCGCGCCTCTATTTCGAGGACGGGCAGGTCGATACCGCGCTCGAGCTCCTCGATGTCGCCATCGAGCAGGACTCGCGCGCCCAGGCGCTGTGGCTCGCCCAGCTCGAAATTCTCTTCCTCGGGCGCAACGCCGCGCGCTTCGTCGAATGCGCGCGCGCCTTCCGCGCCCTGCACCCGGTGAGCGACGCGTGGGCGGAAGTTTCGCGCCTCGGCCTCGCGCTCGCGCCGAAGGAATCGCTCTTCGGCACGGCCAACGGGCCGCGCGAGCACGATCACTATGGCCCGTGGCCCGACCTGCCGAACTGGATCCAGGCCAACTGGGACCTGACCGCCGAAGTCGTCGCCTCGGACTTCCACCGCATCCTCAAGCGTCGCGCCGATGCCGCGCGCGCCACCCGCACGAAACCCCAACTCGCGGCATAACGGCAGAGGCCTCGCTATGAAAGTCGCCCCGCACTTCCAGCGCCCCGACGGCCGCGCGGAATTCGAACGCTCGCGCAACGCAGTGCGTGCGCTCCTCGCCGACTCCGCCCCCGACGAGGTGCTGCGCGCCTTCGTGCAGATGGAGCACGATTTCGACGCCGGCGTCTTCAAGGTGAAACCCGACCTTCTCGGTTCCGTCCTGTGCTGGAAGCCGGCAGATCGCGAGTTGTCCGCGTGGATTTATGACCAGCACAGCGAGCTCGCCGAATTGGCGCGCCGCGCCGCCGACATTTTCGAGCGCCGCGTGGGCTGCGATGACCAGCGCACGGTGCACCTCGTCGGCCTCGCGTTCATGCACTGGGGCGAAGCCGCCAAGTGGGTGGTCGGCCGCCGCGAGCGCTACGACTACAGCTGGATGCACTGGCTGATGCGCATGGCGATGGGCGCCAACCGCCAGCTCGAGCAAGTCGAGATACGCCTCGACGGCCGTGGCCGCAGCGCGACCATCGAGGGCCTGTTCCTGCGCACGCTCCTCCTGGACCGCTTCGCCGGCGGCAACCTGACGCGCCAGCAGATCGAAGTGCTCGACGCGTGGCTGTGGGAGTGGATGCCGTCCCTCAAGGGCGTGACCACGTGGCCCGGCGAGCCGGTGTTCCGCGCGGACCTCGACGGCAAGGGCGGGCTTCGGCAGGGCCGGCGCACCGACGAGGGCCCCTCGCTTTACCTGTCGATCCCGGCGCTGGAAGCGCGCCGCCAGTCGGTGATCAAGGAATTCCATCGGGGCCGCATCGTCCCGTCGCTCGGCATTGCCGCCGATTTCCGCGTCGAGGAGCATGTCGCCGTCCTCGAGCAGCTGCGCCTGGTGTTCGAAGCGCCGCAGGACGACAAAGCGGAGCGCGTGCAGCGCCGCGCCGCCAAGGGTGCGTCGGTCGAAGTGTGGGTGGGCCTGTCCGAAATAGTCGCGCGCGGCCTGCAGGGTGGCGTGCAGCAATCGAAGGTGGCGCTTACCAGGAAGGCCTCCGATGCGCTCTCCGACACGCAACGCCTGCGCACCATCCAGTTCTCCGACGAGTACGAGGCCTCGCGCCGCTTCCTGCGCCTGGCCGACGTAAGCGACACCGGCTTCGGCATCGAGGCGAGCGAGAAGGAAGCCACCGGCATCGCGGTGGGCGACCTCCTCGGCCTGCGCCTGTCCGACGAAGAGCCCTGCGTGCTCGGGCGTGTCGTGCGCCGCGTGCCCGGCCAGGTCGAAGGCCATGTCGTCATCGGCGTGCGCTCCATCTCCGCCTCGCCGCAGGCGCTCACGCTGTCTCGCTCGCAGCGCCAGGGCCGCCCCGACGACGATGACCTCTTCATTTACGTGCCGGGCGACGACGCCTCCGGTGCGCAGGACGCCTTCCTCGTCCCCGAAAAGATCCTCCAGGAGCAGACCTCCCGCGAGACCTGCATCGGCGAGGACGTATTCACCATCCAATTCAACCGCGTGCGTCGCAAGGGACGTGGCTGGGCGCTCGCCGGCTACGAGATCCTCGAAGCGAAGCGTGTCGAGGCGAGGGGCGAGATCCTGCAGACGGTCGCGGCGATCGCGCCGAGCGCCATCGGCGATGCCTTCCGGGGCGTACCGAAGTTCGAGCTCGTGGACAAGGACAAGGAGATGGACTACTCCGACGCGTGGGATCGCGAAGTGAGCGCCCGGCTTCTCTGAACGAGCATTCCCGCTGCACTGGCGGCCTTCGGGCCGCTTTTTTTTTGGCGTTTGCCGTGGAGCATCATGGCAGCGGCCGGAGCCCTTCGCGCTATTCTTGTGGAATGAAAAACGGCTGCCGGATCGGCGTCGACCTCGGCGGCACGAAGATCGAGATCGCCGCGCTCGACGCGGGCGGGGAAGTGCTTGCGCGCAAACGCGTCGCCACGCCCGCCGGCGATTACGACGCGACGCTCGGCGCGATCGTGGCGCTGGTGAGGGATGTCGAAGCCGGGCTCGCATGCCAGGGCTCGATCGGCATCGCGACTCCGGGCTCGCGCTCGCTTCTCACCGGGCGCATGAAGAACGCCAACTCCACGTGCCTCAACGAAAGCGCGCTCCAGGAAGACCTCGAGCGTCGCCTGGGCCGCGCGGTGCGCATCGCCAACGACGCGAACTGCTTTGCGCTCTCGGAAGCGACCGACGGCGCGGGGCTCGGAGCGCAAGTCGTTTTCGGCGTGATCCTCGGCACCGGAGTCGGTGGCGGCGTCGTGGTGCGCCGGCGCGCGTTGACCGGCGCGAACGCCATCGCCGGCGAGTGGGGCCACAACCCGCTGCCACTGCCGGGACCCGAGGACCATCCGCTGCCGCTGTGCTATTGCGGCAGGCGCGGTTGCATCGAGACCTTCCTTTCCGGCCCGGGACTGGCCGCCGACCACGCCCATCGCAGCGGCGAGCGGCTCGCGGCCGCGCAGATCGTCAAGGGCGCCGGGGAGGGTGATCGCGCCTGCGTGGCGTCCATCGAGCGCTACGAGGAGCGCCTCGCGCGCTCGCTCGGCACCGTGATCAACGTGCTCGACCCCGATGTGATCGTGCTGGGCGGCGGGCTTTCCAACATTGCGCGCCTTTATGACGAGGTTCCCCGGCGCTGGAAGAAGTATGTATTGTCCGACGAGGTGCGCACGCGCCTGGCGCCACCGGTGCATGGCGACGCAAGCGGCGTGCGTGGCGCTGCGTGGCTGTGGGACGAGGTGAATCCGTAAGCCCGCCTCGCCTCGTACAACTCATCAGGACCCTCATTCCACGAAAGAAGACATTCATGCGCAGCATCCCCGCCCTCATCGCGCTGGCGCTCTTCGCCGGCGCCGTTTCCGCGCAGCAACCCGTCGTCCCGCCCGGCCAGGCGGTCGCCACCTTCGCCGGTGGCTGCTTCTGGTGCATGGAGCCGCCCTTCGACAAGCTTCCCGGCGTGACCGCGACCATCTCCGGCTACACCGGTGGCGCGAAAGTCAATCCCACGTACCAGGAGGTTTCCGCCGGCAGCACCGGCCACACGGAGGCGGTGCAGGTGATCTACGACCCGAAGAAAGTGACCTACGAGAAGCTCCTCGAGGTGTTCTGGGTGAACGTCGATCCGACGGTGAAGGATCGCCAGTTCTGCGACAGCGGCACGCAGTACCGCACCTCGATCTTCTATCACGACGATGCCCAGCGCAAAGCCGCGGAGGCCTCCAAGGCGGCGCTCGACAAGTCCAAGCCCTTCAAGGAAGCGATCGTGACCCCGATCGTGATGGCGGGCGCGTTCTATCCCGCCGAGGAATATCATCAGGACTACTACAAGAAAAACCCGGTGCGTTACCAGGTCTATCGCAGCGGCTGCGGGCGCGACGCGCGCCTGAAGCAGGTCTGGGGAGATCGCGCCGCCCACTGATTTACCGGAGGAAGCATGAACGCCGCCGACTTTCCGCGCGTGGGTTTGCAGGACGCGATCGCTTCGCTCTCGGTCATGCCGGGCTTCCTCGAGGCCGCGTTGCAGGCTTCCACTCCCGACGAGCTGCTGCTGCGTGCCAGCGAAGACGGCTTCGCGCTGGTGGAGCAGGCGTGCCACCTGCGCGACCTCGAGCGCGAGGGCTATCTCGCGCGCGTGCGCCGCATCCTCGCCGAGGACTCGCCCGCCCTGGAGGGATTCGACGGGGCGGCGGTTGCGAAGGCGCGCAATTACCTTGCCGGGGACGCACGCGCGGCGGCGCGTGATTTCGGGGTCGCGCGCCGCGAGTTGATCGCGCTCATCGCGTCGCTGGGCGAAGCGGAGCTCGGGCGCCCGGCGATCTTCTGCGGCGAGCGCATCACGCTCGCCGACGTGATCGCGATGATGTGCGACCACGACCGCGAGCACCGCGTGGAGATCGAGGCGCTGGTCGACGCGATGCAAGCGCCCTGATGGAGATGAAGCGCATCAACGCCGCGGGCCTGAAGGCGGCGGGATACGACGAGCGCGACAGGAAGCTCGTGGTCGAGACTTCTACCGGAACCTTCGAGTACTCCAACATCTCGCCGGAGGTCTACCGGCGCCTGATGAGTTCGCCTACGCCCGGCAGCTACTACCGGGAGTCCATCGAAGAGGAATTCACACCGCGCCGCTTGAAATGATTCACTCTTTCCACGGTGTCTCGCAGCGCACGATGTTGGCGAGCGGCGTCGTGATGTCGGCGGTCTTGGTGGGATCGCTGCAGAAGCAAGCCTCGTCCCACACCCAGCGCCCGCTCGGCAGCTGCCGCATGATGTGCTCGCACGATGTCGTGCCCATGCGCCCCGGGACCTTGTGGGGGCGCATGCGGATCGGCGGGGGCGAGGGGGGCGAGCTCTCCGGGCGCGGGGGCGCCTTGTCGTAGAGCGTGTCGCACACCGGCATCTGCTTGCAGGCGCCTTCGCCGTTGCACAACCACTCCCAGTGGCACTGCGCGAATGCCGGCGCCGCGGCGAATGAAAAAAGCGTGGCGGCAAATGTTCGAATTCTCATTTTCTCCCTCCAGGAACGCGTCCAGTGTGCTCCCGCGCGCCTGCCGCACACAATGAGCCACGGCTTTCCGAATGTTACGGTTTGTCATTCCTGGCGGCTCTACTGCACGCAAAAAAAAGTGGTGTCAGGTACGAGTTTCGAAAGTCGTACCTGACGCCACTTTTGCGTTGCTTCAGCGCTTGTCTTCCTTGTCCTTCTTTTCCTTCTTGTCCTTTTCTTCCTTTTCCTTTTCGTCCTTGTCGCGCTGCTGCTGATCGCGATTGCCGCGCGCCGCCGGATTGGCTTGCGGCTGCTGCGCGGGTTGGGGCTGCGCCGCCGGCGGCTGCGGCTGCCCGCCGCGTCCAGCGCGCTGCTGCGCCTCTTGAGCGGCCCTTTGTGCCGCTTGCTGGGCCTCCTGAGCGGCCCTCTGTGCCGCTTGCTGCGCCTCCTGCGCGGCGCGCTGGGCCTGCTGCTGTGCCGCGCGCGCGGCTTGCTCCTGCTGTTGCTGTAGCTGCTGCGCGGCGCGTTGCTGCTGCTGTTGCGCCTCGCGCTGTGCGGCTTCCTGCTGCTGACGCTGCTGGGCCTCGCGCTGCTGCTGGCCCTCGCGGGCGGCGCGTTCCTGTTGCTGCTGGGCTTCGCGCGTCTGGCGCTGCAGCTGGTTCTGCTGTTGCTGCTGCGCTTCGCGCGCCGCCGCCTCCTGTTGCTGGCGCTGCTGGGCCTCGCGCTGCTGCTGGCCTTCGCGGGCGGCGCGTTCCTGCTGCTGCTGGGCTTCGCGCGTCTGGCGCTGCAGCTGGTTCTGCTGTTGCTGCTGCGCGTCTCGCGCCGCGGCCTCCTGCTGCTGGCGCTGCAGCTGGCCCTGTTGTTGCATCTGCGCCTCGCGGGCCGCGCGCTCCTGAGCCTCACGCGCCTGCTGCTGCTGTTGCTGCTGTCCCTGCTGTTGCTGCTGCTGTTGTTGAGCAGGCTGGCCGCGCATGGCCGGGTTTGCCGCCGACGGGGGAGGCATATTCGCGGGGGCGGCGACCGGCGCGGGAGCGCCAAAGCCGCCGAACCTCGGACGCGCGCCCTCGACTTGCTGACCCTGCTGGCCTTGCGATCCGCGCTGGCCCTGCTGAACCTGCTGGCCTTGCTGCGCCATCGGCTGCTGCGCTTGTTGGAAGGGCGGTGCGGCGATCGGCGCCTGGTTTCGATCGAGCCTGCGGCGGATGAACTCGTTGCCCTGCGGCAGGACCTGCTGCACCTGTGCCGCGGCGACGACCTGTTGCTGGCGCAGCGCCTCCACGTTCACCTGCACGAGGGCGCTCTGCACCGGGCGGCGGTCGACGAGGACGTCGCGCAGCACCACGGTGGAGCCGCGATCGCGGTTGAAACCACGCCACTCGTCGCCGCTTCCCTGGTAGGTGCGGGGCGCGCTGTCGCGAACCACGGCGAAATTAAGGCGATCGGTATAAGCGCGATTGGAGCGATACCACGGCTCATAGCGTTCCCACGGCGCTAGCGGATACCAGCCGACCACGGGCGCCGAGCCCCCGGAGCTGATGCTCACGTTCCAATTCGATCCGCCCACCCAGCCGACCAGTGCCGGGGCCCAGGCCGGACGCTCGACCCGTTGGCCGGGGCTCCATGCCCAGCGGTTGCCCACGGTGACCCAGCGTCCGTAGTGGAAGGGTGCGTAGCCCCACGGAGCGTCGTCCACCCAGGTCCATCCCCACGGGCGCACATGCGTCCAACGGCCGTGGCGATAGGGCGCCCAGTCCGAGGCGACGCGCGTCGGGAACCAGACCGCGCCGTAATCGGAATCCTGGGACCATTGGCCGTAACGATCGAGCTCCTCGTATCCGGTCATCGCGGTGGAGACATACTGGCGCGACCTGTTGTCTACCCATTCCCTGTCGCGCGCGTCGGCCCAGCGGTCGAAGGCGTCGCTCGTGGCGCGCTCGGTGATATAGGAGGAAGACGGGCCGCCGAACACGCGCACGGTGGTGCCGGCAGGGACGCGAATGCGCCCGCCTTGCGATTCCATGCGCGCGTCGCCGGCGAAGACCGTGAGGCGCGACTCGTCGCGATCCGGATCCACTTCGATGCGATAGCGCCCGTCGGCCTGGATGGTGAAGCGCGCCTGGGGCGTCTCGAGGGTGATGCGCTCCCGCGGGTTCTTGTAGCGCACGCGGATGTTGGCGCTGCCGCGCTCGATGCTGGCGTCCATCGCGTCCTCGTCCAGGCGCGAGACGTCGAGCTGCGTGGTCGCCTCGAGGCGGATCGCGACACCGGCGACGCGCAACTCCGCGCGCGAGCCGCGATCGGTCCAGACCGAGTTCTCCGAGGTGATGGGAGTATTGACGTAGGCCTTGTCCCAGCCAAGCTCGGGATCCTGGTACACCGAGACGCTTCCCTGGGTATAGGCGAGCCTGCCGACCCGGCCAGGAGGTTCCTGGGCTTGGGAAAGCCCGGCGAACGACGCGGCGAGAGACAGGAGCAATAGAGCGAGGTTACGCATGTGGGTCACCTTTCCAATCGGGTTTGCCCGTTGTTGATTCCTTCGACATCCCCTCAACGCGCGAGGGTGCATGGCGGACGACAGCTTCGCGACAGGTAGGCCTATCCGACCACATCCCATGCACAGGGTTCGCAAGTGTGCGCCAGTTCATTTTCCAAGGCCCTGAATTCATGCCATTATTGCCGGATGCCAAGGCGAGAAAAAGTCGCCGGCGCGGTGACCGCCGGGTCACGGGGAGCTTAGCGACACCGTAGCGACAACGCGGGGAATCGGGGATCCATGGATCGAACGACGGTTTACACCAAGACCGCGAAGGGAATCACGCAGGTCAACCAGAAGTCGGCCTCGCTTTCGAAGGACCTGATGAAGGTCCTCAAGCTGATCGACGGCAAGTCCAATTTCGGCCAGATCATGGAGAAGGCCGACATGGACCAGGCAGCGCTCACCAAGGCGCTCAACGCCCTCACCAAGGACGGTTTCTCGCGCGTCTTCCAGGTGCGCAAGGAAGAGGCCGACCCGTTCGGCCCCGAGGACGATTTCGATTTCACGGCGCCGGGCAAGATGCCCACGTCCACGCAGCGCGTCATTCCCGGCGCGGCAAACGACATCAGCGAGCTGGTGCGCCAGCAGGAAAAGGTCGACGTGGCCAAGAAGGCCGCGGCGGTCGCCCAGGACGCGGCGCGCACCAAGGCGAAGGTCGAGGCGGAGACGCGCGCCAAGCTCGAAGCCGAGGCGCGCTCGAAGGTCGAGGCCGAGCAGAAGGCCATGGAGCAGGCCAGGCGAGCCAAGGAGGCGTCGGAGCGCGCCCGCGCGGAGGTCGAGTCGCAGATGCGCGAGGAAGCCGTGCGCAAGGCGGCGATCGCGGCGCAGCAGGCCAAGCTCACCGTCGAGCAGAAAGCCAAGGAGGAGGAGGAGGGCAGGAAGCTCGCCGAAGCACGCGTGCGCGCCGAGAAGGAAGCCAAGGCGCTCGCCGAAGCGCGCGCCCGCGCCGAAGCCGAGGCGCAGGCCATGGCCACCGCGCGCCAGGCCGCGGAAGCTGCCGCGAAGAAGCAGGCGGCGGAAGCCGTCAATGCGGAGGCGGAGCTCAAGGCGCGCCTCAAGGAAGAGATCGAGACGCGCATGCGCGCGGAGATGGAAGACCTCCTCAAGACCGACGTCGAGGAGCAGACGCGCGAGCAGATGAAGGCCGAGATGATGGCCGAGGCGCGTCTCGCGGCGAAGGCCGAGCTCGAGGAGCGCTTGAAGGAAGAGCGCGAGACGCTGCACAAAGCCGAGATGGAAGCGCGCACCAGGGCCGAGGCCGATTCACGCGCCCGCGCCAACCAGGAGGCGAAGCTGCGCGCCGAGGCCGAGGCGCGCGCCGCGGCCGAGACCACCGCGCGCATCAAGGCCGAGGAAGAATCGAAGCGCCTGCGCCAGCAGGCGGAGGAAGAAAGCAAGCGCCGCGCCGACGCCGAAGCGCGCGCGCGCCGCGAAGCCGATGCGCGCGCCAGGGAACAGCTCGAAGTCAACGCGCGCATGGAAGCCGAGAAGCGCGCTTCCGCGGAGGCCATCGAAGCCGAGCGCCGCGCCAAGCATGAGGCCGAAGCGCGCGCCAAGATCGACGCCGAGGAAGGCGAGAAGCGCGAGCGCGAGCTGCACGACACGATCGAAGCCGAGAGGAAGGCCAAGCAGGAAGCCGAGATGCGCGCGCGCATCGAGTCGCGTGCCCGCGAGACCATCGCCGAGGACACGCGTGCCAAGGTCCAGGCCGAGATCGAAGGCGACATGGAGAAGCGCGCCGAGATCGAGGGCAAGGCGCAGGCCAAGGCGTACATGCACGCCAAGGCCAAGGCCGAGCTGGACGAGGACGAGAGGATTCGCGGCGAGCAGGCGAAGAAGGCGCGGGAGATCGCCGAGGTCCTGCGCACGCGCGTCGAGCCCGACGAGGCGGCGCCCGAAAGCGCGCCCGCCAAGCGCCGTTCGCGCGGCAGGAGGAAGGGCCTGCTCAACACGATCTTCTTCGCCGCGCTCTTCTCGGTGATTCTCGCCGTCGGCTTGCTGCACGTGATCCCGATGCGCAACATCGCGGTCAAGATCGAGCAGTCGCTATCGGCGTGGCTGCACGACGACGTGGCGATCGCATCCCTCACCTTTCGCCTCTTCCCGACCCCGCACCTGCGCGCCGAGAACATCGCCGTCGGCAAGCTCCTCGACGCCAAGGCCGCGAACGGGCGCATCTACCTCGACATCCCCACGCTCTTCAGCGAGCGCGTCTCGATCAACTCCGTCGAGCTCGACAACGTGACCCTCAGCAACGAGGCGGTGAAGCGCATCCCGAAATGGGGCGACAAGCAGGGCAAGAGCGCGGTGGGCGCCATCTCGACCATCCGGTTGCGCGGCGTGAAGCTCGACGTGAAGCCCGCCATCGAGCCCTTCGACGCGACGCTCTCCTTCGCGCGCGACGGCGCGCTCGGCCAGGCACGCCTGAACGCCCCCGGCTGGAGCCTGGTCATGAAGCCCCTCGACAAGGGCGTCGATCTCGACTTCTCGGCGCGCAACTGGACGCTGCCCGTCGGGGTCGCGATCCCGGTGGGCGACGTGGCCCTGAAGGGCACGCTCTCCGGCACCGAGATCGTCGTTCCCGAGTTCGAGGCCAGCGCCATGGAGGGCAAGGTGCAGGGGACGCTGCGCGTGAGCTGGGTCTCGGGCGTGAAGCTGGAGAGCGACCTGTCGGTCACCAAGGTGAACGCCAAGGAGCTGATGGCCGCCTTCACCAAGGACATCTCGGTCACCGGCAAGCTGGACGGCAACTTCAGCGTGGCGACCGAGGGCGCGTCGGTGGAAACCCTGTTCCAGTCCCCGCGCGCGCAGGGCAAGTTCCGCATCGCCGACGGCTCGGTGTCGAACATCGACCTGGTCGCGGTGATGCAGTCGGACGCAGCCGGGCAGAGGGCCGGCGTGACCAAGTTCATCGAGCTCACCGGCGAGTATGCCGGCGCCGAGCATCGCGCCGCTTACAAGAACGTCGCGCTGCAGGGCGGGGTGCTGCGCGGCAACGGCGCGCTGGACATCGGCGCCAACAGCGCCCTCAACGGTCGCCTCGCGCTCGAGATCCGCTCGCAGGTGGCCCAGGACCGTGGCTCGTTCTCCATCAGCGGCACCGTGGCGCGGCCGATCATCAAGCGAGGCAGCTAGCACTGCGAAGGCTTCTTCCGCTTTTCCGGCTCCTCCTTCCCTACCGCGCGAGAATCGCGGTCGCCTTCGTGGCGATCGTGCTGTCCGCGGCGATGGTGCTGGTGATCGGCCAGGGCCTGAAGGTCGTGATCGACGAGGGCTTCGCGCGCGGCCAGGAGCAGCTCTTGGACGCCACGCTCGCCACCATGTTCGCGCTCATCGCGGTGCTCGGCGTCCTTACCTGGTTTCGCGTCTACAACGTCTACTGGATCGGCGCGCGCTTCACCGCGGACCTGCGCCGGCGCATCTACGACCACCTGCTCACGCTCTCGCCGGGCTTCTACGAGGAGGAGCGCACCGGCGAAGTGTCCTCGCGCGTCACCAACGACGTAACGCTCATCGAGGCGGTGATGGGCGGCACGCTCCTCTACGCGCTGCGCATGGCGATCACGATGGTGGGCTGCGTGGTGATGCTCTTCTTCACCAGCGTGAAGCTCACGGTGCTCTCGCTCGCGTGCATGCCGGTGGTGCTCCTGCCGATCGGGGTGCTGGGCTTGCGCGTGCGCAAGCTCTCGCGCGCGGTGCAGGACCGCGTCGCCGACGTCTCCGCGCACGTGGACGAGACGCTGCACGAGATCCGTACCGTGCAGGCCTTCGCGCAGGAGCACCTGGAGAGCTCGACCTTCGGCGAGCGCGTCGAGGCGGTCTTCAAGGTCGCGGTGCAGCGCTCGGGCTACCTTGCGATGCTGATCGCCGCGGTGATCGTGCTCGCATTCGGGGCGGTGGGGCTGCTGTTGTGGGTCGGCGCGCACGACGTCTTCGCCGGTCGCCTGTCGTCGGGATCCCTCACAGCGTTCATTTTCTACGCGGTGATCGTGGCCAACGCCACCTTCGTCCTGGCCGAGGTCTACGGCGAGCTGCAGCGCGCCGCGGGCGCCTCCGAGCGCTTGCTCGAGCTCCTCGCCACGCCTTCGCGCATCAGCACTCCCGCGAACCCCACGCATTTACCCGAGCCCCCGCAGGGGCGCGTGGAGTTCGACTCGGTGCGCTTCCACTACCCGTCGCGGCCGGACACCGCCGCACTCGACAACTTCTCGCTCGCGGTTGCCCCGGGCGAAGTAGTCGCGCTGGTCGGGCCCTCGGGAGCCGGCAAGACAACGGTGTTCCAGCTCCTGCTGCGTTTCTACGATCCATCGGCGGGGCGGGTGATGATCGACGGCGTCGACGCACGCGCGGTGGACCCGCGGGAACTGCGCCGCATGGTGGCGGTCGTAGCGCAGGACCCGGTGATCTTCGCATCGAACGTGCTCGAGAACGTGCGCTACGGCCGCCCCGACGCGAGCGACGACGAAGTGCGCGATGCCCTCGCGATGGCCAATGCCCTCGACTTCGTCGTGCGACTTCCCGACGGGCTCGACAGTTCGCTCGGCGAGCGCGGAGTCAAGCTCTCCGGCGGGCAACGCCAACGCATCGCGATCGCGCGCGCCATCCTCGCCGACCGCGCGATCCTGCTTCTCGACGAGGCCACCAGCTCGCTGGACGCGGAAAGCGAGAAGGCGGTGCAGGTCGCCCTCGAGCGCCTCATGCACGGGCGCACCACCCTTGTCATCGCGCATCGCCTGGCAACCGTTAAGTCTTCGAACCGCATCGTCGTCATGGACCACGGACACATCGTCGCCACCGGCACCCACGCTTCGCTCGTCGCCGAGAACGGGCTCTATGCCCGCCTCGCGGCGCTCCAATTCGCCTCGCCCCCATGAAAATACACGCCCTCCTCGGCGCCGCAACCGCCTTGCTCGCACTCCTTCCCGCATCCGCGCAGGACGCCGCGCAATTTCCCGCAGGGGAAGATCCGTACCGCGCCCTCGAGGACGTGGCGCGGCCCGAGTCCCAGGCCTTTTTCCGCGAGCAGGCGCGCGAGACGCGTGAGCGCCTCGACCGCATCCCGGGCAGGGCGGCCATGCTCGCCCGCGTTCGCGAGCTCTCCGATTCCGGCACCGCGATTACCGCGCTCGCCGTCACCTCCGGGGCCCGCATCTTCTATCTGCGGCTCGCGCCGCGCCAGGCCACGCCGGTGCTTTGCGTGCGCGACAGCCTCGGCGGGCCGGAGCGCGTGCTGGTAGACCCGGAGCGTTTCACGCGCGGGCGCAGCCAGGCGGCGATCGACTGGTTCTCGGTCTCCCCCGAAGGGCGCCATGTCGCCTACGGCGTGTCGCTTGCCGGCAGCGAAAGCTCCGTGTTGCGCGTGATCGCCGTCGATGGCGCGCACGACCTTGCCTTCGAGATCGATCGCACGCGCTTCAACGACAAGCTCGGCTGGCATTCGGACGGGAAGTCCTTCTACTACGCGCGCATTCCCGAGGCCAATAGCGGGCTGAAGCGCGACGCAAACATCCGCATGTACCGCCACGTGCTCGGGCGCGACACCGCGCAGGACGAGATCGTATTCGCCTCGGGGGTGGGCGCGGCGCGTGATGTGCCGGAGTTCGTCTATCCGTCGATCGTGGTGCCGCTGGAGTCGCGCTACGCCTACGCCATCGCGCGCGACGGCGTGCGAAACGAGATCGCGGTGCACGCCACCGAGGCGCGCGACCTGGCCGCGGGCAAGCCGCGCTGGCACAAGCTCGCCGGCCATGACGACGAGGTCACCGCCATCGAGGGTTGGAAGGACGATCTGTATCTGCTCTCGCACCGAGGCGCACCGCGCTACCGCGTGCTGCGCGTCAATGGTGGCGCTCGCGACTTGTCCGCAGCCAAGGTCGTGGTCCCGCAGGGCGATACGGTGATCAAGGAGATGGCGCTCGCCCGCGACGCGCTCTACCTGCGCACCATGGTCGGCGGCGTGGACCGGCTGGAGCGCGTGGGGCACGGCTTGCTCGGCATCAAGGCGCCGGAATACGTGCGCACGCCCTTCGACAACGCCATCGCGCAGCTGGTCGCGCACCCGCGCGCGGAAGGCGCATTGCTGCGCCTGCAGGGATGGGTCGAGCCGCCCGCGGTGATGCAGGTCGATTCCAAGGGCAACATTCGCAATACGCGCCTCGCACCGCCGCAGACCGCGGACTTCTCCGCCATGGACGAGGTACGCCTCTACGCTCCCGCCCACGACGGCACCAAGATCCCGGTGACGCTCATCTACCGCAAGAGCACCACGCTCACCGGCGGCAACCCCACCATCCTCACGGCGTATGGAAGCTACGGCATCACGCTTTCGCCCACCTTCGATCCCGAGCGCCTCGCCTGGCTCGAGCGCGGCGGCATCTTCGCCATCGCGCATGTGCGCGGCGGCGGCGAGTACGGCGAGCCGTGGCACCAGGCCGGCCGGCGCGCCACCAAGATCAACACCATCCTCGACTTCATCAGCGTCTCGGAATTCCTGGTGAGTTATGGATTCACCAGCCCCAGGCGCCTCGCCATCCTCGGCACCAGCGCGGGTGGCATTCCCGCCGGCGGCGCCCTGGTGCGCCGCCCCGACCTCTTCGCCGCGATGGTCGGGCGCGTGCCGGTGATGGACATGGTGCGCTTCGAGGCGATGGCGAGCGGGCCCGCCAACGTGCCGGAGTTCGGCAGTGCCGCCACGCCGCAAGGGCTCGAAGCGCTGCGCGTGGTCTCGGCTTATCACCAGGTGAAGGACGGCGTCGCATATCCGGCGGTGCTCCTCACCGCGGGCATCAACGATCCGCGCATCGAGACGTGGCAGCCGGCGAAGATGGTCGCGCGCCTGCAAAAGGCGACCACCAGCGGCAAGCCCGTGCTGCTGCGCATCGATTACGACTCCGGCCATGGGCGCGGCACCACGCGCGTGCAGCGCGAGGAGGAGCTCGCGGATATCTACTCATTCCTGCTGTGGCAGATGGGCGACGCGCAATTCCAACCCGTCGCGCCCGTTGCCGAAGCGCCTTCCGCGGCTCCCTCTCCCCCGGCCGAGCCGCCTAAAGCCACGCAGTAGGGAACGGAAGCCAGCCGTACGCCTCTTACGATCTCAGGGACGGGGATTTCCGGAAGGCGGGCGATGGGCGCGAGCTTCACCAGCGAGGCGACGGCGACGGCGAGCACCAAGGGAATGCCGCGCCAGCCGCCGCGGCACGGCAGTACCATCGGGCGCGCCTTCGAGATCTTCTTCCGCGTCGCGGCGTACCTGGCGTGGCTCATGGCTTGGCGTCTGTCGTTGGCGAGCCATCCCACGCCCGCCAAGCGCTTCGCCGACCTGCTGCAGGACCTGGGCGCCAGCTTCGTGAAGCTGGGGCAGCACCTGAGCCTGCGCACCGACCTATTCCCCGTCGATTACCTCACCGAGCTGCAGAAGCTCCAGGACAACGTGAAGCCCTTCCCGGTGGAGGAGTCGATCGCCGCGATCGAGGCCGCGTTCGGCAAGCCGCCCGCGCAGCTCTTCATCCGCTTCGACCCCGAGCCCTTCGCCGCCGCCTCGGTGGCACAGGTGCACTCGGCGCGCACCTTCAGCGGGCGCGAGGTGATCGTGAAGGTGCTGCGCCCGGGGGTCGCCATCCAGGTGGATCGGGACATGCAGATCTTCGCCTCGATCATGCACATGCTGTCGAAGTTCTCCGGGATCCTGCAGCGCTACAAGGCCGAGGCGGTGGTGCGCGAGATCTGGGCGAACCTGAAGCGCGAGCTCGACTTGCGCGAGGAGGCGCGCGCTTCGCACCGCTTCGCCGAGGCGTTCGCGGGCTCCGAGACCATGCTCATGCCCGACGTGATCGGGGAGTTCTCCAGCGAAACGGTGATGGTGCAGGAGCGCATCTTCGGCCAGCGCCTCATGGACCTTCCCACCGTGGGCAAGCGCGCCGACCTGGCGCAGTCGCTGATCCATGCGTACATGCAGCAGTTCTTCGTGCTCGGCTTCTTCCACGGCGACCCGCACCCGGGGAACATCATGGTCACGGAGGACGGGCGCCTCGCACTGCACGATTTCGGCGTGGTGGGAAGCCTGGATCGCGCCACGCGCCACGCGCTCGCGGCTTTCATGCTCGCCTTCACCGAGCAGGACACCGAGTGGGTGCTCGACTCGTGGCTCGCGCTCGGCATGCTTTCCAAGGGCTCCGATCGCGACAAGCTGCGCCCCACGGTGGCGGCGCTGATGTCGGAGTATTCGCGCCGCCCGATCAACGAGTGGTCGATCGGCGAGGCGTTCGGGCGCCTGGTGAGCGCCACGCGCGGCTACAACTTCGACGTGCCGCTGCACCTGCTGGTGCTGGCGCGCACCATCATGCTGATCGAGGCGGTAGTGCGCATGCTCGACCCCGCTTTCAGCCTGCTCGACTCCCTTACGCAGCGCTCGCGTGAAGTGATGGAGACCGCGCTGTCCGCGGACAAGCAGGACACGCGGCGCCTGCAGTTCGAGACCGCCATCGCCGCCAACGAGTGGCAGCGCCTGCTCGCCTCCACGCTGCGGCGCTTGCGCGAGGAGGGCATGCGCTTCTCCATCGACCACGAAGGCCTGCCGGAGCTCTCCGCGCACATCGTGCGCGGCTCGAGCATGGTGGCGCTCGCCCTGGTCACGCTCGGCCTGTACCTCGCCGCGAGCCTCCTCATGCAGCACGCGATGGGGCCGCAGCTCTTCGGCCTCAACGCGCTGGCTTGCTTTTTCTACCTCGTCGCGGGATGGTTCACGATCCGGCTGGTGCGGGCGATCGGCAAGAAGATCTAGCAATGGCGCGCGACGTCGATTGCCTCATCGTCGGCGCGGGGCCCGCGGGGCTCACGGCGGCGATCTACCTCGCGCGCTTCCGGCGCAGCGTCGCGTTGGTGGACAACAATGGCAGCCGCGCTTCGTACATTCCCCTCTCGCACAACTATCCGGGCTTTCCGGATGGCATCTCGGGCGAAGAGCTCCTCGCGCGCCTGCGCGCGCAAGTCGAGCGCTACGGCGTGACGGTGGAGCGCGGCCTCGTCGAGTCCCTCGAGATCGGGGAAGGCGGCTTCCACGCCACGCTCGCCGGCGAGCGCCTCTTCGCGCGCAGGGTGCTCCTCGCCACCGGCATCGCCGACAAGACCCCGGCGATGCGAAACCTCAAGGAGGCGATAGCCTGCGGCGCGGTGCGGCTCTGCCCGATCTGCGACGCCTTCGAGGTCGTGGACCGCCACGTCGCCATCCATGGTCCCGCCTCGCAGAGCGTCGGGCACGCGATCTTCATGCGCACCTACTCCCCGCACGTGACGCTGCTGCCGACGCGCGGCGACGTGGTTCCCTCTCGCGAGCAACGCGCCGAGCTCGCCGCCGCCGGAATTCGCCGCATCGACGAAGCGGTGTGCGAGATATTCGTCGCCCCGGATGGGCGAGGAGGGGCGCGCATGGAAGGCGGGAAGGAGTACCTTTTCGACACGATCTACGTTTCGCTCGGATGCTTGCCGCGCGCGGAGCTCGCGGTGAAGCTGGGCGCTCGGGTCTCCGAGACCGGCGAGCTCGTCGTCGACCATCACCTGTGCACCTCCGTTCCCGGTCTCTACGCGGCGGGCGACGTGGTGAGCGCGTTGAACCAGATCAGCGTGGCCACGGGCCATGCCGCGATCGCGGCCACGGACATCCACAACCAGCTCGGCATTGGAGAGTCGCCATGATCCGATTGAGCACGCGGCGATGAAGTACAAGGACTACTACGCCGCGCTCGGCGTGAAGCGCGATGCGAGCCCCGCCGACCTCAAGAAGGCGTACCGCAAGCTCGCGCAGAAGCACCATCCCGACGTCTCGAAGGAAAAGGGCGCGGAGGAGAAGTTCAAGGAAATCGCCGAGGCCTACCAGACGCTGAAGGATCCCGACAAGCGGGCGGCCTACGATCAGCTGGGCTCCGGACACCGGCCCGGGCAGGACTTCCGCCCGCCCCCGGATTGGGAGAGGCAGTTTCGCAGCGGCGAGCGTACCGGCGAATACGCGGCCTTCGACGGCCTCGACCTCTCCGATCTTTTCGCGAGCTTGCGCGGCGGCGGCCGGGGCGCCTCGCGTGCGAATAGGTCGATTCCCGGCGAGGACTACGAAGTCACGGTGCACCTGTCGCTCGAGGATGCGCTCGACGGCACGCAGCGGGACCTGAACCTGAACGTGCCGGAGTACGACGCGGACGGGCGCGCTCGCCACGTGCCGAAGACCATCAAGGCGCGCATTCCGAAAGGGGCGACCGAGGGGCAGCGGTTGCGACTGCGCGGGCAGGGAGGCAAGGGCGCCAACGGCGGGCGCGATGGCGACCTCTACCTCAACATCGCGCTGCATCCCCATCCACTCTTCCGGCCGAGCGGCCACGACCTCTATCTCGACCTGCCGCTCGCGCCTTGGGAAGCCGCCCTCGGCGCCACCGTCGAGGTGCCGACGCTTGGCGGCGCGGTGAATCTCAAGATCCCGCCGGGCACCGCCGCGGGAAGGAAGTTGAGGCTCGCGAAGAAAGGCCTGCCGCGGCCCGGCGGCGGGGAGGGCGACCTTTACGCGATCGTGCAGATCGTCAACCCCACGGTGTTGAGCGCGCGCGAGAAGGAGCTCTTCGGCGAGATCGCGAAGGCCTCGACCTTCGATCCACGCGGACACTTCGCGGCGGAGAAAACCCATGGCCATTGAACGCGACGATGCGGTGTGGTTGCATGCCGAGCATCGCGTCACCATCGTCGAGCTCGCGGAATGCTCCGGCCTCGCCGAGGAGGTGGTGCGCGAGCTGGTCGACTACGGGGCGCTTTCGCCGCTCGACCCGGTCGCGGGCGTGCTCGATTTCAACGCGCGCTGCGTGGCGAGGGTGCGCGCGGCGGTTCGCCTCTCGCAGGATCTCGAGTTGGATACGCCCGCGCTCGCGCTGGTGGTGTCGTTCCTCGAGCGCATCGACGAGCTCGAGACCCGGCTAAGGGAGATGAACGCGAAGCTGCCGCGCTAAGTTCTCGCGCGGGCTACCGGCGCGTGCGCGGCGTTGACCGGGGGTTCGGATGCCGAAGCGACGCTGAGCGGCTATGCTTAGCCCATGAGCGTACTGCTGCAACCGGAAGCCATCGTCGAGGGGATGTTCGACGCCCTGAACGCGCGCGACTACGCGAAGGCGGCGGGCGCCATCGCCGAGCACTGCGAGTGGCAAAGCGTCGCCACCGAGACACAATTCCGGGGGCCGGGGGCGATCGTCGCGGGATTGCGCGAGTTCGTGGCGGCGTTCCCCGATTGGCGTGCCGACGTGAAGAACGTCATCGCCACGGGCGACATGGTCGTGATCGAATGGGACTCGTCGGGCACGTTCCGCAACGCGTTTCGCGGCAGGGAGGCCAACGGCAAGGCATTCCGGCGGCGCGGCTGCTCGGTCGCGCAAGTCGAGGGCGGAAAGATCGTCCGCTATCGCGACTACTACGACCGGGCAACCTTGCTTCGGCAGCTCGACCTCATCGACCTCCTCTAGGAAGCCCGCCATGCCCGCTGGGAGGGCGACCGCGTGGCCGAAGGAATGATATTTTCGCAAGCAGTCCACAACAAGGAGAAGAAGCAATGCGAGCATTCGGAGCAATCCTGATAGCAGTTTTCATCGGCGCTTGCGCGGGCGCCGGCGACAGCCGCGATGACGGCTCGCGCCGGAGTCGCGAGGTGGCCGAAGCGACCGCTGCGTGGGTGGCGGCATACAACAGCCGCGACCCGGCGCGCATCACCGCGCTCTACGACAGCGAGGCAACCTTCTGGGGAACGACCTCGGCGACCGTGCGGGCAGATCCCGCCGCCATCGCGGACTACTTCAAGGATGCGGGTAAGCGGCCCGACGCGAGGGTCGCCATCACCGACCAGCAGATCCGCGTCATCGGCGACACGGCGACCAGCGCCGGAACCTACACTTTCACCGACATGCGCGAGGGAAGGAGCGTGACGAATCCCGCGCGGTTCACGTTCGTCTTCCGGGACCGCGGCGGCCGGTGGGTAATCGCCCACCACCATTCCTCGCGGGTCCCCAGCCCCTAGCGCCCCGGTCACGCCCTGGTGGTCTCGATCCGCATGCTGGGCGCGGCTGACGCGCCGGTGCTGGAGCGGGTGGCGGCGGGAGTCTTCGACAATCCCATCGATCCCGCCTGGAGTGCCGAGTTTCTCGGCGACCCGCGCCATCATTTGGCGGTGGCGATGGCGGACGGATTGGTGGTGGGCATGGTCTCGGCCGTGCACTACATCCACCCCGACAAGGCGCCCGAGCTGTGGGTGAACGAGGTGGGTGTCGCGCCCTCTCACCAGCGGGAAGGTATCGGCGGCAAGCTCCTCGCGGTGTTGTTCGCGCATGGCCGGACGCTGGGCTGCACCCAGGCGTGGCTCGGCACGGAAGAGTCCAACGTCGCGGCGCGCCGGCTCTACGGCTCGGTGGGCGGCGAGGAAGCGCCGATGATGCATATCACCTTCGACCTGGCGCGCTCCGGACTAGAATAAGCCCATGGCCGTGCACAACCTCGCCAGCTGGCAGCATAACCACGCGTACGACTCCGGAAATCGCGCGGCGGAGCGGCGCACCTGGATCGTGGTGGCGATCACCGCCGTGACGATGGTGGCCGAGATCGTGGCTGGCTACCTCACCGGCTCCATGGCGCTCATGGCCGACGGCTGGCACATGGCCACGCACGTCATCGCGCTGTCGATCGCCGGCCTCGCGTACCTGCTTGCGCGCCGCTGGTCGAAGGACGAGCGCTTCGCTTTCGGCACCTGGAAGATCGAGGTGCTCGGGGCGTTCGCCAGCGCCTTGCTGCTGGCCGTGGTCGCGCTCGCCATGGTGATCGAATCGGTCCATCGGCTCCTCGCTCCGGCACCCATTAATTTCATCCCGGCGCTGGTGGTGGCGTCGATCGGCCTGGCGGTAAACCTCGCCTCGGCGTGGGTGCTTGGGGGTGGCGACGGCGATCATGGCCACGCCCACCACGGTCACGACCATGGCGAATCACACGGGCACCGCGAGCATCGCGCAGAGCATCACGACCTCAACCTGCGATCGGCGTACATGCACGTGGTCGCGGATGCCTTCACGTCGGTGCTCGCGATCGCCGCGCTCGCGGCCGGCCTCTGGCTCGGCTGGTCGTGGCTCGACCCGTCGATGGGAATCGTCGGCGCCGCAGTGATTCTCTGGTGGTCGAAGGGCCTCCTCGGAGACTCGGCGCGCGTCCTCCTCGATCGCGAGATGGAAGAGCCGCTGGTGCGCGAGATCCGCGCGGCCATCGAGGTGGATGGCGACGCCGAGATCGCCGACCTGCACGTCTGGCGCGTCGGGCGCGCGAGCCATGCCGCGGTGTTGGCGGTGGTGGCGCATGCCCCGCTCACGCCCGCGGCCTATCGGCAGCGCCTCGCCGGCATCCATTCCCTGATGCATGTCTCGGTCGAAGTGAATAAATGCCCCCACGGGGATTGTCCGTAGCCCGCAACACTGGGCGATGCCGTCCACTCCTCCGACTGAAGTCCTCGATTTCTGGTTCGGCCCGCCCGAGCTCCGCGGCAAGGCGCGGCCGGAATGGTTTCGCAAGGACGAGAAGTTCGACGCCGAGATCCGGAGGCGTTTCGTCGCACTGCACGCGTCGGCCGCGCTCGGGGAGCGGGAAGCGTGGCGCGCCGAGCCGCGCTCGATGCTGGCGCTGGTCATCGTCCTGGACCAGTTCTCGCGCAACCTCTATCGCGGCGATGCGCGGGCTTTCGCGCAGGATGCCCATGCGCTCGGCTGCGTGCGCGAGGCTCTTGCCCGCGGCGACGACGCAAAACTTTTACCCGTGGAGCGCCAGTTTCTCTACATGCCGCTCGAGCACAGCGAGGACCTCGCCAACCAGGACCGCGCCGTGGAGCTGATGCATGGGCTTGAGGCGTTCGAGGAGACGCGTGGACTCATCGAGTGGGCCGAGCGTCATCGCGTGATCATTCGCCGCTTCGGGCGCTTCCCGCACAGGAACGCCGTGCTGGGCCGAGTCTCGTCGGGCGAAGAGGCCGGATTCCTGAAGGAGCCCGGCTCGAGCTTCTGACTATTTCTTCTTGGAAGCCGCCGCAATGGCGGCAGCCTTTTTCTTCGCGTCCTCGCGGTTCTTCAACCGCGTCTTGCCGTGGCTGCCCTTGAATACCTTGCCTTTGAAGCTACGCTTGTCGCCCCTGCCCATGGTCCCTATCCTTCGCTTCTAAAGCGTTCGATTATAGGCCTTGGGCTCAGCCCGGCGCCTTCGGTGCCTCCGGCGTGGCGTCCGGCTTGGCGCGGCCCTTCATCGAATAGCCTTCGGGCACCTTGAACAGGCCGATCGCCGGCTCGGCGCGCTTGATGCCCGCGAGGCGGTAGATCGACTCGCCGGTGCGCGGATCGTTGTGGCGCGTCATCACCGTCACCTGCAGCTCCGGCGAGTACCAGTTTTCCTTGGTGATGAGGATCGGGTTGCGGTTGCCGACCTGTCCCGCCTGGATGGTCCACACGGTCTGCGTGCCTTCGGCCTTCACGCCGTCGAAGTCGCGGTTGCCAAGCTTGCTGGTGACGCCCTTGCCCAAGCCCGCGGTGCTCTCGAAGCGCATGGTATGCACGCCCGGGATCGGGGGAATTGGCGGGATCGGCGGCAGCGCCGGGGTGACCATTCCGGGCGAAGCCGGCGCGGTGGGGGGGGTAGGCGGCGTCGGCAGTACCGCGACATCCTTGTCGCCGATGCGCACGACCTGCACCCGCACTTCCTCGCGCGTGCCGGGAAGATCGTGGCCGTCGACGGTGCGCACGATGATCCTGCGCTCGGTTTCGGGGGTGCGGCCCGGCGAAGAGCTCATGCCTTCCGCGCGCGGCGCGCGGCGATCGACACGCTCGGGCCGCGCGTTTCGCGCAACGCTGACCGCGGTCTTGCTTCCCGGCATCAGCGTGTAGCTCATGCCGGCCACCGGGTCCGAGATGTACACCGAGCGCATCGCGTCGCCACGAAGGCTTTCCTGGCGCGTGCGGCCCTCGGCGTCGCGGTAGACGCGCGAGAGCGTCTTGTGCGAGATCACGTTGCCGTCGGCCAGCGGCTGGTTCATCTCGGTCACGGCGTCGGCGCTGTAGGGCGCGCCCTTCACCAGGCGGCCGCGGCCCACGCGATCCGAGAACATGTACGCCATCGAGCCGTGCATCTCGTTGGTGAAGTCGTGCGCCCATTCGCGCATGTGCTCGCCGTAGAGGCGCCATTGCTCGGCGTCCTTTCCCGCGTGGGTAGCGTCGGCGAGCAGGCCGTCGGCGTCGATGTGGAACTCGTAGTTGAACTGTTTTCTTTCGGCTCTCGGGGCGTCGGCCGCGAAGGCGGGCAGGGCGAGGGCGGCGGCGAGCACCACGAAGAAGGTGCGCTTCATCATCGTTGTTCCTTTCATTGAGTCTTCCTAATTGAGCAGGCGCACGGCGAGCGGCTCGCCATCGCGCGAATAGAGCATTTCCGCGCGCACCGGCTCGCCTGCCCGATCGGGAGATACGGGCAGCCCCCAGTCAGCGAGCAGGGCGCGCGGAAATTCGGTGGCGACGACGGTGGTGCCGGGCTCGAGCGCGATGCGGTCCAGGGGACGCAGCGCCAGGAACGGCCCCGCGTCGCTCTCCATGGCCGCGGGCGCGAGGCTCACCAGCCCTTCGCCTTCGGCAACGGGGCCGCGAATCATCCAGCTCACCAGGGCGATGGTCGCGGCGAGGGCGAAGGGCGGCATCCACCACAGGCGCGGGCGCGCGCCGGCGGGACGCACCTTGCGGAAGCGAGCGGCTAGCCCACCTTCGATCTCGTCGGGTGCGGACATCGTCGCGAGCCCGTTCTTCAGCTCGTCCAACTTCAGGTCGAGGAGCGTGTTCTGGCCAGGCTCGAGGACGTGCCCCGGGTCGCGGGCCGGCCCCGGGTCGCGGGCGGGCCTCGGGTCGTGGGTGGAATCGTGGCTTTTCATGACACTGCCTCCTTCGCGCCGGTTTGGTAGGGCGCCAAGCGTTGCGCGAGCTTGGCGCGCGCGCGGGACAAGCGTGAGCGGACGGTTCCGATGTCGATGCCGCAGAGCTGGGCGGCCTCGGCGTAGGAGAGTTCGGAAAGCTCGCAAAGAATGAGGACATCGCGGTAGTGCGGGGCGAGGGCGGCGAGCGCGCGGCGCACGTGCTCGGCGGCTTCGCCGCGCAGAATGCGTTCGAGCGGCGTGTCGCGGTCGATACGCTCCTCGTCGAGGGCGCAGTCACTGTCGAGGTCGTCGGGATCGGTCGCATCCTCGCGTCCTGCCGCGGCCTTGCGCGCCATGTTGCGCGCCACGCCGCACAGCCACGCGCCGAGCGTGCCGCGCATCGGGTCGAACTGCCCGGGGCGGGTGATGAAATGGACGAACGTCTCCTGCGTCACGTCCGCGGCGTGCGCGGTGGAGCCGCAGTAGAGCAGCGCCAGCCGGTAGACCGAGTCCTTGTGCCGCCGGTACAGCTGCACGAATGCCGCTTCTTCGCCCGATTTCATGCGGGCGAGGAGCGCGAGCTCGGGCTGGACGTCTTGTGGAGGCATGGCCATAGGTGTCGTCGTCATACCTATTGCCCCGGGCCCCCCGGAAAGTTCCAGCTATTCCGCGTCGGGCTGCACTTCGGGGCGCGCGCGATCGAAAGCGGAATGCGCGAGGCAGGCGTCGTTGATGGCGGCCAGGCGCGGATAGGGCTCCATGGGCACCTTGAGGCGCTGTGCGTTGGCGACCTGCGGCACGATGCAGATGTCGGCCAGCGTCGGCTGGGCGCCGAGAGCGTAGCGGCCTGTGGCGCGAGCGGCGAGCTGTGGCTCCAGCGCGTCGAAGCCCACGCGCACCCAATGGCGATACCATTCGTCGCGCACCGGCTCCTCCAGTTTCAGCGGGCCGCCGAGGTACTTGAGGACGCGCAGGTTGTTGAGGGGATGGATGTCGCACGCGATCGAGAGCGCCACGGCGCGCACCCAGGCGCGATCGGCCGCCTCACGCGGCAGGAAGGGCGGCGCGGGGTGGGTCTCGTCGAGATATTCGATGATCGCGAGCGATTGCGTGAGCATCGTCTCGCCCACCGCGAGCGTGGGCACGAGGCCCTGCGGATTCACGTCGAGATAGCCGGCGGCGCGCTGCTCGCCCTTGCGCAGGTGCACGAAGCGGCGCTCGGCCTCGATGCCCTTCAGGTTCAGCGCGATGCGCACGCGATAAGCCGCCGAAGAGCGGAAGAAGTCATAAAGAATCATCGCCGCGCCATCATATCCTTACTTATACTGGCTTCGATGGCATCCATTGCAGCACCGGGCACTCTCGCGATTCCAGGCAAGGCCGGCATCGCTTCCCGCCTCGCCGCGAGCCCGCCGCTGGAAGACCTCCTCACCGCCGACGACCTCGAAAAGCATCACGAGGCCGCGCTCATGGCGCTGCGGCCCGCGGCGGTGCTGATCCTCGTGGTCAGCCATCCCGGCGCGCCTACCGTGGTCTTCACCCAGCGCACCGCCCATCTCGCAGATCACGCCGGCCAGATCAGCTTTCCCGGCGGACGTTGCGACGACGACGATGGCACGCCCGAGCACACTGCGCTTCGCGAAGCCGAGGAAGAGATCGGCATTCCCGCCGATCGCATCGAGATCCTCGGGCGCCTGCCGGAGTACCGCACGGGCACCGGGTACTCGGTGACGCCGATCGTCGCCTGGGCGGAGCCGCCGCTCACCTACCGCCCCGATCCCCACGAGGTCGCCGAAGTCTTCGAGGTGCCGCTGGCCTTCCTCCTCGATGCGGGCAACCACCGCTACGAAAGCGCCTTCTACAAGGGCCGCATGCGGAAATACTGGGCAATGCCGTACGGAGAGCGGTTCATCTGGGGTGCAACCGCGGGCATGCTCGTCACGCTCCACCGCATTCTTTTCGCCGCGCCCGGCGCTGGTACCTAAGCTCGAGCTGGCGCGATCGTTCCTGGATGAGGGAGAGATCTCGCTACTACCCATGTCGCTCGAACGGATGGCGCCTTCTTCCTTGGGGCCGGCAGTGGGACGCGCCTCTCGAGCTTCACCCCACACTTCAATGAGCTTCCATCGCCCATTGGCACCGTGGCTGCGTTGGCAGCAGTGGCCTTATTAAACGACGTCGATCGCCCGGGTACGCAGAGCCATCCATCGGACTCTTGATGAAGCTCGACAGGGGGTGCCCCGCTCGCCGAGGAAGAGACGGTGCGCAAGGAATTCGAGCGGCATGGGTGTAGCGAGATCTCTCCCCTTCGAAAAGCCGAGGTCCCCCTGCTCGAGCTTCATCCCGAGTCCGATGAATGGCGCCGATCTCAAAATGCCGTGACGAAGTTGACAAGAACGAACGGTCGTACTATTATGCGGCCATGAACGCTGCGACGACAATCGCGAAACAGACCAAGGGCGAAGAGACTCGCTCCCAAATCCTGTCGGCCGCCGTCGAGCAGGCGAGCACCGCGGGGTTCGAGTCGCTTACCATCGGCATGCTCGCCGAAAAGACCGGCATGTCGAAGAGCGGGCTCTTCGCCCACTTCGGCTCCAAGCTCGACCTGCAGATTGCGGCGCTGGACGAGTGCGCGCGCCAGTTCACCGAGGCGGTGTTCATGCCCGCGCTGAAGGCCCCGCGCGGCGTGAAGCGCCTGCGCGCGATCTTCGAGAACTGGATCACGTGGCCGCAGCGCGCCAACCTGAGCGGCGGCTGCCCGATCGATGCCGCGGGCCATGAGTACGACCATCAGCCCGGCGCGATGCGCGACGCGGTGATGGAACGCCAGCGCCAGCTCGACCAGGGGCTTTCCAAGGCCGTGCAACTCGCGGTGGACGCGGGTGAACTCGCCGTCGGCACCGACCCGCGCCAGATCGCTTTCGAGTTCCTCGCCATCGTCCTCGTCTTCTACCGCAGCAAATCCATCCTCGGGCCTGAAGGTGCGCTCAAGCGAGCGCGTACCGCCTTCGACCGCCTGATCGAGCAGAACCGCTAGACCCCGAAGGAGTGAAAGCAATGTCCGCTTCGACCGCGACCATGAATAGCACGAACGTTCGTAATCAAGTTTACCTTGCGTGGCAGCGGCTCAACCTCGCAGTCGCCGGCGTCCTCGCGCCCGAAAAGGCAGTGTCGCGCGCCGCCCGTCTCTTCACGACCCCGCCGCGCTTCGCGCACACGCTCGCCGAGCGCGAGCTTCTCGCCACCGGCAAGGGCTTCGTCGTGGCGAGCCCGCAGGGACGCATCGCCGCATGGCGCTTCGGCGACGAGGACCGTCCCGCCATTGTCCTGGCGCACGGCTGGGGCGGGCGCGGGGCGCAGCTGCGCGCCTTTGTGCCGAAGCTCGTCGAAGCCGGCTACCAGGCGATCGTCTTCGACCATGTGGGCCACGGCCACAGCGAGGGAAGCGAAGCGACCCTGGTGCATTTCATGAATGGCATCGACGCGGTGATACACGACATCGAGGCGAATGGCGCGCACGTCGTCGGCTTGATCGCGCATTCCCTCGGCGCCGCGGCCTGCACCGCCTGGCTCAACGCGAGCCGCCGAGAGATGCGCGTCGTCCTGATCGCCCCACCCACCTCGCTCGAGCGCTACTCGGGTTACTTCGCGCGCCGCCTCGGAATCTCCGAATCGGTGCGTCATGCGATGCAGAAGCGCTTCGAGCAGCGCTTCGGCCATCGCTGGGAAGAGTTCGAGCTGCCGCAATCGGTGGCGCGCGTGCAAGCGGCGGCGCTCGTCATCCACGACGCGAACGACAAGGAAGTGAGCGTGGCAGGCGGCTTGGCACTCGCGCGCGCCTGGCACGACGCGAAATTCCTGCGCACGCTTGGTCTCGGCCACCGCCAGATCCTGCGTGACGCGTCGGTGGTCGGCGATGCCGTGGATTTCCTCGCCGACCGCGTTCGGTTCGCCCCGCCCCCGCGTCGAGGCGAAGCCTCGGCGTATTTCGCTCCGGCACCTTTGATTTAAGGAGGCACCATGAGACACCAGCAACCTCGTGAAGAAACCGGCCGCGTCCTGGCCGTGGCGGCAGCCCTGTGGGGATCGGTAGTGGGAATCGCGACGCTGGAGGGCGCGCTCACGCGCTTCGAGGCGCCCTCGCTCGCCGCACTCGCGGCCTTCATCTCGCTCTTCGCCGTGGCGAGCTATTTCCTCGACCCGCAGCTGCGCGCGTATGGCAAGCAGATGGACGGGCCGCGGGCCGTGGCGCTGGCCTTCGCGTTCGCCGCCGCCTTCGCGGTGGCCCTCGCGTTGCGCAGCATTCCCTTCGCGATGTTCTTCGCGCCGCTCGCCGCCCTGGCAAGCGCAGCGCTTCTCACGCGCGAGCGCTTCCGCCGCCCGGCTAAGTCAGCGGCACCTGCGAAGTCACCTGGCGCGAGCCCGGCCGCGATTTGAGCGCGGCATACCAACGCTCGACGTTCGGCCGCGGCTCGCGTTGCAGTGGCAGGTTTAGCCAGCGGTGGGCGGCGCAGCCGAGCACGATGTCCGCGGCGCTGAATCCGTGGGCGGTGACGTGGGGCCTGCCGGCGAGGTGGGCATCGAGGATCGCGGTGAGCCGCTCGCATTCCCGGCGTGCGCTCTCGATCACCGCGGCATCGCGCTTCTCCGCGGGCGTGCGCACCAGCTGCCAGAAAATGTCGCGCATGGCGGGCGTGTAGGCGTTGGTCTGCCACTCCATCCAGCGATCCACGTCGGCGCGCTTGCGCAGGTCGTCGGGCCACAGCGTGTCCTTCGAGTGGCGCGCCGCGAGGTAGCGCACGATCGCGTTCGACTCGTAGAGCACGAAGCCGTCATCCTCGATCACCGGAACCAGGGAGTTGGGGTTCATGGCCAGGTACTCGGGCGTCTTGGTGAGCCCGAACGCGCCGCCCGCATCGATCCGCTCGTAGGCAATCCCGAGCTCATCGGCGCACCAAACCGTTTTTTGCACGTTCACCGACGAGAGCCGGCCCCAGATCTTGAGCATTACGGGGGGCCGGGGCGAATCGGCGGCAGCTTCTTGGGGTCGACGACTGCCGGCTTGCTGCCGTACTTGTTGCCCGCGTACCAGATCGCATAGCCGACCACCCCCGCGACCGCGAGCACGCCGACCAGGATCCACGCGAGGAGCCGGCGCTGCGTGCGCCGATCGCCCTCCTCGATCGACTCCATCTTGTCGACCAGGCCGCGCACGTTGCGCAGCGCGTGCCGCTCGAGCTCGCGCTGGCCGTCGTCGCTCGGAAGTTGGCTCATCAGAGGGGGTGCGCTCCGATCATGAGGCGATCGTACACCGCGTATTGCTCGTCGAGCGAGCCGCCCTCGGCGCCGCGCGCGCGCTTGACGGTGATCCACGCCTCGGCGGCGAGCGTCTCGCAAACCTCGGAGGTGTGGCGCACTTCTTCCAATGCGATCTTGTGCGCCGCCTCCCACGACGGGGCGCCCCAGGCCTTCACCAGGTGCCAGGCGAGCGCTTCGGCCTGGGCCTCCAGGTCTTCCTCGCTCACCTCGACCACCTCGGCGATCGAGCAGCGCGCGCGCGAGCCGATGGCGAGGAACGAGGAGCCGCAATGGCACGGCGGGTCGCAGCGCGGCGCGGTCTCGAAGTCGCACACCGCGAAGCCGCCGCTGACCACCGCCTCGCCGTCCTTGGCGGCGCCGCAGCCACGGAAAATGTGGTCGTCGGAATCGTCCAGGCGTACGGCGCGCAGAAGCTTGGGCATAACCGTTATCATACAGTCCGTTATCGTCATTTATTGATCCATGCCCAGCCACAAGATCGCCATCGTGACCGGTGGCAACCGCGGTATCGGCCACGAGATCGCGCGCCAGCTCCTCAAGGCCGACCTGTTCGTGGTGATCGGCGCGCGCGACCAGGCCAAGTGCGATCACGCCGTCGAGGGCTTGCGAAAGACCGGCGCCAACGTCGCCGCGTTCCCGCTCGACGTGAACGACACCAAGAGTGTCCGCCGCTTCGTCGAGCACGTGGAGAAGCAGCACGGCTCGCCGAGCGTGCTCGTCAACAACGCTGGTGTTTACCCCGAGGCCACGGACGCGAAGGTGCTCGATGCCTCAACCGCAATCTGGCGCGAGACATTCGAGACCAACCTCTTCGGCGCGATGCGCATGTGCCGCGAGGTGGTGCCGCTGATGAAGAAGATCCGCTACGGGCGCGTGGTCAACGTCTCGAGCGGCCTTGGCCAGATGCACCAGATGGGCGAGGGCTCCCCCGCCTATCGCGTGTCGAAGGCCGCATTGAACGCGCTCACGCGCACGCTCGCCGCAGAAGTCGCGGGCACCGGCATCCTGGTCAATTCCATGAGCCCGGGCTGGGTGAAGACCGACATGGGCGGCGAGGAGGCGCCGCGCCAGGTCGAGGAGGGCGCCGACACCGCCGTCTGGCTGAGTTTGCTGCCCTCGAGCGGCCCCACCGGGCAATTCTTCCGCGATCGCAAGCCGATTCCGTGGTGATCGGCCGCGCGCTGCGCGTCGCGGCGATCGCCTGCGCCGCGGTCGTCGTCTCTTCATGCACCCTCACGCGCCTGGCGTACAGCAACGCCGCGTTCGCCTACTCGAACGCGACGCCGATGCTCACCTGGCTCGTCGCCGACTACGTGGAGCTCACCGGGGAGCAGCGCGAGTTCGTGCGCGAGCGCCTCACGCGCGCCTTCGCCTGGCACCGCGCCGACGAGCTTCCCGAATACCGGCGCTTCCTCGAGACGGTGTTGCGCCAGGCCGAGGACAACTTCACGGTGGAAGAGGCGCGCGCCGACTACCGCAATCTGCGCACGCGCTATGTGCGCCTGCTGGAGCGCATGCTGCCCGACGTCGCCGAGTTCCTGGTCCAGCTCGACCCGGAGCAGGCCGTGCGCATGGAGCGCAAGTTCGCCCAGGACAATCGCAAAATCGTGGAAGAGTTCAAGCGCGGCACTGCGGTGGAGCGCCACGATCGCCGCGTGAAGCGCGCCTGCGATCACATCGAGGAGTTCACCGGCTCCCTCAGCGATGGCCAGCGCGAGCTGGTCTCGGCGCAGATGGCTACCGTCGAGGACCCGGTCGAGGACCGCGTTGCCGACCGGCGCCATCGCCAGGCCGAGATCCTCGGCCTGGTGCGCAACAAGGCCTCACGCGCCGAGGCGCTCGCGGTGCTGCGGCGCCTCCTCGTGGAGCCCGAGACCTGGCGCTCCGCGGGGTACATGGCCAAGATCCGCGCCCGCGAGGAGCGGCTTTTCGAGATGGTGGCGCTGCTTTCCGCGACGCTCACCGCCGAGCAGCGCTCGCACTTCCAGAAGCGCGTGCGCGGGTTCATGAACGACATTTCCGGACTCACGGCGGCCAGCTGATTCAGACGCGGGTCTTCAGCTCCTCGGTCGCCGCGACCAGCCGCGAGCGGATGCCGGGCTCGAATGCCGAGTGCCCCGCGTCGGCGACCACGGTATAGCTGGCCTGCGGCCAGGCGCGATGCAGGTCGTCGGCGGAGATCGTGGGGCACACAATGTCGTAGCGCCCCTGCACGATTACGCCCGGGATCGGCTTCAAGCGCGCGGCGTTCTCGATCAGGTAATTCTCCGGCAGGAAGATGTCGTGGCGGAAGTAATGCGCCTCGATGCGCGCGAGCCCAAGGGCCACGCGGTCCGTGGCGAAGTCGGCAACCAGCGCGGGATTGGGCAGCAGCGTCGAGCACGAGCCCTCGTACACGCTCCACGAGCGCGCCGCGGGCATGTGCACCGCGGGATCGGGATGGGTGAGCCGCTGGTGGTAGGCGCCGAGGAGATCGCCGCGCTCGGCCTCGGGGATGTAGCCCGCGAACGCGCGCCACGCTTCCGGGAAGATCGCGCGCAGCCCGTAGAGGAACCAGTCGATCTCGCTCTTGCGGCACAGGAAGATGCCGCGCAGCACGAGCGCGCGGCAGCGCTCCGGGTAGTGCTCCGCGTAGGCGAGCGCGAGGGTCGATCCCCACGAGCCGCCGAACACCATCCATTGCCCGATGGCGAGGTGCTCGCGCAGGCGCTCCAGGTCCGCGACCAGGTCGTGGGTCGTGTTGTTCTCGAGGCAGCCCAGCGGGGTCGAGCGTCCCGCGCCGCGCTGGTCGAAGACCACGATGCGGTAGAACGCGGGATCGAAGAACTGGCGATGCACGGCCGAGGCGCCCGCTCCGGGGCCGCCGTGCAGGAAGACGACGGCGACTCCGTTCGGGTTGCCCGATTGCTCGAAATACATGCGGTGCGGGAGGTCGAGGTCGAGCATGCCGCTCGCATAGGGCTCGATCGGCGGGAAAAGCGGCAACAACTCGCCGCTGCTTGTGTGTTTGTCCATGGTCGTGTACGCGTGTCGCTCGAATGTGGTCAGAGCTTAGCAAAAAACCTTTAGACTATGCGGCGTTGCAACATGAGATGAGCGAGGCCTGAATTTGGAGGCGATGCTGTACCAGATGTACGACTGGCAGCGCTCGGCGCTGGAGCCCTGGCGCATGTTCGCGCAGGCCGCCAACGAGATCTACGGCCATCCGGACAGCCCGCTTTCCTACCTGCCGGGCAGCCGCAACGTCGCCGCCGCGTTCGACCTCATGACCCGCCTCACGCAGCGCTACGAGCGTCCCCCGTTCGGGATTACCTCGGTGCGCTCCGGCGACCGCGACTACGCGGTGAAGGAAATCTACGACCTCGAGAAGCCCTTCTGCCGGCTCCTCCATTTCAAGAAGGAAGGCGCGCCGGCGCAGCCCCGCGTCATCGTGTTCGCGCCGCTCTCAGGCCACTTCTCCACGCTTTGCCGCGACACCGTGAGGGCTCTGCTCACCGACCATGACGTCTGGGTCACCGACTGGATCGACGCGAAGGAGATCCCGATCGCGGTCGGGCCGTTCCACTTCGACGACTACGTGGGCTACGTGCGCGACTTCATCACGTTCATGGGCCGGGATTCCCACGCGATTTCCGTGTGCCAGCCCACGGTGCCGGTGATGGCGGCGGTGTCGCTGATGAGCGCGGCCGGCGAGGACATCCCGCGCACGCTCACCATGATGGGCGGCCCGATCGATTCGCGCAGGAGCCCGACCGCGGTCAACACGTTCGCGACGCAGCGCCCGCTCACGTGGTTCGAGGCCAAGGTGATCCAGCGCGTGCCGATGCGCTACCCGGGCTTCATGCGCCGCGTCTATCCCGGCTTCCTGCAGTTCGCCGGCTTCGTCGCCATGAATCCCGACCGGCACATGGAATCTCACGTGCAGTACTACCACCACCTGGTCGAGGGCGACGGCGACAGCGCCGACCAGCACCGGCGCTTCTACGACGAGTACAACGCGGTGATGGACCTGCCCGCCGAGTACTACATCGAGACCGTCGAGCGCGTGTTCCAGAAGCACCTGCTGCCGCAGGGCAAGCTCATCGTCGCGGGCGAGCGCGTGCGCCCCGAGGCCATCAAGGGCACGGCGCTCTTCACCATCGAGGGCGAGCTCGATGACATCTCCGGCAACGGCCAGACCGAGGCCGCGCAGTCCCTCACCAAGGGCATTCCCCTCAAGATGAAGCAGCACTTCGAGGCGAAGGGCGTGGGCCATTACGGGATTTTCAGTGGCCGTAAATATCGCGAGATGATTTATCCGCGAATCCGCGACTTCATCGAACGCCATTCGGCGTAGTTCCACAGCGCGGTAGTCGACCAGCCGTGGCCGGGGCGCTTCCTCTCGAGCAGGGGGGCCGCGATCCATCCACGGGGAGGGATCTCGCTACTACCCATGTCGCTCGGATTCCTTTGGCACCTTCTCCTGTTCGAAGAGCGGGGCATCCCCCTCTCGAGAGGAACCGCCCCGTCCACGCCAAGGGTTTCTCATCGGGCGGCGATACTGCCAGAAAGAGTACAGCTTGCCGATGTTTATATCGGATCAACTCGCCACGAACGGTCGAGGGTGCGCTGTTCATCAGAGACCGGCGTGGCGGGACCGGTTCCTCTCGAGAGGGGGATGCCCCGCTCGCCGCAATGGAGAAGACGCGCAACAAATCCGAGCGACATGGGTAGTAGCGAGATCCCTC
>JANLXC010000137.1:0-17277 GCA_031364925.1 Burkholderiales bacterium | reverse complement strand
AACGCCGCGATCAAGCAGTGCCCGGTCTTCGGCGGCAAGCTGGTGAGCTACGACGCCGCGAAGATCGTCGATCGCCGCGGCGTGAAGGGCGTGGTGAAAGTGGACGACTCCACGGTCGCCGTGGTCGCCGATACCTGGTGGCGCGCCAAGACGGCGCTCGACGCGATGCCGATCGTATGGGACGAGGGCCCGGGTGCCTCCGCCAACAGCGCGCAGATCGCCGAGCATTTGAAAGGCGGGCTCACCGCCACCAACGCGTTCGCGCTACGCAACGAGGGCGACACGCTGAAGGCGATCGCCGAGTCGCCGAAGAAGGTCGAGGCGGTCTACAGCACGCCCTTCCTCGCGCACGCCACCATGGAGCCGATGAACTGCACGGCGCGCATCTCGAAGGGGCGTGCCGAAGCGTGGGTGCCGACGCAAAACGCCGAAGCATCGATGGCCGCGCTCTCCGAGGCATCCGGGATTGCGCTCGAGCAATGCGAGATCAATCGCACCGACCTGGGCTGCGGCTTCGGGCGCCGCGGCGGCAACCAGGACTACACGACGCAGGCCGCCATCATCGCGAAACAGTTTCCCGGCGTGCCGGTGAAACTCATCTGGAGCCGCGAGGAGGACATCCAGCACGATTTCTACCGTCCGATCTCGCAGTGCAAGCTCACGGCGGGCCTGGACGACAAGGGCAACGTCACCGGGATGCACATTCGCGTGTCGGGCCAGTCGATCAATGCGTTCGTCAATCCGGCCAGCATCGCCGACGGCAAGGACCGCCGCCAGTTGCAGGGGCTATGGGCCGAGCCGGGCGATGCGCAGCTCGGCTATACCTTCCCGAACCTGCTGGTGGAGTACGCGATGCGCAACACCCACGTTCCCGTGGGTCCGTGGCGCGGCGTGAACACCAACCAGAACGGCGTCTACATGGAATGCTTCATGGACGAGGTGGCGAAGGCGGCGGGCAAGGACCCGCTCGAATTCCGCCGCCAGTTCATGGCCAAGCATCCGAAGCACCTTGCGGTGCTCAACGCCGCGGCGGAGAAGTCCGGATGGGGCACGCCCCTTCCACCCGGCCGTTTCCGCGGCATCGCGCAGTTCATGGGCTATTTCAGCTACTCCGCGGCGGTCGCCGAAGTCTCCGTGAGCCCGGCGGGCGAGCTCAAGGTGCATCGCATGACGTTCGCGCTGAACTGCGGCCACGCGGTGAACCCGCACCAGATCGCCGCGCAGGTCGAAGGCTCGGTCGCGTTGGGGCTTTCGGCCACGCTCTTCGGCGAGAATACCGTCGACAAGGGCCGCATCGTGCAATCGAACTTCCACGACTACCAGTCGGTGAGGGTCGCCGACATGCCGAAGATCGAGACGGTGCTGGTGCCGACCTACGACTTCTGGGGCGGCGTGGGCGAGCCGACCATCTGCGTCGTGGCGCCGGCGGTTCTCAATGCAGTACATGCCGCGATCGGAAGGCCGGTTCGCGACCTGCCGCTGAAGAACGCGAAGCTCGTGTAGCGGCGCATCACCCTTTCCTGGCGTGCGCCTTTTCCTGTTGGTCCTGGTTGTGGTGGGTGCGGTCGTCCTTGGCGTCGTGATGTTCGCGCCTGTCGAGCGTCCGCCTGGCGGCGCCGGGGCGCAGGTCAAGGTCATGGCGCAAGGGGATTTGCCGGCGTCCTCGGTCCTGAGGATCAACCCCCGCAGCACGCCCGCCGCGCCGGCGATCCAGGCGAAGGCCGCGGCCATCGTCAGCGCGGACATCGCGCAGCTTCGAAGCCGCAAGGGCTGGGGCGAACTGCATGCGCGGGTCTCATCAGGCCCGCAAACCTCCGAGGCGCTCTATATGCAGGCGGAGATCTACTCGCGTTGCGCGAAACGCACGCCCGTGGCCAATGCTCCAGCGACCCAGCCCTTGGCTGAGACGCGCGACAAATTCATCGCGAGCCTGAGTGGCGATCCGAACGGCGAGCAGCGCATCGCCGCCTACGAAAAGACAAAGGCCGATCCGTGCGAGGGGCTTGCGCTGGGGGAATTTTCGAAGGAGAAGCTCGCGCAGATGGTGGCCGCAGCGGCCACGGCCGGGGATCCGCGCGCGCAGGCATGGCTGCTCGGCGAGCAGATCGAGCGCGCCTATTTCGATGCGCAACCGCGGCCGCAGGGCTATGCCGTGAGCGACGAGCAGATGGAGTCCATACGCAGGCTTCTAGCGACCGGCGATCCTGGCGTCCTCACCGACTTCCAGGGAATCCTGTCCAGCTCGCTGATGGACGGCAACCTGCGCATGGGGCCCAACAACGAGCGCGTCGACCTCTCGGCGATGGCCGCCGCGCTCACGCTGGTGGCCTGCGACCTCGGCGCGTCGTGCGGAGCCGATTCGCAGCGCCTCCTCATGCACTGCGCGCTGCAGGGCTACTGCGCGGCGGGGAACCTCTACGACTACACCTACTTCTACGAGTCGTCGCCGCACCAGGCGCAGCTGTTGGAGCAGTACCGCCAGGCGCTGCTGCAGATGGCGAGCAACCGCGACTTCTCGGGACTGCGCCTGGTACGGGAGCCGACAACGCCCGGAATGAGCTCCGTTCGCGGCGGGCGTCGCGGTCCCTAGGGCCTAGGCCGCCTTCTCGTACACCGGGCCGTACTCGGCGAGCGCGTCGCGGATGCGCTCCACGCCCCAGTCGAGCTGCTCGCGGTCCACGATGAGCGGCGGAGCGAAACGCGCCACGGTGCCATGCGTGTCCTTGCTCAGAACGCCGTGCTTGAGGAGCGTCTCGACGAACTGGCGCGCGGTCGCGCGCTTGGTGTCGATCTCCAGGCCGATAAGGAGCCCCTTGCCGCGGATGTCCACGATCATCGGGCTTGCGATCGTCTTCAATCGCTTCAGGAGGTAGTCGCCCATCACGGCGGCACGCTCCGCGAGCTTCTCTTCGATCAGGACGTTAAGCGATTCGAGGCCGATGGCAGCGCCGAGCGCGTTGCCGCCGAAGGTGCTGCCGTGATCGCCGGGCTTGAACACCCCCATCACCGATTCGCGCGCGCAAAAAGCCGACACCGGCATCAAGCCGCCGCCCAGCGCCTTGCCGAGGATGATCGCGTCGGGCTTGACGCCCTCATGATGGATCGCCAGGACCTTGCCGGTGCGGCCCAGGCCGGTCTGCACCTCGTCCACGATCATCAGCACGTTGTGCTTGCGGCAGATGCGCAGCACCTCGGTGAGGTAGCCCTCGGGCGGCACGATGATTCCCGCTTCGCCCTGCACGGGTTCGACGAGGAACGCGGTCGTCTCCGGCGTGATGGCGGCTTCGAGCGCCCCGACGTCGCCGAAGGCGACGGGTACGAAGCCGCCGCTGTACGGCCCGAACCCGTCGCGGTACTGGGCCTCGGATGAAAATCCAACGATGGTCGAGGTGCGTCCGTGGAAATTTCCGGCGCACACGATGATCTTCGCCTGCCCGTCGGGAATCTTCTTCACGACGTATCCCCACTTGCGCGCGCACTTGATCGCGGTCTCGACGGCCTCGGCGCCGGTGCTCATGGGCAGCGCGCGGTCCATTCCGGTGACTTCGCAGAGCTTCGCGAGGAAGGGCGGCAGGCGGTCGCTGTAGAAGGCGCGCGACGTGACGGCGAGGCGCTGCGCCTGCTGGGTCATCGCGGCGATGAGGCGCGGGTGGCCGTAGCCGAAGCTCACCGCGGAATAGGCCGACAACATGTCGAGATAACGCCGGCCCTGGTCGTCCCAGAGCCAGACGCCTTCGCCGCGCGACAGCACGACGGGAAGCGGATCGTAGTTCGTCGCGCCGTAGCGGCGCTCGAGAGCGATCAGGTCGCTCATAGACAGGTCCTTTCTTGCTTGTGGCAATCAGGTATCGGAAGCGCCGCGATAGGGGCGCCCACAATCAACATTATACCTGTGAGGACAAGGCCTTATCCCCGGAAGTTCAAGCCGGGCGCAGGCTCTTGGCGAGGCCGGTGGCGAGCCGCGCGCACACCGCGTAGATGGACAATTGCGGGTTGGCGGCGATGCTCGTGGGGAAGAGGGAGGCGTCGTGCACGGAAAGGTTGCCGAGCTGGTGATGGCACCCCGATTCGTCCACCACCGACGAGCGCGGCTCGCGGCCCATCGCGCATCCGCCCATCACGTGCGCGCTCATCACGCGCGTCGCGAGCGCCCTCAGGGGCAGCCCCTCGATCTCGGCTCGCGCCTCGCGCCACGAATTCGTGCCGCGCGCGTTCTCGTGCATCGGCATCACGGTCCGCGCGCCGGCGGCGAACTGGATTTGCGCCATGGTGAGGTAGGCGCGCCGCGCGCCTTCCCAGAGATAGGGGGTCACTGCGTAGTCGAGAACGGCGCTGCCGTCGGAGCGCAACATCACGCGCCCGCCGGGAGAGTCGGCGTGGAAGCCGTCACGCAGGAGCGCGATGGTGACCTGGACATGGGGAAACTGCGCCATCCAACGCGCGTGCTCCTCGCCGAAGCCGGGCAAAGTGATGCCGACCAGGATCGGGTGGGTGGGTGCCGATTCCAGCTTGTATCCCGCGGGCCCGTCGAGCGCCTGCGAGTCGAGGAAGTGATCGGAGTAGATCGTCTGCGGAGCGCCGAAGAAGCCCTCGACCTTCTGCGCCATCACGCCCGCGGAAATCACCGTCGGATGCAGGAACGTGCGCTTGCCCAGGGTGAGCGAGGGATCCGGCGCGTTGCTTCGCAGCAGCACGCCGGGGCTGCCGATCGCGCCCGCGGCAAGGACGAAATGCTTCGCGCGCACGCGTACGCGATGGGACGAGGGCGTGGCGCCGTTGCCCTTGATGCCGTTGGCCTCCACCGCAACGACTCGATCGCGTGCGAGCACGAGGCGCGCCACGCGCGCGCGGTGGACCAGTGTGGCGCCGCGCTCGAGCGCCGCGGGGATGGTCGTCACGAGCATCGATTGCTTGGCGTTGGTGGGGCAGCCCATCCCGCAATACCCCAGGTTCCAGCAGCCCTTCACGTTCCTCTGGATGGCACCACTGGCGATGCCGAGCTTCTCGCAGCCGCGCCTGAGCAAATCGTTGTTCTCGTTGGGCGCCACCGGCCATGGCGCGATGGCAAGGCGCTCTTCCATCCGCTGGAACCAGGGCGCGAGCTCGGCCTCGTCCATGGAATTCAGCCCGAGCGAATTCTTCCAGTAGCCGAGCGTGCGCGGCGGCGTGCGGAAGCTCGACGTCCAGTTGATGGTGGTACCGCCGCCCACGCAGCGCCCCTGCAGGATGGTGATCGACTTGTCGAGCGTCTGGCGCCCGGCGCTTTCCTGGTAGAGCTGCGGGTAAGCCTCGCGCTCGCGCATGCGAAAGTCGGTCGAGCTCGCGAGCGGGCCTTCCTCGATGATCGCGACCTTGAGCCCGGCCTGCGCCAGGATCTCCGCGGTCACGCCGCCGCCGGCTCCGCTGCCGATGATCGCGACGTCGGCCTCGATTTCAAGGTCGCGCTCGAGCGTGGCCGCGTCGATCACCGCCCACCCTGCGGCGAGTCCTTCCTTGATGGGATCCTTGATCATGGCCTTTGCGCGACGGCGGGAGGCCCGGGGTAGCCGATCGCTTTCCACGAGCTGGGGTTGTCGTACCAGGAAGCCTGGATGAGCTGCGTGAGCGCCTCGTAGCTTTGTCGCTGCAGGTCGAAGCGGCTGTGGCGCCAGCGTGTGAGGAAGGCCTTGACGTCCGCGGGCGGCGCCTCGTCCAGCGGCGTCCAGAGCCCGGTGAAGGCGAGGCGCGAAGGAGCGAAGTGGAGGAAGCTGAAGAGCTGCGCCAGCTCCTCCTGGATCGCCGGGGCAAGGCCGGAGACGGCGCGGTCGAACGCGGCGAGGACTTCGGAGACGATGTGCGCGCGCGCGGCCTCTTCGTCGGGCAGCGAGCCCGCGAGCACCACCGGAACCAGGGCGCGCACGATCTTCGCCGCGTTGTCGTCAAGCACGCGGTAAGCGTCCGCGGTCGCGGCCAGCGGGCGGTCGAGGTAGCGCGCCGCGGCGAGAAGCGCCGCGCCGGCAATGCCGACCTTGATGAACTGGCGGCGGGTCGGCAAGGTCAGCGCGTGAGGAGTCGCGCGAGCCGCTCGAAGCGCGCCCCGTAGGGCGGGCGCAGCAGCTTCAGCGCGTTGAAGCGCGACTGGTGGAACACGGCCTTCCTCTTCGAGAAGGTCTCGAAGCCGGCGCGGCCGTGGTACTCGCCCATGCCGCTCGGCCCGACGCCGCCGAAGGGAAGCTCCTCCTGCGCGATGTGCAGCAGCGTCTCGTTCACGGTGACCCCGCCGGAGACAGTCTCGGCCAGGACGCGTTCCACTGCCGCGCGGTCATGGTCGAAGACGTAGAGCGCGAGCGGGCGCGGGCGCGCGTTCACGTATGCGATCGCTTCATCGAGAGTGCGATAGCCGACGATGGGCAGGATCGGGCCGAAGATCTCGTCCTGCATGAGGCGCATCGAGTCCTTGACGCCTGTCACCAGGTGCGGCGCCATCTTGGGCGAGCCCGCGAGGTCTTCATTGGCGGGATTGATGGCTTCGACGCGCGCGCCCTGCGCGCGCGCATCGTCGAGGTAGCCCGCGAGCCGCGCGCGATGCCGCTCGTTCACGATCGCCGTGTAGTCGGCGTTGTCGCCCAGGCGTGGATAGAGGCGCGCGACGCTCGCGCGCGCCGCGGCGGCGAACGCCTCGACCCTTTCCTCCGGCACCAGCGCGTAGTCCGGCGCGATGCAGGTCTGGCCCGCGTTCAGGCACTTGCCGAAGACGATCTTGTCGGCCGCTTCCGCCGCGTCGATGCCGCGCCCGACGAGCGCCGGCGACTTGCCGCCCAACTCGAGCGTCACCGGCGTGAGGTTGTCGGCGGCCGCGCGCATCACGTGCCGGCCGACCGCGGTCGATCCGGTGAAGAGCAGGTGGTCGAAGGGAAGGGCCACGAATTCCTGCGCGACCTCGGGGCCGCCGTTGACGATCGACAGGACGGCGGGGTCGAACTTCTCCGCGGCCAGGCGCGCGAGGAGCTCGCCCGTCGCCGGCGCCGCTTCGGACATCTTCACCATGACGCGATTGCCTGCGGCCAGGGCCGCGACGATGGGACCCACCGCGAGGTAGATCGGGTAATTCCACGGCACCACGATGCCGACGACGCCCAGCGCCTGGTAGACGAGGCGCGAGCGCCCGGGCAGGAACCAGAAGTTGGTGGGACGGCGCTGAGGGCGCATCCATCGCGTCACGTGCCTGCGCGCATGCTTGATCGCGCCGTACGAAGGAAAGAGCTCGAGAAGGAGGGTCTCCTGGCGCGCGCGGCCCTGGAAGTCGCGATCGATGGCGGCGCAGAATGCTTCGGCGTTAGCGCGCAACAGGCGCCCCAATGTCGCAAGCGCCTCACGGCGCGCTTCCAGGCCGAGGCTGCCGGATGCGGTCCGCTGGCGCTCGAACAATGCGCGAAGTGCGTCGGAAGTGGCCGGAGAATCTTGGAGGTTCAACGTGAAGAAGATGCTTTAATAGATTGAAATAGAAGGCATAAAATCTTTCCTTCCGGAAAGAATCAAACGAGCGTTTGAATTCAGCGCAAGGATAGCATCCACCGTGGCTGCACAGCACAAGGAAAGCCCGACGCAAGGCTTCGTGAACGAGCTGGCGCTTCATCTGCAAAGGTTGCAGGAGCTTCGCGGCGTGGGATCGAAGCGTCCCGCCCGGCTCGCGGAGCTGAAGCGATTCCAGTCGCAGCGGCTGGCGCGAACCTACGAGGATCTCGCGGCCCAGCCACGCTATCGCGCCGCCACCGGGTTTTTTCTCGACGACCTCTATGGGCCCAAGGATTTCAGCGCGCGCGACCAGGAAATGGTGCGCATCGTGCCGGTGATGTCGCGAATCCTGCCGGCTAGCGCGGTGGAAACCGCCGCGCTCGCCATCGAGCTCGAGGCGCTTTCCGAGGATCTCGACCACCGCCTCGCCGCGGCGCTGCCGGAAGGGCCCATCGACGACGCGGCCTACGGCCAGGCGTATCGCGAGACCTCGACCCCCGAGGAGCGCCGCCACCAGATCGACCTCATCGAAGCCGTCGGCAAGCGCCTCGACGCGCTGGTGAGAAAACCCCTGGTTTCGCATATGCTGAAGCTGATGCGCACGCCCGCGCACATGGCGGGCCTGGGCGGGCTCCAGGATTTCCTCGAGGAGGGGTTCGATTCGTTCCGCGTCATGAAGGGCGCCGACCAGTTCCTCGCGACGTTGCGCACCCGCGAGGAGAAAATCCTCAGCCGCCTTTTTTCTTCGGCTCCGGAGCCTTTTTCGATTTAGGTTTTTCCGCGTTGGGCGCGGGTTTGGCAGAAGCGGGGGCGGGCTTCGAGGGGAAGAGCGCATCGAGCTCGTGCACCACGGCCTTTTCGATCGAGCCCTTCATCGCCTTGAGGAGAAATCCCAGCGCCACCGACAGGTGCAGGTCCTTGTCGGAGATCTTGAGCGAGCCCGATACCCCGGGGCGCTCGAAGTTGAGGACGTTGCCGCTCCACGCGCCCTTCAGGTCGAACTTGCGGCCGAGCTGGGCTTCCATGCGCTCGGCGGCGGCGCGCGCGGCGGCCATGCCGAGGTTGTGCACGCGGGTGATGTCGATGTCGGCCATCTAGTTGTCGATCCTGATGTTTGCGTCCTTGACGACCTTGCGCCAGCGCACGACTTCCGAGTTCACGAAGCGCCCGAATTCCGCAGGGGGCTGGCCGCCGGGGACGGCGCCCTGGTCCTCCCAGATCTTCTTCACGTCGGGCTGGGCGAGGGCCTTCACTACTTCCTGGTACATCTTGTCGATCACGTCGCGCGGCGTGCCCTTCACCGCCCAGATCGCATACCAGGTGGTGACCTCGAAATCGGGGACGCCGACCTCGCCCAGCGTCGGCACGTCGGGGATGAGGGGCGAGCGCGTGCCCGTGGAGACCGCGAGCGCGCGCAGCTTCCCCGCCTTGATCTGCGGCGCCGAGGTGCCCATGCCATCGAACGCCATGTCCACGTTGCCGCCGAGGAGGTCCTGCATCATCGGGCCCGCGCCCTTGTAGGGCACGTGCACGAGATCGGTCCCGGTGCGCAGCTTGTAGAGCTCGCCCACCAAATGGTGCGACGTGCCGTTGCCCGCGGAGCCGAAGTTGAGCTTGCCGGGATTGGCCTTCACGTAGGCCAGGAAATCCGCATAGGTCCTGATGCCGGCGTGCTTCGGGTGCATCACGATCACATTGGGCACGTAGGCGAGGACCGTGACGGGCTCGAAATCGCGCTCGATGTTGTAGGGGAGCTTGGCGTAGATCGATTCGGCGATGGTGTGGTGGATCGCGCCCACGAAGAACGTGTAGCCGTCGGGCGCGGCCTTCGCCGCCACCGAGGCGCCGAGCGTGCCACCCGCGCCCCCGAGGTTCTCGACGTAGAACGATTGCCCGAGCGACTGGGTGAGCTTCGCGGCGATCGGCCGCGCGAACGCATCGACCCCGCCGCCCGCGGGAAAAGGATTCACAAGGCGCACCGCCTTGTTGGGCCATTGGGCGTGCGCGTGGGCGGTGGCGATTGCGAGCACGGACGCAATCACGGCGACGCGAAAGCTGCCATTCAGCATCGAATCTCTCCTTCTCATGAGGCGCCTTAGGCTGCGCGGCGATCGGGCTTAGAGCCGCGCGCCGCTTCGCCGAGGTGCTCCATCGCCGCGAGGACTCCGCCTTTCCTGAACGGCACCGCGGCGAGCTCTAGCCCCATTTCAACGCCGGCCAGCGTGCCCATCAGGGTGAGGTCGTTGAAGTCACCCAGGTGGCCGATGCGGAAAATTTTTCCGGAGAGCTTCGACAGGCCCTGGCCGAGCGACATGTCGTAGTGCTCGAGGACGAGCTTGCGAAAGCGGTCGGCATCGTGCCCGGCGGGCATCATCACGGCGGTGAGCGCCGAGCTGTATTCGGCGGGCTCCAGGCACAGGACCTCGAGCCCCCACGCGCGCACCGCGCGGCGCGTGGCCTCGGCGTGGCGATCGTGGCGCGCGAACACGTTTGCGAGCCCTTCTTCCTCGAGCATCTCGATGGCTTCGCGCAATCCGTAGAGGAGGTTGGTGGCGGGCGTATAGGGGAAGAAGCCGGTCGCGTTGGCGCCGATCATCTCGCTCCAGTCCCAGAACGAGCGCGTGAGCCCCGCGGACTTGCTGGCCTCGAGCGCCTTGTCGGAAATCGCGTTGAACGACAGGCCCGGGGGCAGCATGAGGCCCTTCTGCGAGCCGCCCACGGTCACGTCGACGCCCCACTCGTCGTGGCGATAGTCGATGGAGCCGAGCGAGGAGATGGTGTCGACCAGCAGGAGCGCGGGGTGCTTCGCATTGTCGATGGCCTTCCTCACCAGCGGGATGCGCGTGGTGACGCCGGTCGAGGTCTCGTTGTGCACGACCGCGACCGCCTTGATGGTGTAGCCCTTGTCGGCGGCCAGGCGCGCTTCGATCGCCGCATGGTCCGCGCCGTGGCGCCAGTCGCCGGGAATGAATTCCACGTCGAGGTTCAGCTTCTTCGCCATCTTGTGCCAGAGCGAGGCGAAGTGGCCGGTCTCGGCCATCAGCACCTTGTCGCCCGGCGAGAGGGTATTCACCAGCGCCGCTTCCCATGCGCCGGTGCCCGACGCGGGATAGATGATGACCGGGTTGCGCGTCTGGAAAATGCGCTTGATGCCCTCGAGCACTTCCTTGCCGAGCTTCTGGAACGTGGGTCCCCGGTGGTCGATGGTCGGATGGTCGATCGCGCGCAGCACTCGGTCGGGCACGTTGGTGGGACCGGGGATCTGCAGGAAATGGCGGCCGGCGGGCATGGAAGTCTCCTCGCGAGTAACAAAAGCCCGTATGCGTCGTTGCGGCCGGGCGCGGATTTACATCCATAATGCCGCAGCCGCGACACGTTTGGCACGCCCCACGGTAAAAGCCCCCATGACCCTCACGAGCCCCCAACCCGTGCGCTTCGCGCGGCGCGAGGAAACTGCGCGCCATTCGCTCGCGGCGCGCCTCGCGCGCGAGGTCGATGGCGAGGTGCTCTTCGACGCGGCCAGCCGCGGGCGTTACTCGACCGACGCCTCGATCTACCAGGTGTTCCCGATCGGCGTGGTGATTCCGCGCACCGTCGAGGCCGCCATCGTCGCGATGCAGATCGCCGCGGAGGAGGGTGTCGCGATCCTGCCGCGAGGCGCGGGCACCTCGCAATGCGGGCAAACCGTCGGCGAGGCGCTGGTGATCGACGACAGCAAGTTCCTCGATCGCGTCCTCGAGGTCGATGCCGCGTCGCGTCGCGCCGTTGTCGAGCCTGGCAAGGTGCTCGACACGCTGAATGCGGAGCTGCGTCCCCTGGGCCTCTGGTACCCGATCGATGTGTCGACTTCGGCCCAGGCCACGCTCGGCGGAATGGCGGGCAACAACTCGTGCGGCTCGCGCTCGCTCGCCTACGGGAACATGGTGGACCGCGTCGCGGCGATCGACGCGTGGCTGCCGACGGGAGTCCGCGGGCGCTTCGACGATGCGCCATCGGATCCGCGCATTCGGGAAATTGCGGAGCGCGCCGCCGCTCTTTTCGAGCGCGAGAAGGACGAGATCGCGGCGCGCACGCCCAAGGTTGCGAGGAACGTCGCCGGCTATAACCTGGGTCGCCTTGCGCCTCGTGCCCCGGGTCTCGCGCCCAACCTGGCCAAGCTCCTCGTCGGCAGCGAGGGCACGCTCGCGTGGTTCGAGAAGATCCACCTCGACCTGGCCGAGCTCCCCAGGCACAAGGCTCTCGGGGTCGCGCACTTCCCGCGCTTCTACGACGCGATGGATGCGGCGCAGCACATCGTGAAGCTTGGACCCGCGGCGGTGGAGCTGGTCGACCGCACCATGCTCGACCTGGCGCTTTCCAATCCCGCATTCGCGCCGACCATTCGCAAGTTCGTGAAAGGCGAGCCCCATGCGATCCTGCTGGTCGAATTCGCCGGCGCCGAGCGCGATCCGCAGGTGCGGGGCGTCAAGCGCCTCGCCGAGCTGATGGGCGACCTGGGCTTCGCCGACGCCGTGGTGGAGGTGCTCGACGCGGGCCAGCAGAAGTCGCTCTGGGACGTGCGCAAGGCGGGCCTCAACATCATGATGTCGATGAAAGGCGACGGCAAGCCGGTGTCTTTCATCGAGGATTGCGCCGTGCCCCTCGAGCACCTCGCCGAATACACCACGCACTTGACCGAAGTCTTTCGCAAGCACGGCACCGAAGGCACCTGGTACGCGCATGCATCGGTCGGATGCCTGCACGTGCGACCCGTGCTCAACATGAAGGGCGATGGCGCGGTGCGCATGCGCGCGATCGCGGAGGAGGCGGCGGAGCTGGTGCGCCGGTACAAGGGCGCGTACTCGGGCGAGCACGGCGACGGGCTGGTGCGCTCCGAGTGGATCGCGCCGTTCTTCGGGCCGCGGCTTACGGCGTCGCTCGCCGAGATCAAATCCTGGTTCGATCCCGAGGGATTGATGAATCCCGGCAAAATCGTGAACCCGTCGAAGCAGGACGACCGCTCGCTCTTTCGCTTCGGCCCGCACTACAAGCAGCCCGCGCCCGCCACGATGCTCGACTGGAGCGCGTGGGGCGGCTTCGCGGGCGCGGTCGAGATGTGCAACAACAACGGCCATTGCCGCAAGTTCGACGCCGGCACCATGTGCCCGAGCTATCGCGCCACGGGAGCGGAGCGCGACCTCACCCGGGGGAGAGCCAACACGCTGCGGCTGGCGCTGTCCAACCAGCTGGGCTCCGACGCCGTGGCCGAGGAGGCCGTGCGCGACGCGCTCGATCTGTGCGTGTCGTGCAAGGGTTGCAAGCGCGAGTGCCCGACGGGCGTGGACATGGCGCGCATGAAGGTCGAGTTCCTCGCGCAATACAAGCGCCGCCACGGATTCACGACGCGCGACAAGCTGGTCGCGCACCTGCCGCGCTACGCCAAGTGGGCGGCGCGGCTGCAGCCGCTTGCAAGCATCGCCACACGCCTGCCGGGCGCGGGGGCGATCATGGAATCCTTCGGCTTCGATCGGCGCCGGCCGTTGCCGGTATTCAAGCGCGCGTGGACATCGAGGCGAGGCGCAAGGCACGAGACGCGAGACGCAACGCGCCGCGTCGTGCTGTTCGCCGATACTTTCAACAACTGGCTCGAGCCGGAAAATCTCGACGCGGCATTGAAAGTGCTCGAGGCTACGGGGCACGAGGTCATTTCACCGGCGGTCGAGGGCGAACGGCCGCTGTGCTGCGGGCGCACGTACCTGGCTGCTGGAATGATCGGCGAAGCGCGTGCCGAGGCGCGCCGCACCATGGCCGCGCTGAAGTCGCACCTCGAAGCGGGGACGCCGATCGTGGGCCTCGAGCCTTCCTGCCTCTTCACCTTCCGCGACGAGTACGCCGCGATGTTTCCCGGGGACGCGCTGGCGGGGCTTCTAGCCAAGGCGCAGCTCGCCGACGAGTATCTCGCCGCGCAGGTTCGCTCAGGGACGATCACGCCCGCATGGAAGGCCGGCGCCGGCGAGTCCATTCGCGTGCATGGCCATTGCCACCAGAAGGCCTTCGGCACGTTCGACGCGACGCTCGAGCTGCTACGCACCATTCCCGGCGCCGACGTGGCCGCGATCGAGTCGAGCTGCTGCGGCATGGCCGGAGCATTCGGACATGAGCTGGGCCACTACGATGTCTCGATGAAGATGGCGGAAGCCGCCTTGCTGCCCGCGGTGCGCGCGGCACCCGCCACCACGAAGATCGCGGCGGCGGGCACGAGCTGCCGCCAGCAGATCGCCGACGGCGCCGGGCGCGTGGCGCACCACCCGATCGCCTTGCTGGCGGAGCTCTTGTGAGCGCGCTTCCCGCGCCGCCCATCCTCGAGGCGCTGCGTGCGCAGCTGGCCATCGAGCCCATTGGCGCGCCGACCGGCAATCTCACCATCGCGCGCGGCACGTTCGAAGGCCGTCCGGTGCACGTGGCTCTGGTGGAGAACCGCGCGGCGAGCGGCTCCCTCGGCGCCTTGGAGTCGCAGCGCCTCTCCGCGCTCTTCAAGATCGTGGCGCGCGAGCGCTCGAGCCTCGTCCTCTACCTCGATTCGGCGGGCGCGAAAGTATCCGAAGGGTTGAAGGCCCTCGGCGCATTTCGCGGGCTCTATCGCGCGGGGCTCGAGGCGGCGCTTTCCGGTGCGCCGATCGCCGCGGTGCTCGGAAAGAACTGCTACGGCGGCAGCAGCATGCTCGCGCACCTGGCGCCGCAGCGGCTCTTCAGCGAGACCACGAAGCTGGCGATGTCGGGCCCGACGATCATCGCTTCGGCCGCCGGCGTGAATGTATTGGACGAGATGTTCCGCGCCATGGCCGAGGCCTCGCTCTCACCCGCGGCGCGTGCCAAGGCGAGCGCGGCCAACAAGGTGTGGAGCGCCGGCTCGGACATCGCGGCGTGGCTGCGCGAAGCCCTTGCACAACGCGGCGATGCGGCCTCGGCGCTGCGCTTCCGCCACGAGGCGCTCGCGGCGCGCCTCGAGCGGCGCGCGGTGGAGCCCGCCTACGATGCGCTGCGCCGGCGCGACCTGGAGAAGATCTACGCCGAGGGCTACGAGGCGCGCGAGAGCCAGGGCTTCGTGATCGGCAAGGGCAAGCGCGACGGGGTCGAGGAGGACTTCGCCGGCATCGTCGGCAAGAATCCCCTTGGCGCGGAGCGGGCTTGGCGCTTCGCGGAGACGATCTGGCGCGCGACCGAGGCGCCACCCAAGCGCTTCGAGGTGTTCCTCGACTGCGCCGCCCATGCCGCGCGCCTCGACGACGAGAAGATCGTCCTCACCGAATACATCGTGAACATGGGCTATGCGCTCGCGGTGCTCGCGGCCAAGGGCACGCAGCTCGGGCTCACCATCGTCGGCAAGGCGGGCGGCGGCGTCTATGTCGCGCTGGCCTCGCCGGCCAAGCGCGTGACGAGCGTGTACGGCGCCGAGATCCAGGTGCTGCCGGGCGCCGCGGTCGCGGCGATCCTGGGGGAGAGCCGCGACGAGGCGCCGGCATTCGCCGAGTACCGGGTCGCGGGTGTCGCGGACGAGGAACTGAAGCTGGGATTCGTCCCGGGGGCCAAGTGAGCGAAAACCTCGATACGCTCTTCGAATCAATGATGGCTAGGGGATGACCTCGACCACCTTCGAGAGGCGCGATGGCTTGAGCAACGGCCCGAGCGCTTCGAGAAGATGGAGATTGGTGGCGCTGGTCTGCATGGGGCGCACGTCGAAATGACAAGCAGTCCCGAACACAACCCCGGCTTCCGAGACGAGCGGAACTCCGCAATAGGATTGCACCCGACTGCGCTTCGGGTGGCCTCGGAGGCGCTGGTCCACCGTCGAATCCTCGACGACGAACGGTGCGGCGCTGTCTCGCACGAAGACGCAATAGGACGCCATGACGGGGACGTCGGGAGTAGACTCCGCCGCGGGGTTCTCGCGGTCGAAGAAATAGAGGCTTTGCAGCGTCTCGTTGTCGAAGCGGTAGATCGCGGTGAATCGATGTCCGGTGAGGCCGTTCAAGTAGATGATGGCGGCGCGAATGTCCTCTCGCTCCAGGATCGTCCTCACCTTGGAGGAGCACGCTTCGAAACGGGTCATGGCTTCTTGTAGCCGAATGTTGTCCGGCATACTGTTCAGATACGCCAGAGGCTAGCTCCACGCGCCGAGAGCGTCTGTGCGGCGGCGCACACCTGCCCATGCGCCGCGAGCCCCGGTTGAAACGCGGTAGGAAGCCCTTATCTTCGAAACATGATCGTCTACCAGCTTTGTTTCAACGCCTAAGTAGCTGATTTAGATATATTCCCACCTTTTCGTTTCTCCGTCTTACCCGCTCACTTCCCCGCTTTAGTGCCGCCCGCTCACTATTCGGGGGTCTTTGATTCCCTCTCGAATCTCAGGCGCTCCAATGATCCTAAACGGATCGCCTCGGGCCGCTATGTTTTCAATCCTCGCAACGTATCGAGCTCGCATCCACTTCCGCCTCATCAAGTCGTAATAGCTGAAGGGGTAGAGGACAATGCGGCAATTGTCAGGCGGGGCTTCGTTCATGGTGGCTGAATATCTACGGCCTACTTTGTGCGTCTAAGGCCGCCGATCCTGCCAGACCAAATGCATCCGCCTCCAAAATCAGCGGTAGCCTCGGCCGTCAAACCCGCCGATCCGACTCTCCAAATCGCGACTCCAGTATTCCCCCTTGTTTTCTCGGTTCGGAAGGATTCAAAAATGATGAAGGCCGCTACGCTTCTAATGGTGATCGTCTGCAGCTTTGTAACATCGACCTCCGCCGCTGCACCTCCAGCACCTCATGAAGATAACAGGGCCGCCGTCGTTAGTCGGCTAATGCAGGACTGGCAGTCGCGAATGCTGGCCTCCGGCTTGACGGTGGATGATGCGAGGAGCTGGGCGCGACGGAATCGACTCAAGATCAATAGCCTTAATCCGGAGCGGCTGTCGTTAGCGCAAAGCGCCAGCACCCTGGACGAGCTAGATCTGGTTTTACTGGAGGCTCCCATCCCCGCTGGAACTCACCTTGATGTGCTCATGGCCAACAAGCCCGGCGACGTCGCGATGATGGGCGCCCGTCCCATCGCCAAGTCGAGCCCGGCGACCTCACCCTCGGCGTATGCAGGGCTTGTGTTTACCGCGCTCACCCCCTGCCGGATGCTCGATAGCCGCGTCTCTCAAGGCGGCTCCGGTCCCTGGACGGCGGGCTCTTCCAATCTCGTCAAGATCGGCCCCTATGCCAGCGGTTACGCCAGCGGGCCGGGAGCACAAGGCGGATCGGCTACCAGTTGCGGGCTTGATGCCCTGGCGGGACCGGGTCAAGTCGCCGTCATCATGGCGGCCGTATCAACCGTCACGCAGGCGGGGCCGGGGTATCTGACCTTCTTCCCACAGGGTGCGCCGAATCCGGGGACCACCAGCGTGAGCCAGTGGTATCAACCCGGATACGTGCAAACCTCCTTCGTGCTCATCCCCACCGACCTGGTGGGAACCGTTGCGGCATCGGGGTTTACCAGCAACGCGACCGAAGTCATCATCGACGTGGTGGGTTATTTCATCGCCAACGCCGGCAACGGCAACATCACGCTGGTGCAGTCCACGGCGAGCGCTGGGAACATCCTGAAGGGCGCCAACCGGTTCATTCACAACTTCGGCAGCAACAACACCTTCATCGGAGAGAACGCCGGCAATTTCACGATGACCGGGGACAACAACACCGCCAGCGGTTCCCAAGCGCTTCAGAGCAACACGACCGGCGTCCAAAACACCGCCAGCGGCTCTCTCGCGCT
>JANLXC010000120.1:0-18645 GCA_031364925.1 Burkholderiales bacterium | reverse complement strand
CGCCACGCATTTCGTCGGCGGGGCCCAGTGCTTCAAATGCGTCGGTGGCCGCGAATACTGGAGCGTGCTTCGCAATTGCCGCGCGAGCGTTCCGGAGTCGGCCGCATACGCACTGCGCAACGCCTCCGCGCGGCGCTTCGACCTTTTCAGGCATGTGCAGCGATTCGTCACCGCCAGTGAATACCAGCGCGACTTCATGATATCCACGCTGGGCCTCGAGGCCGGTCGCATCGCGGTGAACTACTGCGCCATCAACCTCCCCCCGCAATTCGTGGGCGATCCGGCACGCGGCGGCTACGCGGGCTTTGCGGGGCGATTTGCCGCGGAGAAGGGCGTGGAGGTCATGGTCGATGCCTGCCGGCGCGCCGGCGTGCCGATGCGCTTTGCCGGCGATGCGCCCAACCATCCCGCGGTGCGCTCCGGCGACGACGCTTCCTTCGTGATGACACGCTCGCCCGCGGAGCTCGCCGATTTCTACAGGGGCGCACGCATGATCGTGGTGCCCAGTATCTGGTCGGAGACCTTCGGCATCGTGGCGGCGGAGGCCATGAGCCATGGGATCCCCGTGGTGGCATCCCGCATCGGCGCGCTGCAGGGCACCGTGCGCGACGGCGAAACGGGCTTGCTCGCCGAGCCCGGGAATGCGGCCGACCTCGCGGATAAGATCGGGCGGGTGTGGAACGACGCAGACCTTGCGCGCCGCCTGGGCAGCAACGCACGCCGGTACGTGGAAGCGCAGTTCAGCCGCCAGGCGCACTTCGACAGGCTGATGGCCGTGTACGAGGGGGCGATCGCCGCGCGCGTCGCGCGCCGCTGAGGGAGGATGGCGGAAGGGAGTGGGAGTCGAACTCACGAAGGGCCGCCATGCAGCCCCAACCGGATTTGAAGTCCGGCCGCCCCACCGGGGGCGAATCCCTTCCGTGTTGCCTGGCCTACATCCAATCCCGCATCGCCGCGAGATGAATTTTACGTGGTCGGCCTGGGCAGCGGCGCGGCCGGCCCCAGGATCGCAACGAAGTCCTTGCCGATGCGCCGATTGTCCCCGGCGCGCTGCGTGACGCCGAACTTGTCGAGCGCCTCGAGGATCGGGATCGCGAGGCTGCGGCCCCCTCCTATCGCATCGCGGAATTGCGCCGCGGTGAACTGCCCGCCGGGTGCCGTGCGTGCAAGCTCGTGTGCAGTGGCTGCCAGCGTGGCGAGGGCCGCGCGCGAGTAGAAGCGGTCCGCGCCGACGCGCAGCACTTCGCCGCCGCGACTCTTGCGATGCAGGAAGTCGCGCAGCGTCGCCTCCTTAACCTTGAGCGCCGCAGCGAGCTCGGCCACCGTCGGCGCGAAGGGCCCCGAGGCGGGAAGCGCGCCGCGAACCTTGCTCCACAGCTCCTCGTCCGCCGGGTTGGAGGTCGCGTCATGGTGGGCGAGGCGCGCAATGTCGTTGGAGAGGGTCAGCGCGCGCCGCTCGGCCAAGTCGCGCAGCACGTTCTGGAATGCCGCGGTGGAAAAGGCGGGCGCGAGCGCGCGGCGCAACGCGGCGGCCTCCATGCCTGCCGCCTTTGGCCGCGCCGCATGGAATTCGCGCAGCGCCCCGAGCACCTTCGATTGCAACGCCTCGTGCCGCGCGCGGCTCACGCCGACCGGGTGGTCCCTCCCCAGCACCACGGCTTCCGAGGCATCCTGCGTGCGTGTCGCGCGCTCGGGCGTGAGATTGAATGCGCGCGCGAAGCGTTCCAGGTCCACGCCGCCCTCGGAAACATCGAGCAATCCGCGAAGGACCACGTCCGGGGAGCCTCGCTCGAGAATGGCGAGCTCCGCGGAGCGCGCCGCCATCGCCCGGCGCCGGGGAGCCGGGAACGGGTCGAGCACGATGCCGCCCCCCAGCGTGCGCCGCGCCGACTGGTCGCGAATCACGAAGCGGTCGCCACGCAGCGCGCCGACCGCACGCCCGAGCACCAGCTGCACGACGGCGGACTCGCCCGGATCGAGCCTGCCCGCGTTCGGAATCGCCACGCGGCCGAGCACGTCCATGGTCGCGAGGTGCACGTGCACGGGGGTCCAATGGGCCAGCGGCTCGGTTTCCGCGACGAGCAGCGTGACGCGCGCGTCGAAGCGGCGCGTGGGCGCATGCACTCCAGGATGCAGGAGCCAATCCCCGCGCGCCACGGTTTCGAGGTCGGCGCCGGTGATGTTGAGCGCGCAGCGCTGCGCGGCTTCGGCACGCTCCGCGGATTTTCCATGGGCCTGGATTGCGCGCACCCGCACTTGCGTGCCTCGGGGCGAGACCACGAGTTTGTCGCCAACGGCCACCGTGCCATTGAACACCGCGCCGGTCACCACCGTGCCGCTGCCCGCGACGCTGAAGGCGCGGTCGATCGCGAGCCGGAAGTTCTGCCCCTCGACCGCGCGCTCTCGCATGTCCGCGCACAGCTTCGCGAGGCGCCGGCGCAATTCCGGCAGTCCTTGCCCCGACACCGCCGACACCGGCAGGACCGAGTAGTGGGCGAGGCGAGTGGTCGACAGGAGCGTGCCCACTTCCTCCGCCACGGCGTCGAGGCGCTCCGGCGAGACGCGGTCCGCCTTGGTGATCACCGCGATGCCGCGCTCGATGTCGAGGAGATCGAGGATATGCACGTGCTCGCGCGTTTGCGGCATCACGCCGTCGTCCGCGGCTACGACCAGCATGGCCGCGTCGATCGCGCACACGCCGGCCAGCATGTTGCGGATGAAGCGCTCGTGGCCGGGCACGTCCACGAAGCTGAGAGCGGCGCCTTCCAGCAGGGCGTGGGCGAAGCCCAGGTCGATTGAGATGCCGCGCGCTTTTTCCTCGGGCAGGCGGTCGGTGTCGATGCCGGTGAGCGTGCGCACGAGGAGGGTCTTGCCGTGGTCGATATGGCCCGCGGTCGCGACGATCATGCCAGCGTCCCCGTTTCGAGGGATCCGAGCTGCGCGACGAATTCCTCCTCGTGGTCGAGGCAGCGCAGGTCCATCAGGAAAGCGCCGTCGTGCACCCGTCCCAGGACGGGCACCGGAAGCTCGCGGAAAGCGCGCGCGATTTCGGCCGCGAGGGCATGGCGGCGTTTGCCCGCCACGCTCACCGCGATCGCGTGGCTGGCGATCAGGTCCACCGGCAGGGACCCGCTGCCGATTTGCGAACGGACCTGGCTGACCTGGACTTGCGTGGAGTTACCCAGGGCCGCGCGCACCGCGGGAAGGAGTCGCTGAGCCTGCGCGGCGATCTCGGCCGCGGGCCTGGCGAGGTAGGCGATCGTCGGCAGTTCCTGCCTCAAGCGATCCGGATCCTGGTAGAGCCGCAGCACCGCCTCGAGTGCGGCGAGCGTCATCTTGTCGGCGCGCAGCGCGCGCTTCATTGGATTGGCGCGAATGCGATCGACCAGCTCGCGTTTGCCCACGACGAGCCCGGCTTGCGGCCCGCCGAGGAGCTTGTCCGCGCTGAAAGTGACCAGGTCCACGCCGGCTCCGAGCGCGTCTCGTGGCGTGGGCTCGTGTGGCAAGCCGAGCTCCTCGAGGTTTACGAGCGTGCCGCTGCCCAGGTCGGTGATCATAGGCAGGCCGCGGGCATGCGCGAGGGCGGCGAGCTTCGCTTCGCCGACCGTGGCGGTGAAGCCCTCGATCGAATAGTTGCTCGCATGCACCTTCATCAACGCGGCGCTGCGCGGGGTGAGGGCATTCTCGTAGTCGCGCAGGTGGGTGCGGTTGGTGGTGCCGACCTCGACCAGCCTGGCGCCCGCGCGCGCCATGATGTCCGGGATGCGAAACGCTCCGCCGATCTCCACCAGCTCGCCGCGCGACACGGGCACTTCGCGGCGAGCGGCCAATGTGTTGAGCACCAGGTACACGCCTGCGGCGTTGTTGTTCACGACCAGAGCGGCCTCGGCGCCGGTCAGGGCGACCAGCAGGGACTCGACGTGCCGGTCGCGCTCTCCGCGCTGTCCGCCGTCCAGGTCGTATTCCAGGTTCACCGGCCGCGTCATGGCCTGCACCACGGCATCGACCGCCGATCGCGGCAGGATCGCGCGGCCCAGGTTGGTATGGAGCACGGTGCCGGTCAGGTTGAACACGGGCCGCAGCGAGTTCATCGCCCCACGCTGCAGGCGTTGCGTGCACGCGTGGATGAACGCGGGCTCGTCGAAGGCGCGTTGGCCGCCGGAGAGCGCCGCGCGCGCCACGGTGAGCTCCGCGCGCGCGGCTTGCGTCACGAGCGGCCGCCCGAAGCGCTCCACGAGAACGAGCACGGCAGGATCGCGCATCAGGCGATCGAGCGAGGGAATCCTGCGGCGCGCGAGGGAATCGGCCTTCACCGGTGCTTCCGGATGAGGCCGGTGATTCGGTCCTGGGCGCGCGGGCTGAAGGTGATGCCCCCGACTCCCGTAAGCTGCTCACGGTAGCGGTAGTCGATCGCCTTCCTCTTGGCGATCGCGTCGGCGACGTGCTTCAGGCGGAAGAGCCCGAGGGCGGGCTGGAACTCGCTCATCCGTTGATCCCGTAGGCCAGCACGGCACGCCGTCGGCGAAGCCGAAATTCTTGAGATAGTCGACGCGCTGCTTGGTCTTCACATCGGGGCAGACCATGGCACCTCCCTCGAACGTGTTGAACACCTTCGTCGCGTGGAAGCTGAGAACGAAGAGGTCGCCATGCAGGGCGAGCGGGGCAGGCCGCTGTCGTGTGCGGCGTGACCGCGGCCTCGATTTTCGTGGCGTCGAGATTCATGGTGACCGGGTCGATGTCCACGAACACGGGCGTGATGCGGTCGCAGATGAGCGAGTGCGTGGTCGCCACGAGGGCGTGGTGATCACTTCGCCGGTGATGCGCAGCGTCTGCAACGCTGTCACCAGCGCGATCGTGCCGTTGGTGAAAAGAGAGAGGTACCAGTCCGAGGTGGCTGCTCAACGCCGCTTCGAATTCCTGGTGGAAGGGGTCGTTGTTGGTGAGCCACTTGCCCTCCCATATCCGCTCCAGATACGGGAGGAACTGCGCCAGCGGCGGCAGGTACGGCTCGGTGACGCAGACGTGATCGTTCTTTTTCCTGGCCACGGCGCGCGCTATGTTCCCGATGTCGAGGGCGAGGGGGCGCCCAATTGGCTTTTCCACTGCGCCGAGGTCGTGGCGAGGCTGGCCCGACAGGCCCTCTGTGCCGGTAGCCGCAGGATCATCGACAGCGATGCAGGCGCCCAGGCGCACGCCACGACCAGTTGCCATACGGGGAAATCCGCAAGCAGCCGCAAAGCCACGCCGAGCAGCGCCGCAGGAACAAGATAGGCGGCCCAATCCGCGCTCAACCCTACGTCATGCCGCGCCGCGCACCGGGCCAGCAGCACGAGGAACACGAACGCCTCGCACGCGAACAGCACCATGGCCGCGCCTTCCGCGCCATGCGTCGGGATCGCCCAGGCGTTTCCCGCCAGGTTGAGCGCCAGGGAGGCCACCGAGGTGAGCATGAGGGCCATCGCGTTTCCCTGCACCATTTCGCCGACGATCAGCACCGGCGTCACCAGCGCGAACGAGCAACCGAGCGCGAGCCACCGGAACGGGCCTACCGCCGACCACGGCCCCGCAGCGTACATCTCGCCGTAGAGTAGCCGCAGGACCAAGGGCGCGATGAAGTATCCCGCGACGGCAACCAGCGATGACATGGCGAGGAGAAGCTTCACGTAGCCTTCCAGCTGCACGCGATAGGCCGCGGCGCCGTGCGCGACGGTCCAGCTCAATGCGGCGATGAGCGGCGTCACGAATAGCCAGGTCATGTCCGCCATCGGAACGAGCAGGCGCTGCGCGGCGCTGAAAGTCGCGAGGGCCTCCGGGGATGAAATCTCCCAGAGGAGGAACCCGCCGGAGTAGGTCGCGAGCTTGTAGCTGAGGCCCGCGATCCCGATCATCCATCCGGCCTTCAGCAGCGGCGTCACACCGGCGGGCAGCCACGAAGCGCGCAGCCGGTCGCCAAGGATTCGCGCGGCCATCCACCGTGCGCCCACGACCTGCACGATTTCACGCGCCACGACGAGAAGGGCGATCACGGCCCCGCCCGCATGGAATTTCAGCGCGGCTGCGCAAGCGATGAGGAAGGCAAGCTGGCCCGCCAGTCCCAGCGCCGCCAGCCGTCCGTACGCCTGGCGCATCTGGAACACCAGCGAATAGGCATTCAAGTGCAGGAGCGCGATACCGAAAGCCGCCGCGACGAGAACCATGCGCTGGTCGTTCTGCGCTACATAGCTGCTGCACGCCAACCCGAGCACCGCGGCAATCGCGATTGTGGAGATGAGCCTTCGAAGAGCGAGGAGCGCGGCCAGCGTCTCGCGCTCGTGCGCGGGCCGCGCGGCGATCTGCCGCGTCGCGACCGCGGTCGTGCCCATGTCGAGCATCTCCACCGACACGATGTAAATGCTCGATACCAGCGCGACGAACCCGAAGTCCGCCGGCGCGAGGCCGCGGGCGAGAAGGCTCGTGATGGCAACGGACAATGCGAGCCGGCCGGCATGGGCTGACAATATGACGGCTTGGCTCCTCACGACGGCGTTCTTGCTCACCTGCGGAGCATACCTACTTGCCCGGGATTTCCAAAGACAGCATACTTCCGACGCCTTGATTCCATGGGATTTTGATGACGCACGGAACTCCCCGGGCCGCCCGGCTGCTATTCGTCATCGACCACGATTTCGGCGCCCTTGGCACGGTGATGTACCTCCTGCATCGCCAGCCGCTTTCCGCGAGCACGACGCTGCTGCTTCCGCGGCGCGCATATGAGCTGAACAAGGTGCGGCTGCCGATCGCAAGCCGCCCGTACGAGTCGCTCCGGGACATCCTGGATGTGGTCGAAAGCGAATCTCCCGACGTCGTGTTCCTGTTCTCGGGGTACCTGTTTTCCGCGCAAGGCCTGCTCACGTTTCGCGCATTGCGCAAACTCATTCGCGCGCTTCGCCAGCGCGGCTGCAAGGTCGCGACGAGCGATCCCTATCTCGGGACGCATTACCGGATCGGCGATGCCGACATGCCCGTCGGCCAGGGTGCGATCCAGCGCAACCTCGAACGGCGCCTCGCGCGGCTGCCGCTCGCGCAAGGACTCATCGCGCAGTTCGCCAGGTTCTACAACGACCGGAAGTTGAAGAGAGAAGTCTTCAGGGTCGCGGAGAGCCTCAAGGACGTGACGCAGATCTATCCCGTTCCGATCGAACCGTCGGAAGGCGGTGCGAAGCGCGTTTCGTTTTTCAACCCGTTGTTTATCCGCACCCCGGATGAACTGCGCAGCAACGCCGCGGCTGTCGCGGGACCTTCCGATCCAGCCTTGCGCGGCCCGCGCTGGCTCTTCGTGCTCGCGCAGTTCGACCTCGAATTCCAGGAGAAGAAATACGGAAGAAAGGGGTTCGTCGAATTGGTGGCCGGTAAGATCCGCGAAGCACTCGACCTGGGGAAGCTGCCGATGTTCATTGGCCCCGCCGCGGTCACGGAAGAGCTATCGCGGCGTTTCGCGCGTGATGCGGGCGTGAGCTTCCTGCCCACTTGCTCGTTCGAGGAGTTCCAGCAGAGATTGCTGGATGCGGAGTTCGTCTTCTACTGGCAGATCTTTTCGACCTCTGCCTTCTTTCGCCTGTGGAACGGCCTGCCCGTGTTTTTCTTCGACCAGGGCCACAATGCGCGCCTGTTGAAGCCGCTGCGCGAGGCGGGGCTGAAACACTACTATCTCGCCGGCTCCCCAATCTACCTCGACATCGAGAAGCCGTTGGACGCGGCCGAGCTCACGCGGCTCGGCGCCGGTTTCCGCGAGTTGGCTCTCGACATCCGCGAACGCCTCGCGGGTTTGCCTACCCCCGAGGAAATGGTGAAAGCGATCATGGAGGCCGGCTGACCTTGCAGTTGGCGCAGGTTGCCGGCGCGCCCAGCCGGCTCGGAACCTTGCCATGCCAGGGCGGCAGCCGGGATTGCACTTTCAGCATAGCTCCCGATGACGGCACGCGATTCTCATCGAGGATGAACAGCATGTAGTAGCCGGGCGGGGCGAGCTCCTCGGAGACCGGCGCCTCGATGAGGTGCTTGTCGTAGCAAAGGCTCGATGCGTCCACGCATTGCGAGGCTTCCACTTCCGCCCACTGGCCGTCGACCAGACGCACGGTCACCTTGGCGTCGAACACTCGCACCTGCACGTGTCTTTGGCTCATGTCGAAGGAATGGGTCATGGCGCCAAGGCCCACGAGCGCCGCTTCGCTGATCCGCGCGTTGTGGGGCACGGTGACGAACGAGGAGCCGCCGATCGCGATCGTATCTTCCGAGGACACGATCTGCGGCCGCGTCTTGAACATGTAGTCCGGGTAGTAGTAGCGAAAGGTGGTGAGCTCGCGGGCGTCCTCGCCGGCCACATTGCCGGAGCCCACCAGCACGCGCCCATCGGGCAAAAGCACCGTGACGGTGTGATAGCCGCGCGTCTCGGGCATGAACGCGGTTCCGCGGGACAAGGTAAAGCCGTTCCTCGGATCGACGTATTCGGCATATCCGATCTGGTTTATGGGACTCTCGTCCTGCCATCCTGCCAATATCAACACGCGCCCATCCGGCAGCAGCACCGTCGACGGGTGATGGCGGCTGCCGTTCATCGAAATGGAAGGCCTCCAAGCACCGGCGGCCGGGTCGTAGACGTCGATTTGCCGGCCGAGCGGGGTCTGGTGGGCCCCGCCCACGTTGATCACGCTGCCATTCGCATAACCCCAGTTACCCTCGGGCAGCCTCAACGGCAGCAAGGCGCTCGAGGTCGTCTTGTTGGGGAAGACCATTTCGGGGGCGGCCGCGTCCAGGTATTCCTTCGCGCCGGGCCGGTAGTGATTCGTATGGCGCCACGAGCCGGCGCCCGCACCGAGCGTGAGGAACAGCGGCTCGCCCGAGCCGCCGATCATCATGACGGTATTGCCCGCGGCGCCGGCGGACGGAAATTGGAACACGTGGGGGTAGTCGGGATTCTCGACACCTTCGGGAGTGTCTCGACCCGCGGAAACGATCGACCACGAGTTCGAGGCAGGATCGAATACCTCGACGCTCGAGTTATAGAGCATGCGCGGCGAGACTTTCTCGTAACCGCCCGTGACCAGCATTCTCGCATCGGCGAGCCTCGTCACCGTGGGATACCACCTCAACGAGGCGCCCGTCGCGGGTCCGGGAGCGACGGTATTCGGATTCTGCTTCCAGGAGCCGGTGGACGGATTGAAGGCGAACGACTCGGCGATTCCGTCGACCGTCAGGCTCGCGAACAGGTTGCCGCTGTTGTAGAGGTTCAGGTCGATGAGCGCATCCGGACCGCCCGCGATGAACAGCTCGCCGCCGGCCAGCAACGAGTGGCCGCTGCAGACGAGGGTCTTGAGCCGCAACGTGTTGGCTCGCGAGTCGAACACGGGGCGCAGCGCCGGGGGATTCGCCAGCGGCTCGATGACGACGAAGGCCGGCGGCGGCGAGTCGGCCGGGGTGGGTTGCATCAGGAACAGGTACTCCGGCTCGAAGCCCCGCGCCGTCAGGTTCATTCCGGGGTTTTCGAAGAAGTTGAAATTGTTTATGAAAAACAATTTGCCATTCGGCAGCAGGCCCACGTGAATCGGGGTGACCTCGAACCCCGAGGCCTGGCGCCATTCGATGGTGGGGGTGTAGTAGTCGTGGATCGCACCTTGGGCCTGAACCTGCGCTGCTGCAAGACAACAACACGACACCAGCCGACCAGAAAATCTCTTCAAATTTCGACTCCGCCGTTTCGCATGCATTGACGTTAACCTGGCCACTCCCTGAGCGACAACTGTCCGCCGTCCACAGGCAGCGACGCGCCGGTCACCCAGCGCGACTCGTCGCTGGCGAGATAGACCGCGGCCCATGCCGCGTCCCAGGCCGTGCCCTCGATCCTCAACGGTACCGCGAGCCGGCGCCTTTCCCGCGCCTCCTCGCCAAATTTCGCCAGGGCGGGCGTGTTCACCATGCCGACGATGAGGCAGTTCGCGCGGATTGCCTCGGCCGCGTAGTCGGCGGCGATCGATAGCGTGAGCCCGATGAGGCCGGCCTTGGCGGCCGAGTACGCGGAGAAGCCCACGTCGCCGCGGCGAAATCCCTGCAGCGCCGCCGGCGTCGATACGTTGATGATGGAGCCGCCGCCCGATTCGATCATGCGCGGGATCGCGTACTTGCAGCAGAGCATCGGCCCTTTCAGGTTCACGTCCAGCGACTTGCTCCACACTTCGTCGGTGACGTTCACCACGGTGCCGGGGCCGCCGACGCCGGCGTTGTTGTGAAGGATGTCCAGCCTACCGTAGCGGTGCATGGCCGACTCGACCATGCGCTGCGCGTCTTCGGCCCGGGTGATGTCGCCCGCGAAGGCCGCGCATTCGCCGCCTTCCCGCACGATCTCGTCGCGCAGCGCCTGGGCACGTTGTTCCGTGCGATTCACGAGCAGGACCTTCGCACCCTCGCGTGCGAACAGCACCGCGGTAGCCTTCCCGATCCCCACCCCGGGGCCCGAGGACGCGGCGCCGGCGACGATCGCCACCTTTCCCGACAGACGGCCCTTACCGGCCATGTTCAGCCACGCCGGCAGCGCTTCGCGACCGCGATCATGGCATCGGCGACGGTGTCGACCTCGTCGGCGGAAAGCGTTGAATGGATCGGCGGGCAAACCTGGCGCGCAAGCGTGGCTTCGGCCTTGGGGAACATGCCTTCCTTGAAGCCGAGGAGGCGCCTGAACACGGGCTGGAGATGGCACGGCGGACCGTAGATCGCGCCGTTCTCGATGGCGAAGTCTGTCCAGAGCAGGCCGCGGAAGCGGTCCCTGTCTAGGTCGGGCGCCAGCAACACCGGGAATTTGTAATAGGCGTGCCGAACATCGGCGGGATGCGACGGAATCTTCAGCCATTCCTCGTTGCCGAGCCTCGCGCGGTACAAGTCGACCATGCGATTGCGGTGCGCGACATTCTCGTCGAGGCGCTTCAACTGGTAGGTGCCGAGCAGCGCGTTGATCTCGCCGAGGCACCAGTCGTTGCCCAGGTTGACCACGTCGTCGAGGCTGGAGCCCACGCCGTGGTGGCGCACCGAGCGCGCGAAGTCGGCGAGCTTCGCATTGCGCGTCGTGATCATCCCGCCGGTCCCGGTGGTAAGGATCTTGGTGGGATAGAACGAGAAGCACGCCGTGTCCGCGAGGCTTCCCGCCTTTCGCCCGCCGATCGCGGCTCCATGCGCATGCGAGGCATCCTCGATGAGGACGATGCCGCGCTCCTCGCATACAGCGCGCAGGCGATCGATCCCAGGGTCCACTCGCCCGGCGATGTGAACCACCACGATGGCGGCGGTGCGCGGAGTGATGCGAGCCAGCGCGTCTTCAAGATCCATGCAGAACGTCTCCGGGTCCATGTCCGCGAGGATCGGCGTGCCGCCCTCGTAGAGCACCGCGCTCACCACGCCGACGAAGTTGTTGGTGGGCAGGATCACTTCGCGGCCGTGGACCTGGTGAAACCGGAACGCGATCTGCAGCGCGGCAGTGCAGGTGCTGACCGCGACCGCGTGCTCCGCGCCCACGTAGCTCCTGAACGACTCCTCGAATTCGTGGGTGCGAGGGCCCAGGATGAGCCTTCCCGATTTCAGGATCGCTTCGATCGCCGGCAGGATCTCCCGTACGTCCTCGTCGGGAAAGCTCGGCAGGGCCGCGGCGATCTTGCGTCTTGTCGCGCCCTTGAAGTCTGCCATGGGCTCGCGGACGGCGACTACTTCCGGTCCTTCTGCGAACGCAGCAGCTCACGCAGCTCCGACACGGAGGGAGGCCCGAATCGCGTGCGAACGATCCGCCCGTCGGCGTCGGTCACGATGATGGCCGGCACGGCGTCCATCCTGAGCGTGGTCTTCACGACCGTCTTCGCTGAGGCGATGCCATCGGGCGTCAGGTTGGCGACCAGCTCGTAGGGCGGATGGTTGGCGTCGGCCCATGCGGTGAGCTTCGCCGCGCCTTCCTTTTCGTCGTAGGGCAATCCGAACATTGCCAGCTCGTCCGGCTTGAACACGGAGCGCAGGTACGAAAGCTGGGGCAACTCCGCCTTGCACGGCGCGCACCACGTCGCCATGGTCGTGTACAGGATGAGCTTGGGGTTGGGCCCGCTCGCCTTCCGGTCGCCGATCCGCATCTTCGTGGCGGCGGCGTCGGCTACGATGGACTCGGCTGAACACGATCCGGCGAATCCTAGGGCCGCCATCAATGCGAGCCCGAGAGCTGGATATTTCATCGCAGGGACGCAAGGTTGCGCTGCGCCGGGGGACGGATCGACTCGACCTTGTATGGCTTCGTCGTGAATGCCGTTCCCGTCGGCGAATGCGCCGGGTTCTCGTAGACGGTCACCAGCGTGTTCGCCGCCACCTTGCCGATGTCCTGGGTCTTGCCCGACGGAAAGCGAACCTTCAGCGACTTGACCGCGTCGCGTTGCCCGATGCCGACCAGCATCGTGGCGCTGTTCTGCGCTCCCAATCCCTCGCCCGCGCGGTGCTCGCGCACCAGGGTCGAGCCGTCGAGGTAGGCGGTCAAGAGCGCGCCGTAGGCGTCGCGGTTGGACCATTCGGTCGACGGCGCGGCGCTCTGGTTCCCGCCGACGAAACGCACCGCGATGACCTGGTTCTTTTGCACGCCGGCGGAGGACTTGTCCCCCATCTGGTTGCGGTAGATCTGCAGCGTCGGCGCGGTGACGCTCGCGACAACGAGGTCGGGCCAGCCGTCGCGATCGTAATCGAGGATCGCGAACGAGCGCCCGTCGCCCGGATCGTCCAAGCCGGTGATGCCGGAAATGCTCACGAAGTCCTTGCCGCCCCTGTTGAGATAAACGGAATCGCGCTCGTTGCCGCTGAACGACGCCCCGCCCTTGATCTTGCGGTCGAGCGGAAGGCCCTGCGCATCGTCGACCGTGCCGCTATGGCGGAAATTCGAGAATCCGTGCTTTTTGTCGGAGCGCACGACCGTGCGCCAGTAGTCACTTCAAAGGTCGAAGTCTGTTTCTACCTGCTTTGGCGCGGTGAAGTAGCCGCTCAAGGAGAAGATGTCGAGGAAGCCGTCGTTGTTGAGGTCGACCAGCTGGGCCCCCCAATCCCATCCCGACTGCTCGACCGTGAGCTTCGGCGCCGCGGGACCGGAGGTCTTCTCGAATTTGCCGGGCTCATTGTGGTAGAGCGCGTTGCCCGCCGCCATGACCGCGAAGCGCGGATCCACCTTGGGGAGCTGCGCGATGATGCGCCGGCCGGCCTTGCTCGACATGGCGGACACGTAGAGGTCCATGCGGCCGTCCTGGTCGTAGTCGCCCCAGGTGGCTCCCATGCCGAAGCGCGCGTTGGTCAGGCCCATTTCCGCGGATACGTCGGCGAACTTCCCGCCGCCGAGGTTGCGGAAAAGCGTGGGCGGGGAGAAGTCGTTGGCGAGGAAGATGTCGGGCTTTCCGTCGCCGTCGAAGTCGCCCCACGTCGCCTGGTAGGTATTGCGGAACACCTTGAGCGCCGAATCCTTGACGACCTCGAACTTGCCGCCGCCGACGTTCCTCAAGAGGACGTTGGGCGGCCCGGGAAGGTCCGCGAACGGATTGTCCATCGCCACCATCTTGCGCTGCAGCTCGGCGATGTCTTCCGGCGGCAGGTAGGCCTTGAGGGCCTCGGGATCGAATGCGCCTTTCTCCCAGTACGACATGTTGGAGGCGTAGGTCGCGATGTAGACGTCGAGCAATCCGTCGCCGTCGTAATCGGCGGCGGTCACCGAGGAGGCGAGGTACGGCAACTCGCCGCTGATCCACGCGGAGCGATCCACGAAACGCCCGTTTTCCCAGTGCATGTAGACGCTTCGAGCCAGGGTGCGCCCGATGACGACGTCCAGGTGCCCGTCGTTGTCGAAGTCCGCGAAAATCGCCGACGAGCTCTTGCCGTCGAGGTCCAGGCCGAGCTTGGCCGAGATTTCCTCGAACGTGCCGTCGCCGCGATTGCGGAAGAACATGTTCTTGCCGTAATCGGCGAGGAAGTAGATGTCGTCGAATCCGTCGCCGTCGAGATCGACCACCGCGATGCCGGGATGGCGATCAACGCCTTCCAGCGTGAAGTGCTCGTGCGGGTCCTTCTTGTCCTTGGCGAGGATCCACTCGAGCCTCAGCTCCTCGTGGATCGAGCGCTTCGCCCGCGCCGCGGCTTCCGGTGAGAGCACCACGTCGAGCACCTCGCCGAAGAGGAGCTCGTTCCTTTCCATGGTGCTGAACTTCACCGTGCGCCACTCGTAGATCTTCCACTTCGCGGCTTCCTTGGCGTCGGACTGCGGCTGCTTCCTCCAGCGAACCTCGTTGGCGGCCTTCACCCACGCCCATCCGCCCGACTTGAGCCGGGCAATGCCCTGGAAGACGAGGTCGATTTCGAAGGTGGTGTGCGCTTCGTCGAGGAACTTCGCCTTGGCCGCCTTGAACTCGGTCCACGGGAAATTGACGTACTCGACCCGCTCCATGAACGGGCGCCACAAGTCGAGATTCGCGATGGCCTCGGACTTCGCCTCCTTCCCGACACCCCATTCCGGGACTTCGATGCCGGTATCCGCGATCTGCTGGACCTTGGGGGCGGCGCCCGCCGCCGATAGATCGATGAACGCCACCTTCGCCTCGAACACTTCCTGGCTCAGGTGGTCGGGGAACTTCATGTTGTTGAGGCTTCCTGCCAGCTTCTTGAACTGCGGCGTCACCTCGAAGATCAACTCCTCGGACGCCGCCATCTTCAACCATGCGGCGCGCTGCTCGCGATACGGATCGACGACGCCGGCGACTTTCAGGCCGCCATAGATCCCGATCAATACGCCCGCGGCGAGCACGATTCCAACGAGCCGGCGTAGCCCAATGGGAATGCCCAATGCAGGCTTCTTCAGCAGGAGCCAGATCCCGGCGAGGAGGAGGGCCGCCTCGAAGGCGGCGATCAACGCGATCGAGCTGCCCGAGGCGATATGCTCGTCCGGGGAGAAAACCCGCTCGAGCGTCCACTTGTTGACGGTCAGGGCTGCGAGGACGAGAAGGATCCCGAGCATCGGGCTGCCGCGGGCACTCGATGCTGAATGCGGGCCGATGCCGTCGGCCGCCACCTGCGCCATGGATTTTTCCCCTTGCCCTAGGTTTGCGTTCCCCGGACTCCGGATACGACATCGTCAGAGTCCCCACGCAAACGCGATGGTACATCCTGGGGGGCGTTTTGATAAGCGGCATGGGGCCGTGCAGCAGGCCGTGCGCATTGCGTCAATCAATCGACGATCGATAGGCGGGAAAGAATCCGGCCGGGTCGCGCCCGTTGCGCCGCACCAGCTCTTCGTACCTGGGCCGATCCAGGATGCGTCCGCAAAAGTAGGCGGTGCGCGTCGTAGTGGCCCAGCCGCGCTTGAATTGGCCGAGTCCCCCCGCACCCTCGGCATCGGTGCCGGAGACGCCGCCAATGCTGCACCAGCGGACCTTGCCGGCGAAATGCTCGAGCGCGAACCAATACAGGGCATAGGGCGCGCCGCTGTCGTAGCCGAGCTGGTTGAACGCCAGCACGTGGCCGTAGGCGACGTCCTCGTGCTGGAACCACAGCTGCGCGCCCACCGTCGTGTCGCCATGCTTCGCGCGCACCACGACGATGCCGGGAAGATTCAGCTGCGCCGCGAACGCAGCCCGCGAGAAAGCCCGCACGCCTTTCACGTCATGCCGGGCGACGAGGCTGCGGTGCAAGTCGATCCATTCGGCGAGAAACCCCGAAGGGTCCTGGACGACCTCTGAATGAACCTGCTGGAGCGCCTTGCGGGCATATTTACGGTGGTGCCGTGACACGCTCTCGGCCAGGGGCCGATGCATGTCGGTGACGAAGTGCTCCTTGAACGGCACGACGACGTCGCCGAAACACTCACGCAGGAGATTCTCGTCGTACTCGCCGAACGGGTCCGGAACCGCGGACACGGCGACCAGTCGCCCTTCCATCTCGCGCAAGTCCGCGTGCAGTCCGGACCAGTTTCGACAAAAGAGCAGAGGGTATGCCGCCATTGCGTCGCGGTACGGCGAATCGGGGACCGGACGCTCGAGGATCCAGCCGCCGCTGCGCGCAAGCTCGCGCGGCGTGCCGAACTCCGCCAACGACCGGGAATATTCCGGATGTGCGTAGCCGAGCGCGCCAGTCACGGCGGTGGCCGGCACTTGGTGAGAGCGAGAGGCTTCATTGCCCGCAAATAATGTGAATACCCGACATGTTATCGTTGCGGCTGGTGCAAGGAGGGCGAATTGAACGAGTATCCTGTGCGTAGTTTCGGCGTCAGGTTCGGCGCGGCTTCGGCTTTGGCCGGGTTTCGGCGAGTCGATGGCCGGGTGAAGTCCTCGGCGCGAATCCGGACTCCCGACGCTTTCCGTCCCCAGTTCTAGGCCCAGCGCAGCTCCAACGCGCCGCAATGGGCAGTCCTCGCGTCAGCATCATGATGAACGTCTACAACGGCGCGGCGTACGTTCGCGACGCGCTCGAGAGCGTTCGGGCGCAGACGTTTCCCGACTGGGAAATCGTGTTCTGGGACAACGGCTCGACCGACGCGACGGGCCAGATCGCTGCCGAGTTCGCCGACCCGCGCATGCGCTACTTCCGCCCCCAGCAGGCCACGTCTCCGGCGCGCGCGCGCGAGCTCGCCATTCGCGAGGCACGCGGAGAATGGCTTGCATTCGTGGATCACGACGACGTGTGGCTGCCCGACAAGCTCGCCTCGCAGCTGGCGCTCGCCGGCGATGACCCCGGGGTCGCCATCATCTACGGCCGCGCGGTCTCGCTGGGCTCCCGCGGGGAGGAAGTGGACTTCGATCATCGGCGCGAGTTCGGAGCACTCCTGCAGGGCGATATTTTCGTGGCCCTCTACACCGATTCCTGCTTCATCCAGATGAGCTCAGTGTTGCTACGCCGCTCCGCCGTCGCGGAAGTCGGCGGCATTCCCGACTCGATCGAGGTGATTTCCGACTACTACCTCTACCTCGAGCTCACCCGCCGCTACAAGGCGCGCGCGCTGCAAGGCGTCGTATCTCGCTACCGGCTGCGCGCGGGCAGCCTCACGCACACGGCCGAGCTGCGCATGCACGTGGAGGCGCTGCAGTCGGTGGACCGTTGGGCGCACGAGGTCGATCCGAAACTGGTGTCGATCCGTCGCCGCAACCAGGCCACGCGCCTCGCCGTGGCGGAGCTGCGCCATCCCGGCTTTCGCATGGCAGGGTTGGCGAGGCTCGCGAAGGAAGGATCGGTCGTCTTCCTCCTCACTCGGCCGCCGGTCTGGCTGTATCGCGAGGTCCGGCGCCTGTTGCGCCGCCCGATCTGGAGGCAGGACCGCGCGCCGACGGTGTGGCGCGGTGCGCCGGCCCGCATCGCCGACTCGTCCCTCGCGCTGTCGGTGATCGTCGTCGATGCGAAAGGGCGCGAGGCGCTGCGCGATTGCCTTCAATCGCTGCGCGGCCAGATGCGGCTCGCGACGCAGGCGTGGGAAGTCGTTGTGGTGGACACTGATGCCGCCTATGGAAGTGCCGAGATGGTTCGCGCGGAGTTTCCCGAGGCCCGGCTCGTCGCGGGCCAGGAGAACTTCGCCAGCGCCGGCAACGAAACGTATCGATCATGCCGCGGCCGATACGTGCTGCTCCTCGATTCCGGCACGGTGGTCCTCGACCACGCCGTGGATCGAATGCTCGAGATCATGGCGGCGCGCCCCGAGGTCGGCGCTCTGGGCTGCCGGCTGGTCGGTCCCGACGGAGTGCCGCTACGCTGGAGCAGCGGCAACGTGCCGATGCTGCGCAGTGTGGCTTCCCATTTCCTGCTGCTCTACCGCGTCCTACCCGAGGCCATCCTGCCGCCGCCGCTCTATCTTGAGAACCAGCCATCCGCCGACGTCGAGGTCGGCTGGGTCAGCAGCGCCTGCATGCTGGTGCGGCGCGAAGCGCTCGGCGCGACGTTGTTGTTCGACGAGCGGTTTGGCGATGGTGGAGAGGACTTCGACCTGTGCGATCGCCTGAGGCTGGGCGAATGGAAGGTCCTCTTCACGCCTGCCGCGCGCGCGATTCATCGCGAGGCCGGCGGCTCCGCGCGTGGGGCGCTCGACGCACAGCGGCGCAGGATGCGCAGCCTGCGCGTCGCCTTCGGAATGCACAACCGCACGGCGTTGCTGCCCGTCTACAACCTCACCGTGCTGCTGGGGTTCCTGGTCCGGACTGTCGTCTACGGGCTGGGCGCGTTGCTGCGCCCGGGGCGCGGTTACTCCGCCCGCGCTAGCGACAGCCGGCGTGGCGCGGCGGAGTCGTTCGCCTCGTTGTTCGGGCGCTGAGGGCCCGGTCCTATTGGCGCGGCGGCCGCGCGCCTTCGATCACGAGCGCGCGGTCGATCCACTGCGCGGTGAGCTTTTCCTGCAGCGAATTCTGCTTCAGGCGCTCGCGCAGCGCGGGGAAATCGACGCGATCGAGGGGTTGGTCCTGGTTGAAGCAGGAAAACACGTAGGTGGTCTTGCCGGTGGCGGGATCGACCTGCGGCTGCAGGCATTGCGCGCAGATCTCCTTCATCATGCATTGCATCGGCGAGTTGATCGAGCCGATCCCGACGTGTCCCTCGGGAATGTACGGGGCCAGGATGCCGTGGCGCGCGCGAGCCACCGCGGCCATC
>JANLXC010000062.1:0-4275 GCA_031364925.1 Burkholderiales bacterium | reverse complement strand
GAAGGATTCGAAGAACGCCCATGTCCTGCGCGCAAGGCGGCGCAGGAAGAGCGTCTGGTCCATCGTGAGGCGCGCTTTGCGGCGAGCGAGCGGCCTGCCGATCCACCACGCGATCGCCGGTGAGACGAACCACAGGAAAAGCATCGCCCCCGCCGGGGCCAGGGCCGACGAAGCGGACGCCGCCAGCCCCAGCGCCGCGGCTGTGGCGATGACCGGGGCGATCCACATCGACTTGACCGATGCCGCGAGCCCGGTGCGTCCCGGCGCGTCATCGACGCGGCGACGATCCGGTTCCTCTACGGCCGATGGGCTCCATTCCAGGAGGTGCCGATGCGTGACGAGCATCCGCCACGCGGTGCGCGTGATCGCATCGAGGGTGACCGTCGCCTCGTACGGGAGGAATGCGAGCGTCAGCACCGTTCGGGCGACATGTCGGCCCGCCACATCCGCGCTGTCGGCGAGGTGCTGGCGCACCAGTACCTCGTCGGGCTTTCGAAATGCCTCCAGGACCACGGCGAATGCCGCCGGAAGGAAAACGATCGCGATCACCGCGAGCGTCCACAGCCACGCATGCGCGAGCACGGTCCAGCCGAGGAGCAGCAGAAGAGTCAACGCCGCCGGGACGAGGCTGCGGCGCAGGTTGTCGAAGAGCTTCCACAACGAAAGCGCCGACAGGGGATTTGCCAGCCGTTTCTTGCCAGGGCCCGGCACGCGCGGCAGGAGCCATCCCGCCAGCTGCCAGTCGCCGCGGATCCATCGGTGGCGCCGGCTCATGTCCGCGTCATACGTCGACGGATGCTCCTCGTACAATTGCACGTCGCTCAACAAACCCGCTCGCGCGTAACACCCCTCCAGCAAGTCGTGGCTGAGGATCCGATTGTCGGGGAAGCGACCGCGCAGCGCGCGCTCGAACGCGTCGACGTCGTAGATTCCCTTGCCGATGAAGGATCCCTCGCGGAACACATCCTGGTAAACGTCGGAGACTGCGCGCGTATAGGGATCGATGCCGGGATCGCCCCCGTGCAAGCGCGCGTACCACGAGCGATTCGCACCGGGCAGGCTGATGCTCACGCGCGGCTGCAGGATTGCATACCCCTCGGTCACCATGTCGCCGCCCTGGCGCTTGCCAGCGGTAGCGAAGCGCGCACGGTTCAAGGGGTGCGCCATGACGCCGACGAACTTCCGCGCCGAGTCGCGCGGCAACTGCGTGTCGGTGTCGAGGGTAATGACGTACTTCACCTTCGCCAGCACCGCGGTCTCGCCGACGATGTGCGAGAAGCGCCCCGCCGCCCCGCCACGCAGCAGCGCATTCAGGTCGGCCAGCTTCCCGCGCTTGCGCTCCTCGCCCATCCAGGCCCGTTCACGCGGATTCCAGCGCCGCGGGCGGTGAAAGAGAAAGAAGGCCGCGGCACTTGCGTACTTTTCGTTCAGGGCCTCGATTCCGGCACGAGCGAGCGCCAACAGGGATTCATCCCCGGGCAGCGTCTCCTCGAACGCGTCCTGGAAATCGGTCAGCAGTCCGAAATGCAGGTGCTCGTCGCGATTGGCGAGAAAGCGGACCTCGAGCGCCTCGACCAGGCTTTCGATGTCTCCGGCGCACGTGAGCATCGTCGGGACCACGGCCAAGGTGCGCGACTCGGGCGGAAGACCTTCGGAGAAATCCATTCGCGACAAGGGGCGGGGCGTCACGAGCAACGTCGCCGCCCAGTTCACCATCCCCACCGCCAACTGGCTGGTGGCCAGCAAAATGAGGATTCCCAGCGCCGCGAGCCCGTAGCCGAAAACGCCATCGCCATGGGCTTGGGCCACCAGTGCCGCAGTGAGGAAAAGCGTGAGCACGCTGATCGCGCCGACGTATGGCAGCAAGGGAGCTCGCCGCCCCACCCAACGCAAGGCCGCGGGGAAAGAGTGACGCATTTCCACCGCACGTTCGAGGCGCGACCGCCCCTTGTCGACCAGGTAGAAGCCGACGTGAGCCACCCGATCGTCGTCGCCGCTCCTGCCGACATGGCCGGCGGTGCCCTCGTAAGCCAACTGGATCGCCTTGCGCGCCACCTCGATTTCGGTGAGGCGACTGCCTTTCGCGATCTCCTCCACCACATGCCGGTACCGATCGCGAGTCGCGAAATCCATCCGGCCGTAGAGTCCGCCAGGATCTTCCCGCAACTTGTGCTCCACGACGCTCATTGTCTCGACGAAATCGCGCCAATCCATCGATCCCAGGAATCGAAGGCTGCCGATGGTATTGCTGATCGAGACCTGCCCCCCGGCCTGTACCTGCGTTTCGGACTGCACCAGCTGCTCGATCGAAAGGCCCGACTCGGACAGGCGCTGCTCGATCCAGGTGAGCGGCAAAGCCAATGCCGCGCTCTGCCCCTGCAACCGGCGCGCCAACTCGGCGACGAACGAGCTCACCATGGGCGGGTTAGAGCGCGCCATATCCGCGATCACCAGGATCAGGCTGCGGGGATCGTGCTCGGCGACCTCCAGCATCTGGTCGGCCCACGCGTCCGCGCGATTCCGGTCGCTCGCGGCGGCCGCGATCCGGACTCCGACGCGGCGCAGGTTCTCGATCAACGCCAATCGCAGCATGATCGGAATGGCCCACAATTCGCCCACCTTGAGCGGCGTGACCGTCTGGTACGCCGCGACGAAACGGGAAAGGCTCTCGACGTCGACCCTGCCGTCGCCATGTGAGATCGCCTCCAACGCCAGGTCGTAGACCCGCGGCCGCTTGGCCGAAGGGCCCTGCGCCAGTCGCGGAAGCTCGCGGCTGTATCCCTTGGGCAAGTGCCGCTTGGCCGTGCGGATCTGTTCTTCGACCAGATAAAAATTGTCGAGCAGCCATTCCGCGGCGGGCGTGATGCGGTCGTTTGCCGTGACTGCCGCGGTCAGCTGCTCGCAGACTTCCACCAGGATGCGTTCGTTCTCGGAGAGCCGTGCCAGCAGTTGATCGGGAGCGCGGCCCGGCGCCAACCGGTGGGCCGACGCGAGGCTCTTCCCGTGCTGCTCCATCTGATCGGCGCTGAACAGATTCGATCGCAGCGGCGGTTCCTCCCCGGCTTGGATGCCGAGCGAGTCTGCGTGGCCGAAGCGCGACGCAACGTGGAGCATGCGCTCGAGTCTCGACGCGACGCTTGCGTTCAATTCACGTTCCTTTTCCCGGAGCCGCTCCCGGAATGGCAGCGAGAAGGGATGAGAGGCGTTACCGAGTGGCTGGGCGTGGGAGGATGCACCAAAGCCTGCCGACTCTGGAGGCATCGAATGAGCATATCGGCCGGCCGTGGGACCGTCTGTTCGCTGCCGTACAGAGAATCACAGGCAATCAAGTCAAGAGGCGGTAGACCTCCTTCGAGATCATCCAGTCTTCCCGCGCCCGCGTAACGAAGACGCGTATGTGGGTTTGCGCGTGCTGGATCTCGGCGGCCTCGAATCCCTCTAGATGCAGCGCAGCGTTGGCCGAGTCGTCCAGCCGCACACCGAGGAATTCCAGGCGATCGCAGATGCGCCGCCGCATGCCAGCGGAGTTCTCTCCGATGCCGCCGGTGAATGCCAGGACATCGAGGCCGCCCATCGCAGCGGCGTACGCGCCGACGTATTTGCGCGCCCGGTAGGCATAGACGTCGATGGCAAGCTGCGCGCGTGAGTCACCTTTCGCCGCGGCCGCCTCAACCTCCCGGAGGTCGCTACCCTGCCCGGCAAGCCCCGCGAGCCCGCTGCGCCGGTAGAGGGCATCCTCGAACTCCTCTGGGGAAAGGCCTAGCGTGCGGTGCACATGGGCCGCGACGCCGGGGTCGATGTCCCGCACCGCGATCCCATTACGAGGCCTTCGAGCGGGGTCATTCCCATCGACGTGTCGATCGAAACGCCGCGCTCTATCGCGCAGACGCTCGCCCCACTGCCGAGATGACAACTGATGATGCGCAACTCCGCCGGCGAGACCCCGAGCGCCTCGGCCACCCGTTCCATCACGTACCTGTGGGAGGTGCCGTGAAAACCGAAGCGCCGGACGACGCCGCTTTGACGCCATTCCTCGGGAACGGCGTAGGTCGACGCATGCGGCGGCATGTCGCCATGAAAGGCGGTATCGAAGACGGCGACCTGGGGAGCCTGCGGCCAGCTCTGTCGGGCCATGCGGATTCCGGCGATGGCCGGCGGATTGTGCAGGGGCGCGAGGGCGCTCAACGACTCGATCTCCGCGATTACGGAATCGTCAATGCGCGTGGCCTCGTGAAAGCGCCTCGCCCCGTGGGTCACACGGTGGCCCACAGCTTC
>JANLXC010000052.1:0-4307 GCA_031364925.1 Burkholderiales bacterium | reverse complement strand
CTGCGTGATGAATTTGGTGTTGAGATAGCCGTCGAACGTTTCCGACCCGCCTTCCCGGCCATGGCCGCTGTCGTTGATGCCGCCGAACGGGGTCTCCGGAAACGTCATGCCGAAGTGGTTGATGTTGACCATGCCGGCGGCGAGCGCATTCGATACCGCGTGGGCTGTCTTCGACGAGGTCGTGAAGGCGAAGGCCGCGAGCCCGAAGCTCAAGCTGTTGGCGCGGCACACGACCTCGTCGAAATCCTTGAAGCGCGTCACAGCGGCGATCGGCCCGAAGGGCTCGTCGGTCATGAGGAGGGATTGGTCCGGAAGGTCGGTGACGATCGTGGGCGCGAAAAAGTTGCCCGTGGTACCGATGCGCTTGCCGCCCGTGGCGATCGTGCCGCCGCGCTGGAGAGAATCCGCGACGAAGAGCTCCATCGTCTCGATCCTTCGCGAATGGCACAAGGGGCCCATCTGCGTCCCCTCATCCAGCCCGGCGCCCACCCGGATCTTGCCGATGGCGCTGGTGAAGCGATCTAGGTACGCGTCGTGCGCCTTCTGCTGGACGTAGAAGCGGGTGGGCGAGATGCAGACCTGGCCGGCGTTGCGCATCTTGTAGGCGGCGAGCATGTCCGCGGCGCGTTCGACATCGGCATCCTCGAAGATGATGACCGGCGCATGGCCGCCCAGCTCCATCGTCGTGCGCTTCATGTGCTGCCCCGCCAGTGCCGCCAACTGCTTGCCGACGGCGACCGAACCGGTGAACGAAATCTTGCGCACGATGGGCGAGCGAATCAGGTATCCGGAGACTTCGCTCGGAACACCCCAGACCAGGTTCAGGCAACCCGCGGGCAGGCCCGCATCCTCGAACAGGCGCCCCAGCGCGATCACGGCCGAGGGAGAGTCTTCGGGGCCCTTGAGGATGATGGTGCAGCCGGCGCCGATGGCCGCGCAGATCTTGCGGATGGCTTGCGTGAACGGAAAATTCCATGGCGTGAACGCGGCGCACACGCCGACCGGCTCGCGCACCACGAGCTGGCGGACATCGGGCGAGCGCGCGGGAATGACGCGCCCGTAGATGCGCCGGCACTCCTCGGCATGCCAGTCCGCGTGATCGGCGCACGCTTTTACTTCGCTCAACGCCTCGGCCAGCGGCTTGCCCTGGTCAAGCGTCAGGTTGCGGGCGATCGCCGGAGCACGCTCGCGCGTGAGCTCGCCGACCCTGCGCAACACCCGGCTGCGCTCCATGGGCGAGCTGTTGCGCCACGACTCGAACGCACGCTGTGCGCTCGCCAAGGCGCGATCGAGGTCGGCGGTGGTCGCGTGCGGCAATTGGCCGAGGACTTCGTCGGTGGCGGGATTCAGGACTTCCTGTTCGCGCCGACCCTCACCGGCCAGCCAGGCGCCGTCGATGTACAGCGCGAGGGATTCGTAGGTCATCTCAAAACGCCTTTGGAAGCCCCGCCTGCTTGAGAATGCCGTTGGCGGTGTGACGCGACTTGATGCTGTAATCGACGGGAAACGAGCGGCCGGAAATCGGGCTAACCCAGATATCGTGGTCACCCTTGCCATGCCGCTTGAATCGGCATCCGTTGGCGGCGAGGAGCTTCTTCAGCTCGCCGGAGAAATCGGCCACGGGACTAAGCTGCGCGCGGGTGGGAAACGACCTCGATCTCGCTTACAAGCCTGAAGGGGATTTCGCCGGAGCGCGCGATGCCGTTCTCGGCGAGAAGCTCTGGGATCAGGACCTTGAGCTTTTCGACCAGCCGGTCCACGGATTCGGCTTCCGTGACGAGGCCGGGAACGTCATCGCTTTCGGCAACCCACACCTTGGCATCGACATCCCAGAATGCACGCACTTGAATGGCTTTTTCCATCTGCTCCTCAGCAGAACAGGCTTCGAGTATAGATCGATTCGCTTACAACGCGATGGTGGCTGCGGTGTTGACATGACCAAGTCTCATGCTGGTATGTCCCCATTCAGCCGCGCCACCGCCCTCTTCGCCACTAACGCCAGCTCGGGCGGCGCCGTTGAGTTCACCTTCCCCGCGATCTGGCTCACTTGCCAATATCGGTGTTTGCCAACGGTGCGCGATACCGTGAAGCATGCCAGTCGCTTGCGATCCGACGCGCGGCGAATGGAGAAGACGATGATCTCGCCAAGCGCGCACTCCGCTTCGTAGGTCTCCAGGCAGTTCATCATCGCCCTGGCTTCCGCGCGCAGCTCGGCGCTGCTGCGAATCGGAACCACAAGGTACGCGCCGTCGATCACGGCTTTGCAAGCCACCGCCCACTTCAGCCCCTCGAGCATGACGTCGTGCTCGATCGCGCGGTGAACGATCCAGGACCAGCCGGCCTTGCGCTGGTTGGAATCCGGTTCCAGCTTGGTGTCGCGCAACCAGGCGAGCGCGATGGCGAGCTCGTTCGCGAGGCGATCGTGATTTTCATCGTCGGTGTCACAGGCTTCGCGAAGCAGCGCGCGCATGAACCAGTCCGGGATCCAACGCAGGGTGCGTGCGGCGCCCGGTGCGTCGTCGAAGAATGCGGATTGGCCGGCGAGTGATGAGAAGAGCTTCGGAGGCGGGTCCTGGACTTCGAGGCGATAGAGAAGGTTGGCGTACTCGATGAAGGCCGCGGGAATGCTCGGCATTCCATCGAGGAAATCGTCGAAGGTCGCGAAGCCCCATTGAGCGAGACGCTTCCACGCGCCGGGCTGCATGCCCTGCGCGAGGACATGCTCCTGCAGCATGGCGAGCGGATCGACGCTGCGGATTTCTGCCGGAAGGAAGCGCAGGAACGGCAACATCGCCGGCTGATCGATGGCCACTTGCGCGAGGGGTAGGGCGTGCTCGCCGACCCAGTTGAATTTCTCCGCCGGCGCACCGTTGCCGAAGATGCGATTGGTGAGCGAGAGGACGAGCGGATCGGGTACCAGGAATTCCAGCACCTTGCGGCGGAGCGCGTCGAAGTCGACGTACTTGGCGAAGGTGAGGTGCAGCGAGCGGTGCAGCCACCTTCCCTCGGACCCGGTGAGGATCGCGGGGTCGATGCCTTGCTTCGCGCACTCGCGCAGCAGCACGGGCAGCAAGGCATGCTTCCACGAGTAAGCGGCGATCGGCTGCTTGAGGTCGATCGTGACGGGCGGGCGCTTGGGGGTGAAGGCGTCGAGATAGCGCACGTGCAGGTTGCGGCCGGTCGCGTTGATCGAGATCTCGACCGCGTTCCATAGCGTCACGGTGCGCGCTTCATCGCGCACGCACGCCGCCGCGGGGAGGGCTAAGCGCCGGGCGATGTCGGGGTGCAAGCTTTCCAGGAGGGCGATCGCCTTGTGCCAGCGGTCTTCGGTGCCGCCCACGGGGGAGAGCTCGAGGCGGGGAGGTTGCTTCGTTCGCACGCACGCATCGATTGCGATAGTGACGGGCGGAGGCGCGGCGACCGGGGGCGCGGGAGCATCCTTCGGCGGCGCGGTGGCGATGGCGCCGGGAACCGCCACCTCGATCATCACGCGCTTCCACGGATCGTCGCTGAACCGCAGCTCGCGAATATGCGCCTCGACTGCGACGCCGCCATCGAGCATCTGGGAGACGGCGTAGTTGGCCTCGCGCGGAAGGTAGCCGAGGGCCACGCCGCGCCATTCGACCCGCACCGCGCGCGGATCGTGGCGATTGCCCGGCTCGCGGCGAAGGGTCAGCGCGTCGTGCGCCTTCATTCGCCCCCAGTGCGCTTCGCCCTCGTGGAATTGGAAGCCCGCGACCGGGCATTGCATGAGAAGCATGCTGATCTCACGGATTGACGCGGCAATGATGCGGGGTGAGTGGCTCACCACATGAGCCGCTTGCGACCCATGATTGCCGCAATGGACCTCCACCTACCTTCAGGCAGAACGATCTCGATGGGCCTTCTTTCGCAATCCAGGACGTATTCGGGATTGCTCGCGGGGTTTCTCGATCGGGAGATGACCACGCGCGAGATCGGTCGCCTTCTCGAGAAGGGGAGGGAGTGGATGGTCGGCGCGAACATCCCGCACTTGATTGCGCCCGCCGTCATCACGAGGGAAGTCGCCAGGCGCGGCGAGACGCTGGTGGAAGAGCGCCTACCGCGCGTGGCCTGTCTGGCGAGATTCGACTCGGGCGAATTGCCCGGGTCCGATAATTCCTGTTCCTCGCTCGTGGTGGCGTGGTTTCAAGGCTCCTTCGGACTCCCGGCGGAAGACGTTCTCGAGGAGATCGGCCGGATCGATTGGGAGAGTGAGGCGCAGGGGTGGGACTGGTGAGCTCACACAGTTACCGTAAACGCATAGGGCGCGGAGATCATGAGGCGCT
>JANLXC010000025.1:0-51146 GCA_031364925.1 Burkholderiales bacterium | reverse complement strand
CACCGCGGCCCACGGCGAGGATTTCGACGACACCTTCGAGGGCGGGCCGGTGCACGCGGGAGTGGTGATCGTGCCGGCGTTGCTGGCGGCCGCCGAGCGCCACCGGATCGCGGGCCCGGACCTGCTCTACGGCATCGCGGTAGGCTGCGAGGTGATGTGCCGCGGGGGCCTCGTCGCGCCCAAACGCATCCACAAGGCGGGCTTCCATCCGACCGCGGTGCTGGGAGCGATGGGCGCGGCAGCGGGAATCGCGGCGGCATTGCGTGTCGACGAGAAGACTTTCGCCTCGGCACAGGGCATCGCGGGATCGATGGCCAGCGGCCTCATCGAGTACCTCGCCGAAGGCACTTCCACCAAGCGCATGCATCCGGGCTGGGCGGCGCAGGCGGGATTGCGCGCGGTGGATCTCGCGCGCGCGGGCTTCGAAGGTCCGCGCACGGTGTGGGAGGGCGCGCACGGTTTCCTGCACGGCTTCGCCAACACTACCGACGGTGCATGGGCGGCGATGACGGAAGGATTCGGCGAGCGCTGGGTCTCCCGCACGATCGCGTTCAAGCCGTACGCCTGCGGCACGATGATCCATCCATACATCGATTGCGCGCGAAGGCTCGCCACGAATCTTGGAGTTTCGCAAATCACCCGGATCGAATGCGAAACCGCCGAAGGCATCGTGCACCGCCTGTGGGAGCCTCTTGACCTGAAGCAGCGCCCGCCCAACGCCTACGCCGCGAAATTCAGCGTGCCTTTCTGCGTGGCGTACGGCATCCTGCACGGCGCCGTCGGGCTCGAGGCGTTCACCGAGGACAGTGCGCGCGACCCCGACATCGCCGCGCTCGCGGCAAAGGTCTTCTACGAGGTCGACCCGGCCAATCCCTATCCCGACGAATTCACCGGCCATGTGAGGATCACGCTCGCCGATGGGCGCGTGCTCGAGGAGCGCCAGGGGCACTTCCGCGGTGGCAGCCACGAGCCTCTGGCGCGAGACGAGATCGTCGGGAAATTCCGCGCCAACTGCGCGTATGGAGGCTGGGACCGGGCGCGCACCGAGGCCTGGCTCCAGTTCGCCGGGCGCGCATTCGATTCGCGCACGCTCGACCTCGCGCCATTCAGGGGGTGACGAACATGACCGCACGAAGGGAGCTCGAAGGCCGCGTCGCGCTGGTGACCGGGGCCAGCCGAAACATCGGACGCGCCATCGCGTTGGCACTCGCCGATGCGGGAGCCTCGGTAGTGGTCAACGCGAAGGCATCCACGGACGAAACGCGCGCGGTGGTGAAGGAAATCGAGGCCGCGGGCGGCAAGGCCTTCGCGAGCCTGGCCGACGTCACCGACGAAGCGGCGGTGAACGCGATGGTCAAATCCACGCTCGACAAGCTCGGCCGGCTCGACATCCTCGTCAACAACGCCGCCATCCGCGACGTGACGCCCATCGACCAGATCGACTATGCGACGTGGAAGCGCGTCACCGGGATCATCCTCGACGGCGCCTTCCTCACCACCAAGGCGAGCCTCGCGGGGCTGCGCGCGAGCGGCGCGGGCGCGATCGTCAACATCGGCGGCATGTCGGGCCACACCGGCGCCGCCGGCCGGCCGCACGTGGTCGCGGCGAAGCTGGGACTCGTCGGCCTCACGCGCGCGCTGGCGCACGACCTTGCGCCCGATCGCATCACGGTGAACTGCGTCGTGCCCGGCCTCATCGAGACCCAGCGCAACGCAGCGAGCGGGAAGAAAAGCGCGCACCAGCACGAGTCGCTTCTTGGCAGGCGCGGGACGGCGGAAGAGGTGGCCGCGGCGGTGCGCTTCCTGTCAGGCCCCGACGCGCGCTACATCACGGGCCAGGAGTTGCATCTGAACGGGGGAGCTTACCTCGGCTAGCACGGCGCAGCATTCGCACGCCCAGCACCACGAGCACGATCACGATCAGCGCCGCGATGATGGGCAGTACGATGGCGAAGCCCACTCCGACGACCGCAAGGAGATCGTCGAAGAGGGACAGGATCGGGTTGGCGAGGCCGCCGGTGGCGGCCGTCGACAGCACTCGTGTCCCCCCTCGCAGGGCATGCACGGCGCCGGCGATGCTGCCTCCCCCGATGAGGCCGAGGATCATCGCGGTCATCGGATCGAGGTTGGTGAAGAGAGATGCCGCGAGGAGTGTCGCCGCCATCGGCTTCACGAAGGCCTCGACCGCATGCAACGCGTGGTCCAGGACCGGCACCTTGTCGGCAAGCACCTCGAAGACCAGCGCGCTGCCGAATACCAGCAACGCGGGCGTGGATTCCATCCACGCGAACGATTCCCCCAGGTTCACATAGCCGTAGCGCGCGAGAAGCCCCGCGGCCAGGAGCGGCAGGAAAGCGCGCAGTCCTACGCAGGCGGCGAGCGCGAAGCCCATGGCGAGCTGTGTGGCGAAGAGGGCGCCGGCTTCGATGGTCATGCGGGCTGCATCCTCATCTGCAGCCGGCGCACGCGGCGAAGCAGCAGGAAGGCGATGGTGAGGTTCAAGAGGTTCCACGCGATGCCGTTCATGAAGGCGGCGTGGTAGGAGCCGGTGAGGTCGAAAACCTTGCCCGACATCCAGCCGCCGAGCGCCATGCCGAGCATGGTGAACATGATGACGGCGCCCACGCGAGCGCCCGCCTCCGACGCGGGAAAGTGCTCGCGCACGATGATCGCGTACGAGGGCACGATGCCGCCCTGGAAGAGACCGAAGAGCGCCGCGATCACGTAGAGCGAGACCAGCCCGTCGAACGGCAGGAAGAGGAGGAGGGCCACGCCCTGCAGCGCGGATCCCAACAGCAGTGTGCGCAGCCCGCCGATTCGATCGCAGATGATCCCGGAGGCGAGCCGGCTCACGATTCCGCATGCGAGCATCAACGCCAGCATCTCGGCGCCGCGCGCCGCGCCGTAGCCCAAGTCACCGCAGTACGCGACGATGTGCACCTGAGGCATCGACATCGCCACGCAGCACGCGAGCCCGGCGATGCACAACAGCACCTGCGCCGCGGTGGGCGACAGGCCGAACGGCATCGCCTTCGACGAAGGCGCGGCTGCATGCACCGCCGCGGGCGCGGTGAGGGGTGGCCGGCGCCGCATGAAGAGCGCAAGCGTGAACATCGCGATCGAGCATGCGATGCCCATGCCGATATACGTCTGGCGCCAGCCCACGCTCTCCACGAAGTGCTGCACCACCGGCGGCCAGATGGCGCCACCAAGATAATTGCCGCTCGCACACACCGCCACCGCGATGCCGCGGCGCTTCACGAACCAGAGCGAGGTGTCGGCGAGGAGCGGCGAGAACGTCGCGGAGGATCCGAAGAGCCCGATCAGCACGCCGTGCGCGAGGTTGAAGGTCGCGATGCCTTGGGCGTTGCCCGCGATGATCATGCCGGCGCCCAGGGACGTCGCCCCGATCAGCAGCGGCACCATCACGCCGAAGCGGTCGGCGAGGCGCCCCATGAAGAGGCCGCCCACGCCGAAGCCGATCATGAGCATGGAATAGGGCGTCGAGGCGTCGGCGCGCGCGATGCCGAATTCGGCCTGCACCGTGGGAAGCATCACCGGCACGACGTACATGCCGCTCGCGCCGATCGTCATGATCGCGAGCGTCAGCATGAGGCGCCCCGCGGCGTAGCGGGAATCGGGTTGGGGGTTCGTGGTGGTCATTGGCCGAAACAGCATTCTTACACAGGAGATTGCCAATCCTTGCCTGCGGGCTCGGGCACTTCAGGCTCGGCACCCAGGTAAACCTCGAACCCACCCTGTACGGTAGGGCGACGCCTGGGGATCGTGGGGGAAAATGAGCCTTGCCGCCTTTCCGGGTTCGTTTAATTAAGGCAGGATCGAGTTTCTTCGAACGGATCAATAGCTTGCGAAATTCATTCTATTTTTATACGGGCAAAAGGGCCGCAATTGCGGCGTTTGTGCCGTCCATATCCTGTTAGGTCTCACATGGGAGCCAGCGTGCGGACTCAAGGGTTTGATCCCATCGCAGACCGTGCCGCAAGGGTGCTAATTCTCGGTACTCTTCCTAGTCAGGTTTCTCTGCAGAAGGGCGAGTATTACGCGCAACCGCAAAATGTCTTCTGGAAGATCATGGCCGACTTGTTCTGCCTTGATCCCCTAGCCTCGTATTCGGCCCGAACCAATTGCCTCATCTCGAAGGGCGTCGCACTTTGGGACGTCTGTCATTCCGCGCATAGACCGGGAAGCCTGGATGCTTCGATCCGAGATGACGAGCCGAATGACTTTGCTGAGTTTCTCCGCTCGCACGAAGACGTGCGCCTAATTTGCTTCAACGGCAAAAAAGCCGCCAACATCTACCATCGTCGAGTAAAACGATCGGAGGAACTCGAGGCAATCGCTGAAGTGCTTCCCTCAACGAGCGCAGCTCATGCGGCCATGCCGTACAAGGTGAAACTTGCGCGATGGGCTATCGTTCGGAGCCAGTGTGAGACGTAACAACGCGTTGGAGCGGACGGGTGTGCATCGTGGGCCGCGTCTGCCCGCGGCACGGCCGTCGTGGCTCGCCGCTTAACTCGGTCGTTAGGCAGATGAAAAAGGCAGTTGCGAAGGTTCGATCATCGGACGCCCGGTTTAATCGGACGGTGGAAAGAATAGGGGCCGAGGCATATTGGCTCCGAACCTATCAGGATGCGATTGGTGGAATGAAGGGCGTGCATGCGGTCGGACTGGATTTCTTCCGCCTCTCGCTAAACGCCCTAAAGGACGCACGTCTAGTTCGGCTAATCCGCGTCCTCGAAGATGATCCCCAAACTGCATCCTTTTGGTACTTGCACAGGTGCAATGCCAAATTGGTCAACAAGGCGGCGAAAAACGCAGGCTTGAACCTCACTGAGTTACGAGTAGTCTCGCAGGCCTTGCTGGGCATACGGAACAAGACCTTCATGCACATCGACAAGGAGGGCGTATTCGACCCGAGTGCCTACTACAAGGCCGCGGGCCTAAGTAACGATAAGGTTGGGGAAATCATTAGCGCGCTGGAAGAAACAATGCGCAATATTCATCACGAAATATTTGGTGAGGAGCCAGAGGGCGATGCATTCGACAGCACAGAAATCCGGAGGTTGGCTCAGTTACGGGATGAATCATCGCTTCAGCCATGAGTCGGCTGACCTGCTGCATCGGCGCAAGGTTTCTTCCATCATGGACCCCGAAGCGTGACCTTCAACATGCAGGCGGCTTCGAATACGTTTTGGGGAAGTGCCGTTGGTGCCGAGCGCCCTGGATGAGCGTCTTTTGCACCACGTCGGGGGTGAGCGGATTCGAACGCGTGACCCCCGTTGACGCCGAAGCGATTCGCTCCATACAGGATGCCCGGGAGCTGAAGGAGTTTATGCGACGCTGGGGAGACATCAACCTTTGAAGTGGCGGTGGGATCTGCATGAAGCCTCACAACGCGTTGGAGCAAGGGGGGACTATGGGACCGAAAACGTTCTGCACCGTGCTGGCATGTATTTTCACCACTACCGTTCTGGCGGCCGATCCACTGCCGCGCGCCACACCCGAATCGGTCGGAATGTCATCGGCTCGCCTGGCTCGAATCGGCAAATTGCTGAAGGAAGATGTCGATAAGAATCGCATCCCAGGCGCGGTCGTGGCAATCGCTCGCAAGGGGAAGCTCGTCTACTTTGAGGCGCTCGGTTTCCGCGACAAGGAATCGGGAGTGCCCATGACAACGGATGCGATCTTCAGCATCGCATCGATGACCAAGCCGATGACGTCGGTCGCACTGATGACGTTGTTCGAGGAAGATCGTGTGCTTCCTTCGGATGCCGTCGGACAGTATCTTCCGGCGCTTGCCAGGATGCGCGTGGCTTCGAATCTTGATAATCCCGGGGAAACCATTCCCGCGCGGCAGATGACTGTCCAGGACCTGTTGCGTCACACGTCGGGCCTTCTGTACGGTGGTCGCGGATCGACGGCGCTGCACAAGATGTACCCGCCATCGTCGGCGATCAGCGGCTCTACGATGACGCGCGAAGAGTTTCTCGGGAAGCTCGCCTCGTTGCCACTCGCGTATCAGCCCGGAACGGTGTGGGACTACAGTCTATCCACCGATGTCGCAGGCCTCGTCATCGAAGCCATCAGTGGTAAGCCGTTGGACGACTTCTTGAGCGAACGCATTTGGAAACCGCTAGGCATGGTCGACACATCGTTTGCCATTCCGCCGGAAAAGCAGAGCCGGTATGCCCGATGGTTTGCGAACGATCCCGAAACAGGGTCGCCGCAATTCGTGCTCGATCTCAGCAAACCGCTCAAGTTCGAATGCGGCGGCGGCTGCGGAGCCTCGACCGCCGGGGACTATGTCCGTTTCGCGCAGATGCTGCTCAACAAGGGCGTGCTCGAAAGGACCCGCATCCTTTCGCGAAAGACAGTCGAATACATGACGAGTGACCACTTGCCCCCGGAAATCGACAATCGGATGAGGGCGCTGGGACCATCCACGCTTGCCGGCTATGGCTTTGGTCTGGGATTCGCCGTGCGGCGCGAAGACGGCATGTCGTCTCTGATCGGCAGCAAAGGCGAGTACTTCTGGAGCGGCGCGTACGGCACGTACTTCTGGGTCGATCCGAGGGAGCAGTTAATCGTCGTGCTCATGACGCACGTGCCGGGAGCTTATCGTGGGACCTTGCGAGGCAAGATCGGAGCGCTTGTGTACCAGGCGATCGAGGATTGAAGGCCTGACCGCCGGGTAGTATGCATAACGAAGTTGCGGAGGCTACTATGCGGAATCGATTGCCCCATCCGTGGCTGGTGACGATAGCGATTGTCTTCGCCAGCAGCGCGTTTTCGGCGACGTCTCAAATCTCCAGCACGGAGGCAGAACGCATTCGCGAGACTGAACGACAACGCCTCCGCTCACTCGTCGAGATCGATATGCCAACGGCCGAGCGGCTGCATGCTGACGATTTCGAATTGATCAATCCAGCAGGTTCATCCCTTACGAAAAGGGAATATCTGGATAGTTTGAGATCTCGGCAGCTCGGTTATGTTTCATGGGAACCCGGCGAGATCGCCGTACGCCTTTATGGCGGGGCCGCCGTTATTCGGTACCGCGACACAAAGTTCGAAGTAGCTCGCGAGGGAAAGGTTGTTCATCGCGGGCCGATGATTCATACGAACGTCTACGAGAAGCGAGGCGATCAGTGGCAAATCGTCTGGTCGCAGGCCTCCGGTGTAATCACTCCGCCATGATCGTCCCGGAAGCTGATCGATCGGCGCCTAGCTAGCCGCCGAGTGCAATGTGGGATTCGTCCATTTGCGGCGCTCCTCAGGGCCATCGAGATGCGCTCGAAAAATGCCGGCAAGACCGCGCGCTTCACGCCGGTGCGCTACGGCTCCAGATGCGATTTGCGCGAGACGCAACCGAGATAGAGCGCGTTGTCGAATCCGGTGGCGTTGCGCTGCGCCTGCCAGATCATCTCGGCGAGGCAGTCCATCACGTCGTGGCGCGCGTCGTGCATCGAGCCGCGCTTCGCGGCGAGCGCCTCGACGGCGGCACGGATCCCCGGGGGATGGTCGATGGAAAGCTGCTCCTCGATCGAGACGTGCATCATGAGGTGCAGGAAGGGATTGGTCTCCCCCCCCTCGGGCATCCAATCCCGGTCGAGGTAGCGCTCGCGATCGCCCAGCACGCCGTGGTACTCGGGATGCTCGAGCACGACGCCCAGCGCCATGGCTTCCAGCGGCGTAAGAGGCGCGCCGGCGAGATGCTTCCCCCACAGGTCGAAGAGGAACGCGCGCGACTCGTCGCGCGTCGGGTTAAACATCGCGCCCCTGGGGCAGCGTCTTTTTATTAGTGGGTTTCGGCGCTTCGCCCTCGGCGGCGAACTTCCTCTTCTCCGGGAATTCGCACTGTCCGTAGACCGGGCACTTGAAGCACAGCGGCTTCCGCGCGATGCACGTGTAGCGGCCGTGGAGGATCAGGTAATGGTGCGCGTTGCGCAGGTACTTCTTCGGCGTGATCTTGAGGAGCTTCAGCTCGACTGCGAGCGGGTCCTTGCCCGGGGCGAGCTTCGTGCGGTTCGACACCCGGAAGACGTGCGTGTCCACCGCGATGGTGAGCTCCTCGAAGGCCACGTTGAGGACCACGTTCGCGGTCTTGCGGCCCACGCCGGGGAGCGCCTCCAGCTCCTCGCGCGTGCGTGGAATCTCGCCGCCGTGCGACTCGAGGAGGATCCGAGAGAGCGCGATCACGTTCCTCGCCTTTCCCCGGTAGAGGCCGATCGTGCGGATGTATTCCTCGAGCCCCTCGACGCCCAGGGCCGCGATCTTCGCGGGCGTGTTGGCGACCGGGTAGAGCTTCGCGGTGGCCAGATTCACGCTCTTGTCGGTGGCCTGCGCGGAGAGAACCACGGCCACGAGGAGCTCGTAGGGCGTGGCGTGCTCGAGCTCGCTCTTTGGCTCCGGCATCGCCGCCGCGAGACGGCGGAAGAATTCTTCGCGCTTCGCGGGGCTCATTCGTAGGATTCCAATCGTTGCGCGAGCTCGGAGGCGTCGCGGGCAAGGCGCACGTCGCGAAAATCGTGGCGCTCGCGGGAGAGGTTCGCATCGGGCAGCGCGGCCACCGGCGCCAGCGCGATGCAATCGACCGGGCAGGGCGGGATGCAGAGCTCGCATCCGGTGCACCACGATGCGATCACCGTATGCATGAGCTTCGAGGCGCCGACGATGGCGTCCACGGGGCAGGCCTGGATGCACTTGGTGCAGCCGATGCAGATGTCCTCGTCGATCACTGCCACCTGCGGCGCGCGGTATTCGCCGTTCGCGGGATTGAGCGGCTTCGCCGCGCGCCCGGTGAGCTTCGCGAGCAGGGCCACCACCGGGTCGCCGCCGGGCGGGCACTGGTTGATGTCCGCTTCGCCCGCCGCGATCGCGCGCGCGTAGGGCCGACAGCCCTCGAAGCCGCATTGCGTGCACTGCGTCTGCGGCAGGAGTGCGTCGATCGCCCGGGAGAGGTCGTCAGTCTTCAAGGTCGCTATCCGAGAGGGCAGTGTAGGCGAGGCCGGCTTCCTTCGCGATCCCCTCGTGGGTCACGCGCCCTTTCCACACCAACACGCCGCGGCGCAGCGCCGCGTTCTCGCGCACCGCGCGCGCGATGCCTTTCGAGGCGAGCTCGCGCGCGAATGGCAGCACCGCGGCGGAGATCGCGGCCGCGGCGCGCGCGGGCTCGGCGGCGGGCATGTTGGCCACGCAGTAATGGATCACGCCTTCTTCGACGAAAGTCGGCATGGCGTGCGTCGTGGGCCGAGACGTCTCGGCCACGCCGCCCGCATCGATCGAGATGTCCACGATCATGGAGCCGGGCTTCATGCGCGCGACGAGGGAGCGCGGCAGGAGCTTCGGCGTCGGCTCGCCGGGAACGAAGACCGCGCCCACCACGAGGTCGGCGTGGAGGGCGGCGCGCTCGACGGCCTCGGCAGTGGCCGTCGCACGCCGCAGCGTCGTCACCTTGGCGCCAAGGGAGAGCGCTTCCGCGGCCGCGGCGAGCCCCGCTTTTCCCGAGCCCAGCACCAGCACGTCGCGGGGCGTACGCCGCAAATGCTTGGCCGCGACATCAATCGCCATGCGCCCGGCGATGAGCGACATGGGCGCCAGAAGCGGAAAGCCGCCGGAGGCGTCGCGCACCATTTCGAACGCGATGGCGGTGATGCCGCTCGCGGCGACGGCGCGTGTGCGACCGGGCTCGCCCGGCAGGTGGTGAAAGCAGAAGAGCGTTTGCCCGGCGCGCAGGCTCGGATAGTCCGCCTCCTGCACTTCCTTCACCTTCACGATGAGCTCGGCGTCCCATGCATCGGGCGCGGCGACGATTTGCGCGCCGGCATCGAGCCACGAGGAATCGACATGGCCGATGCCTCCGCCCGCGCCGGAGGCGACGCGCACCTCGTGGCCGTCGAGCGCGAGTATGGCAGCGTGGTCGGGGAAGAGGGCGACGCGCAGCTCGCCCGGCTTGGTCTCCCTGGGGATGCCGATCCTCATCGCGGATTACCCCGGAATAGGCGGCGCCATCCTCGTGTTACCCCAGCACCGGACGCGCGCCCGCGTGTCCCCACCGGGAGGGTGAAATGAGCGCAGATCGTGGACTGGGAATCACGCGGTTTCTCGTGGCGACGTGCATGGCGCTGGTGCTGGCCGCCTGCGGTGGCAGCGGCGGGGGCGGCAGCTCGACAGCCAAGGTGTTCAAGAACGTCACGCTCAACGGGGCGCAGGAGAATCCCGCCGTCACCACTGCGGCGACCGGCTCGGGCGTTCTCGTCATAGACATGGAAAGCGGCGAGGTCTCGGGCTCGATCAATACGTTCGGCATCAGCGCCAGCGCCGCGCACATCCACACCGGCGCCGTGGGCGTGAACGGTCCGGTCATTATCCCGCTGACCCAGTCTTCGACGGGCGTGTGGACGCTCGCCGCCGACGCCAGGCTCAACGCCGATCAGCTCGCCGCGCTGCGCGCGGGCACGCTCTACGTGAACCTGCACACCAGCGCCAATCCCGGCGGCGAGATCCGCGGGCAGGTCGGCCGACAGGTCTTCTACGCGACCATGGTGGGCGCGCAGGAAGTGCCCGCCAACACCTCGCAGGCCGCGGGTACCGGCGTCTACGTGTTCGATCCGGACACCAAGACCCTGTCCGGCACCGTCACCACGACCGTGACTGGAACCGTCGGGCACATTCATACCGCCGCGGTCGGCGTCGCCGCCGGCGTGACCTTCCCGTTCACGGGCGGCCCCACGACGTGGACCCTGCCCGCGACCGTCCTCACCGATGCGCAGGTCACCTCGCTGCAGGCCGGGAATTTCTACGCCAACGTGCACAGCACCGCACTGCCCGGCGGCGAGGCCCGGGGGCAGCTTTACCTGCCGGCGAAATTCGCCGCCCTCAGCGGCGGGCAGGAAGTGCCGGCCAACGCGTCCACGGCAAGCGGCACCGGCTGGCTTTCCGTGAACCCCTTCACCAAGGCGGTCGCGGTGCGCACCGAAACGACTGGCGTCACCGCCACCGCGGCGCATGTGCATCGGGCGGCCGCCGGCGTTTCCGGGCCGGTCGTGATTCCGCAGACGCAAACTTCGCCAGGCATCTGGACCAGCGCGCCCGGCGCTACTCTTAGCGACGAGCTGCTCATCGCGTTCCTGAAGAACGAGCTCTATCTCAACGTGCATTCGGCGGCCTTCCCCGGGGGCGAGATTCGCGGTCAACTGGTGTTGGGCCAGTAGCTAGCGGCGCAACGCGCGGCGGGCCTGTGCGATGAGCTCGGGCCCGCGGTAGACGAACCCGGTGTAGACCTGCACGAGGCAGGCGCCCGCGGCGACCTTGGCTTGCGCGTCGGCGCCGTCCAGGATCCCGCCCACGCCGATCAACGCGACCTTGCCGCCCAGCACGGCCGAGAGCTTGCGCAGCACCTCGGTCGATCGCGCGAAGAGCGGGCGGCCGCTCAAGCCCCCCATCTCGCCCGCGTGCCGGTGGCCCGCGATCTCCTCGCGGGCGATGGTGGTGTTGGTGGCGATAAGCCCGTCCACCGAGTGCTTGAGCGCGAGCGAGGCGATCGCCTCGATCTGCCCGTCGTCCAGGTCCGGAGCCACCTTCACGAGGAGCGGCTTGGCCTTGCCACCCTTCGCGAGCGAAGCCCTCTTCGACATCAGCGCGCCGAGGAGCTCGTCGAGCTTCTCGCTCGACTGCAGGTCGCGCAGGTCCTTCGTGTTGGGCGACGAGATGTTAACCGTGACATAGGTGGCGCGGCTGTAGACGGCGTCGAGGCACGCGAGGTAATCGTCGACGGCGCGCTCGATGGGCGTGTCGAAGTTCTTGCCGATGTTGATGCCGAGAACGCCGCGGTAGCTCGCGCGCTCGACGTTGGCGAGGAGCTTGTCGAGGCCGCCGTTATTGAACCCGAGGCGGTTGATGATCGCCTCGTGCTCGACCACGCGGAACATGCGTGGCTTGGGATTGCCCGGTTGCGGGCGCGGCGTGACGGTGCCGATCTCGATGAAGCCGAAGCCCAGCGCCGCGAGCGCGTCGATGTATTCGCCGTTCTTGTCGAGGCCGGCGGCCAGCCCCACGGGATTGGGAAAATCGATGCCCATCACTTTCCGCGACTCGGCGGCGTCGGCGCCCGCGCCGAGGAGCGCCGCTCCGGCGCCCAACGCCGAAAGCGACTTCAACGTCACGTCGTGGGCGACTTCGGGATCAAGCTTGAAGAGGGCGCTGCGGGCGAGGCGATACAGCGTCACGCGAGGCGTTTCCACTCGCCCCGCGACAGTCCCTCGATCGGCTTGAACTGGTTCTTGTAGCTCATCTTGCGGCTCTGCGAGATCCAGTAGCCGAGGTACACGTAGGCGAGGCCGCGGCGCTTCGCCTCCTGGATCTGCCAGAGGATGTTGTAGGTGCCGTAGCTCGCCTTGGGGACGAGCGGATCGAAGAACGTGTAGACCGACGAAAGGCCATCGGCGAGCTCGTCGACGATCGACACCATGCGCAGCTCGCCGCCCTCGCGGAATTCCACGAGGCGCGTCGCGACATTCGATTGAAGCAGGAAGTGCGCGTACTGCTCGCGGCTGTCGTGGTCCATGCCGCCGCCCCTGTGGCGCTCGCTCTGGTAGAGGCGGTAGAGCGCGTAGTGCTCGGCGTTGAACTTGAGCTCGCCGTAACGCGATTCGAGAGTGGCGTGACTCGCGATCGCGCGGCGCTGCGCGCGCGACGGCTCGAACTCGGGTGCGACGACGCGCACCGGCACGCACGCGTGGCAATGATCGCAATAGGGTCGATAGGTGAAGGCACCGCTGCGGCGAAAGCCTGCCGAGACCAGCGCGGAATACGTCTCGGTGTCGATCAGGTAGCTCGGCGTGGCGACCTGCGAGCGCGCGAGCTTGCCCGGCAGGTAGCTGCACGGGTAGGGCGCAGTCGCATAGAACTGCAGGTTCGCGATCGGGAGGTCGTTGAGCTTCGCCATTTCTCGCCTGGGAGCGTCACCCTGGATTGTCAGTTGCCCGGGGCCCAGCGCTGTCCGGTTAATGGATATTGTATCGACTCTTGAACCAGCTGCGCGAACGCCTTGCGGGGGATCTCGCGGGCGCCCAACGAGGCCAAGTGTGCGGTGGCCTGTTGGCAGTCGATCACCCGGCAGCCTCCCTCGCGCAGTCGCTCCACCAGCCGCACCAAAGCGACCTTGGAGGCGTCGGGCGCGCGCGCGAACATCGACTCGCCGAAGAACGCGTTGCCGAGCGCCATGCCGTAGAGGCCGCCCACGAGGCGCCCCTGGTGCCACGATTCGACCGAATGCGCGAAGCCCAGCTCGTGGAGGCGCACATAGGCCTCGACCATCTCGGGAACGATCCAGGTGCCCGCCTGCCCGTCGCGCGGCGCCGCGCAGGCCTCGATCACGTCGCGAAAGGCCGTGTCGAAGCGCGTCTCATAGAGCTCGCGCGCGAGTGTCTTCTTCAGCGAGCGCGACACCTTCAGCTCGTCGGGGAAGAGCACCATGCGCGGATCTGGAGACCACCAGAGGATCGGGTCGCCGTCGCTGTACCAGGGGAAGATGCCGTGGCTGTACGCGTCGACGATGCGCCCGGGCGAGAGGTCGCCGCCTGCGCACAGCAGGCCGTTGGGCGACTTCAGTGCTTTGGATACCGGGGGGAAGGGCGCGTCGCCGCGCAGCCAGGGGATCATTGACTGGCATTTTCCCGGAGAATCCGACCGCCTGTCCTATCCTTTTTTCCACGGCAGGTCGGCGGCCCGCCATCCCTTGCCCGGGGCGTTGCCTTCGAATCCCTCGAGAATGTTGTACGACTTCGCGAAACCCGCGTGGGTCGCGAGCTCGGCCGCGTGGTGCGAGCGCACGCCGCTGCGGCACAGGAAAAGCACGGGGCGATCCTTGTCGAAGCCTTTCTCGACCTGCGCGAGGAAGGCGGCGAGCGCGCTCTCCTGGCCGTCGCGCGGCCACTCGACAAGCGGCACTTCCGGCACGTGGCCCACGAACTGGTATTCCTGCGGGGTGCGCACGTCGAGGATGCGGGCGGCGTCGAGTCCCTGCAGCGCGAACGCTTCCGCCGGCGTCACCGCTCCCGCGTACGGCAAGCCCATGAGGAGCCTCCTCTCGTCGGCGCGCGCGAAGATCTCCGCGGCGCTTTCGACCTTCTGCGCCGCCGCGTCCTTGTCCTTCTCGGGGCCGCTCACCAGTAGTTCTCCACGGCGAGGTGTCCCGGATCGCCGCGCCGCGACACCTTGAAGCCGCGCTCGGTGAGGAGCTTCCTCGAGTCCTCGACCATCTCCGGATTGCCGCACAGCATGATGCGCGAGCGGTCGTGGTCGAGCTTCACGCCGAGGTTCTCCTCGAGCACGCCGCTGGCGAGGAGCTTGGTCACTCGGTCGCGCAATGTTCCGGGCACGGGCTCGCGCGTCACGATGCGCGCGTAGCGCAGCTTGTGCGCGAATTCCGCGTAGTACTCGCTCCGGTCGAAGCCCTGGATCAGGTCCTCGTAGGCGAGCTCCGATTGCGTGCGCACGCTCTGCACCAATATCAGGTTGTCGTACTGCTCCCAGGTGTTGAAGTCGTGCAGGATCGAGAGGAAGGGAGCCAGGCCCGTGCCGGTGGCCAGCATCCACAAATCCTTGCCGGCCTCGAAGCGGTCGGTGGTGAGGAACCCGTAGCTCCTGCGCTCGACGAAGATCTCGTCGCCCTCCCGCAGCCGCGACAGCCTGCTGGTGAAGGCACCCCCCGGAACGACGACCGAGAAGAACTCGAGATGTTCGTCGTGTGCCGCGGAGGCGATCGAGTAGGCGCGCCACACGATCGTGTCGTTGTCGTGGTCCTTGACGCCGAGCCGCGCGAACTGCCCGGGCACGAAGCGGTAACCGCGGTCGCGCGTGGTGCGGAAGGAGAAAAGGCTCTCTGTCCAGGGACGGACGCCGGTGATTTTCTCTACGGTGTATTTGTCGGTCATGGATATTGGTGGCGGATGATGATCAGGGGCGGGCGCCGGGGGCGGCGTAGTGCCAGCCCTGCAGGAACCCGAAGCTCGCGTCGCGCGCGGCCTGGGCCTGCGCCTCGCTCTCGATGCGCCGGGCGATGGAGCCGATGCCGCGGCGCGTGAGCGCCGCCACGATCGGGGCGACCTGGTCGATGCGTTCCGGAGAGGGGCCGTCGATCGCCGCGTAGTGGGGTTCGGCGAGGAACAGGTGCTCGAGATCGGCTTGGGTCGTGGCACGCACCTGGGCGAGGACGCGATACCCGCGGATGCGATAGGAGATCGCGGCGCGCACGAAAGTGACCGGGTCGTCGCTCGCGCTCGCGGGCATCACGATCACCACGCGTCCCGGCGAGATGCCCATCTTCGCGAGGATCGCCTCGAAGTACACGCCATGGTCGGCCGCGACGAAATTGAGCAGGCGCTTGTCGATGTTGAGGAAGAGGAAACTGCCGGCGGGGGCGGACGGGAAATAATTGAGCGCGTGCACCGTGCGGCAGAGGCGGTCGAGCAGCACGAGGTTGGCGTCGTCGGAGGCTTGCGCGAACACCTTCCATGGAGCCGCCGTGTCGGCGCCGTCGCCATTCACGCGCACCAATGCTTGGTGCCCGGTCACGCCTCCCGCGGCGCGCACTATCGGTTGGAACGCGCTGGTGAGCCGCGCCTGGAAGAATTGCGCGGCGACTACACCAGGGCGCGGCTCGGACAGCTCGTGGTCGGGGAAGTGCTCGCGGCCGATGCGTTCGAGGAGCGCGTGCAGGTTGGAAGGAGCTGGTTGCGATGCAGTGACGTTCATGGCGATGTCGAATTCCAATTGGTCTGACCGGGATTCACGGTCCATTCATTCTCCCATGCGGGCGGTAGCTCGCGGACGCCGCGATCGATGAAGGTTGTCGCCGAATGAAGACGATCCGGGGTTACGCCGCGCTGCTATCGCGAGCCAGCGCCTCGACGCCGGCGCTGTCGCGAAACACCTCGCCAACGCACATCACGACAGGGCCCGCGGCGCGCGGCAACGCTTCCGCGCGCAATGCGCCGAGCGTCGTGAAGACGCGCCTCTCCTCGGGGAGGGTCGCGCTCTCGACGAGCGCCACCGGCGTAGCGGCCGACTTGCCCGCGTCGATCAGCGACGCGGCGATCGATTGCGCCGCGCCCGCGGCCATGTACAGCACCACGGACTCGGCGCCGAGCGCGGCAGGGAGCCACTCGGACGCGGTCTCGTCCTTGCCGACGCGCGGGGTGAGGAAGGCGATGGTGCGCGCGATGCCGCGGCGCGTGAGCGAGACACCGAGCGTGGCGGCCGCAGCCAGCGCGGCCGTCACCCCGGGCACCACCTCGAATTCGATTCCGGCTTCGGCGAGCGCATCGAGCTCTTCCTGCGCGCGGCCGAATATCATCGGATCGCCGCCCTTGAGGCGCACGACGATGTCGTGGGTGCGCGCGGCTTCGATCAACGCGCGGTTGATGAAGCGCTGCTCCGTGGAAACCTTGCCGTAGCGCTTGCCGACGTCGATCAGGCGCGCGCGGCGCGCGAGGGCGAGCGTGCCCGGGTGCACCAGCGCGTCGTGCAGGACGATATCGGCCGCCTCGAGGAGCCGCGCGGCGCGTAGCGTGAGGAGGTCGGGCGCCCCGGGGCCGGCGCCGACGAGATAGACCTTACCCACGGGCGATCTCCGAGATCATGCCGCCGGCGACCGTGTGGTTGGTCGCCTCGTCGATCAGGATGAAGCTTCCGGTGGCGCGATCGTCCGCGTAGGTATCGGCGACCAGCGCTCGCGCGACGGCGAGCCGCACGGCTCCCAGGTCGTTGAAGGCGAGAGTGGTCGCGCTGGCATCGGGTTGCAGGGTGGCGAGGTCGAGCTTGGATTCCAGCGCCTCGATGGTCGCACGCACTGTCTGCGTTCCGTGCTTGAGCAGGTAGCGATGGCCCGTCGCGAGCGGCTCGCGATCGAGCCACGTGAGGCGCGCGCCGAAGCGGCGAATCACGCGCGGCGCCTGGTGTACGTGCGAGAAGACGTCACCGCGGGCGATGTCGATCTGGCGGTCGAGCACCACGGTCACCGACCGGCCGGCGGAGGCGATCGGCAGCAGCCCGTCGAGCGTGATGATGTCGGTGACCTTCGCTTCGAGCCCGTGCGGCCACGCGACCACCGTGTCGCCGACCGCGAGCGTGCCGGATTCGATGCGACCGAGGTAGCCGCGTCGCTCGCCGCGGGAGCCGAAGCGCGAGCGCGACACGAGCTGCACCGGAAAGCGGAAGTGGCGAGAGGGCAAGCCGGCGTCGGCGGTCTCGAGCACGTCGAGGAGCGTCGGGCCCTCGTACCAGCCGAGTTTGTCGCCTCGATGCACCACCATGTCGCCCTCCAGCGCCGACATCGGGATGAGCGAGATGCCGGACATGCCGAGGGACTGCGCGACGCCGGAGAACTCCGCGGCGATTTCCTCGAACACGGCGCGGTTCCAGCCGACCTGGTCCATCTTGTTCACCGCCACCACCACGCGCGGAATCGCAAGCAGCGCCGCGACCGCGGCGTGGCGGCGCGTCTGCTCGGAGATGCCGCGCGTCGCATCGACCAGGATCACGGAGAGGTCCGCGGTGCTCGATCCCGTGACCATGTTGCGCGTGTACTGCTCGTGGCCGGGGGTGTCGGCGATGATGAAGCGGCGCGTGGGGGTCGCGAAATAGCGGTACGCCACGTCGATGGTGATGCCCTGCTCGCGCTCGAGGGTGAGGCCGTCGGTGAAGAGCGAGAGGTCCATGCCCTCGCCGCCGCCGCGCGCCGTGGTTTTCGCCACCGCCGCGAGCTGGTCCTCGAGGAGCCCCTTGGCGTCGAGGAGGAGCCTGCCGATGAGCGTGCTCTTGCCGTCGTCGACGGAGCCGGCGGTGGTGAATCGAAGGGACGTGACGGCCATCAGAAATACCCCTCGCGCTTGCGCAGCTCCATGGAAGCGTCGGATGTCTGGTCGTCCATGCGAGTGGCGCCGCGCTCGGTGACGGTCGCGATCGCCGTCTCCGCGATGATCTTCTCGACGCTGTCCGCGTCGGACGCCACCGGGCACGTGCAGGTGATGTCGCCCACGGTGCGGAAGCGCACGCGCCGGGTGACGACGTTTTCGCCCGCGCGCGGCGGCGTGAGCTCGGTGATCGGGGCGAGGAGTCCGTTGCGGACGACCACCTCGCGCTCGTGCGCGAAGTAGATGCGCGGCACGGCGAGGTTTTCGCGAGCGATGTATTGCCAGATGTCGAGCTCGGTCCAGTTCGATATCGGGAACGCGCGGATATGCTCGCCGGGAGCGAGGCGCGCGTTGTAGAGGCTCCACAGCTCCGGGCGCTGGTTGCGCGGGTCCCACTGGCCGAACTCGTCGCGGTGCGAAAGGATGCGCTCCTTGGCGCGCGCCTTTTCCTCGTCGCGGCGCGCCCCGCCGAAGAGCGCGTCGAGCTCGAGCTCCTTCACGGCGTCGAGGAGGGTCACGGTCTGGTGCACGTTGCGGCTCTCGTCGGCGCGGCGCAGCTTCACGCGCCCCGTGCGGATCGACTCTCCCACCGAGCGAACCAGCAGGCGCTCGCCCAGCTCGGCGGCGCGTGCGTCGCGAAACGCGATCACCTCGTCGAAATTGTGCTCGGTATCGATGTGCAGCAGCGGGAACGGAAACCTGTCCGGCCGGAACGCCTTCTCCGCCAGGCGCAGCATGACGATCGAATCCTTGCCGCCCGAGAAGAGCAGCGCCGGGTTGCGCGTCTCCGCCACCACCTCGCGCATGATGTGCATGGCCTCGCTCTCCAGCCAGTCGAGGTGCGAAAAAGTGGTGTCAGGTACGAGTTTCAAATGCTGATGTGTACCTGGCACGACATTTTTCAGTACGGCGCTCATGCGCTCTCCAGGACCTTGATCGGGATCTCGTGCAGCCCGCATTCCTTGCGGGCGCCGTCGTTCTCCCACCACCAGCGCCCGGCGCGGGGATGCTCGCCCGGCTTGATGGCGCGGGTGCAGGGGTCGCAGCCGATCGAGGGATAGCCGCGGTCGTGAAGCGCGTTGTAGGGGACGCGGTTGGCGCGCAGGTACGTCCATACGTCGTCGTGGGACCAGTCGGCGAGCGGGCTGAACTTCCACTTGCCGGTTGCGGCGTCCTGCCCGGTCTCGCTGATGGCGGCGCGGCTGTCGACCTGGTCGCGGCGCAACCCGGTGATCCACCCGCGGCGGTGCGCGAGCGCCCGGCGCAGCGGCTCGACCTTGCGCAGCGCGCAGCACGCCTTGCGTTCGTCCACGCCGTCGTAGAAGCCGTCGATGCCGTACTGCTCGACGTAGGCGTCCACGGAGCCGGGCCAGGGCGCGAAGATCTCGATCTCGAGGCCGTAGCGCCGGCGCACTTGCGCGATGAGCTCGTGCGTCTCGCGCGGCAGGCGCCCCGTGTCCAGCGTGAAGACGTCGATCGCGAGCCCGTCGCGCGCGATCAGGTCCAGCACCACCATGTCCTCCGCGCCGAAGCTCGACGCGAGCGCGGTGGGCGAGTGGTTCTTCTCGATCGCCGCGAGGAGCCGGCGGGCGCGTTCGATGCGGTCTTCGTGGGTCATCGTGCGATACCTTCGGCGACGGCGCGCTTGCGGAAGAGTGGCGCCGGATCGTCCACCGAGCCCTGGTAGCGAATGGTGAAGTCGTTGAACGATGCGAGCGCCGCGTCGGGGTCGCGCTCGGGAGCCAGCTTGAAGGCGTCGAAGCCGCAGCGCGCGAGATAGAAAAGCTGGTCGCGCCCGACGTCGCCGAAAGCGCGCAGCTCGCCGCGATAGCCGTAGCGCGTGCGCAGCAGGGCCGCGGTCGAGTAGCCGCGCCCGTCGGTGAATTTCGGGAAGTGCACGGCGATGACCGCGAACTTGTCGAGGTCGGCAACGATGTCCGCGGGGTCGTCGGCGGGCTTGAGCCACACGCCCAGCGCGCCGTGGCGCGCGGCGATCTCCTCGCGGCGTTCCTTCCAGGCGGCGAGCGGCACCAGCACCGGGCCGGCGGGGAGCGCGGCCGTGAGGTCTTCGTGCGGGGGCAGGCCGACCACTGCCCACGCGTCGTTCTCGACGCGGCGCCCGCGAATCACGCGCTCAGGCTGCACGAGCGAGCTCCCGCGCGTCGCCGTACACGCGCGCCTTGAAGGGAGCGATGCCGACGCGATGAACCGTGTCCACGAAGAGCTCGTCCGGATGGCGCTTGTCGATATAGGCGTCGATCAGCTTCGCCACGACGTCGGGCATTTCGGCGGCTGCGAAGGACGGGCCGATCACGTCCCCCAGGGCCGCGTTGTTGCCCTGGCGCCCGCCGATGGAGACCTGGTAGAACTCCGCGCCCTGCTTGTCCACGCCGAGGATGCCGATGTGGCCGATGTGGTGATGGCCGCAGGAATTCATGCAGCCCGAGATGTTCAAGTCGAGCTCGCCGATGTCGTGGAGATAGTCGAGGTCGTCGAAGCGCCGTTGGATGGCCTCGGCGACCGGGATCGACTTGGCGTTGGCCAGCGAGCAGAAGTCCCCGCCCGGGCAGCACACGATGTTGGTAAGCAGGCCCACGTTCGGCGTGGCGAGCCCTTGCGACTTGGCAGCCTGCCAGAGCGCAAACAGGTCGCGCTTCCGCACGTCGGCCAGGATCAGGTTCTGCTCGTGCGAGACGCGCAGCTCGCCGAAGCTGAAGCGATCGGCGAGGTCGGCGATGAATTCCATCTGCTCGGCGGTGGCGTCGCCCGGGGGCACGCCGGTCTTCTTGAGCGAAAGCGTGACCGACGCGTAACCCGCCTGGCGATGCGGATGGACGTTGCGCTCGGCCCAACGCGTGAACGAGCGGCTGTCGGCGCGCGATTGCACGTAGTCCGGATCGACCTCGGCGAGGTTCTCGTAGGCATGCGGCTCGAAATGCGCCGCGACGCGAGCAAATTCCTGGTCGGTGATGACCGCGGGCGAATCCTTGCTCGCCTCCCACTCTGCGTCGACCTGGCGCGTGAACTCCTCGACGCCCAGGGCCTTCACCAGGATCTTGATGCGCGCCTTGTAGATGTTGTCGCGGCGCCCGTAGCGGTTGTAGACGCGCAGGATCGCCTCGATGTAAGTCAGCATGTGCCGCCACGGCAGGAAATCGCGGATCACGTGGCCGATGATCGGCGTGCGGCCCATGCCCCCGCCCACGATCACGCGCAGCCCCACGTCGCCCACGGCGTTGCGCACCACGTGCAGGCCGATGTCGTGCAGCAGCACCGCGGCGCGGTCGGCCTCGGCGCCGTTCAGCGCGATCTTGAACTTGCGCGGCAGGTACGCGAACTCGGGATGGAAGGTGGACCACTGGCGCAGGATCTCGGCGAGCGGGCGCGGGTCGACGATCTCGTCGGGCGCCACGCCGGCGAAATGGTCGGTGGTGATGTTGCGCACGCAGTTGCCCGACGTCTGGATGGCGTGCATCTCGACGCTCGCCAGGAGCGCCAGGATCTCGGGCACTTCCTCGAGCCTGGGCCAGTTGTACTGGATGTTCTGGCGCGTGGTGAAGTGCCCGTAGCCCTTGTCGTGCTTGCTCGCGATGTGCGCGAGCATGCGCAGCTGCGCCGAGGACAGGAGCCCGTAAGGGACCGCGACGCGCAGCATCGGCGCGTGGCGCTGGATGTACAGGCCGTTTTGCAGGCGCAGCGGACGAAACTCGTCCTCGGTCAACTCGCCGGCGAGGTAGCGGCGCGTCTGGTCGCGGAACTGCGCGACGCGTTCGGCGACCAGTGCGTGGTCGTAGGAGTCGTAGCGATACATCAGTGGATCACCAGTTTCGTGCCCGCGAGCAGGAGAACCGCGGCGAGCGAGTTGCGCAGGAACCGCTCCGGGACGCGCGCGGCGAGATGGCTGCCGACGAGGATGCCCGGCAGCGATCCGACGAGGAGGCTTGCGAGGAGCCACCAGTCCACGTTGCCGAGGAACGCGTGGCCGAAGCCCGCGACGAGCGTGATGGGGACCGCGTGCGCGATGTCCGTGCCAACCACGCGCACTGTGGCGAGCAACGGGAAGAGGAGGATGAGGGCGGTGACGCCGACCGCGCCCGCGCCGACCGAGGAGAAGGTGACGGCGAACCCGATGAAGGCGCCGGTCGCGATGGTGCTGAGCGCGGTGCGGCGCGCCGAGAGCGAATTGCTTCGCGCGCGATTCCTCGCCCATGCGAGGAGTTGCGAGCGCAAGACGAGCGCGAGCGCGGTGAGGACCAGCATCACGCCGAGCGCGGTCGAGACGACCAGCTTGGTGGACGCGCCTGCCGGCGGCAGGATTGCGAGGGCGGCGAGGGCGAGGAACGTCGCGGGCACGCTCCCCGCGGCGAGCAATCCCGTGATGCGCCAATCGACGTGGTCCTTCAATCCATGGCTCACCGCGCCGCCGATCTTGGTGAATCCCGCGTAGAGGAGGTCGGTCCCGACCGCCGTCACCGGGGGGACGCCGAATCCCAGGACGAGGAGCGGCGTCATGAGCGAGCCGCCGCCCACGCCGGTCAGTCCGACGATTGCGCCGACTACGAAACCGGCAATCGAATAAGGGAACTCGAACATCCACTCCTCCTGGTTGAAGGGCATCTTAGGAGGCGCGGTCATTCCTGAAAAATACTTTATAGTGCTATGGAGATAACCTACAGACCTAAACGATTAATGAATGCAAGCCCATGAATCTTCAGCAAATTCGTTATGTAAGCGAGGTCGCCAAGCGTAACCTCAACGTTTCGGCGGCGGCCGAAGCGCTCCATACTTCGCAGCCCGGCGTCTCCAAGCAGATCCGCGGGCTGGAGGAGGAGCTGGGCACCGAGATCTTCGTGCGCCAGGGGCGCCGCTTCACCGCGCTTACCGATGCCGGCCGGGAGATCGTCGCGGCCGTCGATCGCATCCTCGCCGAGATCGCGAATCTAAAGTCCGTCGGCGAGGAGTTCGCGCACCACGCGAAGGGAAGCCTCGCGGTGGGCGTCACGCACACGCAGGCGCGCTATGCGTTGCCGCCGGTGGTGACGGCATTCAAGAAGAGTTTTCCCGACGTGAAGCTGAAGCTCCTGCAGGGCAATCCGCATCAGCTCGCGAGGATGGTGGTCGGCGGCGAGGCCGACCTCGCGATCGCCACCGAGGCGCTCGACGAGTACCCGGAGCTCGTCACCATCCCGTGCTATCGCTGGCACCACTGCGTCGTGGTTCCGAAGGGGCACGCGCTGGCGAAGGTGAAGCCGCTCACGCTGGAGGCGATCGCCCAGTACCCGCTCGTGACCTACGACTCGACATTCGCGGGCCGCAACGCCGTGGACCGCTCGTTCACCGCGCGCGGCCTGGCCCCCGAGGTCGCGCTCACGGCGCTCGACTCCGACGTGATCAAGTCGTACGTCTCGCTGGGCCTGGGGGTGGGCATCATTTCCGCGCGCGCTTTCCGCCAGGGCAAGGACGAGGGGCTCGTGGCCCTCGACTGCCAGCACCTGTTTCCGGCGCAGACCACGCGCCTCGCGTACAAGCGCGGCGCGTACCTGCGCAACTTCACGGTGGAGTTCATCCGCCTCTTCGCGCCGCACGTGCGCGGCACGGACCTGAAGCAACTCGAGGCCGGGGCGGGGGAGAACTTCTCGATCTAGGCGACGGTAGTCTTCACCTGTAGCAATGCTTGGTCAACACTTCGCCCACTGCGTGCTGTAGTTTTCGAGCGCGCGAACGATGGTCGTGCCTTCCACCGGCGCCTTGGCACGGTTGCCCATCTCGAGCTGCAGCCTGAATTCGTATTTGCGGAAGAATTCCGCGAACATCTCGCCGCCGAAGGTGCCCACCGCGAACGCTTCGTCCGTCTTCGGATCGTGCTCGAGGAGGATGGTTGCCAGCGGTTGCGGCGCGGGGCCCGACACCACGCGCGCTCCCGCGGCGGGATCGTAGACGCTGCGGTCCGAGCAACAGGTGATCACCTTGCCGCGCCCGGCGACCGGGCTCGGGCCGTCGCGATAGCCGATGAAGCTCACCTGCCTGGTGGGGTACGTCATCTTGTGCGCGCAGATCGCGGAGTACGCGACGATCGATTTGTCCGTGCCGACGCCGCCCGACCATTGGTACGGCTCGCCCGCTTCGGTCTTCAGGAGGATTCCGGAATTCACCGCCGCGCCCAGGCGAATCAGGAAAGCGGGCGTTGCGGCATACGGATAGTCGAACACGTACGTCGTGCCCGTGGCGAGCGTGGCGATGCGCAACGCCTGGCCCTTCTCGTCCACCAGCTTCGCGCGCGGGTACTTGCGCGCGGTAAGAGTTGCCGCCTGCGACGCATCGGGGAGAGACACGCCGGCTGCGGATGCGGCGCACACCTGGATGAAATCTCGGCGCTTCATGAGGAAGAGATTAAATCATTTTCCGGGCGTTCCCGAGACTGCTCCACGACGTCGGCGTCCGAAGCTCTCGGAACACGGAACCACGCAGCGTAGAGCGCGGGAAGGAAGAGCAGGGTGAGTGCGGTCGCGACCACAAGCCCGCCCATGATCGACACCGCCATCGGCCCGTAGAAGGCGCTCCTGGTCAGCGGGATCATCGCGAGCACCGCGGCGGCCGCGGTCAATACGATCGGCCGGAAACGGCGCACGGTCGCGTCCACGATCGCGTCGGCGGGCTCGCTCCCCGCGCGGATGTCCTGGTCGATCTGGTCCACGAGGATCACGGAGTTGCGCATGATCATTCCCGCGAGCGCAATGGTGCCGAGCATGGCCACGAACCCGAACGGCACGTTGAAGATGAGGAGGGCCGCCGCCACGCCGATCAGCCCGAGCGGCGCGGTAAGGAGCACCAGCGCCAGGCGCGAGAAGCTCTGCAGTTGAAGCATGAGTGCCGTCACCATCACCAGGATCATCACGGGTGCCACGACGGCGATCGACTGCTGGCCCTTGCCGGCGTCCTCGATGGCGCCTCCGGTGTCGATGCGATAGCCCGCGGGAAGCTTCTCGCGGATGGGAGCGATCTGCTCGATGAGCTGCTGGCTCACCACCGGCGCCTGGATGCCGTCCTTGAGATCCGCGCGCACCGTGATCGCCGGCAAACGGTCGCGGCGCCAGTAAACGCCCTGCTCGAATCCGTAGCTCACGTCGGCGACCTGCGCGAGCGGCACGTTGCGCCCGCGCCCGACGGGGACCGCGAGATCCTTGAGGAGGCTCATGAAGACGCGCTCCTCCTTGGCGCCGCGCACCACCACGTGGACCTGCTTGTCGCCCTCGCGGTACGCGGTGGCCACTTGCCCCGACAGCACGGTGTTCAGGAACTGCGCGAGCTCCTGGGTCGATATGCCGAGCACGCGCGCGCGGTTCTGGTCGATGGAAAGCCGGATCACCTTCGAGGGCTCTTCCCAGTCGAAGTTGACCTCTCGCGTCCAGGCATTGGCGCGCATCGCGCCGGCCACCTCGTTGGCGATGACGCGGATTTTGGCCTTGTCCTCGCCGACCACGCGGAACTGCACCGGGAAGCCCACCGGCGGGCCGTTCTCGAGGCGGTTCACGCGGCCGCGAAGCTCGGGGAAGTCCGTGTCGAAGATCTTGAGGAGCCGCGCGCGCACCGCCTCGCGGTCCTCGTTGCTCTTGGTGTTGAGGATGAACTGGCCGAAGTTGGCGTTGACCAGCTGCTGGTCGAACGGCAGGTAGAAGCGCGGGCTGCCGCTGCCCACGTAGCTCACGAAGTTGTCGAGCCGGTCCTTGATCGCGGGATCGGTCATGAGGATGCGCTCCAGCTTCTTCACCTGCGCTTCGGTGGCCGGGATCGAGGCGCCCTCCTCGAGGCGCACGTCGACGATGAGCTCGGGCCGGCTCGCGGCGGGGAAGAACTGCTGCTGCACGAATCGGAAAGCGAAGACCGCGACGAGGAAGATCGCCGCGGTGGCGCCCAACACGATCCAGCGATGCTCGACGCACCACGCGACCACGAGGCGGAAGCGCTGGTAGAAGGGCTTGCGGTAGACCGCGTGCTCGTCGACGTGCGCGCCGGCCTTGCGGAAGTCCGGCAGCAGCTTGTAGCCGAGGTACGGCACGAAGATCACGGAGACGAACCACGACACCATGAGGGCGATGGTGGTCACCGCGAAGATCGAGAACGTGTACTCGCCCGTGGACGAGCGCGCGAGGCCGATGGGAAGGAAGCCCGCGGCGGTCACGACGGTGCCGGTCAGCATCGGCATCGCGGTGTTGGTGTAGGCGAAGCTCGCCGCGCGCACCCGCTCCCATCCCTGCTCCATCTTCACCACCATCATCTCCACCGAGATGATCGCGTCGTCGACCAGCAGCCCCAACGCGATGATGAGCGCGCCCAGCGAGATCTTGTGAAGGTCGATGCCGGTCTGGTACATGAAGAGGAAGGTGACCGCGAGCGTCAGCGGGATCGAGAGCGCGACGATGAGCCCGGTGCGAAGGCCCAGCGAGACGAAGCTCACGATGAGCACGATCGCGACCGCCTCGGAGAGCGAGCGCGTGAACTCCCGCACCGAGCGCTTCACGGTCTCGGGCTGGTTGTTGACGCGCTCGAGCTCGAGGCCCACCGGCATCTCGCGCTCGATCTTGTCGATCTGCGCGTCGAGCGCGTGGCCGAGCTCGATGATGTCGCCGCGCGGCACCATCGATACCGCGATGCCGAGGGACTCCTTGCCCATGTAGCGCATGCGCGGCTGCGGCGGGTCGGCGAAGCCGCGGTAGACCGTGGCCATGTCGGAGAGCTGGAAGAGGCGCCCATTGGCGCGAATCGCGATCGCCTTCACCGCCTCGACCGAATCGAGCGCGCCGGTGGCGCGAATGTAGATGCGCTCCGAGGGCGTCTCGAAGCTGCCGGTGGCGGACACCGCGTTTTGCTGCGCGAGGGCCGCGAACACCACCGCGGGCTCGATGCCGATGGTGGCGAGCTTGGCGTTGGCGAGCTCGACATAGATCTTCTCGTCCTGCTCGCCGATGAGCTCCACCTTCGCGACGTCTTTCACGCGAAGCAGCTGGTTGCGGATGCGGTCCGCGGTCTCCTTCAGCTGCGCGTAGGTGAAGCCGTCGCCGGTCAACGCATAGATGTTGCCGAAGGTATCGCCGAACTCGTCGTTGAACGACGGGCCGACGATGCCCGCGGGAAGCGTGCCGCGGATGTCGCCCACCTTTTTGCGCACCTGGTACCAGGTGTCGCGGATGTCGGCAGGGCTCGACGAGTCCTTCACGAACACGAAGACCACGGATTCGCCGGGCTTGGAGTAGCTCCTCAGGAAATCGAGGCGCGGGGTCTCCTGCAGCTTCTTCTCGATCTTGTCGGTGAGCTGGCGCTCGACCTCGTCGGCGGAGGCGCCCGGCCATGCGGTGCGCACGATCATCATCTTGAAGGTGAAGTCGGGATCCTCGGCCTGGCCGAGCTTCACGTAAGAGCCCACGCCGATGAGTGCGAGCACCACCATGAAGAAGAGCACCAGCGCCTGGTGCGAGAGCGCCCATTCGGAGAGGTTGAAGCGCTTGAGCACGGCCTACTCCTGCTTCTTCGCTTGCGCCTGCGCGGGCACCGGCGTCGGAGGACCGTCGGCGAGGCGCACCACCTGGTCGGCGCGCAACTTGTGCACGCCCGCGGTGACGACGATGTCGCCCGCAATGAGGCCGCCGGTCACGGTGACCCCGTCCTCGCGGAACTGCCCGACGGCGACCTTGCGCAGCCTCACCTGGCTCGTCTTCGGGTCGACGATCCAGACCGCGGCATCGGCGCCGCCGCGCGCCAGCGCCGTGAGCGGCAGCAGCACGAGGCTCGCGTCGGCGGCGGGATTGAAGGCCACGTTGGCGGTCATTCCCAGCTGCGCCTGCGGCGCGGGCCCCAGCGCGGAGACGCGCACGGCGTAAGTTCGCGTGACCGGATCGGCGCCGCCCGCGATCTCGCGGATGCGCCCGGCAAAGACATTGCCCGGATCGGCCCACAGCGAGATGCCGACCTCCTGGCCCACCTTGAAGCGCGCGAGCTGGCCCTCCGGCGCGTTGATGACGACTTCCTTCTCGCCGGCGCGCGCGAGCTTGAGGACCGCCTGGCCGGGGGTGACTACCTGGCCGGGTTCCGCGGTGACCGACACCACGACGCCGTCGGCATCGGCGACGAGCGTGGTGTAGGCCGCCTGGTTGGAGGTGATCGCCGCCTGCGAGCGCGCCTGCTCGACGCGCGCGCGAGCTGCATTGAACGCATTCTGCTTTACGTCGAAAGCCGACTGGCTGATGAATTTCTTCGCGAGGAGGTCGGCATGGCGGTCGAGCTCGGACTTGGCGAGCGCGAATTCGCTGTCTGCCGAGGCAAGCTGCGCGGCCGAGCCCAATGCGGCGAGCTTCGCGTCCTCCGGGTCGAGGCGCGCGAGCACCTGGCCGCGCGTCACGCGCGCGCCGGCGTCGACCGCGCGGGAGACGAGCTTGCCGCCGACGCGGAAGCCGAGGTCGGTCTCGTAGCGCGCGCGGATCTCGCCCGAGTAAACGTCGCGGCTCGCCGCGGCGCCGGGCACGATGCGCTGCGTGAGCACCGGGCGCACTGGATCCTGCGCGACGGGCTTCGGGCCGCAGGCGGCGAGCGCCAGGGCCGCGGCGAGGAGGACGGCGTGGGACCTCATGATTTCTTTCCTTTTGCGGACTTCGAGCGCGGCTTCGCTTCCATGTCGGCGAGCGGGGCGATGGTTCCCGACCAGAGGGCGTAGATCGCCGCGCGGACTTCGTGGTCGTAGTCGCGCATGAAGACCCTGGCGCCGGCGCGGTCGAGCGCGCGCGCGAAGCGCTGGTTGGGATGGACGAATTGCCAGAGCCCGATGATGAGAGACAGGCTGTGCTGCAGGAGCCGCGCCCCGTCGCCCGGCTTCAACGTCGGGAAGTGCTTCTCGAGCGCCGTTCCCGCGGCGCCCACGACCGCGCCGACGCGTACCTTGAACGCCACCGCGGCCTCGATCGGCATGCCGCGATCCATCATCGCGAAGCACCAGCTGGTGAGGGCGAGCGCTCCGGGCGGCGCGATGAAGTGCGCGTGCGCGACCTCGAAGATCTCGTCGAAGCCGAGCGGCTCCTCGCTCGCCATGAGCTCCATGAAGCGGGCGAAGAAGGCGCCGGTGTGGCGCTCGTGCAGCGCCAGCAGCATCTCTTCCTTGCTCGGGAAGTAGAGGTACACCGTTCCCTTGCCCAGCCCCGCGGCCTCGGCCACCTCGGCGACGTTCGCCATGCGCCCGGGATGCTTCACGAAAAGCTTCTCGGCCGCGTCGAGGATCGCCTGGCGGCGCTCCTCCTTGTCCTCGACGGCGATGGCGCGTTGCTTGAGAGCCATAAATGACTTCGGGTCAGCTAAGTCCAAAGCTTAAGTGACCGGTGGTCAGTTGTCAACCCGGCTCGAGAAGGTGATGGGCTACCTGCGCTCCAGGCAGGGGCTCTACAGTCGGTAGAGGTCCATCGCCGCGCGCAACTTCGCCGGGATCGGGACGGACTGCAGGGGATGCAGCGAAGAGTGCACGGCGACGATGGTCGCCCGCACGCACTCAACGCCGCGCGCCCGGCCCACGATGCGCATTGTGACCGAGCTGGTGCCGAGCTTCGCGAGCGAGAGCTCGAAGGCGATCAGGTCGCCCACGGGGTTGGGAGCGAGGAACTCGCACTCGACCTTCACCGTGGGCAATCCGTGGCCGCCGCGCACGAACCCCGCGTAATCCTCGCCCAGCCCCTCGGTGAACCAGTCCTCCATCAGCTCGTGGAAGAGGACGAAGTATTGCGGGTAGAAGACGATGCCCGCGGGGTCGCAGTGGTGGAAGCGCACGCGCTTGTCGCGCAGGAACGCGGCCATCAGTCGAAACGCACGTAGTCGAAGTCCACCGGCTGCTGGTTGATGCCGATGGCGGGCGGCGCGATCCAGCCGGCGAACTTGCCAGGCTCCACCACGCGCCCCATGAGGGACGCGACGAAGGCGCGGTCGCCGGCGGTGGGAAGCCACTCGTCAGCGCGCGCGAGCCACTGCGCCTCGGTGAGGACTTCGCCGTGCGGCGAGACCTTCAGGCCGGCGAGCGTGCCGATGCGCCGGTTGAATGCCTTGTGCGGAAGGTAGAGGCGATGAGAGACGCCGCCCTTCTCGATCCTCTTGTTCCAGCGCTCGACCCCTCCCACGGAGTCGCCCACGAAATCGTCGCGCAGCACCTCGTTCAGGGCGTTGAGCATCGGCACGCGCCGCGTCGCCAGGCGCCCGTCGGCGACATCGAGGATCTCGTAGGTGTCGCCGCGCAGGCGGTGGTCGTCGTCGTGCTTCGCCTCGTCGAAGCGCCCCTTGATGCCCGACGCATAGAAGGTTGCGGCATTGCTCGACTCGTCGGCGCCGAAGAGGTCGAGCGTCACGCTGTAGTGGAAGTTCAGGTAGCGCTGCACGGTGGAAAGGTCGATAACCCCCGCGGCACGCAGCCGCGCCGGATCCTCGGTGCCAAGCTCCCGCATCGCCTCGCAAGTGCGCTGGATCACGCGCGAGATGCCGGCCTCGCCCACGAACATGTGGTGCGCCTCCTCGGTGAGCATGAAGCGCGTGGTGCGCGCGAGCGGATCGAAGCTCGACTCGGCGAGCGCTTTCAGCTGGAATTTCCCGTCGCGGTCGGTGAAGTGCGTGAACATGAAGAAGGCGAGCCAGTCGGGGGTTCGCTCGTTGAACGCTCCCAGGATGCGCGGGTTGTCGGCGTCTCCCGAGCGCCGCTGCAGCAACGCATCGGCCTCCTCGCGGCCGTCGCGGCCGAAGTGGCGATGGAGGAGGTAAACCATCGCCCACAGGTGGCGGCCTTCCTCGACGTTGATCTGGAAGAGGTTGCGCAGGTCGTACATCGACGGCGCGGTGAGGCCCAGGTGGCGCTGCTGCTCGACGGACGCGGGCTCGGTGTCGCCTTGCGTCACGATGATGCGTCGCAGGTTGGCGCGGTGCTCGCCAGGCACGTCCTGCCACGCGTCCTCGCCGAGGTGGTCGCCGAAATGGACCCTGCGATCGGGGGCGCCGGGCGCGAGGAAGATGCCCCAGCGATACTCGGGCATCCTCACGTAATCGAAATGCGCCCATCCCGAGGGATCCACGCTCGTCGCGGTGCGCAGGTAGACGTCGTACCCCTGGCTCGCCTCGGGGCCCATGTCCTTCCACCAATCGATGAAGTTCGGCTGCCACTGCTCGAGCGCGCGCTGCAGCGTACGGTCGCCGGCGAGGTTCACGTTGTTGGGGATTTTCTGGGCGTAGTCGATAGTGCTCATGCGCGGGTCCAGTCGAATGCGGCCTTCTCGCCCTTGCCGTACACCTTGAGCGCGCCCTTGTCGCCCACCGCATTGGGACGGGTGAAGATCCAGTTCTGCCATGCGGTGAGGCGCCCGAAGATGCGTGTCTCCATCGTCTCGGCGCCGCCGAAGCGCAGGTTGGCCTCGAGCCCGGTGAGGGCGTCGGGGGACATCGACGCGCGCTCCTCGAGCGCGATGCGCACTTCATCGGCCCAGTCGATGTCGTCGGGCGTGGCCGTGACGAGGCCCAGCGCGCTCGCCGCCCCTGCGTCGAGCGGCATGCCGAGCGTCGCGTGCGCTGCATCGAGCTCGGTCGCGTCGTCGTAGAAAAGCCTCGCCAGGCGCCCGCGCCCGGTCACCATCGGATAGGCGCCGAAGTTCATTTCCGACAGCGTCAACGCCGGCGCGCGTTGCGGCTCGTCGGGAAGAGCCAGCATGTAGGTGCGGTCCGAGGCGAAGGCGAGCTCGGCGAGGGTGCCGGCGAAGCACGAGCCGGGCTCGATGAGCGCGTAGAGCGAGCGCGACGACACGTCGAGGCGCGCAAGCGTACGGCGCAGCATGCCGGTCACTTCGCGCACGAAGCCATTGCCCCCATGCGCCTGCAGCGCCGCGTCGCAGGCGAGCACCGCCATGGAATCGCCCGCGGTCTTCAGTATCCACGTGCCGATGTCGAGCTCGTTGGTGCGCAGCGTGAGGATTGCGTCGTCGAGCTCGCGCGCCATGGCGAGCGGCCACCAACGCGCGCCCATCTTTTCGATCGCGGCGATGTCTGGAGGTTGATCGCCCTGCGGCGCGTTCACGGTGATGGTGGCGGCGCGTCGCGCGCGATCGATGGCGATCTTGACGAACACATAGTCGAGGCGCTCCCCCTCGTAGGTCCGCTCGAGCGGCGCCAGCATCACGGGCCTGGAGCCGGCGCGCGTGCCCGCCTTGCCGAGCGCGAGCGCGCGATCCTTCACGGCCTCGCCGAATTGTCCCGGCTTCACGATCGCGTCCACCAGCTTCCAGTCGAGCGCGCGTTGCCCGCGCACGCCCTCGGCCGTGGTGCAGAAGATGTCGGCGTGGTCGTGGCGAACGCGGCGCTTGTCGGTCACGCGCGTGAGCCCGCCCGTGCCCGGCAGGACGCCGAGAAGCGGCACTTCGGGAAGCGACACCGCGGAAGAGCGGTCGTCCACGAGGATGATCTCGTCGCACGCGAGCGCGAGCTCGTAGCCGCCGCCCGCGCAGGTGCCGTTCAACGCGGCGACGAACTTGATGCCCGAGTTTCGAGACGAGTCCTCGATGCCGTTCCTCGTCTCGTTGGTGAACTTGCAGAAGTTCACCTTCCACGCGTGGCTCGAGGTGCCGAGCATGAAGATGTTGGCTCCCGAGCAGAAGATGCGCTCCTTCAGGCTCGCGACGACCACCGAGCGCACTTCGGGATGCTCGAAGCGGATGCGGTTCAGCGCGTCGGCGAGCTCGATGTCGACGCCGAGATCGTAGGAGTTGAGTTTCAGCTTGTAGCCGGGGCGGATGCCGCCATCCTCGGCCACATCCATGGCGAGCGTGGCGACGGCTCCGTCGAACGAGAGCTTCCAGTGCTTGTAGCGGGATGGATCGGTGCGATAGTCGACGCGCTCGGGTGTCGTGCTCAAGTCGTTCATGTCGGTCATCCGGGAAGCTGCAATGCGGCGCGCACCTGCGTGCGAAGGCTGGCGAAGCTCGCGTCGAGCGCGGCGCCGCTGGTGTCCACCGAGAGGTCGGCCTTTGCGTAGGAAGCCGTGCGTCCGGCGAGGATGCGGCGCAGGTCTTCCATCGCCTCGGTGCTTGCCGCCATGGGACGCAGGTCGCCTTGCGCTACCACGCGCCGCATGTGCTCCTCGGGCGAAGCCTTCAGCCACACGGTGCAGCAATGGGCGAGGAGGAGCTCGAGCGTTTCCGGCTCGGAGACGATTCCTCCAGGAGTCGCGATGACGCCCTCGGAGTAGCGTGCGATCGATTCTTCGAGCGCGCGCCGCTCGTAGCGCCGATACGCGGCGGCGCCGTAGAGCGCGTGGATCTCGGTGACGCTGCAGCCTGCGACTTTCTCGACTTCGCGGGAGAGCTCCACGAACGGATAGCCGAGATCCGCGGCGAGCCTGGCGCCGAGCGTGGACTTGCCCGCGCCGCGCAGCCCGATGAGCGCGACGCGCCCCCGGCCGGTGCGCAGGTCCGCGACCAGGTCGGCGAGCGACGAGGAAAGGGCACCCGCGATCTGCGAGAGTACGAGGATCGAGGGATTGCCCGTGCCGTACTCGAGATTGGCGAGGTGGCGCTCGGAGACGTTCGCCGCGACGCATACGGCTTTACGGGACAGCGCGCGTTTTTCCCGCAGCGCCCGCACGCGTTCGCCAAGGGCTACGAGGAGGGGATTTCGTTCCTCGGCGGGGGTCTCGGGCTCGGAAATTTTCGATGAGGTGCTATGCATTATCATGCTTGACACGGCCAATACTGACCGATATGTTCCCCCAAACCAGCACAATAATGCAATAGCTCCCGATGCAAGAGCTTCCCGCAGCCTTCAACTTCGCGCGCCACCTGCTGGACGCCAATCGCGCGCGCCCGCAGTCCCTTGCGTACATCGACGACCACGAGCGCATGAGCTACGGCGAGCTCGACGAGCGCGTGCGCCGCATGGCCTCGGCATTGCTCGCCGCCGGAATGCGCCGCGAGGAGCGCGTGCTCCTCCTCATGCACGACAACAACGACTGGCCGGTCGCCTTCCTCGGCGCGCTCTACGCGGGCGTGGTGCCCGTCGCCGTGAATACGCTCCTTTCCGCCGACGAGTACGCGTACATGCTCGCGCACTGCCGGGCGCAGGGCGCGATCGTGTCGCAGGCGCTCGTGCCGATGCTCGAGAAGTCGATGGCGCAGGCGCCGCATGAAGTGGGCTTCGTGATGGTGTCGCGGCCGCAGGGCGCGCTGCCAAAAAAGGGAATCGCCCTGCGCGAGGCGCTCGCGAGGAACGCTGCGCTCGAACGCTCCGCCGGCACCGGGCCGGAAGACATCGCGTTCTGGTTGTATTCGTCGGGCTCCACGGGCCGACCCAAGGGCACGCTGCACACCCACGCCAATCCGTACTGGACCGCGGCGCTCTACGGCAAGGCGGTGCTCGGCATGAACGAAAGCGATCTGTGTTTCTCCGCCGCCAAGCTCTTCTTCGCCTACGGCCTGGGCAACGCGCTCACCTTTCCGCTCTCCGTGGGTGCGTCGGTGCTGTTGATGGCCGAACGGCCCACTCCCGACGCGATCTTCAAGCGCTGGACCACGGCGAAGCCGACGATGTTCTTCGGCGCGCCCACCGGCTACGCGGGCATGCTCGCCTCGCCCAATCTCCCGGCGAAGGACGCGGTCGCATTGCGCCTGTGCTCGTCGGCGGGCGAAGCGCTGCCACGCGACCTGGGCGAGCGCTTCACCGCTCACTACGGCTGCGAGGTCATCGACGGCATCGGCTCCACGGAGATGCTCCACATCTTCATCTCCAATCGCCCGGGTCGCGTCGCCTATGGCACTACCGGCACGCCGGTCGCCGGCTATGAGGTCGAGCTGCGCGGCGAGGACGCTCGCCCGGTAGCCGACGGCGAGATCGGCGACCTCTATATCCGCGGCCCCAGCGCCGCCCTCATGTACTGGGCCAATCGCGCCAAGTCGTGCGAGACCTTCCAGGGCGGCTGGACCAGGAGCGGCGACAAGTACGTGCGCGGCGCGGACGGCAACTACGTCTACGCGGGGCGCAGCGACGACATGCTGAAGGTGAGCGGCCAATACGTCTCGCCTTTCGAGGTGGAGGCGACGCTGGTGAAGCATCCCGCGGTGCTCGAGGCCGCGGTGATCGGCACCCCCGATGAAAACGGCCTCACGCGCTGCAAGGCCTTCGTGGTGCTGAAGTCGGGCCAGTCGCCCACGACAGCGCTCGAGGAAGAGCTGAAGGGCTTCGTCAAGGCCGAGATCGCGCATTTCAAGGCTCCGCGCAGGCTCGAGTTCATCGCCGAGCTTCCCAAGACCGCCACCGGCAAGATCCAGCGCTTCAAGCTGCGCGAGCTGGAAGCCTCGCGTTGACGTTCGCGCACCTGGAGTGGGGCGGGCGCCCGGTCCGAATCGAATATGAATGGGTCGGCGCGGGCACGGGGCCGGTGATGGTTTTCCTGCATGAAGGACTGGGGTCGCTGTCCATGTGGCGCGACTTTCCGGCGCGGCTCTCCAAGGCGCTGGGCATGCGCGGGCTCGTTTATTCGCGTCCGGGCTACGGAAAGTCCACGCCGCGCGCCGCCGACGAGCGCTGGGACGTGGACTTCATGCACGCCCAAGCGCGCGAGGTGCTTCCTCCATTGCTCGACGCCGTGGGCGCCGGGGTAACGCCGCTGTGGATCTACGGGCACAGCGACGGCGGATCGATCGCCTTGCTCTTCGCGTCGATGTTTCCCCAGCGCACCGCCGGGCTGGTCGTTGCCGCGCCGCACGTGTTCGTCGAGGATCTTTCCATCGAGAACATCGAGCGCGCGCGGGCCGCCTACCTGGAGACGGACCTGCGCGCCAGGCTCGGGCGCCACCACGAGGATCCCGACTCCGCGTTCTGGGGATGGAACGACATCTGGCTTCACCCGCCCTTTCGCGACTGGAGCATCGAGCGCGAGCTCGAGGCGATACGCGCCCCCGTGCTCGCGATGCAGGGCGTGGACGACGAATACGGGACGATGGAGCAGATCCAGCGCATCGCGCGGCGTGTCACTGGGACGCAGCTCCTGGAGCTGCGGAGTTGCGGCCATTCGCCCCACCGCGACCAGCCCGACGCCGTGATCGAAGCCACGGTGCGGTTCGCCGGATCGCGTTAACATTCGGCCAAGTTCCAAATCCAACGACAAGACCCAGGAGACCCCATGAAACGAGCCACTCTCTGCGCGGCGATCGCCGCTTTCACGGCCGGCGCCGCGTTTCACGCGCACGCCCAGGCGCCCAAGCTCAAGGTCGGCCTGATGCTTCCTTATTCCGGCACCTTCGCGGCGCTGGGCACCGCCATCGAGAACGGCTTCAAGCTCTACATCGCCGAGCAGGGCGGCAAGGTGGGCGGGCGCGAGATCGAGTACTTCAAGGTAGACGACGAGAGCGATCCCGCCAAGGCCACCGACAACGCCAACAAGCTGGTCAAGCGCGACAACGTCGACGTCATCATCGGCACGGTGCATTCGGGCGTCGCCATGGCGATGGCGAAGGTCGCCAAGGACAACGGCACGCTGCTCATCATCCCCAACGCGGGCGCGGTGGCGGTGACCGGCCCGATGTGCGCGGAGAGCATCTTCAGGAGCTCTTTCTCCAACTGGCAGCCCGGCTACGCCATGGGCGAAGTCGCCGCGAAGAAAGGCCTGAAGAAGGCGGTCACCATCACGTGGAAGTACGCGGCGGGCGACGAGTCCGTGGGCGGCTTCAAGGAAGCCTTCGAGAAGGGCGGCGGGCAGGTGGTGAAGGAGCTCTCGCTCCCCTTCCCCAACGTGGAGTTCCAGCCGCTCCTGACGGAGATCGCGTCCCTCAAGCCCGACGTGGTCTACACGTTCTTCGCGGGCGGTGGCGCGGTGAAGTTCGTCAAGGACTACGCCGCCGCGGGCTTGAAGAAGACCATCCCGCTCTACGGCGCGGGCTTCCTCACCGATGGCACGCTCGAGGCCCAGGGCGCCGACGCAGACGGGCTCCTCACCACGCTGCATTACGGCGACGGCCTCGACAGCGCACGCGACAAGTCCTTCCGCTCGAGCTACGACAAGGCCTACAAGATGCAGCCCGACGTGTATGCGGTGCAGGGCTACGACGCGGCGCAGATGCTCGCCATCGGGTTGAACGCCGCCAGGGGCGACGTCGGCAAGAAGGCCGAGATCGCCAAGGCGATCACCGCGGCGAAGATCGACAGCCCGCGCGGACCCTTCACCATCGGCGCCTCCCACAACCCGGTGCAGGACATGTACCTGCGCCAGGTGATCGGCAAGGAGAACAAGGTGATCGGGATCGCCACCAAGGCGCTCGCCGATCCGGGCCGCGGCTGCAAGATGTAAGGGAGCGAGGTACGCGCCCGAACCCGCATGGACGTCGCGACGTTCCTGGTCCAGTGCCTTAACGCGCTCCAGTACGGGTTGCTGCTGTTCCTCGTCGCCTCGGGGTTGACGCTCATTTTCGGCATCATGGGCGTCATCAACCTCGCGCATGGCAGCTTCTACATGATCGGCGCGTACATGGCGTACGCGCTGGCGCCGGTGTTCGCGGCGCACGCGGGCTGGGGCTTCTTCGCCGCACTCGCCCTGGGCCTGGTAATCGCGGTCATCCTCGGCTACGTGCTCGAGTGGGCGTTCTTCAGCTTCCTCTACCAGCGCGACCACCTGCAGCAAGTGCTCATGACCTACGGCCTGATCCTGGTCTTCGAGGAGTTGAGGAGCATCCTGGTGGGCGACGACGTGCACGGCGTGAAGGCGCCCGGCTGGCTCGCGGGCAGCATCCCGCTCGGCGACCTGATGAGCTATCCGGTGTATCGGCTCTTCATGTCGGGCGTGTGCCTGGCGATCGCGCTGGGCATGTACATCGTGATCTCGCGCACGCGGCTGGGCATGATGATTCGCGCCGGGGCGAGCAACCGCGAGATGGTCCAGTCGCTCGGCATCGACATCAAGTTCCTCTACCGCGTGATGTTCGCGGCCGGCGTGGCGCTCGCGGTGCTCGCGGGGATGCTCGCCGCCCCCGTCTCGTCGGTCTATCCGGGCATGGGCAACCAGGTGCTCATCATCTGCTTCGTGGTGGTGGTGATCGGAGGCATCGGCTCGGTGCGTGGCGCCCTCGCCGCGGCCCTCCTGGTGGGCATCGTCGACACGTTCGGCAAGGTGCTTTTTCCGCAGGCCGCCGGCGTGCTCGTCTACTTGCTGATGGCGCTCGTGTTGCTGTGGAAGCCCGACGGGCTCTTCAAGGCGACGTGAGCCACCTTGCCCGCACGCGCGCGGCGTGGATCGCCGCGGGCCTCGCCGCCCTGGCGCTGTATCCGCTGTTCGGCGGCAAGTTCGGCGTGGACCTCGTCACCAAGATGATGGTGTTCGCGATCTTCGCGCTGTCCCTCGAGCTCCTCGTGGGGCAGGTGGGGCTGGTGTGCTTCGGCCAGGCGGCTTTCTTCGGCATCGGGGCTTACGCGGTGGTGCGCCTCACGCCGCAGGCGGCACCCGCCTCGATCTGGTGGCTCGCGCCAGCGGCCATCGGCCTTTCCGGTCTCTACGCGCTCTTCATGGGGTCGCTGTCGATCCGCACACGCGGCGTCTACTTCATCATGGTGACGCTCGCCTTCTCGCAGATGGCCTACTACGTGGCGCACGACACGCCGCTGGGCGGCGGCACCGACGGGATCTATCTGTCGCTCGTGCCCACCTTCGCGCTCGCCGGGTTCGAAATCGTCGACCTTTCCAAGGCGCGGCCCTTCTACTACTTCGCGCTCTCGGTGCTGGCGGCGGTGTTCGTGGCGCTGGCGGTGCTGCTGCGCTCGCGTTTCGGGCGCGCCCTGGCCGGCATCCGCGTGAACGAGCAACGCATGCGCGCCGCGGGCTTTTCGACTTATCCGTACAAGCTCGCCGCCTTCGTGATCTCCGGAATGGTGGCCGGCATCGCTGGTTTCCTCTTCGCGGTGAAGGATGGTTTCGTGAACCCCGAGCTCATGAGCTGGAACGTGTCGGGGACGGTGCTGATGATGATCATCCTCGGCGGCCTGGGCAGCCTGCACGGGGCGGTGCTCGGCGCTTTCGCGTTTTCGCTGCTGCAGGAGTTTTTCAAGTCCCAGGCGATCTTCGGCGACTATGCGAAGCATTGGCACCTCGGTGTCGGCGCGACCATCATCCTCGCCGTGGCGCTGCTGCCTCGCGGCCTGGCGGGATTTACCTTTCGCTCGCGCGCGAAGCCGAAGGGAGCGCATGAGCGCGCCTGACGTCGTACTGCGGGGACGGGGGATCACGCGCCGCTGGGGGGGCGTGGTGGCCGTCAATGGCGTCTCGATCGAGTTGGTGCGCGGCGAGGTGCACGCGGTGATCGGCACCAACGGCGCCGGCAAATCCACGCTCATCAACGTGCTGTCGGGAGAGATTCCCGCCTCGTCGGGATCCGTCGAGCTGCTCGGCGCGGACGTTACGCGCTGGACGCAGCCGCGCCGCGCGCGCGCCGGCCTGGGGCGCAGCTACCAGCGCACCACCGTGTTCGAGCCATTCACCGTACGCGAGAATTGCCGCCTCGCGGCGCAGGCGCGCCACCAGAGGCCGTGGCGCTGGTGGTCGGAGGCTTCGCGCTGCGACGTGAGCGTCGCGGCGGGACTGCGCGCGGCAACTCGCGCGGGCCTGGACGGCGTGCTCGACCGCGCGGCCGGGCTTCTCTCCCACGGCGAAAAGCGCCAGCTCGAGATCGCCATGTGCCTCGCCACCGAGCCCCAGGTGCTGCTCCTCGACGAGCCGCTCGCCGGGATGGGCGCCGAGGAGACCGAGCGCATGCTGGCGCTCCTCGGCGGGCTGCGCGAGGGGCACGGGATCCTGCTGGTCGAGCACGACATGGACGCGGTGTTCCGCATAGCCGATCGCATCACGGTGCTCGTCGATGGCGCGGTGATCGCCTCCGACGTCCCGGCGGCGGTGCGCGCCAATCGCGATGTGCAGACGGCCTACCTGGGAGGCGCGGCATGAGCGCGACGGCGCCGACGCTACTCGAGGCGCGCGGCATCCACGCGTGGTACGGATCGAGCCACGTGCTGCACGGCATCGACATCCACGTCGATCGCGGCGAGACCGTCGGCCTCCTCGGGCGTAACGGCATGGGCAAGTCGACGTTGCTTCGCGCGATCCTCGGCCACGTGCGCGAGCGCGAAGGGCGCATCACGCTCGCGGGCGAGGACGTTTCGCGCGCGCACCCGCACGAAGTCGCTCGCCGCAACGTGGCCTATGTTCCCGAAGGGCGCGGAGTGTTTCCCAACCTCACGGTGCGCGAGAACCTGGTGATGGCGGCTCGGCCCGCTCGCGATGGGCGCACGCACTGGACCCTCGATCGCGTGCTCGCGGCTTTTCCGCGCCTGAAGGAGCGCCTCGACCATCCCGGCGCGCAGCTCTCCGGCGGCGAGCAGCAGATGCTTTCCATCGGGCGCGCGCTCATGACGCACCCCGAGCTCATCGTCCTGGACGAAGCGACCGAGGGATTGGCGCCGCTCATCGTGCAGGAGGTCTGGCGCGTGATCGGCGAGATCCGCGCGGCGGGGATCGCCACCCTCATCGTGGACCGCGACTATCGCCGCGTCGCCGAACGCTCCGATCGCCTGGTGGTCCTGCAAAAGGGAAGCGTGGCGCTGGCCGGTCCCTCGCGCGAGCTCGCCTCCGGCGGCGCGCTCGCGGCACTCCTCGGAGTCTGATCGTGACCACGGCCCAGGTCGGCATCGTCGGCGCGGGTCCCGCGGGGCTCCTGCTTTCGCACTTGCTCGACCTGGCGGGGATCGGCTCGGTGGTGATCGAGACGCGCACCCGCGACGAGGTCGAAGGCACGATCCGCGCGGGAGTGCTCGAGCAGGGCACCGTGGACATCCTCACCCAGGCGGGCGTGGGCGAGAGGCTCAAGCGCGAGGCATTCTTCCACCGCGGCGTGTACCTGCGCTTCGACGGGCGCACGCACCACGTCGACATGCACGAGCTGACCGGCGGCAAGCACGTCACCGTCTACGCGCAACACGAGGTGATCAAGGACCTGGTGAAGGCGCGGCTCGGAGCGGGCGGTGAGATCCACTTCGGCGTTTCGGGCGTGCGCATCGTCGATGCCGCGGGGGAGAAGCCGACGCTGGAATTCACCCATGGCGGCCTGGCCCGGCGGCTCGACTGCGACTTCATCGCCGGCTGCGACGGATCCCACGGCGTGTCGCGGCACTCTTTTCCCGACGGTTCGCTCACCCGTCACGAGCGCGTCTATCCGTTCGGCTGGTTCGGCATCCTGGTGGAGGCGCCGCCCTCGTCGGACGAGCTGGTCTACGCCACCCACGAGCGCGGCTTCGCGCTGGTGAGCACGCGATCGCCCACGCTGCAGCGCATGTACTTCCAGTGCGATCCCGCCGATAGCGTCGAGCGCTGGAGCGACGATCGCATCTGGGCGGAGATGCGCGCGCGCCTTGCGACACGCGACGGCTGGGTGCCGAAAGAGGGGCGGATCACGCAGAAGGTGATCGTCGGGATGAGGAGCGTGGTGTGCTCACCGATGCGCCACGGCCGTCTCTTCCTCGCCGGCGACGCCGCGCACATCGTTCCGCCCACCGGCGCCAAGGGACTCAACCTCGCCGCCGCCGACGTGCGCGTGCTCGCCGGCGCGTTAAAGCGTTTTTATTCTTCGGGCGATCGCGGCCTCCTCGATCGTTACTCCGACACGTGCCTCGGCCGCGTGTGGAAAGGCCAGCGCTTCTCCTATTGGCTCACCACGCTCCTGCATCGCGCCGACAGCGATACCACCTTCGACCAGCATCGCCGCCTCGCCGAGCTCGACTACCTCACCACCTCGCGCGCCGCGGCCACCGCGTTCGCCGAGAACTACGTCGGCCTGCCGTTCGACGACTGATACCTGGCACCAGTTTTATTTGGGAAAGATCAGGCAGCTGCTGGTGCCGTGGCAGAGGAGCTTGCCGGCGGCGTCGGTGAGGCGGCCTTCGCAATAGGCGACGCGCCGGCCGCCCTGGATGAGTTTGCCTTCGGCGCGCACTTCGCCGGTGTCGAGGGTGATCGGGCGCAGGTAGTTGATGCGGATGTCGAGGGTGGTGTGGCGGTTGTGCTCGTCGAGGGCGGACATGGCGGCCAGCGCCATGGCGGTGTCGAGGATCGATGCGGCCCACCCGCCGTGCACGGTGCCCAGCAGGTTGTATGAGCTCCTGTCGGGTCTGCCCACCAGCACGACGCGGCCGCTCTCGACTTCGGTGATGCGGAAATTCAGCGTGTCGCCGATCGGCACGTTGGGATATTCGCCGGCGATGATGCGCCGCAGGAAATCGAGGCCGGTGCCGGTGCGCTCGGGCGGGAGCGGGACCAGCGTATCGTCCGGCGCCGCGCTCATACCACGCCCTCCAGCAGCTGCACTTCCACGCTGGTGCCGGCCTCCACGTTGCCGGTGGCGTCGTCGAGGATGATGAAGCAGTTGGCGTCGCTCATCGACTTCAGGATCCCCGAGCCCTGCTCGCCGGTGGGCTTCACGCTGAGCGAGCCGTCGGCGCCGCGGCTGACGATTCCGCGCTGGAATTCAGTTCGCCCCGGCGCCTTCTTCAGGCGCGCGCTACAAATCGCCCGGAAGGTGGGAATGGGCTCGACCGGATTGGCTCCCATCAGCACCAGCAGCGCGTCGCGCACGAACTGGTAGAAGGTCACCATCACCGAGACGGGATTGCCGGGAAGGCCGAAGAAGTGCGCGCCGCCGATCTTGCCGTAGGCGAGCGGCCGCCCGGGCTTCATCGCGATCTTCCAGAACACCACTTCCCCCAGCTGGCCGAGCATCGACTTCACGAAGTCGGCCTCGCCCACGGAAACGCCGCCGCTCGTGATCACCACGTCGGCGCTGGCGCAAGCCTCTGCGAACGCCTTTTCCAGGAGCTTCGGGTCGTCACGCACCACGCCCATGTCGAGAGGCTCGCAACCCAGGCGCGTCAGCATGCCGTGGATCGTGTAGCGGTTGGAGTCGTAGATCTCGCCTTCGCCGAGCGTCATGCCCACGGATTTCAGCTCGTCGCCGGTGGAGAAGAACGCCACGCGCAGCGGCCGGCAGACCGCGACCTCGCCGATGCCCAGCGATGCGATCAGCCCCAGCTCGGCCGGGCGCACGATGCGTCCGCGCTTGAGCGCGACCGAGCCCGCCTTCAGGTCCTCGCCCGCCTCGCGCACGTTCTGCCCGGTCTTCTGGCCCGCGGCGAACTCGACCGATTTTCCCGCGGCGCGAGCCCGCTCCTGCATCACGACCGTGTCCGCCCCTTCGGGGACCACGCCGCCCGTCATGATGCGCACGCACTGCCCGGCGCCCACTTTTCCGGCGAAGGGACGCCCCGCGAACGACACGCCGATCTCGGTGAGCGTGGCCTCGCCCGCGCCCAGGTCGGCGCCGCGCATCGCCCAACCGTCCATCGCGGAATTGCGGTGCGCAGGCACGTCGACGGGCGAGAGCACATCCTCGGCGAGCACGCGCCCGAGGGCGGAGCGCACCGGCACGCGCAGCACGCCGCTCACCGGCTCGAGGAACTGGTGGATGAAGGCGCGCGCCTTCGCTACCGGCATCGAGTTCGGATCGTAGTCGTCGGCGCAGGAGGCCTGGGTGATGGTGAGGGCGGGAGGGTTCATGCGGTAGCGAGCGGGATCGTCCTGAGAGCGCAGATTCTACCGTTCGAGCCGACCGCGACGAGCGTCACCTCGCGCAGCGTCTCGGCGAACTCGCCGCCGAATGCCTCCTGGGCCTCGGCGAATGCCCGCTCGAGCGCGGAAAACTCCTGGTGGCGCGCGACGGTGATGTGCGGCTCGTAGGGCAGCTCGCGGCGCAGGTGCGGCGCGAGCGAGCGCGTATAGAGCTTGTCGTGCAACGCCGTGATCGAGGCCGCGCCGCGCGAGGCCAGGAGGAACAGGAACTCGTTGGAATGCATGCGCACACGCCGGAACGTGACCGGTATCCGCGGCCATTTCGACACGACGCGCGTCACGTGCGTCTCCACCTGCAGGCGTGTGTGCGCGGTGGGAAACGGGAAAACCAGCGAAAGGTGCGCGCCGATGTCGCCCGCCGCCGGATCGTGCCGCGCGCGGAACGCTTCGATGCGCTCGATGCCCTCGAACTTCGGAAACCACGCGATGGCGTAGCGCGGCAGGGGAGGGCGCGAACGCCTGAGTCCCGCCGGCATCGGGGCTAGGACCGCGGCTCGAGGTTCGCGAGCTCCTCGCGGGTGTTGATGTTGAGGAAGGCGTCGGCCTCATCGTCGAAAGGCACCTCGACCACTTTCAGCGCCGCGTACCACTTGTCGATCTTGCGTTGGCCGCTCGCGAGGAATTGCCGCAGCGACTCGTGGACGCCGCGCTTCATGAGGCTGAATACCGGGTGCGCCTGGTCGCCGGTGCGCGCCACCGCGAGGTCGGCGCCGTCGCGCTCGAGTGCGGCGCGCAGCCGCGCGACGAGATCGGCGGGAAGGAAGGGCGAGTCGCACGGCACTGTGACGACGAGCTCGCCCAAGGCGTGCGCGAGCCCGCGTTCGAATCCGGCGAGCGGCCCGGCGAAGCCTTCGATCTCGTCGGCGATGACGCGATGGCCGAACTCGCCGTACGCCTCGGGATTGCGGTTGGCGTTGATGAGGAGCTCGTCGACTTGCGCGGCGAGGCGCTCGACGGCGTGCGCCACCATCGGTTTGCCGCGGAAAAGCTGCAGCCCCTTGTCGACGCCACCCATCCTGCTGCCCTGGCCGCCTGCGAGGACGACGCCGGTGACCCTGGTCATGGGGAGGTCGGCAAACGGCGCTGGCCGGTGTCAGGCATGGGCTTTCGTCCTCACCAGGCGTTGCGCGCCCGTGAAGAGGAGGTAGTGCTTCCCCACCGCGCGCCCGATCATGGTGATGCCGACCTGCGAGGCCACCTCGTGGCCCATCTTGGTAAGGCCGGAACGCGAGACGAGCACCGGCACACCCATCTGCGCGGCCTTGATGACCATCTCGGAGGTGAGGCGCCCGGTCGTGTAGAAGATCTTGTCGGCGCCGTCGACACCCTCCAGCCACATCCAGCCGGCGATCGCATCCACCGCGTTGTGGCGCCCGACATCCTCCACGAAGGTGAGGACCTCGCTGCCTTTGGCGAGCGCGCAACCGTGCACGGCGCCGGCCTGCTTGTAGATCGATTCGTGCGTCCGCATCGCGTTGAGCAAGCCGAAGAGCGTTTCCTCGTCGAAGCGCATGGCGTCGTCGAGGCGCACCGACTCGATGTCGGCCATGAGGTCGCCGAACACCGTGCCCTGCCCGCAACCAGTGGTGGCGGTGCGCTTCTCGGTCTTCTTCTCGAGGTCGACGAGGCCGCTCCTCGTGGTGACGGAAACCGCGTTCACCTCCCAGTCGACCTGGACGGCGACGATCTCTTCGATCGAGTCCACCAGGCGCTGGTTGCGCAGGAACCCGATGGCGAGCGCTTCCGGGGCGGCGCCAAGCGTCATGAGCGTTACGACTTCCCGCTTGTCCACGTAGAGCGTGAGGGGATGCTCGCCGGCGATCGGCGTGGGGACCACGGCGCCGTGCTCGTCCACCGCGTCGACGGTGTAGGTTGCCGGGCGCGCGTTGGCGGTGAGCAGCGGCTTGTAGCCCAAGGGGATCAGCCGCCGATGTACGACATTTCGACCTTGCGCGAGCGCGCGGTCTCGGCGGTGCGACTTTCGGAGTAGCCGTCGTCGCGGCCCTGCCAGATGCCGGTGACGGCGCCGGCGATGGCCTCGTCGTCCGCGCCACCGCGCATCAACGCCTTCAGGTCGTAGCCGCGCTGCGCGAACAGGCACGTGTAAAGATGGCCATCGGTGGAAAGGCGCGCGCGCGTGCAGGTGGAGCAGAACGCTTCGGTGACCGAGGAGATCACGCCGATCTCGCCTTGGCCATCGACATAGCGCCAGCGCTCGGCGACTTCTCCACGGTAATTGGCTTCGACGGGATCCAGCGCAAACTCCGCCGAGATGCGCCGCACGATCTCGGCCGAGGCGATCACGTCGTCCATGCGCCAGCCGTTGGTCGAGCCCACGTCCATGAACTCGATGAAGCGCACGACGTGGCCGGTGCCGCGGAAATATCGCGCCATGTCGAGCACCTGGTGATCGTTCACGCCGCGCTTCACCACCATGTTCACCTTGACGGGTGCCAGCCCCGCGGCGGCTGCCGCGTCGATGCCGTGCAGCACTTTAGCCACCGGGAAGTCGGCGTCGTTCATGGCGCGGAAGGTCGCCTCGTCGAGCGAATCGAGGCTCACGGTGATGCGGTCGAGCCCGGCGGCCTTCAGCGCGCGCGCCTGGGAGCTCAGCGCCGAGCCGTTGGTGGTGAGGGTGAGGTCGACGCCCGGAACCGCTTCGCGCAGCATCGCCACCAGGCGGTCGATGCCTTTCCTCAATAGCGGCTCCCCGCCGGTGAGGCGAATCTTGCGGGTGCCGAGCGCGCTGAAGATGCGCGCCATGCGCACGATCTCCTCGAAAGTGAGAAGCTCGGCGTGCGGCAGGAAGGAATAGTTCGCGTCGAACACTTCCCGCGGCATGCAGTACGTGCACCGGAAGTTGCAGCGGTCGGTGACCGAGATGCGCAGGTCTTGCAGGGCGCGCGCGCGCGAATCGGTGAGCGCCTGCCCGCCAACGCTCGCCGTGGCTGCCGGAATGGGCAGCGCGCCGCGCAGCTCATGCAGTGCGATCACGGTTTTCGACATGGGACCAATAGTATAGTCATCCCATGGTCGATAAACCCACGCGAAAACTCTCGGTGATCCTCGCGCGTGAAGCGGTGGAAAGCCGCTGGGAGTCGCATCGCTGGCACCTGCTCGGCGTCGTTCCCGACGTCGGCGGGGCGCCGCGCATCATGGTCGAGACCCCCGAAACGCTGCAGTTCATTTTCCCCGGGCTCACCGTGACGCTGTTCCCGGACGAGGCCGAGGGCTATTACCTGAATGCCTCGAGCGGCGAGCCGAGCGTCTTCGTATCGATTCGACACGATGACGGGCAGGCGGATCCGTATCCGTTCCAGGCCACGCTCTCGTACAACGAGGCCGCGCGCTGGATGGACGGCGGCGAGAAGGTCGACCGGGTGCTGGCGTGGCCCGATCTGGCCGAGTGGATGGGCGCGTGGGTGGAGCAGAACTACCGGCCCGAGCCCAAGAGGCGCCAGAGGCCACGCTCCTTCGAGGGAAAGGAAGGGCGCCTTCGCGAGAAGGGCGAGCAATGAGCGACGAGAATTTCCTGTCGCGCTGGTCGCGCCGCAAGACGGAGTCGAAGGTTGGAACCGCAAATCCGGTGGAGGAAGTCCCCGCGCAGCCCACGCCTGAAGCGCAGCCCGTAGGGCTGCCCGCGGACCTCGCCCGCGCGGAGCCTGCCCCGGTTGTCACCAAGCCGGAAGCGCAGGCCCTCCCACCCGTCGAAACCCTCACCCCGGAATCGGACTTCTCGCCCTTCATGAAGGCCGAGGTGGATCCGGGCTTGAAGCGCCAGGCTTTCAAGAAGCTCATCGAGGACCCGCGCTACAACGTGATGGACGGCCTCGACGTCTATATCGACGACTATTCGAAGGAAGATCCGCTGCCAGCGGGATGGCTCGAGAAGATGAACCAGGTAAAGCACCTCGGCATCTTCAGGCAGCCCGAGGAAGGCGCCGAAGCCCAGGCCCTCGCCGAGACGATCCCCGAGGCCGCTCCATTGCAAAAATCGATAGTCGAACAACCCCTTGCGGAGGGCGATGCGGGAATCCCAGTTGATACTTCCGCCCCGGAAATCCCACCCTTCGAGGTAGGGAAAGCGGGGGGTCGCGGGGGAGGAAGTTGAGGGCTACTGGTGTAGACTTCTTTCAAAGAGGCGTAAGCCCGGTCCCTGTGAACTTAAGGGGTTACAACGCTTCGGAGCGGTTTCGCGCGGTCCATCGCGCGCGATCGAACGTCAACAAAGAATGACGGCAGAAACACAGGTTTCAAGTTCCGCGAGCGCCGCGGGATCGACAGCCGGTACGCGACCCCGGGACGAGCCATTTATTCTCGAGAGCCGCGGGTGGTCGTCGCTCGACACCGCGTGCGCCGCCAAGCTTCTCGCCCTCGACTCGTTGATGAACCTCGCCGCGCCCGATCCGGTCGCGAGCATCTCCTACCATTCGCGCGGCAATGTGCTGGTGATCGCGGGCGAATCCCCGCGGCTCGCGCGCGACTGCGCCGAGGCCCTGAGCACGAGCCTTCCTGTCACGCTGCTTGCCCTGGAGACCTCGCCTCCCGGCTCGGTCACCACGTGGCAAGGACAGCTCGAAACGCTCGAGGGGTTCCTCGGCGAATTCACCGCGACCATCGCGCAATTGAACGGCGCGCCGCAGGCGCTGCCCGCGCGCTTCGACCTCGTCCTGGATTTTTCGCGGCAGCCGCGCTTCGCGATGCGCCAGCCCCCGCAGGGCTATTTCCGCGCGCCCGCCGATGAGGTCGCGCTCGCCGCGATGCTGGACGAGATTCGCTCGTCGGTCGGCGAGTTCGAGAAGCCCAAATACTTCGCCTATCGCGAGAGCATCTGCGCCCACAGCCGCTCCCAGGTGACGGGATGCAACGCGTGCATCGAGATCTGCTCGACGCAGGCGATCTCCCCGGATGGCGACCATGTGAAGGTCGACCCGCACCTGTGCATGGGTTGCGGCGCCTGCTCGACGGTGTGCCCATCGGGCGCGATGTCGTACCAGTTCCCGCGCGTTGCCGATCGCGGCGCGCAGATGAAACAGCTTCTCTCCGCGTATCGCCATGCCGGCGGGACCGAGGCCTGCATCGTCTTTCACAACGGCTCCGACGGGCGCGACCTGCTGGCCGCCGCGGCGTCCGAAGGCAAGGGGCTGCCCGCGCGAGCGCTTCCCCTCGAGGCATGGCATGTGGGCGCCATCGGCCTCGACCTGATGCTGCCCGCCATCGCATTCGGGGCCAGCCAGGTGGTCATCATCGCCGCGGGCTCCGAAGATATCGAATACATCGACGCCCTGAAGGGCCAGATGCAGATCGGCCAGTCGATCCTTGCCGGCCTGGGTTTTGCCGGCCGGCACTTCGCGCTCATCGAAGCGCGCGACGCCGCGGGCCTCGCCGAGGCCTTCGCGCGGTTGGCCCCCGCCGCGGCACCGGCCAGTCCCGCTCTCTTCCTCCTCGGCAACGACAAGCGCACCGCGATCGAATTCGCGGTCGAGCATTTGGTGAGGCAGGCTCCCGTCAAGGTCGATGCGATCGCGCTGCCCGCGGGCGCGCCTTTCGGCGAGGTGCTGGTGGATCGCGCCAAGTGCACGATGTGCATGGCGTGCGTCGGGGCCTGCCCGGAGTCGGCGCTGATGGATGGCGTCGATCTCCCGCTCCTCAAATTCCTCGAGCGCAACTGCGTGCAATGCGGGCTGTGCGAGTCCACCTGCCCGGAGGAGGCGATCAGCCTCGCGCCGCGCCTGCTGCTCACGCCGGCGGTACGCGAGGCGCGCGTCCTGAACGAAACCCAGCCATTCCACTGCGTGAGCTGCAACAAGCCCTTCGGCACCCGGCAAATGGTCGACGCGATGTTGGGAAGGCTTGCGGGCCATTCGATGTTTGCCAATGACGGGGCGCTGCGCCGGCTGCGGATGTGCGCCGACTGCCGCGTGGTCGACATGATGTCCAACAAGAACGAGGCCTCGGTATTGAGGCTGGGAGCGGACTCCTGATGGACGCCGTCGTATCGCCGGTTTCGCTCAAACGCACGCTGCCGCCCGAAGAGGCGGCGCGCGGGGATTTCTACGCGCTATTCGCACGCCTGCTGCACAACGGCCCGGACCAGGCCCTCCTCGGCGCGATCGCCGCCGCCGAGCCGATCCCGCCGGAAGGAAACCCCGCGCTCTCGGCCGCCTGGCGCGACTTTGTCGATGCGTCCTCGGCGATGGACGCCGATGCCGCGCTCGAGGAGCACGAGGTGCTTTTCGCGGGCATGGGCAAGGCCGCCGTGTCGGTCTACTCGGGCTTCTACACCGGGGCGCCTTCCATCGATCACCCGCGCGTTCGCATCCAGGGCGACCTCGCCGCGCTCGGCCTTGGCCGCCGCGAGACGGCGAGCGAGCCCGAGGACCACTTTGCGGGGCTCTTCGACGCGATGCGCGTGCTTGTCTGCGGCGGCGCCGGCCGGGCCCCGGCGAGTGTCGCCGAGCAGCGCAAGTTCTTCCAGGACCACGTCGAGCCGGGCGTTGGGAAATTCTTCGCGGCGCTCGCGCGCGCCAGGCAAGCCAACTATTACCGCAGGGTCGCCGCGCTGGGCACTGCGTTCTTCGCCCTCGAATCCGAATCCTTCCTGCTCGACTAACGCCACGTCTTCGCCATAAGGAGGCCCACGATGAAAACCACCAAGTCGACCAACCGCCGCAATTTCCTGCTTGCCGCCGGGTTGGGCGGCGCGGGAGCTGTCGCCGCCGTCGTCACGGGGGGCGCGCAGGTGAAGCCGTCCGCGTCCGGTGAAGCGTCGCCCGATCCGAAGGACACCAAATACCGCGCTTCGGCGCATGTCCTGAAGTACTACAAGACCACCGAAGTCTGAGGAGGCACGCCATGTTGCTCACGCGCAAGTCAGAAGGCCGGGCCGAAGCCCACAACCCCCTCGCCCGCGCGGGCGCCGCGCTCGGCGGGAAGACCGTCGATCGCCGCTCGTTCCTGAAGGGCTCCGGGCTCGCCGCCGGCGCCGCGGCGTTCGCGAGCCAGCTGCCGTTGAACCTGGTGGGCGAGGCCCATGCCCAGGCGAAGAAGACCGGCAACACGGTGGTCAAGCGCACCGTGTGCACGCACTGCTCGGTGGGCTGCGCCATAGACGCGATCGTCACCGACGGCGTGTGGGTGCGCCAGGAGCCGGTGTTCGACTCGCCGATCAACCTCGGCGCGCACTGCGCCAAGGGCGCCAGCGTTCGCGAGCACGGCATGACCGAGCATTCGCACCGCCTCAAGTATCCGATGAAGCTCGTGGCGGGCAAGTACCGCCGCATCAGCTGGGAAACCGCGATCAACGAGATCGGCGACAAGCTCCTCGCGATCCGCAAGGAGAGCGGCCCCGACGCGGTGTTCTGGGTCGGCTCCTCGAAGCACAACAACGAGCAGGCGCAGCTGTTCCGCAAGTTCGTCTCCATGTTCGGCACCAACAACATGGACCACCAGGCGCGCATCTGCCACTCGACCACCGTCGCGGGCGTGGCCAACACCTGGGGCTACGG
>JANLXC010000141.1:0-3970 GCA_031364925.1 Burkholderiales bacterium | reverse complement strand
GTCCCCTGGTTGGTCCCGGTTGACGCTAGAGGAGCGAGGGAGGAGCGCGGGAGCGGTAGGCGAGGCGCGCCGGGGAGGCGAAGCCGAAGGCGACGAGAGAGGTGGCGCGCGGCGTGCAGGCGGCGACGGCGGGCAGGACCGCAACGGTCGCGCCGACCGCGCCGGAAAGCTCGGCGCATGCGAAGCACTGGTCGCACGAGACCGGGGCGGTCTTCGAATCCTGCTTGTGCGGGAGCTGCCCGGTGGCGTGCCCGAGGTCGTGCAACGCCGCCGCCTGCTGCCCCACGAGCAGGGCAAGCGCGAGCCAGAGGACACTGGCGAGGCGGCGGATCGATCTCATCACACCGGCATCATACGGCTAGAACCGCCAGCTCACGCCGGCCAGCGCCGACCAGTCCGCGGTGAGCTGCACGCCATTCACCGACTGGTACACGGGCACCTGCACGAAGGCGTAGAGCTGCGCGGTCTTCGCGAAATTCCACGAGATGCCGGGGCTCACGAACGCCACGCGCTGGCCGCCATCTTCGGGCTCGGCCTCGGCGCCGCTGTCGCGTCCCTTGGCGAGGTAGTTCACCTGCAGCATGAGCCCTACGTCGCGCGCCACCGCGTAGCGCAGCCCCGCGTCGAGCGTCAGCTGGCGACCCGGCTTGTAGCCCGCACGCTCGTTCGCCGGCAGCACCACCTGAGCCCGCGCGAACCACGAGAGGTCGGCAAGCGGCGCGCCGCCGTGCCAGTAGGCGCCGAGCAAAAGATCGGTCGTGCCAGTTCCCGGCTGCAGCGTGCGCTCGGCGAGCTCGCCCTCGCCATTGGAGACGTCGTGCTTTCCGGTCGGCAGCTTTACGCCAAGCGTCACGCCCACGGAACGCGGCGCCGCCGGATCCTCGCGCGAAGCGAAGAACTCGTAGCGCGCCTGCACGCGCGCGTCGCCCAGGCCACGGAAATCCCACCGCTCCGGGAGCACCGCGCCGTGGTGGTTGTGGTAGTGGAGGTGTTGCCTATCCACGAAGGGAATCGAAAGCGAGAGCCCCCACGCGGGCGCAAGGTTCCAGTCCAGCGCCGCGACCCAGTTCTGGTTCTTGGTCCCGACCTCGTCGTGGTGACGCGGAATTTCACCCACGCCGACGCGGCGCGTGCCGCTACGCGGCTGGTCGAGGTCGATGGTCTCGTAGCGAAGGTCGAAGCGCGCGCCCGGCTCCACCCAGGCGCCCTGCGCCGACCAGTCGGTGTTGACGATGCAGAACGCCGCGCCGCAACTGGCCGCCGTGTCGAGCGCGACGCACGCGAGCGCGGCGCCGCTGAAAAAGGAAAGGGCGTGTTTCATGATTCTCCTGAACGCAAGATGACGAGCGCCGTGAGGCGACGAAACGACGACGCGGCGTTCAGGCGTGCGGAGGGGCGCGGCTCGGAGGCGGTTGCGCGAAGAAGACGAAATCGGTGGATGAGCGGAACCGCGCGACTCGCGCCGCCGGGGACTGCGCGCGGGCCTGTACTACCGGCCGCAAGTCCGGCAGCGCGGAATCCACCGAGACGACGCACATCGGGCAATGGAACTTGCCGTCGTCGATATCCCCCTGCGAATCGGGATGCTGGAAGCCCGCCTGAGAGCAGATGAAGCTCGGAATTTGCGGCCCGGCGCGCGCCACCGAAACCAGCGGCCACAGCGCGCCGAACGCGACCGCCAGGGCCGCGATGAATGCGAAAGGACGCCGGCTGGCTCTCATCCCGGGAATTCTATCGCATCTTTCCGCGGACCCTTCCGCGGCGCGCGCTCAGTGACGGCGCAGGAGGTCGCGCGCGCGGCGCTTGGCGATAACGGGCACGAAAGTCTTCACCGTGGCGTACGCGTCGAGCTCCACCAGTTGGCGCGCGTAGACACGCTGCACTTCCTCGAGCGGCCGATCGGTCTGGAGGGAAAGCTCCGCGATCACGTCCTGCGCGCGGGGTGCCGTGACTACGTTTGAATCAAGCTGCATGTGCGCTTCCTCCCTCAAGCATCCATTGTGGGATTCACCGCGCCGATCGCAAGGGGTGGGCGCGAAAAAGGAGTGCCTCCCACACGCCGCGTGGTGAACCGGCCACAAACCCTGGCTTTCCGCGATCAGCGCACCAGGATCGTCTCTCCGGCCACCACCCGGTCGCCCTCGCGGGCCGCACCTCGAAGCCATCCCGCCAGGGAAGAATCAGGTCCACCTGGGAGCCGATGCGGATCATTCCGAAGACCGCCGAGCGCGCCACTTCCTGCCCGGGCGCGAAGTAGCTCTCGATTCCATTCACGGTGCGCGCGCCGATCTGCACCACGTAGCACGCAAGCGCCATCCCGCGGTACAGCCCCTCTGCTCGTCGAGCATCTCGCGCGTGCGCGGGCGCACGGCTGCATCGGTGGATGCCGCTTCCAGTACCTGGTGCCGGATCCGCATGCCGTTCACCCCGCCGCGCGAATTGACGAGGTCGAAACAGACCTTCGCCCCCGCGACATAGTCGCGACTCGCCTCGCCGAACTTGCCCCCGTAGTCGACGACCTGGCCGACGACGAGGTCGCGCGCGGCGGCGCAGGTCGACAGCACGGCGACTGCGACAAGCACGACACGGCGCGCGCCAGGAGCGGAAGGGAACATGTAGCGGGATTGATTGCGAAGGAACCCCCAAAGGTAGATTCGCGGCGCGACAGTTTCGTGACGATACGATGGGCCGCGTCATAAATCCGCAAGACCCGCGATGCATCATGGAACCCATCTCCCGCCAGCGAATCCCATAAGCGCCGTTTCCGCCCCGATTTTTGTGACCTGGACTCAGCAGTGGGACATGGAGCAGTACATCGAGCACTACGTGCGTAGCCGCAGGCTCATGGCGCACGAGCATGCGCGCGAAGCGGTGCGCGAGGCGCTCGAGGCCTACCCCGGCAGGACCCCGTACACCAAATCGGCTCTCGACTTCTTCCTCGACGCAAACCTGGGCCGCGACAACTAGATTCGTTGTCGTTTCGGCCTCGCGTCCTCCAGCGCGAGGCCCATTTTTCTTTCGTCCCTTGCCACACCAAACAAAAGGCGTTATTGGGCTTTGCCGTACTCAAGACTCACGCGCCGCCCTTCCCGGTCATCACGAAGCCAAGGGCGAGCATCAACAGGCCCACCGCCACGCTAAGGGCGATGTAGGCGGCAGCGGTGCCGACCTCTCCGCGCCGGATCAGGTAGAAGGTCTCCAGCCCAAACGCGGAGAACGTGGTGAAGCCGCCCGCTATCCCGGTGAACAGGAACACTCTCGCGTCCGGCGAGAGCATGTCGTACTTCACGACAAGCCCGCCTAGCAAGCCGACGCCGAAGCACCCCAGCACGTTGACCGCGAACGTCCCGAGGGGGAACGCCAGGTTCGGGGCGCGATGCAGAACCCATCCCGCCATGAGATAGCGGCCTACCGACCCCAAGCCGCCGCCAAGGGCCACCAACACTAGTTGTTTCATTGCACCTCCGGGCAAGGAGCGCTAAATTCATGCTGGGGACTGTCGCCTCGCATCGAAAGTCCAGCGCTAGTTGGTCATCCTTTGACACTAGCATGGCCAGAATGCGCACTTTGCTCATGCTCGCTGTGGCTACTGGTTGCCGGCACGGCTACCAAAAAGACATGCCCGCATTCGCAAATCGCCTATCGGACAATGAGATTTGCGCAGCCAATCGCGCGCTAGTGCCGGGGGCAGTTCGCCCACTGGGTACGGCAAAGCTAATAACGCCAAAAAAAAGCCCGCCGCACGGGAGCGTGTGGCGGGACAAGGGGGAGGAAAACGCCGCTCTTGGCAAGCGGCGATGTAATCATCGCGAACGAACGTGACGCCTTCGCGTCACTCGTTCAGTCGTCCCTTGCGCAATTGCGCCCATGCACGAGGCAGGTCGCGTAGCCGGGACGCGTGTCGAGCAGGAACATGACGCGCGCGGCAACGGCGGTGTCGGCGAAATCGCTGAAGAGCCCGTCCACGCCC
>JANLXC010000140.1:0-9276 GCA_031364925.1 Burkholderiales bacterium | reverse complement strand
ACCGAATACGAGAAGACGCGGCACAACGCGGGCTACTGGTGGGTCGACGCGATCGCCGGGGCGAAGCGCGCCACCTGGAAGAAGGAAACGAAATTCTCGGGATGGACCACGCGCGTCGAGGAGGGCGGTGCCGAGTTCCTCCTCCTCAAGCCGTCGACTTACATGAACGAGAGCGGCCGCAGCGTCTCGGCCGTGATGCGCTTCTTCAAGATCGAGCCGGGCGAGATGCTCGTGGTGCACGATGAGCTCGACCTCGCGCCCGGCGTGGTGAAGTTGAAGCGCGGCGGAGGAACCGGCGGCCACAATGGGCTCGCCGACATCGGCGACGCGCTCGACTCGAAGGATTTCTGGCGCCTGCGCATCGGCATCGGCCATCCCGGCGACAAGGATCTCGTCGCCGACTACGTGCTCAACAAGGCGCGACGCGTGGAGCAGGACGCGATCGACCCCGTGTTCGAGCGCAGTCTCGATCTGCTTGCGAAGCTTTCCACCGGGCGCCTCCAGGACGCGATGGCCTGGCTGCACACCTCGCCCGAGGACGAAGCGAAGCGCAAGGCGGCCCTTGAAGCGCGGAAGGCAGCTTCCGCTGCGGGCGTCACCCCATCGCAGGACGGGGCCCCATCACCGAAAGAAAAGCCATGAGTCTCCAGTGCGGCATCGTCGGCCTGCCCAACGTGGGCAAATCCACCCTCTTCAACGCCCTCACCAAGGCGGGCATCGCCGCGGAGAACTACCCGTTCTGCACCATCGAGCCCAACGTGGGCGTGGTCGAGGTGCCTGATCCGCGGCTGAAGAAGCTCGCCGCGATCGACAAGCCCCTGAAGGTGATCCCGGCGATCGTGGAGTTCGTGGACATCGCGGGTCTCGTCGCGGGAGCCTCCAAGGGCGAGGGCCTCGGCAACCAGTTCCTCGCCAACATTCGCGAGACCCATGCGATCGCGAACGTGGTGCGCTGCTTCGAGGACGGCGACGTGATCCACGTGAACAACAAGGTCGATCCGATCTCCGACATCGAGGTGATCCATACCGAGCTGGCACTCGCCGACATGCAGTCGATCGAGAAAGCCAAGCACCGCTTCGGCAAGACCCTGCGCGCGGGCGACAAGGAAGCGCTGAAGATCGTGCCGCTGCTGGAGCGCGTGGAGAAGGCGCTGGACGGCTTCCACCCGGTGCGCGCGATGGGCCTGACCGCCGACGAGTTGCTCCTGTTGCAGCCGCTGCAGCTCCTCACCGCCAAGCCCGCGCTCTACATCGCCAACGTGGGCGAGCATGGCTTCGAGGGCAATCCTCTCCTCGAGCGCGTGAAGGAATACGCGAAGAAGGAGGGCGCTCCGGTGGTGGCCATCAGCGCCAAGCTGGAGAGCGAGATCGCCGGCCTCGATGACGAGGAGAAGAAGATGTTCCTCGACGACATGGGAATGACCGAGCCCGGCCTCGACCGCCTGATCCACGCCACCTTCGATCTGTTGGGCCTGCAGACCTACTTCACCGCCGGCGAGAAGGAAGTGCGCGCCTGGACCGTGAGGAAGGGTGCGACGGCGCCGCAGGCCGCGGGCGTGATCCACACCGATTTCGAGAAGGGCTTCATCCGCGCCGAGGTGATCCCGTTCGACGAGTACGTGCGCCTGGGTGGGGAGGCGAAATCCAAGGAGGCCGGCAAGATGCGCCTCGAAGGCAAGGATTACATCGTCAAGGACGGCGACGTGATGCACTTCCGCTTCAACGTCTGATCGCCGCGCTCTCCCGTAAGGAGTCGTCCTCGTCCTCGTCGTCCTCGCCGTCATCGTCATGGTTGTCTTCGAAGGAAATCTTGCCCTCGAACGAGTATTCGACGATGCCGTGGCCGAAGTTGCGCCCGGAGATTTTCGCCTTGCCGGAGGCTCCCTCGAAGGCACCCGTGCCCCCGGTCACTTCGAACGAGCCCTTGAGGTCCAGCGGCACCTGGTCCGTGTCGATCTTGCCCGAGTGTTTGAAGCTCAGCACGTCGCCGTTGAGCGCCCGCAGGTAGCCGGATCCCTCGAAGTCCTTGCCGTTGTTCTTGAAGGTGTGGGACACAACGCCGTTGAAATTGCCGAGAAGCGTCGACTGGCCCTTCAGCTCGCCGGTGATCACGCCCGCGGCGCTTACCGAGCGGTCGAGCCCGGTGCCGCTGCCGACGAGGTCGAATTCGTCTTTCTTGGCGTAGCTGGCGGTGCTGGCGGCGAGCAGCCCGAGGGCCATCCCAAGTCTTGCGATGTGCGCGATTTTTTTCATGTTGTTCTCCCTTTTGCCGGCATTTCATCGACCCCCGCCGGGGATGTCAACACAAATGTGGGAGGCGGAGCGCTTCTTTGGTAAAATTGCAGGCTTGGCGAGTTAGCTCAGTGGTTAGAGCAGCGGAATCATAATCCGTTGGTCCGGGGTTCAAATCCCTGACTCGCCACCAAATTAATCAAGGTCGTTAGGTGCGAAGTTTGTTCTCACGATCTGGAAAGTTGTCCAGTTCCCTTTCGCGTCAGCCACCCCCGCCGCAACGCGGGCTTTCCTGGCGCGCTCGTATCCATGTCAATGGGTACGGCGTCGTTGCTAAGAGCTTCCCCACGAAGCTTGAACCTCAGCACTGGGCCGCGCTCACCGGAGCCTCGGCGAAGGGCCGCACGCTCGCAATCTCGAGTGAAGCCACCCACGCCAGTGGGCAATTGACTTGCGACAAAGTTGTGTAGCAAACTGCCCCGGCCTTCGAGGTTAAGAATTTAATCCGAAGGCAAGACCTATTGGGAGGGCCGCAAGAGGGGACGTCAGTTTGCTCCCCGGCGTTTCTATGTCCTCCGCCCCTGAAATGCGCATCGCTTGGCCGAGATCGTTCGTACAAAAGAGAAGCATCGGCGGCGAAGTCAAGGGAGAACTCAAATCATGAGAGCCTCAATCAGTGCCGGGAAGCTGGCACGCTGGAGTAGGGCTGCAGTTGTTTCGTCGATGACGAGCGCCGCACTTGCGTTCGCAACGCCGGCGAGCGCGGCCAATGTCGTGATCGACTTTGCGGGGGTCGATACGTCGGTAACGGGCTACGCAAATGGAGTACCCGTAACCACTTATCTTGGTGCATATGGGGTGACCACGCCTAACTCGGCAACGGTGCTGGATACCTCGTTTTATGCGAATTTCATCGCGTCGCCTACGAAGAACATCATCACTGGCGGAGACGGTCGAAATCCGACGACACTGACGTTCGTGTTCAACCAACCCGTTTCGGATGTCTCGTTCGTGCGGGCCGGCGTAATTGGGGCACGTTCACCAAGCGGAACGATCGCTGGCAATTGGAGCGCGACTGCTTACGATCCAAGCGGGGTTGCGGTGGGAAGCTCGATAGGCGAAGGCCTCGTCAGTTTTTACGGAGATCGAGCCCCACTCACGTTTTCATTGCCGGGTCAGAACATCGCGCGTGTGTCGTTTGTCGCCTTCGATCAGGGATTTGCCGGGATCGCGATCCCGCATATCACCAACTTCGCATTTACTACGAGTAGCGGAGTGCAAGGTCCGCCCGGCCCACCCGGCCCACCCGGTCCGGCAGGCCCTGCAGGCGCGACTGGACAGCAAGGCTTGGCAGGACCGCCCGGTCCACAAGGTTCCCCCGGCGCAACCGGTGCGCAAGGTCCTGCCGGTCCCATCGGGGCCACGGGTCCGGCGGGCCCTGCTGGTCTTCCCGGCGCGGTAGGCGCGATCGGTCCGCAAGGCCTGGCAGGTGCGCCTGGTGCAATCGGTCCGCAAGGGCCCGCAGGTGCAGCGGGTCTGCCTGGAGCAGTCGGTGCGCAGGGCCTGGCAGGTCCCGAAGGTGCGCCCGGCGCTGCCGGTGCGCAAGGTCCTGTCGGTCCCATCGGAGCCACGGGTCTGGCGGGCCCCGCTGGCGCGGTTGGCGCGGTCGGTCCGCAGGGCACGGCGGGTGCGCCTGGTGCAATCGGTCCGCAAGGGCCCGCAGGTGCCGCGGGTCTGCCTGGAGCGGTCGGTGCGCAGGGCCCTGCAGGTCCCGCAGGTCCCGCAGGTGCGCCTGGTGCAATCGGTGCGCAAGGCCCTGTGGGTCCTGTAGGTGCGATCGGCCCGAGCGGTCCGATCGGTCCGATCGGCCCTCCAGGTCCCGACTTGCCTTCCGGCGCATTGATCACTCTGGTGTCCGGAGCAGCGCCGCCCCCCGGTTACACATTGATCGGAACTACCGTGATCGCGGTGAAGAAAGCCAATGAACCACTGCACCTGGTAACGGTGAATGTGTATCAAAAGAACTGAGCGCCAGGTGGGTGGGGTAACTCACCCACCTGAACTTCGGGGGTCTACCCCAGCGATTGCGCAGGAAAAAGCGAAACCTGCCGCAAAGTTACGAACAGAAGGAGCTACTGAAAAACGATAAGGTGCGCTGATGTTCCTAAAATAAAGTAAGCGACAAGGCATTGCCACCCGGACCCCTCCAGCGGAGGGGTTCATTTTGTAGGTGTGAATGTTCTCGTCGGGCTTTGATAGCGGTGGAGAACTACCCACTGGCGGATTTCAACGAATTTCCGCGATGCGACGGAGGAATTCCGATTCCGTCGCTATTAGCGGCGCGGCGCCAGTGGCGCCTTTCGATGCGGCGAATTCCGAGACAACACGTCGTGCCTTCTGCCAACGACGACGCCTCAGTTATTCCGCCGTGCGCCAACGATTTCCCGCGCGATAAATAGCCCGAGGCCTCGTTGACGTGCGATTTCACGTGCCGCTGCTCGCTTGGGCATGGGTGCCATGACCGAACTTGGCGCACGCGCAATCCATAGGTGATGCTGCGGTGGTGGGATGTCCCTTCGCTCTTTGCGGCGGCGCTCGCGGATGCATCGGTGCACATCGCGCAGCACACATGCTTCCTCGGCTCGGCGCTCTTCTTCTGGTGGTCGGTGTTGTGACGCGAGTCTTACCGCCGCGAGGCGACGCCCCTCGCGATCCTCTTCGCGACCATGCCCCACACGAGCATTCTCGGCGCGCTCCTCAGGTTCGCGCCGACGGTCGGGTATCCGGCGTACGCCGCGGCTTAGGAACGCCTGCCGGCGATCGAGGACCACGAGGCCGCGGCTGAATCATGATCCGTTGGGTGGCGTTTAAATCCGACTCGCCACCACAATGCCGATCCTCGAGGATTGGCGGGTTCGGGTGGCGCAAGTTTCGCGAAAGCATTTGTGGTCCGTTGACTGACCGCTTCGGTGACCCTGGCCCACGCGACTTCCAGCTTAGTCTTACGGCTTCCGCGCGCGCGGTGCGCCATGCTGATGGCATCCAAACAAGCGTGGAGTCCATCATGAAAAAATTCCTTCTCGCCGTTCCCGTTGCGCTCGCCCTCGCGGCCGTTCCGATGGTGGCCGAGGCCAAGGGCTGCCTCAAGGGAGCGGTCGTCGGCGGCGTCGCCGGTCATCTCGCGAAGAATCACGGCGTCCTCGGCGCGGCGGCGGGCTGCGCGGTCGGTACCCACATCGCGAACAAGAAGGAGCGTGAGGCCGCCGCGGCCAACCCGCAGGTGGCAACCAACCAGGCGACGCCGGTTCAACAGAAGCCCGCCAGGAAGCATCACCTCTGGCAGAGGTCGTGACGCGGGCGAGCTTTCTTGTAGCACTTGCGATCAGCTCGAGATCGTCAGCGGGCGCGGAGGCACCTCCTCAGTCTTCGGCATGATCACTGTCAGGACGCCATCACGGTAGGTTGTCTCCGCTTTGCCCGCATCGACGCCATGGGGCAGCGGGATCGTTCGCTCGAACCGTCCGAAAGCGCGCTCGGCAAGGTGGTAGCGGCGGCCGAGCTGCGCCTGGTCCGCGCGCTTCTCTCCTCGAATCTCGATGCGATTTGCGTGGACGACGATGCCCAAGTCGTCCTTGTTCATGCCCGGGACCTCCAGGCGGATGACGACGGACCGAGCCGTCTCCCAGGTTTCCGCCGCGAGCAGGCTCCAGCTCTGCGGCTCCCCCGCGGGATCCACGGCGCGGTCCTCCCCGGCGCCGAAATGGGTGAGCGCGCCGTTGCTGCGCGTCAGTAGCTCCCGCCATCCCTCCGCAAGGCTTTCCCAAGCGCGCCCGACGAGGGTCTTCAGTGGCTCCATGAGTTCCTCCTGCGAGCACAGTCCCCGGCTGTAATAAGGCCGGGGCCAATCTTTTTCAATACTTATCGGATTCTTCCTACAAGACGGGCGACGAGGGAACAAGACGAGGGAACAAGAGGACGGGGCTTGAAATCGATTTTCGCAGCCCCTAGGTCGCGTGGTATGCGGTGCGCCGGGGGCGTTCCGCTCATTGCCAACCCGAGAGAAAGGAGAGACCAGACATGTATGCATCCCTTACCCGTCAGCCCGGCGACATGTTCGGGGACTTCGAGACGTTGCAGCGCCACGTGGAGCAGTTGCTCGGGCAGGGGTGGCCCTCGAGCATCCGCGCGGCGCAGCGCGGCGCCTTCCCGCCGATCAACATGGGCAGCACCAGCGAGGCAGTCGAGATCTACGCGTTCGCCCCGGCAATCGACCCCGGCAAGCTGGAAGTCTCCGTCGACCGAGGCCTTCTCACCATCGCCGGCGATCGCGCGAACGAGCTTCCCGCGGAATCGGAGAAGCTCTCGATCTTCGCGGCCGAGCGCTTCGCGGGTCCCTTCAAGCGTGTGGTGAGCCTTCCCGAGGATGCCGACGCCTCTCGGGTCGAGGCCGCTTACCGCGACGGGATCCTGCGCATCGTGATTCCAAAGCATGAATCGACGAAGCCGCGCCGCATCGAAGTCAAGGACGTCCGGTAACCCAACACTGGCGAAGGAGACATGCGCATGGACATGAAGCAACCCTCGATGGATCGCGAAGCGCGCGGCGAGGATACTGGCGCGCTGACACCGGCGGTCGACGTGTACGAGGATGAAAAGGGCATCACCGTCAAGGCGGACCTGCCGGGCGTTTCCAAGGAAGACCTTTCGATACGGATCGAGGGCGAGACCCTTGCCGTGGAAGGCCGCGTGAAGCTCGGCGAGACTCGGCAACTCCGATCGGTCTATAGCGAGGTCCGGCACGCGCTGTTCAAGCGCACGTTCGTGCTGAGCCGTGACCTCGATACGCTGAAGATCGATGCCGCGCTGAGAAACGGCGTGCTAACGCTCACGATCCCGAAGATCGAGCAGGCGAAGCCGCGCCGCATTCAAGTGCGAGCGGAGTAGCCGCCGGCGCCTCACTGGTAGCGCCGCGTCGATTTCCACCCCTCGCGCTCCGCGAACACGGGCTTCAGCTCCGTGGCCGGCGGCTTGGCCTTGGTGTAAAGCATCACCGTGCGTCGCCGCGCCGTCTCCGGCGCGAGCGCCGCCGTGAGCAACGCCACCGCCTTCTCGCGCGTGAGGGTATCGAGCGCCGCGAGGGCGTCCTGCCGGCGCGACCAGTCGCCGTCGAAGTCGTAGGCCTCGGCGAAGAAGAGCTCCGCCTTCTCGCGGATGCTCTTGGTCTTCTCCTCGAGCGCCGAGCGCGCGCCCGCCACCAGCGTCTTCCACTGTTCGTCGGTGGTCGCGGCGAGCGCGGCGGGGAGGGTGGCGATCATCTTCTCGGCGCGCGTGCGGATCTCGTCGGGCGGATAGACGCTCGACTGCACGATGAACGTGAAGTAGCGTTGGCGCACCGACGCCGAAGCGTTGGATCCGACGATGTAGCCGAGCTGCTGGCGGGTACGAAGCTCCGAATAGAACGGCTCGCTGAAGAAATTCGCGGCCACGATCGCCGCGGCGCGTGTCGGGGCCGCATCGTCGGGAAGGACGAAGTCGGTGATGAAGGCGGAGTTAACGCCCGCTATCTCGCCCACGTCCACCACGTTCTCGGTCGCGGCGATGGCGAGGTGGCGACGGCGCAGGAGGGACGCGGCGGGCACCGGCGCGGCGCCGATGCGCGCGACCACATCCCGCGTCACCGCCACCGCGCCTTCCGGCGACAGGTGCCCGTGCACGAGCGCCTCCACCTTGCCGCGCGCGAAGTAGTGGCGCGCGAAGGCCTGGACGTCGGACCACTTCGCGGCGGTCACGCGCTGCACCAGCTGGTTGGGCAGGAAATGGAACTCGCGCGCGAGCGCATCGCGGCGGTCGCGCGCGAGCACGTAGGCCTCGACCTGGTCGTAGCTCTTGAGGCCGCGCAGCACCGCTTCCTTCACTGCTTCGAAACGCTGCGAAGTGATGGTGAAAGAGCGCAGCTGCGAAGCGACGTACGCCGCGAAGCGCACCGGCGAATCGCCGAAGCCGGAGACGGTGAGCCGCACGCCTTCGAGCGTGACCTCGGTGGAGACCTCCACTCCCGCAAGGCGCGCGTCGCCGACCGCGGGCTCGAGGAAATCGTCGATCGCCGCCGCGTAGAGCCGCAGCATGGCGGCCGAGTCCACGGTGCCAGTCTCGCGCACCGGGACGAAGCGGAAGATCAGCGTGGTCGAGGGCCGCTGGAATTCCGTCTCCTGCGCGTAGAAGAGCTGCACGCCGGGCTCGGAGATCAGCGCCAGCGGGCGCTCGGGAAGCAGCGGCGCCGCGGCCGGCATGAAGCGATTGGTGCCGGGGAGTTGGAAAGCGGCAACCTTCCCGGGCTTGCCGAGAGCCGCGTAGGCCGCGCCGGAATCCTCGCGATACGAATACGCGGTGCCGTAGATGCGTTCCTTCTTGTCGGTAACCACGCCCTTGGCCATCAGGCTCGCGATCATGTTGTCCGGGGTGAGCGTGTCCAACAGGCGCCGGTAGGCGGCCTCGTCGGGCTTGCCCCAGACGTCGGTGGCGCGCTCCGCGACGTCGAGCGGATAGAAGAGCGCCTGGTTCGCGAGCTTGGTGGCGAGCTCGGCGCCTTCTCCGCGGTCCGAGTACGTCTCGTTCAACGCCGCGATGCGTGCGCGATCCTGGTAGAAGGCCGCGGGGAAGGGCGAGCCGCGCAGGAACTCGAGGTAGCTGAAGATCGCGGCCATGATGCGCGGCACCCGCTCTTGTCCCGCGGGCGTGAGGTCGGCCTGGATGAAGAGCGAGCCATAGTCGCCCGTGCGCTCCCACGTGAACGAGCCGAGCTTGTTCACGAGCCCTTCCTTCTTCAGCGCATCCACCAGGCCGCCCGGACCCGGATAGCTGATGAGGCCCTCGAGGAGCACATCGGGCTTCGACAGGAAGTCCGGGCGCGTCGGCGGGATCACGAACTCCATCGAGAGCTGGCGCACTTCCTTGATGGGCTCGACGTACGCCGTGCGTAGCGTGGGCTTGCGCGGCAGGAACTTCCCCTCGCGCACCACTGCCGGGATGGCTCGCTTGGGTACC
>JANLXC010000092.1:0-5204 GCA_031364925.1 Burkholderiales bacterium | reverse complement strand
TTCTGGGTGAAGGACGACCGCAGCTTCGTGAACATCCAGGACGTGACCGCCGACACGCATCTGATGAACCTGCGCATCTACGAGTTCGACCCGGCGTTCCGCCTGACTGCCATCAGCCGCGCGGAGAAGGGCACCTACGCGGGTCCCAACAAGTGGGAGCTTTCCAACGTCGAGCTCACGCGCTTCGAGGGCGATCGCGCGGTGCTGCAGAAAATCCCGAGCGCCACGTGGAGCTCGGTGCTCACGCCCGACATCCTCTCGGTGCTGAAGATCGTCCCGGAACGAATGTCGGCGCTGAACCTGCGCGCCTACATCGAGCACCTGCGCGAGAATCGCCAGAAGGCCACGCGCTACGAGATCGCCTTTTGGGGGAAGGTCTTCAGCCCCGCCGCGGCGATCGTGATGATGATCCTCGCCATTCCCTTCGCGCTGCAGTCGGCGCGCGCGGGTGGGGTGGGCGCCAAGATCGTGATGGGGATCATGATCGGCCTCGCGTTCCACTTCGCCGGGCGGCTCTTCTCGCACGTGGGCCTGCTGAACGACTGGCCCGCGCTACTTTCCGCGGGGGCGCCGGCGGTCATCGCGGCGTTGGTCGCCGCTTCGTTGCTCGTCCGCGCGGAGCGCCGTTAGGGCGACCGGTCCGGGCGCTTCGCGTCGATCAGCGCAGTGCCCGCGAGGCGGTCGTGGAGGAATTGGCGATCGCGATCGAAGAGAGCCCAGGCGAATCCGAGACCGAGGGCGGCGAGGCCGAGGAGGGCGATGAGATAGCGGTGGATCGCCCTGGGAATACCGAGCGGCCCGCCCTCCGAGGCGACGAGCCGGAGGTTCCAGGTCTTCATCGGCAGCGTTTGTCCGTTGTGGGTCCAGAACCACACGAAGTACGCACCGACGACCACCAGGACCCAAACCTGCAGGACATGACGGCGCCAGCCGTGGGTGGAGTCGCCGAAGAAGGCGATGAAGGGCCACGTGGCGATGAATACCAGCGCCACCAGGAGCAGCAGGTCGTAAAGGGCGCTTGCCAGGCGCCGCGCGATGGAAGGCGCGCGCGCGGGGCTGGAAGAGCTCACCGGCCTTCGCCAGGACGCTGGTTGAGGCCGCGATTGTCTTCGTAGAAGCGTTGCGGCGGCTCGTAGGAGCGTTGCTGGCGCTCGTAGAACGGCTGCTGGGGCCCCGCATCGCCGCGCGACTGGCGCTCGCGCAACCAACGCTCGCGCAGCTCGTGTTGACGCTCAGGGGGGAGCTTGCGCAGCCCCTGGAAGGTCTCGCGCGCCTCACGGCGCTGCTCGGGCGTCATTGCCGCCCAGTCGCGGATGCGCTGCTCGTAGCGCTCCTTCTGGATCGGCTGCATGTTGGGGTACTTTCTCGCCGAGGAGATGAGGCGCTCCTGCTGGAAGCCGGGAAGGCGCTCCCAGTCCTGGGCGATGGGCCCGAGCACGCGTCGCTCTTCCGGCGAGAGGCGCGACCACGGCGTCTGCGGCTTGTTCGGGTCGTAGGCGCGTGCCGGCCCCGCCAGCCCGAGGGCAAGCGCGATGGCGGCGAGGATCAGCGCTGCTTGCCGAGCCACGCGCGGAAGTCCTGGTCGATGAAGGCGTCGGGTGGGAGCTCCTGGGTGAGGAGCTGCGCGTCGAGCTCGCCCACGTCGCTCTCCTGCATCGACTTCACCCCGAGGGTCACGATCAGGACGAGGATCGGCAGCGCGAGGAGGGCCCGCTGCACGAAGGTGTAGTGGATGGTTTGCGCCGTTCCCGCCGGAACCGTGACGAGCCCCAGGATTCGTACCGGCTCCCGATACGCGTCCAGCGCCCGCAACCGCGCCGACTTCAGCCGGGTGGCCTGCATTTCGCCGATCGCCCCCGCTGATCGATCGAGCCAGGGTTTCAGTTTCGAAGCAAATTCGTTTTCATTCATAGCGTTATCCCTTTTGCTCTCAGGACTTTCGCCAAAGCGTGAGTGGCCCGGGAGCAGTGCGTCTTGACGCTGCCTTCCGAGCATCCCATCGCTTTCGCTGTTTCGCTCACGTCGAGTTCCTCCCAGTAACGCAGCATGAACGCCTCGCGTTGACGCTGCGGGAGCCCCTTCACCGCCTCCTCGATGCTCGCCATCACCTGCGACTGCTCAAGGCGATCCGCGGGGGAAGCTGGTATGTTGGAATGGTCATCCACCTCGAGAGTTTCCAGCGGATCGCCATCTTCATCTTCGCCTCCCAGCCCGAGGTTGGAAAGGAGCGTGGTCCACGTCGAGCGCACCTTCGAGCGGCGAAAGTAGTCGCGGATCGAGTTCTGCACGATGCGCGAGAACAGGAGTGGCAGCTCCTCGGGCGGCTTGGCCGAGTATTTTTCGGCGAGCTTCATCATCGAGTCCTGCACGATGTCGAGCGCCGCTTCGTCGTCGTGGACCGCGAACACGCATTGCTTGAACGCGCGCCGCTCCACCGAGGCGAGGAAATCGGACAGCTCCTTCTGCGTGGCCAGGGTTTTCTCCGTTCCCGGGACGGGACGTGGGTTGCGGCGAATGGTAGCAAACCCGCTTCGCGAGGCTCCGCCCCCTGTACGATATCGCACTGCACCATTTCGGCTTGACCAACCTCGGGCCAGCGGCTATTGTCGTTGGTTCACCCCCGGAAAACTCTCGATTTACAAGGCCTTAGCTATGGAACTCAAGCTCCCCCCGATGGCGGAAACCGGCGAATCCCTGACGGGCGCCGAAATCGTCATGCGCTGTCTCAAGGCGGAGGGCATCGAGTTCGTCTTTGGCTACCCTGGGGGCGCCGTCCTTCACATTTACGACGCGTTCTTCCGGCAGACGGACGTGAAGCACATCCTGGTGCGCCACGAGCAGGGCGCGGTGCACGCCGCGGACGGATATGCGCGCGCCACCGGCAAGTGCGGTGTGGCGCTCGTCACCAGCGGTCCGGGGGTCACCAACGCGGTCACCGGCATCGCCACGGCGTACATGGATTCCATCCCGATGGTGGTGCTCACGGGCCAGGTGCCGACCGCCGCGATCGGCGAGGACGCCTTCCAGGAATGCGACACGGTCGGCATTACGCGACCGTGCGTTAAGCACAATTTCCTGGTGAAGGATGTGACCCAGCTCGCGGTCACGATCAAGAAGGCTTTCCACATAGCGACCACGGGGCGCCCCGGGCCGGTGCTGGTGGACATCCCCAAGGACATCTCGAACCAGACCACGCACTTCCACTATCCCGAGAAGATCAGCCTGCGCTCGTACAGCCCGGTCACCAAGGGTCACGCGGGCCAGATCAAGAAGGCGCTGCAGCTGCTCATGGACGCGAAGCGCCCGATGATCTACGTGGGCGGCGGCGCGATCCTGGGCGAGGCCTCGGCGGAGGTCACCCAGCTCGTGCGTACGCTGGGCTTTCCGGTGACCAACACGCTCATGGGCCTGGGCTCCTACCCGGCCAACGACAAGCAGTTCGTCGGCATGCTCGGCATGCACGGCACCGTCGAGGCCAACATGGGCATGCAGAACAGCGACGTGCTGCTCGCCGTGGGCGCGCGCTTCGACGATCGGGTGATCGGCAGCCCCACGCACTTCGCCGCGGGCAACCCGTCGCGCAAGATCATCCACATCGACGTGGACCCGTCTTCCATCTCCAAGCGCGTGAAGGTCGACGTCCCCATCGTGGGCGGCGTGAAGGAAGTCCTCGCCGAGCTCCTCGCGCAGATGAAGGCAACGGCCGCGCGCCCCGACCCGGCGGCGCTCGCCGCGTGGTGGGCGCAGATCGACGCGTGGCGCGCCAAGGATTGCCTCAAGTACGACCGCAAGTCCGCCATCATCAAGCCGCAGATGGTGATCGAGAAGCTCTACGAGGTCACCAGGGGCGACGCCTACATCACCTCCGACGTGGGCCAGCACCAGATGTGGGCCGCGCAGTTCTACCGCTTCGACAAGCCGCGCCGCTGGATCAACTCCGGCGGCCTCGGCACGATGGGCGTGGGGCTGCCGTACGCGATGGGCGTGAAGCTCGCTTTCCCGGATGCGGACGTCGCCTGCGTCACGGGCGAGGCGTCGATCCAGATGTGCATCCAGGAGCTGTCGACCTGCAAGCAATATCACCTGCCGGTGAAGATCGTGAACCTGAACAACCGCTACATGGGCATGGTGCGGCAGTGGCAGGAGTTCTTCCACGGCAACCGCTACGCCGAGTCGTACATGGACGCCCTTCCGGATTTCGTGAAGCTCGCGGAGGCCTATGGCCACGTCGGCATCAAGATCGAGAAGCCGTCGGACATCGAGGGCGCGCTGAAGGAAGCCTTCGCGATGAAGGACCGCCTGGTATTCCTCGACTTCATCACCGACCAGACCGAGAACGTCTTCCCGATGGTGCCCGGCGGCAAGGGCATCTCGGAAATGATTCTTTCGGATGACCTGTAGCCATGCGCCACATCCTTTCGATCCTCGTCGAAAACGAGGCCGGCGCCCTGTCGCGCGTCGCCGGGCTCTTCTCGGCCCGCGGCTACAACATCGAGACGCTTACCGTCGCGCCCACCGAGGACGCGACGATGTCGCGCATGACGATAGTCACCACCGGCTCCGACGAGGTCGTCGAGCAGATCACCAAGCAGCTCAACAAGCTCGTGGACGTGGTGAAGGTGGTCGACCTCTCGGAGGGCAAGCACATCGAGCGCGAGCTCATGCTCGTCAAGGTCCGCGCCGCCGGCAAGGACCGCGAGGAGATCAAGCGAACCGCGGACATCTTCCGCGGGCGCATCATCGACATTACCGACAAGTCCTACACCATCGAGCTCACCGGAACCACCGAGAAGCTCGACGCCTTCCTCGAAGCGCTCGACCATGGCGCGATCCTGGAAACGGTCCGCACCGGCGTATCCGGCATCGGGCGCGGCGAGTGGGTGCTGAAGGTCTGAAGCAACACGCCAATTCCTCGAGGAAATCGACATGAAGGTCTACTACGACAAGGACGCCGACCTCTCGCTCATCAAGGGCAAGAAGGTCACCATCATCGGCTACGGCTCGCAGGGCCATGCGCACGCGCAGAACCTGACGGATTCGGGAGTCAAGGTCACCGTGGGGCTGCGCCGCGACGGGGCCTCGTGGGAAAAAGTGAAGAAAGCCAAGCTCGCCGTGAAGGAAGTCGGCGAGGCGGTGAAGGGCGCGGACTTCGTGATGATCCTGCTGCCCGACGAGAACCACGCTCAGGTCTACAAGGAATCCAT
>JANLXC010000068.1:0-13513 GCA_031364925.1 Burkholderiales bacterium | reverse complement strand
CCACCAGGTATCGGCGACCACGGCGACCGTGGAGTCGTCCACTTTCACCACGCCCTTCACGCCGCGGCGATCGACGATCTTCGCGGCGTCGTAGCTCACCAGCTTGCCGCCGAAGACCGGGCACTGCTTGATCGCGGCGTTCAGCATGCCGGGCAGCTGCACGTCGATAGAGTAGACCTTGCTGCCATCGAGCTTGTCGGCAGTGTCAAGGCGCTTCAGGGGCTGGCCCGCGATCTTCCACTGCTTCGCGTCCTTGAGCTTGATACCCTTGAAGTCCGGGGGCGTGAGCTTCGCCGCGGCCGAGGCCACCTTTCCGTAGGTGGTCTTGCGGCCCGAAGCCGAGTGGCTGATGACGCCCTTGTCGACCGTGACTTCCCCGACCGGAACGCTCCAGCCGTCGGCGGCGGCTTGCAGCAGCATCATGCGGGCCGCCGCGCCGCCCTGGCGCACGTAGTCCTGGGAAGTGCGGATACCGCGGCTGCCGCCCGTGCCCATCTCGCCCCACGAGCGCTTGGTCGCGAGGTTGCGGCCGGGGGTGATGGGTTCGGTGGTGACCTTGCTCCAGTCGCATTCGAGCTCCTCGGCGACGAGCTGCGCGAGGCCGGTGAGCGTGCCCTGCCCCATCTCGGCACGCGCGATGCGGATCACGCAGGTGTCGTCGGGGCGGATCGCGACCCACAGGTTGATTTCGGCGGGGGCGGCGGCGGCTTTTGCGCCCTGCGCGATGCCGAACGGAACGTGCAGGCCGAGGGCGAGGCCACCGCCCGCGGCGGCGGAACGGACGATGAACTGGCGGCGTGAAATATTGGGAGTGCCCGAGGATTTCTTCATGGTCGTCTCCGCGCTAGGCCTTGGACTTCGACTTGTTGATCTCGGCGGCGCGGTGCACCGCCGTGCGGATGCGCTGGTAAGTGCCGCAGCGGCAGATGTTGGTCATGGCGGCGTCGATATCGGCATCGGTGGGCGTGGGCTTCGCCGCGATGAGCGCCGCGGCCGCCATGATCTGGCCCGACTGGCAATAGCCGCACTGCGGCACGTCGACCTCGGCCCACGCGCGCTGCACCGCATGGGTCGCCTTGGGGGCGAGGCCCTCGATGGTGACGATGCGATCGCTCGCCTTGAGGCTACCTACCGGGATCGCGCACGAGCGGCGCACTTCGCCGTTCACGTGCACCGAGCACGAGCCGCACTGCGCCACGCCGCAGCCGTATTTGGTGCCGGTGAGCCCCACCTGCTCGCGCAGCACCCAGAGGAGCGGCGTGTCGGATTCCACGTCCACCTCGCGCACCTTGCCGTTCACGTTCAGCTTCGCCATCTCTTCTCGCTCCTATATATATGTGTGTTTGCGCTAGGGCTTCAACGGCGCGTTCTTCACTTCGCGCCGCAGCACCTTGCCAACATTGGTCTTGGGCAATTCCTTCCAGAACTCGACGATCTTCGGGACCTTGTAGCCGGTGAGCTGCTTCCTGGCGTACTCGATCACCTGCTCCTTCGTGAGGGCGGGATCCTTGCGCACGATCACCACGCGCACCACCTCGCCGGAATGGGTGTCGGGGGCGGCCACCGCGCACACCTCGAGCACGCCCGGCATCATGGCGAGCACGTCCTCGACCTCGTTCGGGTACACGTTGAAGCCCGATACCAGGATCATGTCCTTCTTGCGGTCCACGATCTTCACGTAGCCCTCGGGGGTCATGAGGCCGATGTCGCCGGTGCGAAACGCCCCGTCGTCGGTCATCACCTTGGCGGTCTCGTCGGGGCGATTCCAGTAGCCCTTCATCACCTGCGGGCCGGCGATGCAGATCTCGCCGGTCTCGCCGAGCGGCAGGATGTTGGCCGCGTCGTCGCGGATCGTGACGATCGTGGAAGGCATCGGCAATCCCGCGGTGCCGTTGAATTCGAAGCCTTCGACGAGGGGATTGGAGACCGCCCCCGGCGAAGTCTCGGTGAGGCCATACGCTTCGAGCAGCGGGTGCCCGGTGATCTGCTTCCAGCGCTCGGCCACGGCGCGCTGCACGGCCATGCCGCCGCCGAGCGAGAGCTTGAGCGAGGAGAAGTCGAGCTTGTCGAAGCCCGGCGTGTTCATGAGCGCGCTGAACAGCGTGTTCACCCCGGAGATCGAGGTGAACTTCCACTTGCCGAGCTCCTTCACGAAGCCGGGCATGTCGCGCGGGTTCGTGATGAGGACGTTGTGCGCGCCGATCTTCATGTTGACCAGGCAGCACGCCGTCAGCGCGAAGATGTGGTACAGCGGCAGCGCCGTGATCACCAGCTCCTTGCCTTCGTTCAGCGCCTTGCCGATCCAGGCCGACGTCTGCTGGAGGTTCGCGACGATGTTGCCGTGGGTGAGCATCGCGCCCTTGGAGACGCCGGTCGTGCCGCCCGTGTACTGCAGGAACGCGATGTCGCCCTGCGCGATGGGCGGCTCCACCAGCGCGTGCCGCGCACCCTCGTCCAACGCCGCGCGAAACGGTGTGGTGCCCGGGATGTCCCAGGCGCGCACCAGCTTCTTCTTGTGCTTCACCACGTAGTTCACCAGCAGCCGCTTGGGGAAGCCGAGCATGTCGCCCAGTTGCGTGGTCACCACCTTGCGCACCTTGGTCTTGCCGATCACCTCCTGCAGGACGTGGGCGAAGTTCTCGAGGACGATGATCACCTGCGCGCCGGAATCGTTCAGCTGGTGCTCGAGCTCGCGCGGGGTGTAGAGGGGATTGCAGTTCACCACGGTGAACCCGGCGCGCAGCACGGCGAAGATGGCCACCGGGTATTGCAGCAGGTTGGGCATCATGATCGCGACCCGCTCGTCCTTCTTGAGCCCGGCCACGTTCTGCAGCCAGCTAGCGAGGTTGCGCGACAGCCGGTCGAGCTCCGTGTAGTCGATGGTGGAGCCCATGTTCGTGTATGCGGGCAGCGACCCGTACTTGCGGCAGCTCGCCTCGAGGATCTCGCGGATATTGGCGAACTCCGTGACGTTCGCCTCCGCCGGCACCCCGGGCGGATAGGACTTGAGCCAGGGCTTCTCCACGACTCTGCCCTCGATTATCGTCGCCATGGGCGGGTTCCTCTATGGGATGGAGGCAGTGTAACCTGCCTGAATATCAACGAGCAGGGGGCATCCATGGCGACGAAAAAATCGAAGTATTCGAGCTTCGCGGACAACGACACCGCCAAGGCGGTCACCGACTCGGCCCAGAAGATCTGGCTCGCGGGCCTGGGCGCTTTCGAGCGCGCCAAGGCCGAGGGCCCGAAGATGTTCGAAGTCCTCGTCGAGCAGGGCAAGGGGTTCGCCGAGCGCGCGCGCGGCGCCGCCGACCAGGCGCTCGCCAGCGTGCGCGAGAGCGCGAGTGGCGCGGGCGGCCGTTTCGACAAGCTCGAGCAGGTATTCGAGGACCGCGTCTCCAAGTCCCTGGGGCGCCTCGGGGTGATGACGCGCGGGGAAGTCGCAGACCTCTCCAGGCAGGTGTCGAGCCTTGCCGACGAGGTGCGCTCGATGATGCGCGCCGGCGCGGGGGGCGCGTCGAAGGCGAGCCGCGGCGCGGCGCCCAAGCGAAAGGCCAAGGCCGGCGCCCGCAAGGCGAAGGTGAAGGTGAAAGCGAAGGCGAAAAAAGCTACTCGCGGGTAACGCGCTCCACGAGCTTTATGTAAGCCTTCATCGCGTCCTCGGGCGCGGTGCCCTTCAGCTTCGCCCAGGCGTCGTACTTGGCGCGGTTCACGAAGTCGGTGAAGCCGGGCTTGTCACCCTGCACGTCGCCCTCGGTCGCCTGCTTGAAATGCGCGTAGAGCTTGAGCTTCAGGTCGTTGCCGGGGTCCTTCTTCGCCTCGAGGACCGCGGCCGATGCCGCCTCGAACTGCTTCTTGATATCTGCCATCTTCGGGCTCCCTCGCAAATGGCCGTTTTCGCGTTCGTGTAAATTATCACGCCATGCCGACCGCACAGCGCGAGCGCATTTCGGGCGTCGACACCGCCTGGCTGCGCATGGACCAACCCACGAACCTGATGATGATCGTGGGCGTGATGATGTTCGACGGCAAGGTCGACCTGCGCAAGGTGAAGAAAGTCATCGAAGCGCGCTTCCTCGCCTTCCGGCGCTTCGGCCAGTGCGCGGTGCAGGACGCCGCGGGAGCCTGGTGGCAGGCCGACGAGGCCTTCGACGTCGACCACCACGTCCTGCGCGCTACCCTCCCCGGCGCGGCCGGCAAGGAAGAGCTGGAAGCGCTCGCAAGCGAGCTGGCTTCCACGCCGCTCGACGCGGCGAGGCCCCTCTGGCAATTCCACGTGATCGACAACTACCAGGGCGGCAGCGCGCTCATCACGCGCATCCACCACTGCTACGCCGACGGCATCGCCCTGATCCAGGTGATGCTCTCGATGACCCACGCCACTGCCGAAGGAAGCCTCGCAATGGCGCCCGAGGCGATCGAGGCTGGCGAAAGCGGTGAAGGCGATTTCTGGGCGCAGCTGCTGAAGCCGGTGGCGGGCGCCCTCGGCAGCGCGAAGGAAATCGGCAAGGAACTTCTCGAGCAAGGCAGGAGCCTCGCGGCCCATCCGTCGATGGCGGGCGAAGCGCTGCAGGGCATCGCCGGAAAGGGCATGGAACTCGCCGGGGAAGTCGCGAAGCTGATGACAATGGGCGCCGATGCGCCGACACGCTTCAAGGGTCCGCTCGGCACGAAGAAGACCGTCGCATGGGCCGATCCGCTGCCGCTTGCCGAAGTGAAGGCGGTGGGCAAGGCGCTCGGCTGCTCGATCAACGACGTGCTGCTGTCCATGGCGGCGGGGGCGCTGCGCGACTACCTGCTCGACAAGGGCGACACGGTCCATGCGCTCGAGATCCGCGCCATCGTCCCGGTAAACCTGCGGCCCGCGGGCGCGGGCAAGACCCTCGGCAACCAGTTCGGCCTGGTATTCCTCGACCTGCCCGTCGGCATGGAGCATCCGCTGGAACGCGTCTACACCGTGCGTAGCCGCATGCAGGCGCTGAAGGGCTCCTACCAGCCCGCCATCGCCCTCGCGCTGCTGAGCGCGGTCGGATACGGCCCTCGCTTGCTGCAGGAGCAGGTGACCCATCTCCTCGGCGCCAATGCGAGTGCTGTGATGACCAACGTGCCGGGGCCGCAGCACCCGCTCTACTTCGCCGGCAAGCGCATCGCCGAGCTCGATTTCTGGGTGCCGCAGTCGGGCGGCATCGGCATGGGGGTCTCGATCCTCTCCTACGACGGGCGTATCCAGTTCGGCGTCATCACCGACGCGGGCCTGGTGCCCGATCCCGAACGCATCGTCGGGCGCTTCGGCGACGAGTTCGACAAGCTCCTCTGGCTCACCTTGATGAGCCCATGGGCGGACGACCTCGTGGCAGCGGAAACGAAAGATACGAAGCACGCCGCGAAGAAATCGAAGGCGGCGCCCGCGGCCAGAAAGTCAAAGGCCGAGCCTGCCGCGAAAGTGCCCAAGCGCTTCAGGAACCTCTGAGCGCGGCGACCGCGTCCATCTCCAGCAGGTAGCCGTAGTGCAGCGCCGCCACCGGCACCACGGTGCGCGCGGGCTTGTGCGCACCGAATTTCTCGGCGTAAACCGCGTTGAACGCCGGCCAGTGCTTCACGTCGGTGATGTACACCGTCGACTTGAGCACGAGGTCGGCGCCGCTTCCCGCCGCTTCCAGGATCGCGATCACGTTGTCGAGCACGCGCCGCGCCTGCTCCTCGAAGCTCGCAAGCTTGGTTTCCGGATTGGCGGGAACGATGGGCAACTGTCCGGCCACGTAAACGACGCCCGCATGGACTACCGCCTGCGAGTAGTGCCCGCGCGCGGTGGGAGCGCCGGGTGTCGAGATGAATTGCACGTTTTCTCCTCGTGTAGCCGGGTAGCGACAGCGCATCCCGTTGTTTCGAATGGAATCGCGCGAATCGTCCAGGGCGTTTTCCCAACCTTTCGCGCTCCGCGGCCGCGGACCTGGGTTACATGGCTTAAAAAAAACGGGCGGGTCGCGAGACCGGCCCTGCTGCCCTTGAGTCGGGGACTTGCCGGCGTTCGACTACTTGAGGTGCTTCGAGACGAGCTTGGTCATCTCGAACATCGAGACCTGCTTCTTGCCGCCGAAGACTTCCCGCAGCTTGTCGTCGGCATTGATCATGCGGCGATTGGCCTTGTCCTGGAGGTTGTTCTTCTTGATGTAGCCCCACAGCTTGCTGGTGACTTCCGTACGGGGCATGGGATTGCTACCGATAACAGCGGCGAGCATGGTGCTCACGTTCATCGGCTTCATGAAAGCAGCGTTCGGCTTGCGCTTGGCGGCGGGCTTCTTGGCCTTCGCTGCCGGTCGCTTGGCCGCGGCTTTCTTCATCGGCTTTTTGGCGGCCGGCTTCTTGGCCGCCGGTTTCTTCGATGCCTTCTTGCCTTTTTTGGATGCCATTGATGAATCCTCCAATCTGATGGTCACGTTGAGTTCTGTTCATCTCGCCTCTGTAGGCGCGACAGCGAGAGGATGCGCAAGGCGAAAACGCTTGTCAACCGTTTTCACTCTGGCGAAGCGCTTTTTTCACTCTGACGTGTCGCTTGCGCAACAACGCCCTTTGCGCGCGATCACTCGAGTTCGGCCTTCGCCGCCTCCACGTCGAGCTTCTCCATGGCGTCGCGCGGAGTGATTCCGGCCGCCCTGGCGTAGAGCTTCGCCGCCTCTTCCAGCGCTTTCTTGCCATGCATCATGACGAGGCCGTTGGCCATCTCGGTGTGCGCGATGGGCGAATCGGGGGCCAGCTTCAGCGCCATGCGGAAGTGCTCTTCTCCAGCGTCCTTCCTGGCTCCATAGGTGAGCCCGCCTACGAGCGCGCCCACCTTGTCGATGATCTCCGCGTGGTATGCGCCCATCGCGATGTGGGCTTCGGCGTGCTTCGGCTCGAGCCTGAGGGCCGCCTCGAGCGCGGCGCGAATCTTGCCGCCGTAGCCCTGCGCGAGCGCTTTGGCTACCGAGATACGCTGGCTGTAGCGTCCGGCGGCGTAGGCGTAGAGGTAGTGCGCGTTGGCGTTCTTCGGCTCCTCGCGCGCCTGGCGCTCGGCGCGCTGCACCACTTCCTCGAAGAGCGCTATCTTCGCCGCCTCCTTCGGCTCCACCCCGTTGGCGTAGATCGCCTGCGCCTTGTTGGCCGCGGTAATCCCCGCGCCACCGGCTTCCAGCCCCAGTGCCACGGCCTCCGCGAACTTCCCCTGGTGGAAGAGGCGCCATGCTCCCTGCGTGCCGGGATCCTTCGGGTACGGCTCGCAATCGCCGCGATGCAGCTTCTCCCAGTTCTTCTTCAGCGCATCCGCCGCGTAGGTGAACGCCTTCGCCGGATGCGCGAACGCCTCCCATTTCGTCTTCGCCATCGTCATTCCCCCTGTCATTCGATGTAATGACGCGCCAGGCGGTCCAGGTGCCGGCGCGCGTTGCCCAGCAGATACGGTGCGACGAGGGACATCACCTGATGCGCCCCGCGGCCCAGGTCCGCCTGCGCGGCGCTGTCGCCGCCGCGCAACGACTGGAAATTCAGCCAGTAGGTCGCCACTACCAGCACGTTGCGCGCGAGGGTGCGGATCTCGTCGTGTGTCGCGCGCATCGCCCTGGCGCGCACCAGGCCCTCGCACAGGGCGACGACCCCGTGGTACTTGCGCTCGGCGATGCGGTTGAAACGCTCGCGAAGGCGACGATCGCGCGCCGCGAGGTCGTCCAGGCTGCGATAGAGGAAGCGGAATTCCCGGATCGCCTCGAAGGTGAGGTGCAGGTAGAGCCAGAGGTCCTCGATCGCGCCGGGCGCATCGGGGGCCACGTCCGGCTCCAGGTCCATGCGCTCCTCGAAGCGGCGCATCAGCTCGGCGACGATCTCGTCCTTGTTGCGGAAATGGTAGTACAGGTTTCCCGGGCTGATGCCGAGGGATTCGGCGATGGCGCCGGTGGCGACGTTGCCCTCGCCGCGCTCGTTGAAAAGGCAGAGGGCCTCATCGAGGATGCGGCTGCGCGTGCGCTGGGTGCGCACGGCGTTTCCGTCGAGGGGTTTCACGCTGGCGCCGAAGGCTCTTCTCTCTTTGGCGAGAGTATCGCCCAATTCGGCGCCCCGCAGTGACCTCGCTAGGCGCGGGCGCGGCGCAGCTTGGCGACGCGGGCCTCGAGCTCGGCGACCTGGCGGGCGAGCGCGCGGACATCCTTCGCGGTGGGCAAGCCCAGGCGCACGGCGGCTTTGGAAACGCGCTGCTGGAAAGCGCGCTCGACCCCGGTCAGCACGACCGCCGTGCGGGCACGGACTTCGCCGGCGCGCTGCATGGCGCCGTCGCGGGCGGCCTCGATCTTCACGAGTGCGGCGTTCTTGAGGTTCTGGAAAGTGCGTGCCTTGGAATTGCGCTTGGTGCGTGTCATGGGGCTTCTCCTGGTGAAAACGAACGATAAGCCGAAGTTTTAGAGCTTTCACCCTAAAGTGACCCGAGATGGCGCGTGTATCATTCGCCGAAAGAACAAGCCGCACCCAGGAGGAAATCCCATGAGCTACTTCGTCACCGGCGCGACCGGATTCATCGGCCGTTTTCTCGTGGACAAGCTGGTCGCCCGCGAGGGGGCGATCTACGTGCTGGTGCGCAAGGGCTCGGTGAAGAAGCTCGACGCTCTGCGCAGCCGCTGGGGCGCCGACGAGAAACGCGTGGTCGCCGTGGTGGGCGACCTCGCCAAGCCGAAGCTGGGCCTCGCGCCGGCGGACATCGCCAGGCTGAAGGGGAAGGTGAAGCATTTCTTCCACCTCGCCGCGATCTACGACCTCGCCGCCGACGCCGCGAGCCAGGAGCAGGCAAACATCGACGGCACGCGCCACGCCGTGGAGCTCTGCGACGCCATCGCAGCCCGCACCTTCCACCACATGAGCTCGATCGCCGCCGCCGGCCTTTACGACGGCGTCTTCCGCGAGGACATGTTCGAGGAGGCCGAAGAGCTCGACCATCCCTACTTCCGCACCAAGCACGAGTCCGAGGGCATCGTGCGCAAGGAAAGCAAGGCGCCCTTCCGCATCTATCGCCCCGGCATCGTCGTGGGCCACTCGCAGACCGGTGAGATCGACAAGATCGACGGCCCATACTATTTCTTCAAGCTGATCCAGAAGATGAGGAATGCCCTTCCGCCGTGGATGCCCACCGTCGGGATCGAGGGCGGGCGCATCAACATCGTTCCCGTGGACTTCGTGGTGGACGCGATGGACCACCTCGCCCATAAGAAAGGCCTGGACGGCGCCTGCTTTCATTTAACGGACCCCGAGCCTCGGCGCATCGGAGAAATCCTGAACCTCTTCGCCAAGGCCGCGCACGCGCCGCAGATGACAATGCGGCTGAACGCCAAGATGTTCAGCTTCATCCCCTCTTTCGTGGTCGATTCGGTGATGTCGCTCGCCCCGGTGCGTCGCATCCAGAAGCAGGTCCTCGCCGACCTCGGCATCCCGAAGGACATGTTCACCTTCGTCAACTACCCGACGCGCTTCGACACGCGCGAGACGGAGAAAGCCCTGAAGGGCTCCGGCATCGCCGTGCCGCGCCTCGAGGATTACGCGTGGAGGCTGTGGGACTACTGGGAACGCCACCTCGACCCGGACCTCTTCATCGACCGCTCGCTCGAAGGCAAGGTGAAGGACAGGGTAGTCGTGGTGACCGGCGGCACCTCGGGTATCGGCGAGGCGACGGCGTACAAGCTCGCCGAGGCCGGCGCGCAAGTCGTCGTCGTGGCGCGCGATCCCGAGAAGGCCGGCCCCGTGATCGAGAACATCAGGGCCGCCGGCGGCAAGGCGAAGTTCGTCTCCTGCGACCTGTCCAGCCTCGACGATTGCGACAAGCTGGTCGCCGCCGTGAGGAAGGAGTTCGGCCGCATCGACTACCTGGTGAACAACGCCGGGCGCTCGATCCGGCGCGGCATCGCCTCGTCGTACGACCGATTCCACGATTTCGAGCGCACCATGCAGCTCAACTACTTCGGCAGCCTGCGACTCATCATGGGCTTCATGCCGATGATGGTGGCCCAGGGCGGCGGGCACGTGATCAACATCTCGTCGATCGGGGTGCTCACCCGCGCGCCGCGCTTCTCCGCCTACGTGGCCTCGAAGGCGGCCCTCGACGCGTGGAGCGATTGCGCGGCGAGCGAGTTCATCGACAACAACGTGCACTTCACGACCATCAACATGCCGCTGGTGAAGACGCCGATGATCGCGCCCACCAAGCTCTACGACCACATGCCGACGCTCTCCCCCGAGCAGGCCGCGGACCTCGTGGTGGAGGCGATCGTCTACAAGCCGGTGCGCATTGCCACGCGCCTTGGCATCTTCGGCGAGATCCTGCACGCGGTGGCGCCGAAAGCCACGCAGATCCTCCTCAACACCGCTTTCCGCATGTTCCCCGACTCGGGCGCGGCGAAGGGCAAGAAGGGCGAGGAGGCGAAGGAAGTCGAGCTATCTCCCGAACAGATGGCGTTCGCGCAGATAACGCAGGGAATCCACTGGTAAAGGAGGAGACACGGCATGGCGACAACCCTCAAGCCCGGCGACCCGGCGCCCGACTTCGACGCGACCACCACCGACGGCAAGCGCGTCTCGCTCAAGGACTATCGCGGCAGGAAGCTGGTGATGTATTTCTATCCCATGGACGACACGCCGGGCTGCACCCGGCAGGCGTGCTCGTTACGTGACCACAACGCGCAGATCGCCGCCAAGGGCGCCTCCGTCCTCGGCGTCTCGACCCAGGGCGAGGAGTCGCACCAGGCCTTCACGAAGAAGTACCAGCTGAATTTCCCGCTGCTGGCCGACACCGACGGCAAGGTCGGGCGCGCCTACGGCACCATCGGCGGCGGCGGGCTCATCTCGAAGCTGAAGTCCGCGGCGGGCATGGCCGACCGCGTGACCTTCGTGATCGACGAGAAGGGAAACGTCGCGCACGTCATCGACAAGCCGAAAGTCGCGAGCCACGCCGAAGAGGTGCTGGCGCTGCTCTAGCGGCAGTCGCGCACTTCCTGGAGGACGATGCGGATCAGCTCGGGCGCGCTGAGGATGTCGATGTGTCCGCGCCCGCGAATGGCGATGTTCTTCGCCCACGCGAGGCGACTCGTATCCTGCGGCGCCACCAGGTTGTCGTGCGGCGAGTAGATCGACGTCACGCCGCACGCCGGGCCCTCTTCCCCTTCGTTCTCGCAAAGCTCGCGCAGGAACGCGCTGCCGCGATGCATCTGGCGCGCGTTGGCCCCGCCGCCGAAGCGCGCATGCACCGTCCCCGAATGGGGACTCGCGATGGTGATGAGCTTGCGCACCCGCGCCGCTCCCCGCGCGCAGAGATAGGCGCGCGCGCCGAGGCCGCCCATGCTGTGGCAGACCAGGATCACCTGCGACCGGCCGGTCCCGACGAGGATCCTCTCGATCTCGCCGTGCAGTTCTTCTGCGTAGGCTTCGATGGTCGCGAATGCCGCGCTCAGGTTCGGCGTGAACACCGGCCCCACGCCTTCGGCCTCGAACGCGCGCACCAGCGCGCCGAAATAGCCGCGATTGCTGAAGTAGCCATGCGCGAGGATCACCGGAATGCCACCGCCGGGCTTCGGCTCGGGGTCGGGGCGCACCGCGAAGCGATCCCACGGGAACCACACGAGGCTGGTCGAGAGCACGGAGCGCCACTCGCGCAGCAGGCGCGCGCACGAGGCGGCGAAGCCGATGCGAGTGTCCTCGGAGACCGGTGAACGGGCGATGAAGCCGATCGCCGTCGTGAAGGACACCATCGCGAAACGGCCCGCGAGCGCCGCGCCGATCGCGCCCAGCGCAAGCCAGGCGTAACTCCATCCGAACAGGAAGCGCAGCCACTCGGCGATCGCGATGTAGGCGGCGAGCTCGAGAAGCAGCATGAAGCGGATGTACCGGGCGAGCATTCGCCGGCGAGTATAACAATGATAAGATGCGCCGCTCTTCCGCGCGCCCAAATTCCCTCTCGAATCACCGCATGCTGCTGCACGCCGCAACTGTTTTCCTCAGCGCGTTCCTGCTCTTCCTGGTGCAGCCGCTCCTCGCCAAGCAGATCCTGCCGTGGTTCGGCGGCGCCGCCATCGTCTGGACATTGTGCATGGTGTTCTTCCAGCTGGTGCTGCTGCTGGGATACGCCTACGCGCATTGGCTCACCAGCCGCGTCGCCGCGCGCCGCCAGGCGTGGATCCACGTAGCGCTCCTCGTGGCGAGCCTCGCCTTCCTGCCGGTCGCGCCCGACGCCGCGTGGAAGCCGGTGGGCGGCGACACCCCCGTATGGCGCATCCTCGCGCTCCTCTTCGCGACGGTGGGCCTGCCCTACTTCCTGCTCTCCTCGACCAGCCCGTTGGCGCAGGCCTGGTTCGCGCGCGCCTTTCCCGGCTCGAGCCCCTACCGCCTCTTCGCGCTGTCGAATTTCGCCTCGATGCTGGCGCTCCTCGGCTATCCGTTCCTGTTCGAGCCGTGGTTCACCAACCAGCAGCAATCGCTCTGGTGGTCGACAGGCTTCGCGCTCTTCGTGGCGTGCTGCGCGGCACTCGCGTGGAGGAGCCGCGCGCTTCCCGAGCTCACCGTCGAAGGCGGGCAGATCGCGGCCACCGCGCATGAGCCACGCCCGGGCGCGCGCCAGGTCGCGCTCTGGCTGGCGCTTTCGGCGCTCGGCTCGGTGGCGCTCCTCGGGGTGTCCAACCACCTCACGCAGAACATCTCGTCGATCCCGCTGCTCTGGGTGATCCCGCTCGCGGTCTACCTCCTCACCTTCATCCTCTGCTTCGAAGGCAGCCGCTGGTACCGGCGCGACCTCTATCTCGGCAGCCTCGCGTGGATGCTATGCGTGATGGCGTGGTTCCTCGCGGACAAGAACCTCCAGTTCGAGCTCCTCTGGCAGATCGTTGTGTTCACCATCGGGCTCTACTTCGTGTGCATGTTCTGCCACGGAGAGCTCGCGCGGGCCCGCCCCGGCGCGCGCCACCTCACGCTCTTCTACCTTGTGGTGTCGCTGGGAGGAGTGTTGGGTGGAGTGCTGGTGGGCATCGTGGCGCCGGTCACGCTACCCGGATACCTGGAACTGGAGATCGCGCTCGTGGCGGTGGCGGCGTTGGCGCTCGCCATCAACCGGGAGAGGCCGTGGCCGATCTCGGGCCTTCTCGTGGTGGTGCTCGCCTTCACGGCTGGCGCCCTGGTGTGGCGGGTGCAGACCTTCACCGAGGACACCGTCCACATCGAGCGCAACTACTACGGCGTGCTGCGGGTCAAGGAAAACCAGACCCGCGTCGACGACGTCGAGACGCGCTATCGCTCGCTCGTGCATGGCGGCATCCTGCACGGCGAGCAATGGCTTTCGGAGAAGTACCGCCACTCGGCCACCACCTACTACAAACTCACCTCCGGGATCGGCCGCACGATGGTGGCCTACGAGGGCAAGGCCATCCGGGTCGGCGTGATCGGGCTCGGGGCGGGATCGCTTGCGGTGTACGGCGACGGGGACGACGTCTACCGCTTCTACGATATCAATCCCGCGGTG
>JANLXC010000058.1:0-20653 GCA_031364925.1 Burkholderiales bacterium | reverse complement strand
TCGAGTCGCATTTTGCATATTCAAGTCAGGCGAAACGTATGACCCCGGCCGCTTCCTACCTAAGAGCGGTTGACTTCGCTCATAGAATCTCTCGAGAGGAACCGCACTCGTCCTCCCCTGTCGCAACACCCGTCGTCCACGTCACCGCGTCGCGCATCGCCGTTCTTCTGGGCGTATCAATTCAAGTCGTGGAGATGGTGGGAGGCGGCATTCCTTCCGAGCGAGCACGAGCTTGCCGCCCGGATTCGCGCGGTAGCAAAAATTGGATTCCCGCCTATGCGGGAATAACGCGACCGCTGTACTTCGCGACGAACTTGCGGTCGATCGTGTCCTTCCAGTGCCAAACCCACCTGCCCTGCCATGCGAATCCATTCCAGGCGCCCAAGGCATGCTTCGCGCCCGTGGAGATCAACGCCAGGTACCGAGGGTCGTTCCTGAACTTCGTGAGCGCGGCGCCGGCAAGCGCCGCGCGCAAATTCGCGGCAAGTATCGGCGCTGCCCGCACCGCGAAGACGCCCGCCTTCGCATACCGACGCCCCTCCTGGGTCGCGCAGTCGCCCGCGCCGAACACCTCCGCGAAGGTCACCGACTGCAGGCAGTCGTTGGTGAGGAGGAACCCGCGCTCGTCGGTGGCGAATCCCGATGCCCCGATCCATTCGTGCGCGCCCGCGCCTCCCGCCCAGAAGGTCGCGTCGGAAGCGAAGTCGAGGCCGCCGTCGAGTCTCACGTGGTCGGGCCCCACCTCGACCACCGTGCTCGACACATGCGAGCCGATGTTGCGCTTCGCCAGGCGCTGGTTGATTCTTCGGCGCGCGCCCTCGGGAAATTCGTGCAGCAGCAAGGGCGTGTTGGTGATGACGCGCACGTGCGGCGTGGGGGCGGCGAGCTCGCGGCGAAGCCGGTAGTCCATCGCGAAGGACAGCTCCACGCCCGCCGCGCCGCCGCCGACGATGGTGATCGAGCGAATGCTCCCGGCCCGCGCGCGCGCGAGCACGCTGCCCCAGCCGTTCATCAGGGACTCCATCGGACGCACCAGCACGGCATGCTCGCGCACGCCTTTCGCCTGGCCGACAAGGGGATGGGAGCCCACGTCCATCGACAGCACGTCGTAGGGGATGACGCCGCCGTCGGCGCACACGACCTCGCGCGCGATGGGATCGACGCGCGCCGCCGCCCCCTGCACGAACTCGACGCGCGCGCGCTGCGCGAGTCCCTCGACTCCGATCGCGCACTCCTCGAGCTTGTAATGCCCCGCGATGACCCCCGGAACCATTCCCGTGTAGATCAGGCGCGGGTACGGCGTCACCAGCGTGCATGTCATGCCCACGACGGGTTTCTCGGCGAGCTCGCGCAGCACCTCGATGTGCGCGTGCCCGCCCCCCAGCAGCACGAGGCGCTTCACTTGCGCTCTTCGAGGCGCAGGTCGCCGAACCACGCGTTGACTTTCTCCAGCGTCTGGTCCGTGTCGGCGGAAACCGCTACGCCGCTGACCGCCGGAGTGGCGCCTTTCCACGACTCTCCGAACGCCGTGCGGAAGTCGGCCTCCACGTCGCGGCTCTCGGCGACCCATTCGCCGGCGCGCCCGTCTCCGCTTTGCAGCACCACCATGCGTACGCGGTCGCTGTAGGGGTTCCACCCATTGGTGCCGATGGGCGCGTGGTTGTCCCACACATAGCAGATCGCCGCCGTCGGAAGATCGGCGCCGAAGACGAGCTTCGCGAGCTTCATCTTCGCGCGCTGCGCGAGCGACAGCGACTCCACGGGGACATCGAACGATACGTATACGCGAGCCGCGAAATCGTCGCCTTCCTTGCTGCCGAAACGCGCCTTCGCGAGCGTGCGGTCCACCTTCCAGCGCCAGCTGAGCCGCGACACGGCGCTCGGATCCACGCGCAGCCGGAACGCGGCCGAGCCCACCGCCGATTCGGACTGCACGTGCAGCACGGTGATTCCGGCATCGCGAACCAGGTTGAAGTCCGGAGCCTTCTGGCGCGGCAGCGTGAGGAGTGTCCATCCGGCGGGAAGGTTCGGACCCGGTTGCGCGGCGGAAAATGGCGCGATCGACTCCAGCGTGACGGCGGCGGCGCCCAGGGTGCAAACGGCGCACGCCAGGACGGCGATGCCACGGCTCAGCATGGCGCGCGTCCCAGGAGGCCCGCGGCCCGCGCCCGCGCGTAGTCCTCGGGACGATCGACATCCCACGATGTGGCGAGCTCCTTCCACGATGCGCCCCGTCGCGCGAGGCGCGCGCGCGTTTCCGCGGCGACCCGCTCGCCCCCCCACTCGATCGAATCGAAGATTCCGGGAATCGCGCGCGAAAGTCCGATCATGACGTAGCCGCCATCCTCGGCGGGCTTCAGCACCGCATCGTGACGGGCGAGCTCGAGCGCCGCCTCGCGCAGCGCCCCGGCTTCAAGCGCCGGACAGTCGGTGCCGATGATCAGGCTGGAGAATCCGGCCCCGAGGGCATCGGCAGCGGCGTGCTCCATGCGCGCGCCGAGGTCGGGACCCTCCTGGCGGCGCAGCGCGACGCCGAACTCGCGAGCGCATTCGACGAAAAAGGCATGGCTGTCATCGGGCGCGCACCAGAGCTCTACGCTTCCGATACCCGCGCTAAACGCCGTCGCGAGCGCGTGGCGCACGAGACCCGCATGGAGCGCGGCCGCGCCGTCGGGACCGAGGAGCGCGGCGAGGCGTGTCTTGACCTCTCCCGGCACCGGCGCCTTGGCGAAGATCGCGATGCGAACCGCGTCAGGACGCGGCGTCATAGCGGCGCGCGAGCTTGCCGGGGTCCGCGCCGAGGGCGTAGGCGAGGCGCAGGCGCCACATGAGGACGATGGTGCGCAGCGTGCCGTGCTTCTCCCAGCGCCGGGCGGAGGTGACGGCGCGCTCGCGCAGGCACAGCGGCGGCGACTCGCGCTTCATGCGCTTGGAGAAGGCCACGTCCTCCATGAGCGCGATGGCGGGAAAGCCGCCGGCGCGCTCGAAGGCGGCGCGCCGCACGAAGATCGCCTGGTCTCCCGTCGCGATGCCGGTCGCCCGCGAGCGCGCGTTCATGAGGAAGGCGACGACCGCCAGCATCGGATCGGCGCCGGCGATGGTGACATCGAAGCGGCCCCATTCGCGCCGGCTGCCCCGCAGCCCGTTGGCGATCGCCGCGGCGGCGTTGGCGGGCAATACCGTGTCCGCATGGAGGAAGAGGAGGACATCGCCGCGAGCCGCCGCGGCACCGGCATTCATCTGCACGGCGCGCCCACGCGGGCATTCGAGCACCCGGTCGGCCCACCGCGCGGCGAGGGCGCGAGTCGCGTCCCCGCTGCCGCCGTCCACCACGATCACCTCGCAGCCCGCGGCGCGCAGCGCCTGCAGCGGCGCGAGCGCCGCCTCGATCGCCGGCGCCTCGTCGAGCACCGGCATGACCACGGTGAGGGGCGGGTGGGACTCCATCACGCCAAGGATAATGGAGTCCGGCAATCTACTTCGCGTCGTTCAACGCCCAGTCGTACTCGAGGAAGCCGACGTCGGCCTTCTGGTCGCGCACGGCGGCGCGGTCCTCGGGCTTGTCGGCGAGCTCGCCCGCATATCGCGCCATCGTCGCCTTCACCGACACGTAGCCCTTGTGGCCGCGCTCGAAATCCTTGCCGTACCAGTCGAAGATCCTCGAGACCTCGAGCTTCTTCGACTGCGAGTTGTAGCGGTTGCGCGAGCGATCCGAGAGGAAGCGCTTCATGGCGTCGTCCAACTGCGCGTCGAGCTTCTCGGCGACAAAGGCGTCGCTCCTCAACATGGGGCAGCCGATCGACGCGCACACCACGGCCACGTGCACGCGCGGATCGTCGTAGACGCCGTCCTTGCGCAGCACCTCGTGCTCGATGAAGTCGAGGTAGGAGTCCTGCCCGAAGAGCTTGAAGAACTTCCTGCTCCACGGCTTCGACACGAAGCTGCCGAGGTCGCGGATCGATTTGAGGTCCGGGTATTTCGTGAGGATGAGCTCGACCGTGAACGCGTTGTACGCATTGATGAGGAAGGCCTGCTGCTGGGGCTTGGTCCACGAGTCGAACTCGCCCTTGCCGACCTTCGAGTAATCGTCGAGGACGGCCTTCAACTGCGCGCGGTCCTTCGCGAAGCCCGCATAGTCCACGCGCGAGGCGTTGCCGCCCTGCACGTACTTCACGTGTTGCTTCAACAGCTCGTCCCACCCCTTGTGCGAGTGGTCGAGGGCGAGCGCGTTCACGCTCAGCAGGAATGCGGCAACCGCGATCAGGATGGTCTTCATTTTTCAGTCGTCTCCATGGCTTTCGGCGACCGCGTAGTAGGGGCGCTTGTCGCCTAGCGTAAACAGCTTGGCGAGGACCGCTGCGAAGCCCGCCTCGCCGCGTGTCCATTGGTGGAAGGCAGTGGCGAAGGCCATCTGGCCGTGAGTCACCTGCCTCCTCTTCCACACGCCGGCCACGAACTTGTTGGCTTCCGGCAGGGTGGGGTAGGCGTGGATGGTGCCGAGGATCTTGTTCAACCCGATGCCGTGCTTCATGCAAAGGACGAATTCCGCGATCAGGTCGTCGGCATGCTCCCCCGCGATGGTGACGCCGAGGATCTTGTCGCTGCCCGGCGCCGTCAGCACCTTGACCATGCCTTCGGCCTCGCCATCGGCGATGGCGCGGTCGAGGTCGTCGAGCCCATAGGTCGATACCTCGTGGGGAATCTTCTTTTCCTTCGCGTCGGTCTCGTTCAGCCCGACCCGCGCCACTGGGGGATCAGTGAAGGTCGCCCACGGGATCACCGAGTAGTCCACGCGATACTTCTTGAACTTGCCGAAGAGCGCGTTCACCGCGCAGTACCACGCCATGTGCGACGCGGTGTGCGTGAACTGGTAGGGCCCGGCCACGTCGCCGCACGCGAAGATGTTCGGGTAGTGGGCCTGCAGGTACTCGTTCACCTCCACCGTCTTTTGCTTGGTGACCGGGATGCCCAGCTCCTCGAGGCCGTAACCCTGCGTGTTGGCGGCGCGGCCCACGGCGCACAGGATCTCGTCGCAGGCGATGAGCTTCTCCTGGCCCTCGTGCTCGACGACGACGACCTTCTCGCCCGCCTCGACGCGCACTTCCTTCGCCTTGTGGTTGACGAGGACGTCGATGCCCTCGGCGCGGAAATGCCTGGTGACAAGCTCGGCGAACTCGGGATCCTCGCGGATCAGGATGCGCGGCAGCATCTCGATCTGCGTCACCTTCGCGCCCAGGCGCGTGAAGCATTGCGCGAGCTCGCAGCCGATCGGGCCGCCGCCCAGCACGACCAGCCTCCTGGGCAGCGTGCGGATATCCCACACGGTGTCGGAAGTGAGCGGCTTCGATTCGCGCAGCCCCGGGATCGGCGGCACGAACGGGGCCCCGCCCGCGGCGATCACGATGTTGCGAGTGCGGATGACGCGCTTGGTGCCGTCGGCGAGCGCGGCCTCCACCGTCCACGGGGATGTGATCTTCGCCGTGCCCTTCAGGCACTCGACGCCCAGCTTCGTGTAGCGCTCCACCGAATCATGCGGCTCGATCTGCGCCACGACCCGTTGGATGCGCTCCATCACTTCGGCGAAATCGAATTCCGCGGTGGCCTTGCGGATGCCGAACTCCTTGGAGCGGCGCATGTGCGAGAGGAGCCTGGTGGTCGCGATCAGCGCCTTCGAAGGCACGCAGCCGGTGTTGAGGCAGTCGCCGCCCATCTTGTGCTTCTCGATGAGGGTCACCTTGGCCTTCACCGCCGCGGCGATGTACGCCGAAACCAGTCCCGCCGAGCCCCCGCCGATCACCACCATGTTGTTGTCGAACTTGTCCGGCCTGGGCCACTTCGCGTACACCTTGCGCGCCTTGAAGGCGTCGAGGACCTTCTTGGCGATGAGCGGGAAGATGCCGAGGATCACGAACGCGGCGACCAGCCCGATGGAGATCTTGAATTGCCCGAGCTGCGTGCCGGCGTAGACATAGGCGATGGTGCCGGCCAGCATGCCGACCTGGCTCACCCAGTAGAAGGTGCGCGTCTTGATCGGCGTGAGGCCCATCACCAGGTTGATCACGAAGAACGGGAACGCGGGCACGAGGCGCAACGCGAAGAGGTAGAAGGCGCCCTCGCGTGCCACCCCTTCGTTGATCGGCTTCAGCTTGTCGCCGAATTTCGCCTGCACCCAGTCGCGCAGCAGGTAGCGCGAGGCGAGGAAGGCGAGCGTTGCACCCATCGACGATGCGAAGGAAACGATGATCGTGCCCCACAGCAGCCCGAAGACGGCGCCGGCGACCAGGGTGAGGATGGCCGCGCCGGGAAGCGACAGGCCCGTCACCGCGACGTAGACGGCGAAGAAGATCGCCGCGGTCTGCAGCGGGTTGGCCTGGAAATAGGACTCGATGACGGCGCGCCTGGCCTGGAAGTACTCGATCGAGACGTACTGCTTGAGGTCGAAGACGAAGAACGCCGCCACCAGGGCGACGATCACGGCGAGGACGGCGAGCTTGCCTTTGTTCATGGCGGTCTTCCTGTTACGCGGATGGTGCCGGTTTGGATGCTCAGAGAAACTGCGCCCTCAGGTCCACGCTCGAGCGCTTGCCGATGTGGCGCAGGTTCCCGGCGAGCCAGGCCGCGCCGGTTTCGCGCCCGCGGCGGTTTAGGTTCTGCAGGAACTTCCACTCGAGCGTGTACTTGCTGTCCGCGGACAGGTCTCCCAACACCGTGTCGGCGCGCACCGAGTGCATCAGCACGTTCTTCAACTTGCCGCGGAAGTCGGGCTTGAGCCAGCCCTCGTCCACCAGCTTCTGCACGAAGGCGATGGCGCGCAGCTCCTTGATGAGGGAAGCGTTGAAGGTGATCTCGTTCAGCCGGTTCTCGATCTCGTGCGCGAGGTGCGGCACCCCGGCGCGCTCGATCGGGTTGACGTGGATGATGATCACGTCGCGCGACTCGGTATCGTAGAAGAGCGGGTAGAGCACCGGGTTGCCCATGTAGCCGCCATCCCAGTAGTAGCTGCCCTCGATCCCGACCGCCTGGAAGAGGAACGGCAGGCACGAGGATGCCATCACCACGTCGGCGCTCACCTCGGGCGTGGTGAAGATGCGCGCCTTGCCGGTCTCGACGTTGGTCGCGGCGAGGAAGAGCTTGGTGGACTTGCAGGTGCGCAGCTTCTCGAAGTCCACGGTCTTCACCAGCGCATCGCGAAACGGGTTCCAGTTGAGGGGATTCCACTGGTACGGCGATAACGAGCCGCTCATCATCTTGAAGAACTGGAAGGCCGGCGCGTTGGCGAAGCCGGAGCCGGTGTCCGACAGGCGCTTCCAGAAGGAGGCGAGCAGCTCGCGCGCGCCGTCGCTGCCGCCCACCATGTTGCCGTAGGCGTAGACCACCGCGTTCACGGAGCCGGCGCTGGTCCCGGAAATGCCCTCGATCTGGAAACCGCCGTGCTCGAGAAAGCTGTCGAGCACGCCCCACGCATAGGCGCCGTGCGAGCCCCCGCCCTGCAGCGCGAGGTTTACGCGCTTGGGTTTGGCCGCGCGCCTGGCCATCGCGATATCAGGCCGCGCGAGGCACGGCCTGGGCGAGCGTGAAGCGCGGGCCTTCGACGATGCGGCGGTGATACGACGCGTGCGCCGGCGATCCCACGGGCCAGCTCGCGAGGAAGCGCGCGACCCAGCGCGCGTGATCGTAGGAGAGCTCGAGCGCCTCGACGTGCACGCCGCGTGCCTCGATCCCGTAGAGCTTCCCGGGGCCGGCGAAAGGCGCGCGGCCGATGCGCGTGATGAGGCCCGCGTGGCGCCCCGCGAAATTCGGCATGCCCGCCGCGCCGTTGTTGGCGACGACGCCGCTGCGACCCTCGAAGGCGAACTCGCGAAACGCCGGCAGGCACGTGTGCGTGCTCGCGAAGATGTCGACGTCGCCCGCGCGAAAGGCCGACTCGATCCAGCGCCGGTGCGCGCCGTCATCGACGCGATCCTGCGCGAATCCCCAGCCCGCCAGCGACGCCGCGTCGCCGTGCACGATGCCGACGCGCGCATCGCCCACGCGCGCGACCAAGTGCATGGGCAGGTGGCCGAGGCGCTCGCGCAGGTCCGGGAAGGATCGCGCCGTGGCGCGCAGGCGCTCCAGGATGTCATTGGAACGCGACACGTCCGCGTCGCTCACGTCGAGCGGATAGGCGCAGCCGCAGCCCGCGCCGTAGTCCTCCACCGCGACTTCGGTCTCGACGTTGCCGCGGATCGCCCAGTCCTCGAGCACTTCACGCGTGACGCGCGCGAAGTCGGCGGGCGAGACGTCGAACCAGTGGAAGTCGCCGTTGAAGACCAGGATCACCGGCCCCGGCTCGCGCGCGGCCAGCGCATGCACCGCGTCCAGCGCCTCGACGTTGCCGTAGAGCCCGCCGATCACGTAGACGGTTTCCGCGACGATCTCGGGATCGCGGCGAAAAACGCTCGGCGAGTAGCGGTAGGAGACCGGGCAAGTGCGGCCGGGGCGCTGCTGCGCCAGGACCCTCGCGCCGAGGGCTTGCGTCATGCGAGGGCACCCCCGCAGCTCGAGCCCTGGCCGGCGGTGCAGCCGTAGCAGTGGTCGCGAACGACGATGGCATTGCCCTCGAGGTCGCGCCCGATCAAGTCCTTCAGGTGCGTGCGCGCCTTGCCGCTCACGCGCAGCTGCAGGCCGAGCATCTGGTTGAAGTCGCAGTCGTAGACGTAGCCCAGGTAGTCGATCGACACCAGCGAGCGGCACATCACCGACTCGAGGTTCGCGTCGCTGTGCGTCGAGCGCAGGAGCTTCATGTAGTCGTTGAACTGCCCCTTGGTGACGAGCGTGGAGCCGAAGCGCTGGATCGGCATGTTGGCGAGCGTATAGAGCTGGTTGAAGACGATGCCGTGCTGGTCGCCGAGAATCCTCTTGTAGTCGGCCTCGAGCTTGCGCTGCGGCGGCGGCAGGCTCGGTCCCTGCGGGTTGTAGACGAGATCCAGCGTGAGCCCGGAGCCCTCGCGCCCGTACCCCAGCTCGTTCAGCCTGCGGATGGCGGCCACCGAGAGCTCGTAGACGCCCTTGCCACGCTGGCGGTCGACCAGCTCCGGCGTATAGCACGGCAGCGACGCGACGATGTCCACCCCCTGGTCGGCGAGGAACCCCGCGAGATCCTCGTGGCCCGGCTCGAAAAGGATGGTGAGGTTGCAGCGGTCGATCACCCGTGCGCCAAGCGCGCGCGCCTGCCTCACGAGGTGGCGGAAATGGGGATTCAACTCGGGCGCGCCGCCGGTCAGGTCGAGCGTGGTGGCGCCGCTCGCGGCGAGGTACTCGAGCACCTGGTCGGCGGTCTCGCGCGTCATCGCTTCGGTGCGCGTGGGGCCCGCGTTCACGTGGCAATGCAGGCAAGTCTGGTTGCACGCGTACCCGACGTTCACCTGAAGCGTCTCCAGGCGGCGGCGCGCGAGCGGCGGGAAATCGGTGGCGGCGAGAAGCGGGAGCGTGGCGTGCATGGCGGGTCTTGTTCCTTCGAGCATCTTACCAATTGCGGCTAGACTAGGCTCCTCCCATGGCGAACGAGAAGACACCTCCCCACGTCGACGGCGCGCGCCTCGATTTCTCGGGCGCGATGAGCTATGGCGACTACCTGCGCCTGGACCAGGTGCTCGGCGCCCAGCAACCGCGCTCGCGCGACCACAACGAGATGCTCTTCATCGTCCAGCACCAGGCCTCGGAGCTGTGGATGAAGCTCATCATCCACGAGCTCAGGGCCGCTCGCGACCAGGTGCGCGCGGGCGAGCTGCAGCCCGCGTTCAAGATGCTCTCCCGCGTGGCGCGCATCATGGCGCAGCTCAACCAGTCCTGGGACGTGCTTTCCACGCTCACTCCCGCCGAATATTCGTCGTTTCGCGACGAGCTCGGCGCCTCGTCGGGATTCCAGTCTTTCCAGTACCGCACCGTGGAGTTTTTGCTCGGCAACAAGGACCCCGTGAAGATGGAGCCCCACCGGCACCGCGCCGAGGTGTTCTCCACTCTGCAAGGTCTCCTCGGCGAGCCGAGCCTCTACGATGAAGCCATACGCATCCTGGCCCGGCGTGGATTCACGATCGATCGCGAATGTGTCGAACGCGACTGGGGTTCCCTGCACGAGTACAACGAGTCCGTCTGCGACGCCTGGGTCGAGGTCTATCGCAACACCGCCGCGCACTGGGACCTCTACGAGCTCGCCGAGAAGCTGGTGGACCTCGAGGACGCCTTCCGCCAGTGGCGCTTTCGCCACGCGACCACCGTCGAGCGCGTGATCGGTTTCAAGCGCGGCACCGGCGGCACCTCGGGCGTGAACTACTTGAGGCGCGTGGTGGACGTGGTGCTGTTCCCCGAGCTCTGGCGCGCGCGCACCCAGCTCTGACGACGCGATGTCCGAAGTCGAGCTCAAATTCGAGCTTCCTCCCGAAGCGCACGCGGCCTTCCGCAAGCTCGCCGCGCTGAACGCCTCGCCGCCGAAGCGCGCGAAGCTCCTAGCGCTCTACTTCGACACTCCGCGCCATGACCTCGCCCGGCGCGAGATGGCGCTGCGCCTGAGGCGCAGCGGCCGCGCCTGGAAGCAGGCGCTCAAGGCGGGAGCGAGCGGCTCCGGCGGCCTGCATTCGCGCGATGAGTGGGAATACGACCGGCCCGGTGCCTCCATCGACCTCGCGCTTTTCGCCCAGACGCCGCTCGCCCGGCTGCCGCGCGCGAAGAGCCTGCACGAGACGTTGGCCGAAGTCTTTCGTGTCGAGGTCGCGCGCACCACGTGGCAGGTCGAGCTGGCTCCCGGCACGCGCGTGGAAGTCGCGCTCGACCGCGGGTTGGTACGCCACGGGGAGCGCACCGAGCCGATCTCCGAAGTCGAGGTCGAAAGCCTCGAGGGCGCCCCGCTCGCGGTCTTCGATTTCGCCGAGCGCCTCGTCGAGCGGATGGCTCTTCGCCCGAGCGCGGTCACCAAGGCCGAGCGCGGCTACCGGCTCGCGAAGGGCGACGCGCTGGCGCCCGTCAAGGCGCGCCCGGTCGCGATGCGCGCGTCGATGGCGCCCGCGCAGGGTGCCCGCGCCGCGCTCGCATCGGCCCTGCAGCAACTGCAGGCCAACGAGGCCGGCGTGCTCGCCACGCGCGATCCCGAGTTCGTGCACCAGATGCGCATCGCGCTTCGCCGCCTGCGCTCCGCGCTGCGCGCGTTTCGCAAGCCCACGGGTCCCGACCTTGAAGCGCGCGTTCGCGCGGACCTGCGCTGGATCACGCAGGCAACCGGCAAGGCGCGCGACCTCGATGTGCTGGCCACCCAGACGCTGCCGGCGATGCTCTCGGCGTGCAGCGCAGCGGACTCGCGCGCGCTCGAGCGCCGCCTCGCCGCACGGCGGCGCAAGGCACGCGACGACGTGCGTTCGGCCCTCCTGTCCCGGCGCTACGCACGCTTGCTGCTGGTCTTCGCGAAATGGCTCGCGCGCCCCACCGAGCCGGATGCGCCGCGCGATGCGAGCCTGCGGCAATTCGCGGGCCGCATGCTGCAGAAGCGGCACGCGCGGTGGATGCAATCCGCGCAGGGCGCCGCTGAAATGTCCAACGCCGAGCGCCACCGCGTGCGCATCGGCGCCAAGCGCCTGCGCTATGTGGCCGACGGATTCGCCTCGCTCTATCGCAGGAAACGAATGGACGGCTACCTCGCGGCGTTGTCGAAACTGCAGGACGACCTCGGGCGCGCCAACGATGCCGTCGTCGCCGAGAGGCTTCTGCACGAGCTCTGCGCCCCCGCCCCCTTCGCCGCCTTCGCCCGCGGCTGGCTCGCGTCGGAAACGCGCGCGAGCCTCGAAGACCTTCCGCGCGCCCTCAAGCGCGTCGGCCGCGCCGTCCCCTGGGAGAAAGAGTGATGTTCGAAACCGCCGAAATCGGCCACAAGATCAGGAAGAGCGTCTTCAAGCGCCGCGAGCCGCAGCTGCGCCAGCGCCTGCTCGAGCTGCAGTACCAGCTGCTGGAGAAAGGGCAGTTCCCGGTCATCGTGGTCGTCGACGGGCTCGACGGCGCGGGCAAGAGCGAGACCTTCAACCTCTTCAACGCGTGGATGGATCCGCGACACATCCGCACCCTCGCCTTCGGCAAGCCCACCGAGTGGGACCTCGAGCGCCCGGCGATGTGGCGCTTCTGGCAGACCCTTCCCCCCAGGGGGCACATCGGCATCCTGGTGGGCGCGTGGTACCGGGACCCCTTGAACACGCGCGTGCATCGCGGCGGCAAGCGCTCCGCATTCGAACGGCGCCTGGAGCGCATCCGCCACTTCGAACGCATGCTGGTAGCCGAAGGCGCGCTCATCCTCAAGTTCTGGTTCCACCTGTCCAGGGATGCGCAGGAGAAGCGGCTCGAGGAGCTCTCGGCGAGCAGGAAGACCGCGTGGCGCGTCACCAGGGAAGAGTGGCGCCAGTCGCGCTGCTACGACCGCTACATCGAGGCCGCCGAGGAGATGCTGAGCGGCACCAGCACCGGCGAAGCGCCCTGGGAGATCATCGACGGCAGCGACCACGAGTACCGCTCGCTCACCGCAGGCGCGCTCCTGGAGGAGACGCTCTCGGCGCGCCTCGACGGACGCCGCCCGCCCGCGCCGCCCGAGCCGGCGCTGCTCTTGCCGCCGCTCGACAATCGCACGCTGCTGAAATCGTTCGACTACACCCGCGCGCAGGATAGCGACACCTACAAGAAGAAGCTCACCAAGTTCCAGGGGAAACTGAACGGCATCATGCGCGGCGAGCGCCTCGACCAGCGCTCGGTGGTGATCGTGTTCGAGGGCATGGACGCCGCCGGCAAGGGCAGCACCATCCGGCGCGTGACCCAGGCCCTCGACGCGCGCTTCTACCGCGTGATCCCGATCGCCGCGCCCACCGAGGAGGAAAGGGCGCAGCCCTACCTGTGGCGCTTCTGGCGGCATGCGCCCGGGCGCCGGCGCACCGTCATCTTCGACCGCTCGTGGTACGGGCGGGTGCTGGTCGAGCGCGTCGAGGGCTTCGCGGCCGAGCCCGACTGGATGCGCGCGTACCACGAGATCAACGACTTCGAGCAGCAGCTCGCCGAGGCCGGCACCATCGTCGTGAAGTTCTGGATGGCGATCACGCCCGAGGAGCAGCTACGCCGCTTCAGGGAGCGCGAGACCACTTCTTACAAGCGCTTCAAGATCACGCCCGACGACTGGCGCAACCGCAAGAAGTGGCCGCAGTACGAGCTCGCGGTGAACGACATGGTCGAGCGCACTTCCACCGAGGGCGCGCCGTGGAACATCGTCGCCTCCGACGACAAGCACTTCTCGCGCGTCGAGGTGCTGAAGACGCTGGTGCGGACGCTTGAGGATAGTCTCTAGGCGAGCGTCAGCCGGATGCGGTTGCGCCCGAAAATGTACGAGTAATCGGCGGTGGCGGTGAGGCCATGGGCGAGGATCACGCCCAACCCGCCTTCGCGGCGCGTCTCGGCGAGGGCCTCGAGCATCTCGCGAGTGGCGGCGGCGAAAGGATTGAAGGGCGGCGCGCGGTCCTCGTAGACGAGCGAGATTTCGCCCGCGCTCGCCGAAAGCGTGATCCAGACCGGTGCTTCGCTGCCGCCCCGGTGGCCATGCTTGACCGTGTTGAGGAACAGCTCCTCGATCACCAGGTTGGCCTTCAGCCCTGAATCCTTGGGGATTTGCGCGCCGCGGCAGAATTGCTCGATGAACGCCCGGGCGTTCTTCCACTCGTCGAGGCGGGACGGAAACATCCCCATTCTGGTTGTGACAATGTTCACAGGCAGCCCTCCCCGGCTTCCGGCATTATAGGCACGCTAAAACAGCTTATTGCCGAGGAGTAAGGTCATGCGCAAGTGGATTCTCGTGGCGGCCCTTGCGGTCGCTTATCCGGTGTGTGCAGCCGATGTGGGCCTCATCAAGGTTTCCAAGGGCAACGTGCAGATCCAGCGCGGCGCCGTGAAAATGCCGGCCGTGGTCGGGGCGGGCGTGCAGTCTTCCGACGTGATCGTCACCGGCGCCGATGGCTCCGCCGGCATCACCTTCACCGACAACAGCCTCGTATCGGTCGGCCCGGGGAGCGTCTTCGCGATCGACAAGTACAGCTTCGACACCACGACGCACCAGGGCGAGTTCGAGGGCAACCTCAAGCAGGGCCGCCTCGCGGCGATCTCCGGCAAGATGGTGAAGCAGTCGCCCGAGTCGATGAAGATCCGCACCCCGTCGGCGATCATGGGCGTGCGCGGCACCGAGTTCGTGGTCCAGGTCGACGCGACCCCGTAATTTCGCCTTGAAGTTTCTCGCGCTTCTCGCGCTGGCGGCCGTGGCCGCCGGCTGCGCTTCCTCTCCCAGGCCTGCATTGTTCGCGGTCGTCCCTGGCGCCGACGGGCACGTTGGCGCGGTCGTGGTGCGCACCGACCGCGAAGAGCGCGTCATCAACTCCGCATACGGCGCGCAGCGCCTGAAAAGCGACGGCAGCGTCGAGGCTTCCCGCCTCACCGCTGCGGAGGTGCGGCGCGAGTTCGGCGCCACGCTCGACGCGCTGCCCGGCAGGCCCGCCTCCTTCATGCTCTACTTCCTCGAAGGCAAGGACGAGCTCACCACCGAATCGCGCTCGGAGATGGACAAGGTGTTCGGCGAGTTGAAGCGTCGGCCGCTCCCCGACATCGTGGTGATCGGACACACCGACACGGTCGGTGGCCTCGCCTTCAATGACCGCCTCTCGTTGGCCCGCGCCGAGCGTTTGCGGGAGATGATGATCGGGCTCGGCATCCCGTCGGGGCGCATTTCAGCGGCCGGGCGCGGCAAGCGCGAGCTGCTCGTTCCCACCGAGGACAACATTTCCGAGCCCCGCAACAGGCGCGTTGAGATCAACGTTCGGTAGTCGGTTCGCCGCGTTCGTTCACGAAGACCGGCCGTCGCCCTCCCAGCGAAGCGCAAGAAGCGTGATGTCGTCGGCCGGCTCCGCCTCGCCCGCGAAACGCCGCACGTCGTCGCGAAGCCGGCGAATCAATTCCTCCGGATCGACGTTCTCCGGCATCCACGACAGCGATGCCCGCAACCTGTCCACGCCGAAGAACTCCCGCGCGACGTTCATCGCCTCGGTGGCGCCGTCGGTGACGACGCAGATCCATTCGCCGGGCTGCAGGCGCCGGCGCACGGTCGGGTATTTGAATTCCTCGAGCACGCACAGCGGCGGCCCGCCGGGCATCTCGAAGCGCTCGGGCGCTCCCTGCGGCGTGCGCACGAAGGGCGGCTCGTGGCCGGCGCTCGACGACTCGAGCACGCCGGTGACGATGTCGAGGATCCCCGCGAACGCGGTCACGAAGAGCTGCTCGGGGTTCTCTCGCTCGATCTCGCCCTGCGCGCGGTTCAGGACCTCGCCCACTTCGCCGCCGCGCAGCGCCGCGCTTTTCAGGTGCGACTTCACCGACGCCATGAAGAGCGCCGCGGGCAGGCCCTTGCCGGAGACGTCGGCGACCACGAAAAAGAGGCGCCCGGGGTCGATCATGAAGCAGTCGTAGAAGTCTCCGCCCACGGTGCGCGCGGGCTCGAGGAGCGCGGCGAGCTTGAAGCGCCGGTCGTCGCCGAGGGTCTCGCGCGGATCCGGAAGGAGCCCCATCTGGATGCGCCGCGCGGCATCGACCTCGCCGGCCATGTGCGCCGCCTCGTCGCGCAGCGTTCGGCGCTGGCGCTCCGCTTCCGAAAGCGTTCCGACCACCACCGTGCCGAACACCGCGACCGTGCCGAGCGCGGGCCACGCGAAATCGAAGAGCATGTGGAAGTGGCGGAATGCGATGAGGCCGATCGCGAAAAGCGCCAGCGCCAGGAACACCACGAGGTTGATGCCCTGCAGCGCCGAGAGCCGCGGGATGAACCAGATGAGGACCAGGCCGCAGACGATGAACGCGAGGCCCTCGTACAGGGTGGCGAACGCCGGGCGCACCAGCGACACGCCGTTGAAGAGGTTCTCGACCACCTGCGCATGGATCTCGACTCCCGGAACGAACTCCCCGAGGGGCGTCGACTTGAAGTCCTGCACGCCGAGCCCGGTCACACCCATGAGCACGATCTTGTGGCGCAGGCGCTCGGGGTTGACCTTGCCGCCCAGGATCTCGTTGGCCGAGACCATGCGGTCCTCATCGTGCTTGCCGTAGCGAAGCCACGTCGTGCCGTCGTCCTGCATCTGCGCGGTGACTTCCGCGAAGGTGATCGAGAGGAGCCCGGCGGGCGCGTCCGCGATGCGCATGCCCGCTCCCACCGCGACGCGCATCGTCTCCACGCCGAGCGAGGGCACCACCACGCCCTGCACGCGCTCCACCAGCGGCACCACGCGCACGATCTGGTCCTGCGGGCCGGAGTTCATCAGCCCGCGCGACTCCGCGGCCGAATCGATCACCGGGAGGCTGCCGATGTAGCCCGGCCAGTTGCGCATGTTCTGGTGGCGCTCGCCCGAGGTCACCACGGGGGCCGCGCGCGGCGCGGCGGTGAAGCGAGAGTCGATGCTGCCGATACCGCCGATGCCGAGCACGACGTTACGCCCCTGGATCGCCTTGGCGAGGATCTGGTCGTTGGACGGGAGCGACTTCAGCGCTGCGGCCACGTCGGTGGGCAGGATCGGCATCTCGGCGGCCATCGCCGCCGGCGAGAAGCGGTCGGGCTCGGGGAAGAAGAGGTCCAGGCCGATGGCCGCGGGCTCGTGCTCGGCCACGCGCGCGATGAGCTCGGCGACTCGCGTGCGCGGCCAGGGCCACTGGCCGTAGCGCGCGATCGCGTCCTCGTCGATCACCACGATCGCCACCGGCTGCGAGATGCGCTCCAGCGGGAAGATGCGCTGGTAGCCGTCGAAGACGACGTTGCGAAGCGGATTGGCGAACGGCGCGAACAGCAGGAAAAGCGACAGCGCGGCGAGGAGCACCAGGGCGAGAACCCGCAGGCCTCGCAGCGTGCTCAGAGATCGATCTCCAGGCCGTCGTATGCGGCGGAGACCTTGAGCGCCTGGTCGCCGCGCGTGAGCTCCTCGAAGCGGCGCGCCTCCTTCAGCAAGCCCTCGAGCGTGGCGTCGTTGTTGGCGGGCTCATGGTGGAACAGCACCAGGTGCCTGGCCTGGGCCATCTGGCACAGCTCCACGCCGACGATGTTGCTCGAGTGCCCCCAGTCGGCCTTCACGCTGATTGCCTCCGCGAGCGCGTACATCGCGTCGAAGATCACCACGTCGGCGTTCTTGAAGAACGCCGCGAATTTCTCGGCTTCGGCGCGATCCTCGAGCTTATGCTCGGAGTCGGTGGTATACACCACGGCCTTGCCGCCGTGCTCGAAGCGGTATCCGTAGGAATCCCCGCCGTGCAGCTGCAGGTGCGGGGTGACCGTCATGCCATTGAGCACGTAGGGCTTGCCGGGGGTGAGCTTCACGAATTCGATCGAGGCGCCGAGCTGCTCCCATTCCACCGGAAAGCACGGCGCCGAATGCTGCCTGCGAAAGGCCTCCTCGAGCACGTCGTGGCAGCCGTGGATGCGGATCTTCGTGCCCGGCACGTACGCCGGCCCGAAGAGGGGGAAGCCCATGATGTGATCCCAGTGCACGTGGGACATGAAGACGTTGACCATGGCGGGCTTGCGCGCCTGCTTGGCGAGCACGTGCACTCCGAAAGGCCGCGCGCCGCTGCCCATGTCGCAGACGTAGTACTCGTCGCCGGGAATCTCGACCTCGACGCAGGGCGTGTGCCCGCCGAAGGTGTGGGTCAGCGAGAAATCGAGCTCGGTGGTCGCGTAAGCGTGCGCTTCCTCGTAGCTGTTGAAGGTCTTGCCGGACGCCTGCACCAGCGCTTGCGCGAGCTTGTCACGCACGTCCGCGGCGGTGAGCGCCACCGGGATCGACCCGCGGGTCCCCCAGAAGCGCACGCGCATCGTCATCCCTTGTCGAACGCCGCGCCCGCGTCGACGGACACCGCGCCAAGCGCCTCGCGAACCGTCGGGAACACCTGGAACACGAGGTTGAAGTGGGAGATCTCGAAGATTTCCGAAACCATCGGCTGCAGCGCCGCCACGGAGATGCGGGCGTGGTTCGCCTTGGCCTGGCGGGAAGCGAGCATGAAGCAGCGCAGGCCCGCGCTCGACACGTACTCCAGGCCGGAGAGGTCGAGCACCACGGCGCCGCCTTCGCCCGCGGCGGTGTCGACGGCTTTCATGAGGTCGGTGGTGAACCCGACGCAGGTGTCCTGGTCGAGTCGTCCCTCCACGCGAAGGGCCACCGCGTTTGCATAGCGCCGGGAAGAGACGTTCATGGAGTTCTAGTTATAGGCGAAAGGAGCGCGCCTATTGTGTCACAGCCTCTGCTCGCGGAAGAAACCCAGCTTCTCCTGCGCCGCGCGGTCGGAATACGAGAAGACCACCCAGTCCCCGCGAGATGCAAGCGAGTACTTCATCCACCCCGGCACCACCACGATGTCGTGCGGCGCCATCTCGAAAGGCCGGCCGTCGACTTCGAGGGTTCCGGACCCCTCGACGCCCACGAAGACCATGCTGTCGCTCGATCGATAGGCACGCGTGGCGAGGCCCGCGGGAACGAGGCGGATCATGGTCGCCATGGTCGGCATCGCCCAGCCGCCGTCCAGCGGGCTCGTGTAGCGCATCACGTGGCCCAGGTGCGCATCGGGCGCGCCGGCCTCGGCCATTTCGAACAGCACCTGCCTTGCGCGCCGATAGGGAAAGTGAACCAGCCCGTCGAAGGGCGACGTCGTGGGCGCGCGCGCCGAGTCGTCCTCGCGGAACGTGGCGTTGAAATAGGCGAGCATCGGGATGTCGAGGCCGTCGAGCCAGACCATCGGCGCCATGCCGTCGTGCCCGTGCTCGTGCCATCGCCACGCGGGCGTCACCACGAAGTCTCCGGGCTCCATCATCACCTTCTGGTCGTCGATGGTCGTGTAGGCGCCGCTGCCTTCGATGATGAAGCGCAGCGCCGACTGCGTGTGGCGGTGCGCGGGCGCGATCTCGCCGGGCATGATGAGCTGCAGCCCGGAGAAGAGCGTGCTGGTGATGCGCGACGTGCCCCGGAACGCCGGGTTCTCGAGGAGGAGCACGCGCCGCTCGGCCTCCTCGGCGCTGATGTGCTCGGCGGCTTCGAGGACGAAGGGCCGCGCCTCGGCGTACTTCCACTGGTGCGCCACGCCGGTCGGTGTCGGCTCCGCGGGCACCAGGCCTTTCAGGCGCGTCCAGAGCGGCGCCATGTTGGACGGATCGATGCGCCGGTAGAAATCCTCGCGCTGCGCTTTCGTGTCGCGTGTATTCATGATCGTCACCTCGCTAGGCAGTTTTCGACGCGCCATCCGTACAGCCATTCCAGTGAATCGTAATACCGTTGCGGCGAGCGCCCCTTCCACAAATCGTTCCTCACCAGGCGCTCCACGCCCTTTGCATGGTAGATCCGCCCCATCTCGCGCGTGAGCAGCACCACGCGCGCGGTGCGCGCGACACGCGAGCGTTGGTAATGCTGGAAGGCCGCGGCGAAATCGCCGGGATTCGCGTGGAGCGCCTCGCCGAGCGTCACCGCATCCTCCATCGCCATGCACGCGCCCTGCGCAAGGTACTGCATCATCGGGTGCGCCGCGTCGCCCAGGAGCGTCACGCGCCCGAAGCTCCACTCGCCGATCGGCTCGCGGTCGGCGGTCGCCCAGCGCTTCCAGCTCTTCGGCAGGTCGAGGAGTTGGCGCGGGCGCGTGCCGATGCCGTCGAAATAAGACATCACCTCGTCGCGGCTGCCTTCGGTCACGCCCCACTGCTCCTTCTCGCGGCTGTGGAAGGTCACCACGACGTTGTACTGCTCGCCGCCGCGAAGCGGGTAGTGCACGAGATGGCAATCGGGGCCGGCCCACACGCACGGCGCGTTCCACTTGAGATCCTCGGGAAACTCGCGGGTATCGACCACGGCGCGATAGACGACGTGGCCGGTGACGCGCACCGGATCGCCGACCAGCTGCTGGCGCACGTTCGACTTCACGCCGTCGCACCCGATGAGCGCCGCGCCCTGGTGCGCGCGGCCTTCGCTGTCGAACGCCGTGACGCCCGCGGCATCCTGCTCGACGCGATCGATGCGGGTCGAGGTGACGAGCTCGATGTGGCCGTCGCGCTGCGCGCCCTCGAGGAGCGCGGCGTGGACGTCGGCGCGGTGGCTCACCGCGTAGGGATTGCCGAAGCGCTCGCGGAAGGCTTCACCCACGGGGATCGAGGCGACCTCGCTCCCGTCCACGGCGTCCATCATCACGATGCGCTCGGTGTACACGGCGCGCTCCCGCGCTCGCTCGCCGATGCCAAGCGCGTCGAATGCGGAGAACGCGTTGGGGCCGAGCTGGATGCCGGCCCCGATCTCGCCAATATGCGCAGCCTGCTCGAGGACTTTCACGGCGAAGCCCTGGCGCGCGAGCGCCAGCGCGGCGGCGAGGCCGCCGATACCGCCGCCGGAGACGAGCACGGGATGGGAAGTTCGGGGTTGTGTCACGGTTCAATCTCGAAGCACGAGATTAACCGAACTTGGCAGCCGCCTGCCGTAAGGACGCGTCAGCGAATATGGCACGTCAAAAATTGGTGGCCTGGGGCGGAATTGAACCACCGACACACGGATTTTCAATCCGCTGCTCTACCAACTGAGCTACCAGGCCGGGAAAGCATAAAATTATA
>JANLXC010000057.1:0-27864 GCA_031364925.1 Burkholderiales bacterium | reverse complement strand
GCGGCGGGAACACCTCCGGCCCCGCGAAGAGCTCGCCGGTCGAGCCCGCCCAGTTCTCGCTGAAGGCGCCCTGCACGCTGTGCACGATCGGCCCGCGCAGGCGCACGCTCACGTCGCCGAAGTGCTTGCCGTCCTCCGCGTCGCCCATCCACTCGTCGACCACGCAGTGCCCGCCGACGAACGCTTCCTTGCCATCGATGATGAGCATCTTGCGGTGGGTGCGGTCGTTCAGCACGCCGATGTTGCGCAGGACTTTGCGGTGGAAGAAGTGGACCTTGACGCCCGCCTTTTCCATCGTCGCGACTTCGGACTTGCCGATGCCGCCGGAGCCGTTGGCGTCGAGCATGATGCGGACTTTCACGCCGTCCTTCGCGCGTTCCGCGAACGCCTTGGCCATGCGTTTGCCGAGCTTGCCTTCCTTCCAGAGGAAAGTCTCGTAGTGGATCGACTTCTTCGCCATGCCGATGCGCTCTTCGAGCACGTCCCAGAACTTGCCGTTCTCGAGGATCTCGACCGAGTTGCCGCCGATCGAAGTGCCAAGCGTGAGCCCCGAGAGCGATGGCATGAGCGTGTCGATGCCGACGTCGCACTGGATGTGGAGGTCGGGATCCCGGTGCGTGCGAACCGACCACAGCACGAGGCCCATCAGGACGACGACGATGACGAGAACGGTGACTGCCGCTGCGCTTATTGCCCAGGAGAGGTCCATGGCCGGTCAGAGGTCCTTTTTCTTCACGACGCTGATGACGCCGTTGTTTTCGAGGATGGCCGAATAGCAATCGGTCACCTCGGGACATCCGCCCTGGCGCAGCGCGGCCAGCAATTCGTTGCGCGTCACCTTCGTGTCGCACATCACGTCGTCCATCACCTTCCCCTTGTGGATGAGGACCTGCGGGCGCCCCTCGATGATCTCCTCGAGCTTCGGGCTACGGAATGTCACGTAGCCCACGCCGTAGTTCAGCGCGACCAGCGTGGTGCAGGCGATGAGGCCCCCCACGAGCGAATTGTCCCCGCCGGTCATCGAGTTCTGGACCACGTTCGCGAGCACGAGGAGGAGAACAAGGTCGAACGGCGCGAGCTGCCCGATCTGTCGCTTCCCCGAGATGCGAAGGATGAGGATGAGGAAGAGGTACACGGCGGCGGAACGGACAACCAGCTCCCACCACGGGATTTCCATATGGAACATGGCGACCAGCTTTCGGTGGCTTGCAGGGTCCCCATCGTACCGCGTGGATTCACCCTTTCAACGCTGTGAGCACCTCGTCCAGCATCTTCTTCGCGTCGCCGAACAGCATGCGGTTGTTCTCCTTGTAGAAGAGCGGATTGTCCACGCCCGCGTAGCCGGAAGCCATGCTGCGCTTCATCACGATCGAGTTACGCGCCTTCCACACTTCCAGCACCGGCATCCCGGCGATCGGGCTCGAGGGATCGTCCTGCGCGCTCGGATTCACGATGTCGTTGGCGCCGATCACCATGGAGACGTCGGTCTCCGGGAAGTCCTCGTTGATCTCGTCCATCTCCATCACGATGTCGTAGGGCACCTTCGCCTCGGCCAGCAGCACGTTCATGTGGCCCGGCATGCGTCCCGCGACCGGATGGATGCCGAAGCGCACGGTCTTGCCCATGTCGCGCAGCCGCTTGGTGATCTCGAACACGGTGTGCTGCGCCTGCGCGACCGCCATGCCGTAGCCCGGCACGATGATCACGCTCTTGGCTTCCTTGAGAAGATCCGCGGTTTCCTGCGCGCTTACCGAGACGACTTCGCCCGCCGGTGCGGCCGCCGCCGCCCCACCCGAGGGTGCGGGAGCCCCGCCGCCGAATCCGCCCGCGATCACGCTGAGGAAGTTGCGGTTCATCGCGCGGCACATGATGTACGAGAGGATGGCACCCGAGGAGCCCACCAGGGCCCCGGTGACGATCAGCAGGTCGTTGGAGAGCATGAAGCCGGTCGCCGCCGCCGCCCACCCCGAGTAGCTGTTCAGCATCGAGACCACCACCGGCATGTCGGCGCCGCCGATCGCCATCACCATGTGCACTCCGAAGAGGAGCGCGATGACCGTCATCACGACCAGCGGCATCATGCCCTGCTGGATGTCGTGGGCGCGCAGGAACTGGTAGCCGAACCACAGCACGGCGATGAGTCCCGCGAGGTTCAGCCAATGCCGCGCCGGCAGCAGCAGGGGCTTGCCGCCGATGCGCCCCGAAAGCTTGCCGAACGCGATCACCGAACCCGACAGGGTCACCGCGCCGATCAGCACGCCGACGTAGATCTCGCCGTGGTGGATCGCGGCCTCCGCGGGCGACATGCCTGCCGAGGCCGTGGGATCGATGTAGCTCGCGTATCCCACGAGCACGGCGACCAGGCCCACGAGGCTGTGCATGAACGCCACCAGCTCGGGCATCTGCGTCATCTTCACGGTACGCGCGAGATAAAGGCCGATCGCGCCGCCGATCACCAGCGCGACGCCGATCCAGGCGATTCCGCCGGGGCTCACGCGCGGGCCTAACACCGTGGCGAGCACGGCGATCGCCATGCCGGTCATTCCGTACAGGTTTCCGCGTCGCGAGGACTCCGGATTGGACAGCCCGCCGAGGCTCAGGATGAAGAGGATGATCGCGGCGAGGTAGGAAACGGCAACCAGGCTGGCTGACATGGGGTCGGTCTCCTACTTGCGGAACATGGACAACATGCGCTGCGTCACCGCGAAGCCGCCGAACATGTTGATCGCGGTCAGCGCAATGCCGACGACGGCCAGCCAGCGGATGATGTCGGGTCGCGTGCCTTCGCCCGGTGGCGCTACCTGGACGAGCGCGCCGATGATGATGATGCTGCTGATCGCGTTGGTCACGCTCATGAGCGGCGTGTGCAGCGCGGGCGTCACGTTCCAGACCACCATGTATCCGACGAAGCACGCCAGCACGAACACCGTGAAGTGCCCGAGGAACGCGGGGGGCGCGTAGCTGCCGATCAGCAGGAACAGGACCGCCGCGGCCGCGAACATGGTCGCGAGCTTCCCCGCGGCCATCGGCTCGCCGGCGCCGTGGCCCTTCTTGGCCGCGGGTACCGCTGCCTGCGCGGCCGGCTTGGCGGCAGGCGCGGCGGACAGCTTCGGCGCCGGCGGCGGCCACGTTACCGCGCCTTCCTTCACCACCGTCGTGCCGCGAATCACCTCGTCGTCCATGTTCACGTTGTAGACCCCGTCCTTGGCCTTGGTGAGGTCCTCGGAAAGGCGGAAGAGGTTGGTCGCGTAGAGCGTGCTCGCCTGCGTCGCGAGCCGGCTCGGCAGGTCCGTGTAGCCGATGATGGTCACGCCGTGCTTCACCACGACCTTGCCGGGCTCGGTCAGCTCGGTGTTGCCGCCCTGCTCCGCGGCCATGTCGACGATCACGCTGCCCGGCTTCATCGAGCGGATCATCTCCGCGGTGATGAGCTTCGGCGCGGGCTTGCCGGGAATCAGCGCCGTCGTGATGATGATGTCGACTTCCTTCGCCTGCTTCGCGAACGTCTCGCGCTGCGCCTTCTGGAAGCCCTCGCTCATCACCTTGGCGTACCCGCCCACGCCCGTGCCCTCCTCGACGTAATCGACCGGCACGTACTCGCCGCCGAGCGACTTGATCTGGTCGGCGACCTCGGGGCGCGTGTCGTTGGCGCGCACGATGGCGCCCAGGCCGGAGGCGGCGCCGATGGCGGCCAGCCCCGCGACGCCGGCCCCGATCACGAACACCTTCGCCGGCGGCACCTTGCCCGCCGCGGTGATCTGGCCGGTGAAGAAGCGGCCGAAATGGTGGGCGGCCTCGATCACCGCGCGATAGCCTCCGATGTTGGCCATCGACGAGAGCGCGTCGAGCTTCTGCGCGCGAGACATGCGCGGCACGCTGTCCATCGCCAGCACCGTAGCCTTCTTTGCGGCGAGGCTCTTCAGCAACTCGGGGTTTTGCGCAGGCCAGATGAAGCTCACCAGGGTCTGGCCCTCGCGCATCCCCTGCACTTCTTCGCTGCTCGGGGCGCGCACCTTGAATATGATATCGGCCCCGGACCACACCGCGGCAGCATCGGGGACCACCTTGGCACCGGCGGCGGCATAGGCCTCGTCGCCGATGCTTGCCGCCTCTCCGGCCCCGGATTGCACGATGACGCTGAAGCCCAGCTTCGCGAGCTTCTGGACGGCGTCTGGCACGGTCGCGACGCGCTTTTCGCCCGGGAAGGTCTCCTTTGGAACGCCGATTACCTGCGCCATGACGTGCCCTCGCCCTTTTGAAGTTGCGACGATTCTACGTGCTTCGCCCCATCGGGTATTCTGGAGACGAACTCACCAACGACATCCCAGAGGAGAAATTCCCATGAATCGTTTCGTCGCGACACTCGTCGCCGCCATCGCCGCATTCGGCCTGGCGAGCGCCGGCGCGCAGGACAAGAAGACCACCCGCATCTCGATCGGCACGGGCGGCACCGGCGGCGTGTACTACCCGCTCGGCGGCGGCCTCGCTGCGATCCTCAGCAAGAGCGTGCCGGGCCTCGAGGCCACCGCGGAAGTGACCGCGGGGTCGATCGCCAACCTCCAGCTCATCGACAGCGGCAAGTCGGAGGTGGGCTTCACCATGGCCGACGCCGCGTGGGACGCGGTCAACGGGCTCGACAAGTTCAGCGGCAAGAAGGTGGCGTTGCGCACGCTCGCGGTGTTCTACCCCAACCGCATGCACGTGGTGACGGTCGAGGGCACAGGCATCAACAAGTTCACCGACATGAAGGGCAAGCGCGTCTCCACGGGCGCCCCGGTGAGCGGCACCGAGGTGGTGGCCAACCGCCTGATCGAGGCCTTCGGCCTGGATCCCGCGAAGGACATCGTGCGCGAGCGCCTTTCAGTGGCGGAAAGCGTGTCGGCGCTGAAGGACGGCAAGATCGACGCGTTCTTCTGGGTCGGCGGCGTTCCCACGGGAGCCGTGTCCGACCTCGCCGCGACGCCGGGCAAGAAGATCAAGCTCATCGACCACGGCGAGGGCGTGGAGAACATGCGCAAGAAGTTCGGTCCCCTCTACGTGAAGAACCGGATCCTCGCCAACGCCTATCCGGGGGAGACCCGCGACACCACCAACGTCGACGTGTGGAACCTGCTGGTGGTGCCCGAGAAGGCCGACGAGAAGCTGGTCTACGACATCGTGAAGACCATGTTCGAGAAGAAGGACGAGCTGGTGAAGGTGCACAAGGACGCGGCCTTCCTGGAGCTGACCAACCAGGCGACCGGCGCCTCGCCGATCCCGTTCCACCCCGGCGCCGTGCGCTACTTCAAGGAGAAGGGCATCACCGTGAAGTAAAGCGGCTCATCCCGGGCGCCGCAACCGCGGCGCGGCACGGGACCCAATGAAAGGGCGCTCCAAGTGGTTGATGGAGCGCCTTTTTTTCGCCTCGCAATAGTCATGTTGCACCGCAGCAAATAATCCTTGACTCCAGGGCTTAAAGGGCTAGAATAGCGTTTGTGCAGTGCAGCAATCCAGCCGCCCAGACAACCCATCAAAGGATCCTCACCATGTTCAAGATCGACCAGTTCAGCGCGGCCAACGAGGCTGCCATCAACCAATTCTCGTACTTCGCCCAGCTCTCGCTCGCCAACGTCGAGCGCTTCGCCGAGCTCTCGCTCGGTGCCGCCCGCGACTCCGTGGAGCAGGTCGCCGCCCACGCGCAGCAGCTCGCCGGCGCGAAAGACGTGCATGAAGTCATCGCCCTCAACTCCGCCGCCCTCGAGCCGGTCATGAAGCGCGCTTACGCGTACTCGCGCACCGCCTACGAAACCGCCGCCGAGACCAACACCGAAGTCAAGCGCGTGTTCGAGAAGCAAGCGTCCGAGTACAACAAAGCCGCCGTCGCCGCCCTCGAAGAGGCCTTCAAGTACGCGCCGGCCGGGTCCGAGTCCGTGGTCGACAACGTGAAGACCGCCATCGCCGCCGCGCAGAGCGCCTACAACAACCTCGCCGCGATCAACAAGCAGGTCTATGACACCGTCGAGAAGTCGGTGGAGCAGAACCTCGCGACGGTGAAGTCCGCGACCAGCAAGGCGAAGTCGAAGAAGCGCTAAAGATACAGTTGGATGGATATCGCCCCCGGCAATCCCGGGGGTTTTTTTTGGCCTTCAGTTCCCCGTGGGGGGCTGAAGCTGCGCGATGGCGACGAGGCGAGCGCGGCGCAGCGCGCCGGGGATGTCCTGGGGATTGTCCCGCGCGATGGCGCCGGCGTCGACCTTGCGCGCCGCTTCGAGAGCACGCCGCAGTTGCAGGCCGGCACCCGGAGAGTGCCCGGCACTGCCGTGGGCGTCGCATTGCGCCACCTCGAGCAGCCGCTCGAGGCGATCGGGGCGCCGGAATGCGTCCGAGCGCTCGAGCACTTCCAGTGTCGAGTCGGCATCGAGGTCCGCGGACGCGATCGAGGCGCGCTCGCGGATCGCCAGCTGCGCCAGCTCGCGGCAATCGCCCGGTGCGTTCACGCGCGCGGCCAGGCGCGCCGCCTCGTCGGACCCGAGGTCGAGCACGAGGAGCGCGAAGCGCACCGCGAGCGCACGGTCGCCCCGCGCGGCGCAATCGATGCGTTGCGCGAGTGCTTCCGGCACGTCGGGCCGCTCGAAGGAGCGGTCGAGCTCGGGAAGGATGCGCTCCAGGGCCGCGCATTCGCGCAACACCGCGATCATGCGTGAAGGCGTTTTTTCCATGAGGCCGCGCGCCAGCTCCTGCCACACGCGCTCGGCAACGAGGGCATCGGCCTCGCCGGATCGCACCATGCGCGTCATCAGGGCCAGGGTCTCGGGCGCGATGGCGAAGCCGAAACGCGCCGCGAAGCGCGCGACACGCAGGATGCGCACCGGATCTTCGGCGAAGGCGTCGCTCACATGGCGCAGGAGCCCCGCGCGCAGGTCGCGCTCGCCGCCGTAGGGATCGACCAAAGCGCCATCCTCGCCGCGCGCCATCGCATTGATGGTGAGGTCGCGCCGGCGCAGGTCCTCCTCGAGGGTCACGCTCTCGTCGGCGTGGAACACGAAGCCCCTGTAGCCCGGCGCGGTCTTCCTCTCGGTGCGCGCCAGCGCGTACTCCTCGTGCGTCTCGGGATGCAGGAACACCGGAAAGTCGGCGCCGATCGGCCGAAAGCCCAGCTTCGCCATCTCAGCGGGATTGGCGCCCACCACGACGTGGTCGTGGTCCTGCACCGCAAGGCCGAGAAGCTCATCGCGAACCGAGCCGCCGACGCGGAATGTCTTCATTTACTGCGCCGGAGTTGCGGCGGCGTAGGGCTCGTCCTCGGCGACGAATTCCTTTTCCAGGAGCGATTCCTCGATCCACGCGCGCATGCCGGGCGCGCCGAGCATCGACTCGCAATAGCGCGCGGCCTCGGGGCCGAGGCCCACGCCGTAGGTCCTGAAGCGCATCACCACCGGCGCGTACATCGCGTCGGCGGCGCTGAAGGCGCCGGCGAGGAACGGGCCGCCCGCGCCGAACCGCTTGCGCGACTCGCCCCAGAGCTCCTCGATGCGCGCGATGTTCGACTTCACCGCGTCGTTCATGCCCTTGCCCGGGTGCGAGGCGCGGATGTTCATCGGCATGCTCGCGCGAAGGTCGCGGAAGCCCGAGTGCATCTCGGCGGCCATCGAGCGCGCGAACGCTCGTGCCGCGGCCTCGCGCGGCCAGACGTTGGCTTCCGGGTACCACTCGGCGAGGGTCTCCATGATCGCGAGCGAGTCCCACACCGATTGCTCGCCGCGCCACAGCACCGGCACCATGCGCGAGGGCGACCAGCGCTCGATCTCGGCATCCCACTCGGTGGAGTGGAAGCGCAGCTTCTTCTCCTCGAACGCGATGCCGAGCTGGCGCATCAGCACCCAGGGACGCATCGACCACGACGAGTAGTTCTTGTTGCCGATCACGAGGGTCAACCCGGCCATGCTTTTCACCTTCCAGCGAAATGGCGGAATCGTTGGTAGCGCCCGCGTGTGCCCTTGCCCCCGAGGTACTCGGGGATGATCGCCTCCAGCGGCGACGGCTCGAAGCCGAACACCTGCGGAAAGGGCCCCGCGCACACGTTGTCCACGCTCATCGAGCGCAGGTTGTCGCGCGTGACGAGGCGCCCGGGCAAGTGCTCGAACACGAACGCCTGGAGCGAGGCGAGCGCGCCAGGGAGCGCCACGATCTTCGGCGAGCGCCCGATGGTCTTCGCGACGGCCCTCACGAGCTCCTCCAGCGTGTAGACGCGCGGGCCGCACAGCTCGTAGGTCGAGCCCAGCGCGCGCGGGTCGCCCAGCGAGGAGGCGAAGCAGCGCGCCACGTCCTCGACCCAGATGGGCTGGAATTTCGCGTGGGCGCCACCCAGCGGGATGACCGGGAACGCGCGCGCCAGGCGCGCGAAGAGGTTCACGAAATGGTCGTGCTCGCCGAATATCACCGAGGGCCTGAAGATCGTGAAGGGCAGCTCCGCCCCCGTGGCGCGCAGCGCTTCCTCGCCCGCGGCCTTCGAGCGCAGGTACTCGCTCGGCGCATTGGCCGAGGCGCCCAGCGCGCTCATGTGCAGGAACTGGCGCACGCCCGCGGCGCGGCAGGCGCGCGCGATCTTGCGCGGCAGCTCGACGTGCGATGAGGCGAAGCTCGCGCGACCCGAAGGGTGCAGGATGCCGACCAGGTTCACCACCGCGTCCATGTTGTCGAGGCAGCGCTCGAGCGACTTCTCGTCGTTGGGGTCGGCGACCATGGTCTCGACCGTGGGCAGCACTCGCAGGTGGTTCGCGCGCGGCGCGCTTCTCGTGACGACGCGCACGCGCAAGCCGAGCGCGCCGGCCCGCTCGGCGATCGAACGCCCGACGAAGCCGCTGCCGCCGATGATGCAGACGCTGGAAATGTCCATTTGGCCTTAGGGGATGCCGGCTGCGGCGACGGCGGGCTCGGCGCTGCGTCCCGGCACCGTGCCGAGGAGCTCGCGCATCGTGACCGCCTTGCCGGTGAGGCGATGGCGGTAATACCAAGCGTTGGCGAACACCTTCTTCACGTACTCGCGCGTCTCGTTGAAGGGAATGGTCTCGGCGTAGATCGCGCCCTCGAGGGCGCGCTCGTCGCGCCAGCGGCGCGCGCGGCCCGGCCCGGCGTTGTACGCGGCGGTGGCCAGGATCGGGTGGCCCAGGTCGTTCAGAACGCGCCGGAAGTAGTAGGTGCCCATCTGCAGGTTCACTTCGGGACGCACCAGCATCTCCTGGCGGAAGGGCGTGAGCGAGATCTGCTGCGCGACCCAGCGCGCGGTGGCGGGCATGAGCTGCATGAGCCCGGTCGCGCCCACGCGCGAGCGCGCCTCGGGCATGAAGCGGCTTTCCTGGCGCACGATCCCGTACACGATCGCCTCGTCGAGGTCGTACTGGCGTGCCGCGGCCCTCAACGCGTCGCGATGCGGCGTCGGGAAACGTTGCGCGAAATCGTGGATGAGCACGGTGCGCTCCGCGGTGTTGATGGCGCGGTCCGGCTCGTTGGCCAGGCGCGCAAGCTCGGCGGCGGCCAGCAGGCTGCGGTCGTCGAGGCTGCGGATCGCCCACTGCCATTCGCGCAACGCCTCGTTGTCGAGGTCCAGGCGGTAGAGGGTGAGGGCGCGCTGGATGCCCTCCTGGCTGCGCACGCGATCGAGGTCCGCCTGCGTGGGGCGCCAGCCGTTCCATTCCGGCGTCGTCGCGATGCCGAGCTCCTCCGCGGCGATGAGCCCGTAGAAGTTCTGTTGGCCGGCAAGGCCCCTCAAGAGCACCTCGGCTGCTTCCGACGCGCCGAGGTTGCGCAGCGCGCGAGCGCGCCAGTAGCGCCAGTTGGGCTCGCGCGCCTCTTCCGGGGAAAGGGATTGGATCGCCGCGAGGACTTCCTTCCAGTCGCCCACGCGCAATGCCGCGCGCGCCTTCCAGGCGAGCTGCGTGTCGGTGAGCGGAGCGGGGCCGGCGAGCGCATACCACTCGAGGGCTCGCGGATGGTGCGTGAGCGCCGCCTGCCACGCCACCTGTCCCCAGGCGTGCAGTTGCGCGTCGCCGGAAAGCCGCGGCGCGAGCGCCGCGAGGCGCTCGGCGGCCTCCTCGGGCTTGTTGCGCGCGAGGCGCTCGACGGCGAAGACCAGCGTCTCCTGCGAGGAGCGCGTCGGATGCTGGCCGAACTTCTCTCGCGCGAGGAAGCCGCCGGGATCGGTGCCGATGCGCTCGATCGTCTTGTCGACCAGGCTGACCCTCATCGGCAGCAGGGCGTTGGCGCGCCGGGCCTCCTTGAGGTTGCCCGCGGCAAGGAGCCTGCGGATGCGTTCCCACACCTCCGTCTCGCTCACGCGCCTGGCGGCGACCGCGGCCGCGAACACCGGGTCGCACGCGGCGCCGGTCTCGCGCGCCGAGACGAAGAGGCCGCGCGCTTCGCTCGCCGCTTCGGCGTCGCCCCGCGCGAGGCGCTCCTGGAACGAATAGCAGGCGATCTCGACATCGTCGCCGACCACGCGCGGATATTCGGCGCGGAAAATCTCCCACGAGCCCGCGGCGCCGAGCGCTTTCAGCCATTCACGCCGCAGGCCCTCGGCGAGCGGCGTGTCCGGATAGCGGGCGAGGAAGGCCCGCACCTCGCGCGGATCGCTGCGCTCGACGTTGCCGGCGAGAAGCCAGTAGGTGGCATAGGGCTCGAGGATGTGGCCGGCAAGGCGGGCGCGATACGTGTCGAGGACCTTCCATTGCCCCCGCAGGGCGGCCTCCCGTGCGGCCAGCACCTCGGAATCGCCCGGGGCCTGCGCGCGCGAAAACGCCGGCGCGAGCGCAAGCGCCGCCGCCAGAATCGCAATTCCCATCCTCTTGATGCAAATCAAGGCCATTCGAGCCGCCGCTGACTACCGTCGCAGGATAAAATTATAGTCCCCTCCCGCAGCCGGAACCCCCGCAATGAATCCAAACGACCTGGTCGATCCCGTCTTCTGGACCGCACTGCTCAAGATCATCGGCGTGAACATCGTCCTGTCCGGCGACAACGCGGTAGTGATCGCGCTCGCCGCCCGCTCGCTCCCCCCGCAGCAGCAGAAGCAGGCCATCATCTGGGGCTCCGCGGCCGCGATCATCATGCGGGTGATCCTCACGCTCTTCGCGGTGAAGCTGCTCGAGCTCGAATGGCTGAAGCTGATCGGCTCGGTGCTGCTGCTGTGGATCGGCGTGAAGCTCCTCCTGCCGGAAGACGGCGACCCGGACATCACGGCCAGCGACAACATGTGGGCCGCGATCAAGACGATCCTCATCGCCGACCTGGTGATGAGCGTCGACAACGTGATCGCCGTAGCCGCGGCCGCGGGCGGCCACTGGGGCCTGCTCATCATCGGCCTGGCGATCTCGATCCCGCTGGTGATCTTCGGCGCGACTCTGCTTCTGAAGCTGATGGAGCGCTGGCCCGTCATCATCACCATCGGCGCGGCACTCCTGGGCTTCGTCGCCGGCGAGATGGCGTGGGAGGACGGCGCCATCGACAGCTTCACGAAAGGCTTCCCGGGGTATGCGAAGTATGTCGTGGCCGTGCTCGGCGCGTTATTCGTCGTCGGCCTGGGCCGCATCCTGGCCGGCCGCAGCCTGAAGGCCGCGGCCGGCGAGCATCTCGAATCGCAGGGGGCCCATCCGGACCCGCACGCAAAATAGAAGAGGCGCCACGCCCGAAGTGAACGTTCGCCAAAACCGAGGAGAAACGCATGAAGCAATCGATTTTCACCCGTAGCCGGATCGCCGCGCTGGTCGGCGCCGCCCTTACGGCGCTCGTCCCCGTGCTCGCATGGGAGCCCGCCAAGACCGTCGAATTCATCGTGCCCGCCGGGACCGGCGGCGGCGCGGACCAGATGGCGCGCCTCATCCAGTCGATCGTCGCCAAGCACAACCTCATGAAGCAGCCGATGGTCGTCGTCAACAAGGGCGGCGGCGCGGGCGCCGAGGGCTTCCTCGACGTGAAAGGCGCGAAGGGCGATCCGCACAAGATCGTGATCACGCTCTCCAACCTGTTCACCACGCCCCTTGCCACGGGCGTGCCGTTCAGCTGGAAAGACCTGACCCCCGTCGAGATGATGGCGCTCGACCAGTTCGTGCTGTGGGTCAATTCGGAGACGCCGTACAAGACCGCCAAGGAGTACATCAACGCGGTGAAGGCGGGCGGGGCCAACAAGTTCAAGATGGGCGGCACCGGCTCCAAGCAGGAAGACCAGATCATCACCGTCGGCCTGGAGAAGAAGACCGGGGCGAAATTCACCTATATCCCGTTCAAGGGTGGCGGAGAAGTCGCGACCCAGCTGGTCGGCAAGCACGTGGACTCCACGGTGAACAACCCGATCGAGGCGGTCGCCCAGTGGCGCGCCGGGAACCTGCGTCCGCTCTGCGTGTTCGATGCGCATCGCATGCCGTACAAGGAGAAGGTCACGAAGGACATGTCCTGGGGCGACATCCCGACGTGCAAGGAGTCCGGCGTCGACATGGAATACCTCATGTTGCGCGGCATCTTCATGCCCGGCGGCGTGAGCGCCGACCAGACCAAGTTCTACGTCGACCTCCTCGACAAGGTGCGCGCGACGCCGGAGTGGAAGAAATTCCTCGAGGACGGCGCGTTCAATTCCACGAGCATGACCGGCAAGCAATACGCCGACTGGGTCGTCAAGAACGAGCAGCTGCACATGGGCCTCATGAAGGAAGCGGGCTTCCTCGCCGCCAAGTAGCGCCGTCCCCGCGGGGCCCCGCGGGGCCCCGTTTCCTTCGCATACCTCGAGGAATTTCATGGAACAGGAGAAAGCCGTCGGCTCGGTGCGCGCTTGGGAGTCGGTCGTTGCGGGGCTGTTCATGGTCGTCGGCGCCCTGGTGGTCTGGGACAGCCGCAGGCTCGGCGCCGAATGGGGCAGCGACGGCCCGCAGGCCGGCTACTTCCCGTTCTACATCGGCGTGATGATCCTCATCGCCTCGGCGCTCAACCTGGTGACGGCGCTGATGAAGCCGGGCCGCGAGTCGTTCGTGAGCTGGAGCCAGCTGAAGATGGTGGTGATCGTGATGGTGCCCTACGCGCTGTACGTGATCCTCATCGCCAACCCGGTTTATTCGCTCGGCATCTACGAGGCTTCGGTGATCTTCATCGCCGGCTTCATGCGCTACCTGGGGAAGTACCGCTGGCCCAAGATCGCCGTTGTGTCGATCGGCACCATGGTCGCGTTCTTCGTCATGTTCGAAGTCTGGTTCAAGGTGCCGCTTCCCAAGGGCCCGATCGAAGCGCTTCTCGGGTTCCTCTAGGACGGCCGCCCCAATGCAAGAAATCAATTCGCTGATCGGCGGCTTCGCGGTCGCCCTCTCATGGTTCAACCTGATGCTGATGTTCGCCGGCATCGTGCTCGGCGTGATCATCGGCGTGCTGCCCGGCCTGGGCGGGGCCAACGGCGTGGCGATCCTGCTGCCGCTCACGTTCTCCATGGCGCAGCAGCCCGGCGGGCAGACCTCCGCCATCATCCTGCTGTCGTGCATCTACTGGGGCGCCCTCTTCGGCGGCGCCATCACCTCGATCCTTTTCAACATCCCGGGCGAGCCGTGGTCGGTGGCGACGACGTTCGACGGCTATCCCATGGCGCAGAAGGGCCGCGCCGGCGCCGCGCTGACCGCGGCGTTCACCTCGTCCTTCGTCGGCGCGCTGGTGGGGGTGCTGCTCATCACCTTCCTCTCGCCGATCGTGGCGCGCTTCGCGCTGCGCTTCGGTCCACCGGAGTTCTTCTCGGTGTACCTGCTCACGTTCTGCGCCTTCGTCGGCATGAGCAAGGGCTCGCCCTTCAAGACCATCGCCTCGATGATGCTCGGCTTCGCGCTCGCCGCCGTCGGCATCGACACCGTCACCGGCCAGCTGCGCATGACCTTCGGGTTTACCGACCTTCTCAAGGGCTTCGATTTCCTCATCGCCGTCATTGGCCTGTTCGGCATCGGCGAGATCCTCCTCACCATCGAGGAGGGGCTGGAATTCAAGGGAGCCCAGGCGAAGCTCAACATGCGTGTCGTGATCGATACGTGGAAGGATCTGCCACGCTACTGGAAGACTTCCATCCGCAGCTCCGTGGTGGGCTGCCTGATGGGAATCGTGCCCGGGGGCGCCACGCCCGCGTCTTTCATGAGCTACGGCCTGGCCAAGAAAATGTCGCGCGACGGCGCCAAGTTCGGCACCGGCCAGGTGGAAGGCGTGGTGGCCCCGGAGACCGCGGCGCACGCCGCCGGTACCTCGGCGCTGCTGCCGATGCTCACGCTCGGCGTCCCCGGCTCGCCCACCGCGGCGGTGTTGCTGGGGGGCCTGCTCATCTGGGGCCTGCAGCCAGGACCTCTCCTCTTCGTCGAGAAGCCCGATTTCGTCTGGGGACTCATCGCGTCGATGTACCTGGGCAACATCGTGGGCCTCATCGTGGTGCTCACCTGCGTGCCGCTCTTCGCCGCGATCCTGCGCGTGCCGTTCGCGATCATCGCGCCGGTGATCCTGGTGATCTGCGCTATCGGCGCCTACACCGTGCACAACTCCATGTTCGACGTGTGGCTGATGCTCGCCTTCGGCCTCATGGGCTACATCTTCAAGAAGCTCGACTATCCGATGGCGCCGCTGGTGCTCGCGCTGGTGCTGGGCGACGCCGCCGAGAACGCGTTCCGCCAGTCGATGCTGATGTCGCAGGGCGAGCTCAAGATCTTCTACGCCAACTCGCTGGTGGGCACCATCACCACGCTGGCGCTGCTGCTGCTCTTCTGGCCGCTCATCTCGAAGGGCATCGACGCGGTCCGCGGGCGCGGCGCGGCGGGCGCGAAGGAGTAGCCCATGGCCGTGATCGCGATGACGCAGGAGATGGCGAGCCTGGGCAAGGACGTGGCCCTCGGCGTGGCCGAGGCGCTCGGGCTGCAGCTGGTGCGCCACGAGGTGGGCGACATGGTCGCCGGCCGCATGCAGGTGAAGAAGAGCCTCATCCGCCGCATCCGCGAGGGCAAGGCGGGCAAGATCGAGAAGTGGGGCGCCGACGAGAAGACCATCTCGATCTTCACCGCCGAGGAGGTGTTCGACCTCGCGGTGAAGGGCAACGTGCTGATCCGCGGCTGGGGCGCGACGCTGCTGCTGCGCTCCGTGCCGCACATCGCATGCGTGCGCGTGTGCGCGCCGCTGGAGCTGCGCGTGAAGCGCCTCATGGAGCGCCTCGAGACCGACGACGGCGAGCTCGCGCGCCGCGAGATCGAGGTCGACGACGCCGCTCGCGCGCAGCGCATGGGCGAGCATTTCAACATCACGTGGGGCGATGCGACGCTCTACGACCTGACGCTCAACACCGAGCGCGTGTCGATCCCGGCATGCGTGGATCAGGTCGTGAAGCTCGCGAAGGCCGGGGAATTCCAGGAGACGCCCGAGTCGCGCCAGTACCTGGCCGACCTCGCGTTGCAGGCCAAGGCGCTCGCGGCGCTGAAGGCCGACCCGCGTACCTCGGGCATCGACATCGCCGCGGAGGTCTCGAAGGGCAGGATCAAGCTACGCGGCATCGTCGTGGACGAGCGCGAGAAGGCGCTCGTTCGCGAAGTCCTCCAGGCGCTGCCCGGCGCGGGCGCCGTCGAGGACGAGCTGCGCACGATGACCGGCGGGCTCTACCGGTTTCCCTCGCAGCGCAAGGAATAGGGTCAAATTTTCCCGGCGTGCTTCAACCGGGAAAGCGTCTCGGCGGACAGGTTGAGGTAGGAGGCGAGCTCCTTCTTGGGCACGCGCTCGGCCAGGTCGGCATGCTTGCGCACGAAGCGGTGCACGCGCCCGGGAGCGTCGAGGAGGTGCAGCGTGATGGTGTGCGCCATCACCTCGCTCATGAGGAACATGACCTCGTACTCGAAGTCTTCCTTGAGGTCAGGGTGCGCATCGAGGAATTCCACCCATTGCGGCAGCGCCAGCTTGGCGACGCGCGCCTTGGTGACGCAGCGGATCGAGTAGGGCGCGGGCGTGCGCAGCTTCCACGCCGCGTAGCTCGTGTCCATGTCGTCCTCCTTGGCGAAGCGCAGGATCATTTCCTTGCCCTCGGGGCTCGCGACGACGCGCTTGAGGACCCCGTCGAGGACGAAGTATTGCTCCATGTCGTGCGCGCCCTGCGAGAGCAGCACGTCGCCCTTGCGGTAGTCCATGACCGCGAGCGCCGTTTCGAGCTCGTCGAAGGCTTGCGCCTGCAGGCGGCGCAGGACGATGTTCTTCTGCAGGCGCTCGCGGATCTCGGAACGTTGCGGGTGGTTTACAAGGAGGGTCATTCGAGCGCGGCGTGGGCGAAGCGGACGATTCGGAGTCAAAAATTGACCCGTATCAAGGGTCCTTCACGGCCATTTTCTTAACATTGTAGCCTGATAACGAAGGTCCAATTCCCGCGCCGGGCCCCTCTCGCGTCCCGGCGAAATCCCCGGAGGAACCATCATGGCAACCGTCACCCCGCCCGCCGCCGCCCATTCCGCCGTGCCGGCCGCGCCCCCCGCGGGCAGCGCGCCCGCGCAGGAAACCATCGACGGCTTCCACCTGCTGATCGACGCCCTCAAGCTGAACGGCATCGACACGGTCTTCGGCCTGCCCGGCATTCCGATCACCGACCTCACGCGCATGCTGCAGGCCGAGGGACTGCGCATGATCGCGTTTCGCCACGAGCAGAACGCGGGCTATGCCGCGTCGATCGCGGGGTTCCTCACGCAAAAGCCGGGCATCTGCCTCACGGTGTCGGCGCCCGGCTTCCTCAACGGCCTCACGGCGCTCGCCCACGCGACCACCAACTGCTTCCCGATGATCCTCATCAGCGGCTCCTCGGAGCGCGAGATCGTCGACCTGCAGCAGGGCGACTACGAGGAGATGGACCAGCTCGCGATCGCCAAGCCGGTCGCCAAGGCTGCGTTCCGCGTGTTGAACGCCGAGGATATCGGCGTCGGGGTGGCGCGCGCCATTCGTGCGGCGGTTTCGGGCCGTCCTGGCGGCGTGTACCTGGACCTCCCCGCCAAGCTCTTCGCGCAGTCCATCGACGCCGCGGCCGGGCGCAGCACCCTCATCAAGGTCGTCGATCCGGCGCCACGCCAAGTGCCCGCGCCCGAGGCGGTGAAGCGCGCGCTCGACCTGCTGCGCGGCGCGAAGAAGCCCCTCATCGTGTTGGGCAAGGGAGCGGCTTACGCGCAATGCGATGCGGACATCCGCGCGCTCATAGAGAAGACCGGCATCCCGTATCTGCCGATGTCGATGGCCAAGGGCCTGCTGCCCGACACCCACGAGCAATCGGCGTCCGCAGCGCGTTCCTTCGTGCTGCCCGAAGCCGATGTGGTGATGCTGGTCGGCGCGCGCCTGAACTGGCTGCTCTCGCACGGCAAGGGCAAGACCTGGGGTGGCAAGTCGCACAAGGACTGGGGCGCGCAGAAGTTCGTGCAGGTCGACATCTCTCCGCAGGAAGCCGACAGCAACGTGAAGATCGATGCGCCGGTGGTCGGCGACATCGGTTCGTGCGTGTCCGCGATGCTCGCCGCCATCGGCCCGGCATGGCAGAAGCCGCCCGCGGAGTGGACCGGGGCCATCGACGAGCGCAAGACGAGGAACGTGGCGAAGATGGCCGAGACGCTCGCCAGGGATCCCGCGCCGATGAATTTCCACAGCGCGCTGAACGTGGTGCGCGACATCGTCAAGGCCAATCCCGATGCGGTGCTGGTGAACGAGGGCGCCAACACGCTCGACTTCACGCGCTCGATCGTCGACATGTTCAAGCCCCGCAAGCGCATCGACGTGGGCACCTGGGGGATCATGGGCATCGGCATGGGTTACTGCGTCGCCGCCGCCGTGGTCACGAAGCAGCAGGTGATCGCCATCGAAGGCGACAGCGCCTTCGGCTTCTCGGGCATGGAAGTCGAGACCATCTGCCGCTACAACCTGCCGGTGTGCATCGTCGTCATGAACAATAACGGCGTCTATCGCGGCACCGACAAGGATCCCACCGGTCGCGACCCGGCGCCGACGGTGTTCGTGAAGGATGCGCGCTACGACAGGATCATCGAGGCCTTCGGCGGCGTGGGCGTGAACGCCACCAGTCCGGCCGAATTGCGCAAGGCGATGGAAGAGGCGATCCGCTCGCGCAAGCCCACGCTCATCAACGCCGTGATCGACGAGACCGCCGGCACCGAGAGCGGGCGCATCACCAGCCTCAATCCCACTGCCGCAAAGAAGAAGGCGTAAGCAAATGGAAGCTCTCAAGGGTGTACGAATCCTCGACATGACGCACGTGCAGGCGGGGCCGACCTGCTCGCAGCTTCTTGCGTGGATGGGCGCGGACGTGATCAAGTTCGAGCCGCCGCAGGGCGACGCCACGCGCGCGCAGCTGCGCGACGTGCCGAACGCGGACTCGCTCTACTTCACGATGCTCAACTGCAACAAGCGCTCGATCACGGTCAACATGAAGAGCGTCGAAGGCAAGCAGGTGTTCGTGGACCTGCTGAAGAAGTGCGACATCATGATGGAGAACTTCGGTCCCGGGGTGCTCGAGCGGCTCGGGTTCACATGGGAGAAGATCCACGAGATCAACCCGAAGATCGTGGTGGGCTCGATCAAAGGCTTCGGCTCCTCCGGCCCCTACTCGGACTTCAAGGCCTACGAGAACGTGGCGCAGGCCATGGGCGGGGCGATGAGCACGACCGGTGTTCCCGACGGGCCGCCGTTCGTGACCGGCGCGCAGATCGGCGATTCGGGAACGGGGCTGCACCTGGCCATCGGGCTGCTGGCGGCGCTGCACCAGGCCAGTCGCACGGGCGAGGGCCAGTACGTCGAGGTCGCGATGATGGACGGCGTGATGAACCTCTGCCGGGTGAAATTCCGCGACCACCAGCGCCTCACGCGCCAGGCGCTCGCCGAGTACTCGGTGCCGACCTACCAGAACATGGGCGACGTCCCGCGCGCGGGCAACGACTCCGGCGGCGGCCAGCTCGGCAACGCGATCCACTGCAAGCCGCACGGCGCCAACGACTGGCTGTACGTGGTGGTGCAGGAGGCGGTGTGGGCCGCGCTCGCCGGGCGCATCGGTCCCGACGTGGGCGTGCCGGACCTCGCCATCGATCCGCGCGTTGCCACTATCGCGGAGCGGCGCAAGAACCAGGACCTGGTGTGGACGCTCCTCAACAAATTCGCCGAGAAGCACACCAAGCGCGAGCTGATGGCGATCTTGAATCCCCTCGACGTCCCGTGCGGCCCGATCATGTCGACGCAGGACCTCGCCACCGACGAGCACGTGCGCGGCCGCGACATGTGGGTCGAGCTCGACCACCCGCAGCGCGGCAAGTGGTGGAACGTCGGCATGCCGATCAAGCTCTCCGCTTCGCCCGCGAAGATCGAGAGGAGCCCGACGCTCGGCGAGCACACCGACGAGGTGCTGAAGGAAGTGCTCGGCTACGACGACGCCAAGGTTCAACAACTGAAGGGAGCAGGTGCTTTTTCCGCGCCCCCCAAGAAAGTCGCCGCTTAAATGAAAATTGCGATCATCGGACAACAGGATTTCGGCAAGGCGGTTCTCGAGGCTTTTCTGGCAAGAGGGGATACCGTTGCCGGCGTTTTCGTGGCTCCGGAGAAGGAAGGCGCCAAGCCCGATCCTTTGAAGGTCGCGGCGCTGGAGAAGGGCCTGCAAGTGTTCCAGTTCCCGTCGCTGAAGACGCCGGAAGCCGCCGCGAAGATGAAGGAGCTCGACGCCGACATCGGCGTGATGGCCTTCGTGCTGCAGTTCGCGCCGCAGGAGTTCGTGAGCATCCCGAAGCACGGCACCATCCAGTACCACCCGTCGCTGCTCCCGAAGTATCGCGGGCCGTCGTCGATCAACTGGCCGATCGCGCGCGGCGAGAAGAAGACGGGACTGACGATCTTCCGTCCCACCGACGGCCTCGACGAGGGCCCGGTGATCCTGCAGAAGGAGACCGACGTCTCCGAGAACGACACGCTCGGCACCGTCTACTTCGACCGCCTCTTCCCGATGGGTGTGAAGGCGATGCTGGAAGCCGCGGACCTGGTGGTCGCCGGCAAGCACAAAGAGCTGGTGCAGGACGAGTCGCAGGCCTCCTACGAGGGCTGGTTCCGCGCCAACGAGGCGAAGATCCACTGGAACAACCACGTCGACTCCATTCACAACACCATTCGCGGCTCCGATCCCGCGCCCGGCGCGTGGACCACCATCGGCGGCAAGAAGCTGCAGCTGTTCGGCTCGAAGAAGCACCTGGTGCGCACCTTCGGCGCTGTGAAGGGCAAGATCGGCGAGATCACCGAGATCGGCGCCGACTCCATGCGCGTCACCGCGCAGGGCGGCCAGGTCGAGATCTCGAAGGTGAAGCCCGAGGAAGGCAAGAAGATGGCTGCTGCGGAGTGGGCGAAGGCCGCGAACGTCGCGACCGGGACGATCCTGGGTATCTGATCGCGCGAGCGCCCCGCGCAGCGCAGGCCGCCGTTACGCGAGAAAAAACGTCGGCACGTCGCCCACGCCCTTCAGATTGCACGGACCGCGGGGCTCCAGCGCGAAAGTGCCGCGCAAACGCTCCGCAACCTGCACCGATACGTGGACGCGTCCCGCAGCTCCTGACGACTCGAGGCGGCTCGCGAGGTTCACCGTTTCTCCCCACAGATCGTAGCTGAGGCGATGGGTGCCGATCACGCCGGCGATCGCGGGGCCGACATGGAGGCCGATTCGAATCGCGAGCTTCGGCCGAATCCCCTCGCCCAGGGTTTCCACGGCGGCCAGCATTCCCACCGCCAGGCGGGCGCATCGCTCCAGGTGATCGGGCGAGGAGTCCAGCGCGCCGCCCACCGCCATGTAGGCGTCGCCGATGGTCTTCACCTTCTCGAGCCCGAACGACTCGGTGAGCTGGTCGAATGCCGAGAAGATGCGGTCGAGCACGCCGATCAACTCGCGCGCAGGGGTGCGCGCGGCCAGGCCAGTGAAGCCCACGAGGTCTGCGAAGAGGATGGAGGCATCGTCGATCTCGTCGGCGATGCGGGATTCACCGCCCTTCATGCGCGTGGCGATGGGCCGCGGAAGCACTGCGAAGAGCATGCGCTCGGCGTCCTGTTTCTCGCGCAGCGCGACGTCGATTTCCGCGCGGGCGCGGCGGAACTCGAGGCGGCGGGCGCCCTCGTCGCGGCGGAGATCGCGCTCGAGGCGGTGACCGGTCCGATAGGAGTCCAGCGCCTCGACATGCCGCGCGAGCGAGCGCAGCGCCTCGGCAAGCAGCAGTCGCGCCTGTGACTCCTGCGATTTGAGTCCCATGGTGGCCGCGAGCTCCGCAGCCGCGCCCAGGCGCTCGGCGGCGAGCGGCGCATCGTCAAGGGCGAGCGCCGCCCGGCCGGCATACAGGCGGTTCAGCATGATGAGCGGCGCATGGCCAATGCCCTCGGCGAAGGCCGCGCCTTGCTCAGCCGCCTCGAGGGCTGGGCGCGCATTTCCGGCGCGCAGCAGCGCGTCGGACAGGTCCGCCTTTGACTGCGAGCGCAGGTGCTCGCGGCGTGTCCCGGTGGCAAACCCGTCGATGATGTCGTCCGCCTGGCGGATCTTCGCGATTCCTTCCTCGTGGCGGCCCACCAGGGAGAGCAGCACGCCCACGGAATTGACCGCGAGCAGGCGCACCTCGGGATCCGAGGCGCGCGAATCCCGCTCCCATCCCCGCATCGCCATCGCCAAGGCCGTCTCGTGGTCGCCCAGCTCGCTGTGGACGAACGCGAGATGGCCGCGGGCGTTGCGCTCGAGCTCGGCGTCGCCGAGGGCCGTGGCGATCTGCTCGGCTTCGTGAAGGTAATCGATCGCACCCGCGTAGTCGGCGAGGTTGCTCGCGATATTGCCGAGCCGGGTGAGGACGGTGGCGACGGAGCGCTCGTCGCCCAGCTCGCGATAGATCACCAGCGCCCGGGCGAGCTCCCGCGCGCGCGCGACCATGTCGAAATTGCCGGTGGATGCGGCGAGGCGGTCGGCCTGCCGCTCGAGTGCTGTGCGATCGATCGTTGCGGACATGGTGACCTCCATCGTAACCGAGCCGCGCGCGGTTCCCGCCCGCGCGTGGACCGGACGCGACGGACTCGCGGGCTACCGTACAATCCTCGGTTCCTGAGGAGAAAACCATGGCGCACGCAATCCGCATCCACAAGACCGGCGGTCCCGAAGTCCTGCAATGGGAAGAGGTGAGCGTCCCGCAGCCCGGCCCGAAGGACGCGCTCATCCGCCACAAGGCGGTGGGCCTGAACTACATCGACACCTATCACCGCAGCGGCCTCTACGCGGTGCCGATGCCCTCGGGCCTGGGCACCGAGGCGGCGGGCGTGGTCGAAGCGGTGGGCTCCGACGTGACGGAATTCAAGGTTGGCGACCGGGTCGCGTACGCGAACGGGCCGCTGGGCGCGTACTCGGAGCTGAAGGCGCATCCCGCGGACCGGCTGGTGAAGCTTCCCGACGGCATCACCTTCGAGCAGGCGGCGAGCATGATGCTGCAGGGCCTCACGGTCCAGTACCTTATCCGCCGCATGCATTACGTGCCCAAGGCCGGCGACAACATCCTGTGGCACGCGGCCGCGGGCGGCATCGGCCTCATCGCCTGCCAGTGGGCGAAGGCTCTCGGCGTGAACCTGATCGGCACCGTGAGCACCGAGGAGAAGGCGGCGCTCGCGCGCGAGCACGGCGCGGCGCACACCATCCTCTATACGAAGGAGGACTTTGTCGCGAAGGTGAACGAGATCACCGGCGGCAAGAAAGTGCCGGTCGTTTACGACTCGGTGGGCAAGGACACCTTCATGAAGTCGCTCGACTGCCTGCAGGTACGCGGCCTGATGGTGATCTTCGGCAACTCCTCGGGCCCGACCCCGCCGATCGACGTCGGCATCCTCAACACCAAGGGCTCGCTCTACCTGACGCGGCCCTCGTTGAACGGCTACGTCGCCAAGCGCGACGAATTGCTCGCCGCGGCGAAGGATCTCTTCGACATGGTCCTGTCGGGCAAGGTGAAGATCAACCCGCGCCAGACCTATGCGTTGAAGGACGCCGGCAGGGCGCACAGCGACCTCGAGGCGCGCAAGACCACGGGCTCGACGGTGCTCATTCCCTGAGGTCTACTTCACGCTGAAGCTCTCGAGCTCCCAGCGCTCGTGGAGGAGCACCTTCCCGGCGCTCGTCGTGTTGACGTTCTCGCCGCGCACGAGGCGCTTCACCTCGGGGCTGTACCAGTAGGTCCAGACGTTCGTGCCGCTGGCGTCGCTGCCGCGCTGCTTCCACCTCACCTCGCGCGCGACCTTGACGGTGCGCAGCCGTCCCGCGAGCGTGTCCTGCTCCTCCTGCGCGCCCACCGTGAGGCGCACCTTCGCGTCGAAGCTGCGCTCGGGGCTCTCCTGGGCGAACGCGAGGTCGTAGACGGCGCCGGTTCGCAGCGGGAACACGAAGTGGTGCGTAGACGGGGTGTACTTGTATTTCGGCCCGGTGGATCCGCCGACGTACGTGTAGTTGCCGATGAGGTCGCCGGTGCCGCCATGCGACCACAGCACCTCCTCGCCCTTGACTTCGCGAATGCTCTGCACGCGCTTCGTCTCCGATTGGTCGAGCAGGTTGGTGATGCGATAGGTCCACGTGTCGCCCACCTGCAGTGCCGGGGGAACGGTCATGGAGACGAGCCGGCGCGGCGTGTTGCCGGCGGCAACCCTGGGCGACCGCGCGGGTGCCGGCGCTTTCACCGCGGCCGCGCGGAACTTGAACTCGGATTCGAGGGAGGTACTCTCCCACGGTACCTGCTTGCCCTGCGAGTCGCGCCGCACGCTCGCGCGAACGGTCTTGAAGATCTCCTCGATGGGCGCGCCGGGCTTGCGCATCTCGGCGACGAGGTGGCCGGTGTACAAGCCGTTGCGCCCGCCGCCGTCGGATGCGGCGGAGCCCGGCGCGGTGGCGAAGGCGATCAGCGTGCCCGGCGGCGCTTCCACCTGCGCGAGGCCCTTGGCGCTCATCTGGATGCGCCCGCCGAACGGGTTGTCGCGGCAGGCGTCGAGGATCACGATGTTCACGGGATTGCGCGCCGAATCGAGCTTCTCCATCACCGCGCCCAGGTCGATCGCCGAGAACGCGACCTCGTCCTCGCGCGCGATGTCGGCGTCCACCGGCAAGAGGTAATTGCGTCCGCGCACCTGCACGCCATGGCCGGCGAAATAGAAGACGCCGGTGGTGGTTTTCGCCAGCTTGTCGCCGAACTCGCGCAGCGCGAGATGCATCTCGCGAAGGCTCGCGTTGTCGCGCTGTATCACGGTGAAGCCCGCGCCCGCCAGTTCCCGGGCGACGTCGGCCGCATCGTTGACGGGATTTTCGAGCGGGGCGGCGTGCTTGTAGGCGCCGTTGCCGATCACCAGCGCCACGCGCGGGGGCTTGGCCTGCGCCCCGCAAAGGGTGGCCGAAGCGACGAGGAGCGCGAAGGCGGCGGCGCGGCGGAAAGGGCCCATGGCCGGATTCTATACACCTCGAAAAGTGCAACCCTAGGTATGATGGGGAAATAGCCACCGGCTTGCGCCCGCAGGGCGACACGGACTCAGGGAGAGTTCATGAAGACCGCGTTCTGGAAGGCCGACTGGTTCCTCGGCCTGGTAATCGCCGTCGCTCTTTTCGGTTTCGCCCGCATGTCGGGGTTCATTCCCGGGCTGGAGCGCTGGGCCTACGACCTCGGCGTGAAGATGACCTCCAAGCAGCCGAGCGACAAGGTCGCCATCATCGCCATCGACGAGCAGTCGATCGCCAACATAGGCCGCTGGCCGTGGCCGCGCGAAGTGCAGGCGAAGCTGATCGACCAGCTCTCCGCCGCGAAGGCCAAGGTCGTGGGCAACACCGTGTTCTTCTTCGAGCCGCAGAAGGATCCCGGCCTCGGCTACGTCGAGAAGATGCTCGACGTTTACAACAAGGCCTATCCCGGCGCGCTTGCCACGGACGTGCAGGGTGTCGCGCCCATCGGCGGACAGACTCCCGCGGCCCAGGGCGCGCAACCACCCGGCGAAGTCGCCGAGCTCGGCAAGATCCTCGCCGAAGCCTCGGTTGCGTTGAATAGCGACATTCGGCTCGCCGCGAGCGTGAAGAAGGCCGGCAACGTGCTCGTACCGTTGGTCTTCGGCGAATCGGCCTACTCGCCGCCCCAGGGCAAGCCCGACAAGCCGCTGCCCGAGTACGTCACCAGGAACACCATCGGCGAAGTCACCGGCTCCGGCGGCGACTTCCTGCACGGCATCAACGCGCTCGTGCCCATCGAGCAGATCGGTGCGTCCGTCGCGGGCATCGGCCACCTCACCACGGTCCTCGACGAGGACGGCGCGATTCGCTACGAGCCGCTGGTGATCGATTATTACGGCCAGCGTTATCCCTCGCTCTCGGTGCTGCTCGCCGCGAAGAGCCTCAACCTGGGCTCGAAGGACATCAAGGCGAAGCTGGGCGAGAGCGTCTCGGTGGGCGGCAAGACCATCCGCACCGACGACGCGGCGCAGATGTACACCTATTTCTACAAGGATCGCGACGGCCGCCGCGCCTTCGCCGAGGATTCCTTCTTCGACGTCTACTCCGGCAAGATCCCGGCGGCGAAGTACGCCGACAAGATCGTGCTGATCGGAGCGACCGCCGCCGGCGTCGGCGCGAGCCAGGTGACGCCGATCTCCGCGGGCATGAACCCGGTGCAGACGCTCGCGCACTCGGTCTCGTCGATCCTGCAGGAGCATTTCTTCGTGGCGCCCACCTGGGGCGCTTTCGCCACCCTCGGCGCGTATCTGCTGATCGCGCTGTACATCATCCTGCTTCTGCCCCGGCTGACTGCCGGCAAGGGCGCGGTCATCACGCTCGTGCTGCTGGCCGCGCTCTTCGCGGTGCACCTCGGGCTCATGACGAGCGCGGGCCTGTGGATCCAGTTGATGCTGCCGGCGACGCTCCTCATCGTCGGGCACGCGTTGCTCACCACCAAGCGCTACCTGTCCACCGAGCGCGGCAAGGAAGCCGCCGACGTCGCCAGCGCCGAATCCAACCGCATGCTCGGCCTCGCCTTCCAGCAGCAGGGCCAGCTCGACATGGCGTTCGACAAGTTCCGCAAGGCGCCGTTGAACGACGAGGTGATGGAGAACATGTACGCGCTCGCGCTCGACTTCGAGCGCCGCCGCCAGTTCAACAAGGCGGAGAGCGTCTTTCGCTACATGTCCACCTACAACCCGAAGTTCCGCGACATCGAGGAGCGCCTGGGGCGCAACAAGCAGCTTTCCGAGACCATCATCCTCGGCGGATCCGCGGCGGCGCGCACCAACGCGAGCACCATGGTGCTGCAGGGCGGCGCGCAGGAAAAACCGATGCTCGGGCGCTACCAGATCGAGAAGGAGCTCGGCAAGGGCGCGATGGGTGTCGTCTACGGCGGCAAGGATCCGAAGATCGGCCGCGTCGTCGCGATCAAGACCATGGCGCTTTCCGCGGAGTTCGAAGCCGACGAGCTCGCCGACGCGAAGGAGCGCTTCTTCCGCGAGGCGGAAACCGCGGGGCGCCTCACGCACCCCAACATCGTCACCATCTACGACGCGGGCGAGGAGCACGACCTGTGCTACATCGCCATGGAGTTCCTGAAGGGCAAGGACCTCGCGCCGTACACCAAGCAGCCCAACCTGATGCCGCCCGACAAGGTGCTCTCGATTTGCGAGCGCGTGGCCGACGCGCTGGGCTACGCGCACACCATGGGCGTGGTGCACCGCGACATCAAGCCCGCCAACATCATGTACGAGCCCGATAGCGACGTCGCCAAGGTGACCGACTTCGGCATCGCGCGCATCACCGACTCGTCCAAGACCAAGACCGGCATGGTGCTGGGCACGCCGTCGTACATGTCGCCGGAGCAGCTCGCCGGGAAGAAGATCGACGGACGCAGCGACCTCTTCTCGCTCGGCGTGATGCTCTACCAGATGCTCGCGGGGCGGCTGCCGTTCGAGGGCGAGTCGATGACGCAGCTCATGTTCGCCATCGCCAACACTCCACACCCGGCGATCCGCGACTACAACCCCGCGCTGCCGGAGTGGGTGGACGCGATCATCGAGAAGGCGCTCGCCAAGGATTTCGAGAAGCGCTACCAGACTGGCGCCGAGTTCGCGGCCGCGATCCGGGAAGCACGCAGGACCGGCGCTGTGCCCAAGTCGGCCGATGCCAGGGCTTGAGCCGACCGTCGCGCGCGAGCCGCTCCATAGGCGCGCGATCGAGATCCAGGGCTACAAGCGCGACGACGGGCTCTACGACATCGAGGGGCACCTGGTCGACACCAAGCCCTACGACTTCAAGCTCGCCGCGGGCGTGCGCGACGCCGGGGAGCCGATCCACGGCATGTGGCTGCGCATCACCGTGGACCGCACCCTCAACATCGTCGATGCCGCCGCGGCGATGGACGCGATGCCTTACATCGACCACTGCAACGCGATCGTCCCCGCGTACAAGCTCCTCGTCGGGCTCGCGATCCGCCCGGGCTACCACCAGCGCGTGAAGGAGCTTCTGGGCGGGGTGCGCGGCTGCACCCACATCACGGAGCTCGCCAGCGCGCTCGCCACCGCAGCGTTCCAGACCATGGCCGGCCAGCGCGTGCAGGATCCCTCGAAGAAGCCATTCCAGCTCGACCGCTGCCACGCGCTCGCGTTGACCGGCCCCGCGGTCGCCAAGTACTACCCGCAGTGGTACCGGGGCACCGAGAAGATCGACGCGGCCGCAGAAGGCGACCATCACTGAAAAGTGGGGGGGGGGGTGGGAATTTAGAGGGGGGGGGGCGAGGCCAAAAAATTATAAGGGGAAAACAAATAAAATAAAAAAAACCGGGGGGGGTGGGGGGGGGCCGAACAACACCGCGGGGGGGGCTA
>JANLXC010000123.1:0-98115 GCA_031364925.1 Burkholderiales bacterium | reverse complement strand
CGACCGCGCACCTGATCGAGCAGCGTCGCCATGCGAGCGACCTTGGCCTGGAGCTGCGCGATGTCCGCAGCCTGTGTCTCCAGGGCATTGATACGCACCGCCTGGGTCATGCGTTCGCGCTCGAGCTCCGCGATGCGGATGGTCTGCGCATGCATCGCGCGTTGCTGCTTCTGGTACTCGTTAAGCAGCATTGACGGCAGGAACTGGTACATGACGGTTTCCGCCTGCCCGTCGCGCGATCGCGTGACCAGGCCCGGGTAGACTTCCGCGACCTCTTCGGCGATCAAGCCGTATTGCGTCCTGGGTTCCGAGGCACCCATTTCTGTCTTGTAGTGAAAGGTGACAGGGCGAAGCTTCATGAGCCCACTGCTGGCGGCATCCATGTCGGCGATGTCGTTCTTCGTGCGCCGCGCGGAGCTGGTGGTGCCCAGCTGTCCATTGCTGTCGATCATCACGGCGATTGCATCGCTGGCGCCGGTGGTGATGCCGCGAATGCCCGCGACGAATGTCTTGGTATGGTTTCCTGCCGTGCCAATGCGAACGGTGCCGGACTCGCCGGTCACCCCCGAATTCCCGATGGCAATGTTCGAGCTGCCGGAGATGAGGCTGCCAGCCTCGTATCCCAGTGCGATGTTCAAGGTTCCCGTGGCGTTATTAAGGAGCGTCAATGCGCCGATCCCGGTGTTGTAGTCGGCGGTCGTATTGCTGAAGAGCGCGTCGAAGCCAGTGGCCGTATTACCGTACCCGGTCGTGTTGGCGGGAAGAGCGGCGGATCCGGTCGCGGTGTTGGAGCCGCCAGCCGTGTTCGCGGAAAGCGACAAATAGCCGATGGCGGTATTGCTGTTGCCATTCACATTGTTTTGAAGCGCCCATTGCCCACCGGCAAAGTTCGTCGAGCCGGTGGTGTTCACCGTGAACGCTTCCTCGCCGATCGCGGTATTGCGATTACCGGACATCGTGAAATTGCCCGCTCTCTTTCCGACGAATGTATTGCGCACGCCGAAGTTGTGGGCGAACCGATCCACGCCCTTCATGATATTTCCCGCGTTCGCCGTGGAATCCACCAACGTCACATTTCCGTTACCCGCGTTCGAGATGAAGTAACCCACCACGTCGATGATCACGTCGGTCGAAGCGCTGGTGAATCCCAAGGCCGACGATGAGCCGGCGAGGTCCGTGGGAATCATCACGAACGAAGTCTGCACATAACCGGACTGGTACCACTGGCTCACGCTCGCTGCTCCCGGATTGGGCGCGCCCGGCGGGTAGAACGTGAGGTAGCCAGCGCCGGACTGCGAGACCGTCGAGACCGCCGCCATGATGACCGCTATCTGGCCAGGCCCCGCCAAGGCGTCCAGCCCGCAACTGGTCGTCGATCCTCCCTGCGCTCCGACGCCGGTCCGATAACCGGTGGCGTACGGGCCTACCTTGATGAGGTTCGAAAAACCGGCCAACCACGGGCCCGTGCCTCCCTGGGAAGCGCGGCTATCCAGGATCCGGCAAGGTGTGACGGCAGTAAATACCAGGTTCGAGTACGCGGCGGGGGCGGTGGCAGGGGTCAATTTTTGCGCGTTGTGCTCTCCCAGCAGCGTAATGTCCGATGGTTTCGTTGCAAGCAGTACGTCGAGGCGTGAGCCCGCGGGAATGGGAGCTTCCAACAAAATGAGCTCAAGCTCGTCCAAGGTGCGGGCCTGCTGTGCGAGCGCGAGCCGCTCGGCGTTGAGCCTGCCGAATTTCGCCAGGTTTCGCCGCGACCAATTCTTGGCATCATCGACCGGCAAGCCCCCTGCAAGGATGCGCACCTGCCAGTCGCGCATCAGCTCGCCAACCGCGCCCGCCTTGCTTCTTTCCTGGCTGGCTATGGGAGCTGCCGGCGCGGCAACCGCGATGTTGATCGCGGCGACGCTTAGGCCCACAAGAATCGTACGTCCGATGTTTCGCGCTTTCATGGCATTTCCTCGAGCTTTGTTTCGGGCTTTCGAAACCTGGCAAAAGAAAGGGGGTTAGTCAGCGACTAACCCCCTGTGTCCGAATCCAGATTTTAAAGCATTCCGGTGCGCAACTTTTTTTCGAAACCGGCGTTTTTGCTACAAGGGTAAGAATGTCTCTACAGCGCCCGAAACATGGCTCCCGAGTAATGAAACTTCTATCCGTCCACCTCATCGATGGGACCTACGAACTATTTCGCCAGTTCTACGGCCGGCGGCGCTTCGAAAAAGCAGGTCCCGTACCCTTCGGCGCGGTGACGGGCGTGCTGCATTCGATCCTGGAGATGGTGGAAAACGGCGCGACCCACATTGGCGTCGCGACCGACCACGTCATCGAGTCCTTCCGCAACCGGCTCTGGCCAGGCTACAAGACAGGCGAAGGCATCGATCCCGCGTTGCGGGCCCAGTTCGTTGCGCTGGAGGAGGCACTGGCCGCCATGGGCGTGGCCGTGTGGCCGATGATCGAGCTGGAGGCGGACGATGCGCTGGCGTCGGCCGCGCACGCCGCTGCAGCGGATAAATCCGTGCAGCAGGTGTGCATCTGGACGCCGGACAAAGACCTCGCGCAATGCATAAGGGGCAATCGCGTCGTCCAGGTGCTGCGTAGAGCGGGCAAGATCCGGGATGCCGCGGGTGTGCGGGCGAAGTTCGGCGTCGAGCCTGAACGCATTCCTGACTTTCTCGCGCTCGTCGGCGACGCGGCCGACGGCTATCCCGGGGTTGCGGGCATCGGTCCCATCGGCGCAGCGCGACTGATTAACCAGCACGGCGCGCTCGAAGACTTTCCACCTACGGTGCTGGGGCAAAATCGGGAGCTTGCGATGTTGTTCAAGGATCTCGCGACGCTGAGGACGAATGCGCGGCTGTTTGCAAACGTGGAAGGGCTGCGCTGGCGCGGCCCTACCGATGCGTTTCATGCGATGGCGGCACACATCGGTGATGAGAAGCTGCTCAGCCGTTCCCTTCGCGCTGCACAGCGGGTTGTTTAAAAGCTGCGGTGAGCTCGGTCCGGGCCGCAGTGCTCACGGCCCGCTTATTGAGAAATTAACTTCCGCCCTTGCCAGGCCTGCCGGAGTTTTGCTTTCCCCTAGGCTCGCCCTGGCTCCCTGCGGTGCTCTGTCCCCTGCGCTGCTCATCCCCTTGCTGGCCTTGCTTGCCTTCGTTGCCGCCCTGCTCTTGCTGAGGCTTCTTTTGGTCACCCTGCTGGGCGCCGTCCTTGCCACCGTTAGGTTGTCCTTGCTTGTTTGGCACGATTGATCTCCTCGAATCGGCGGTTGCCGTTGCCATAGGACTACCCTGTGCCGGCTTTGTTCAGGCTGCGCCCCGGATTGCGAATCGGCGCGAAAAAGTGGGGCTGGGCCGGCGTCCAATTTCAGGCTCGCGCCGAGCGCCTGAGCCGCAAGATTTCTCAAGTAGTAGGATTGCGCTCGTGTGCTGAACAAATCCAACAACCACCAGGAGACACGTCGACCATGAAACTGCGCCCGATAGCAAAGGCAGTACTGCTGGCTTTTCCTTCCAGTTTGGCGATAGGCGCGGCGGGCATCGCCAGTGCCCAGCAAACGCAGCCGCCCTCCAAGGCCGAGGCTCCCGAAAAGCTCGAAAGCATCGTCGTCACCGCGACCAAGCGCGACAGTTTGCTCCTGGACGTGCCGTTTTCGATCAACGCGCAGACCCAGGAGGACATCCGGCGATCCGGGGCGGTGACGCTCGAGGACCTGTCGCGCAACGTCGCCGGTCTCGCCGTCCAGAACCTGGGACCCGGGCAGAGCCAGGTGTCGATCCGTGGCGTGTCCTCGGGGCAGATCGTCCGCGACCAGCCCGGCGTCAAGGAGCAGGTCGGGGTGTATCTCGACGAAACGGCGATCTCGATGTCGCTCTTCACTCCGGACCTCGACTTGTTCGACCTCCAGCGAGTCGAGACGCTGCGCGGCCCGCAGGGCACGCTCTACGGCTCCGGCAACATCGGCGGCACGATTCGCTACATCACCAATGAGGCGAGGCTGCGCGTCACTGAAGGCGTCGTCGAAACCAATCTGAACAAGATCTCCGACGGCGGCACCGGCGGCGGAATAAAGGCGGCATTGAATCTACCCATGGGCGATGCTGCGGCCGTGCGCATGGTGGCCTATGCCACTCGCTTCGGCGGCTGGATCGACGCCCTCGGTCCCGGCGGCGGCAAGGACGTCAATCAGGGCGAGCGCACGGGCGGGCGCCTGTCGTTCACCTTCCAGCCCAACCAGGATGTGACAATCACCCCGCGGCTCGTCTACCAGAAGGTGACCGCGGATGGCTTCAACCGGCAGGAGGTCTACAACCTGTATGCCAACCCGTTTACCACTACGGTACCGCCGGTGACTTTGCAGGATCGCCAGCAGTACCTGCTGCAGCGCGAGAAGTTCGAGGACAAGACGACGATCGCGGATGTGGTTGCCAAGGTCGGCTTCCGCGGTTTCGACCTGACCTCTGTGACCACCTATACCGATCGCGACATCCTGGTGAGCCGCGATGCCAGCGCGTTGACCGGTTCGGTGTCGGTCGATATCGGCTTTCCGGCTGCCGGCGTGCTGCTGCCCTCGCGCCTCAACGACACCACCGGCTTCAAGGGCTTCACGCAGGAGTTGCGCTTGAGCTCCACCGGCGCGGGCCCGCTGCAGTGGCTGGTCGGCGCCTTCTATGCCGACAGCGACCGCACGTATGCCCAGCGCCTTCCGACTCCGGGCTATGACGCCATTACCAACGCAGTGCTCGGCGCCGGAACATCGGCGTCGTTGGCCAATGGATACGGCCCGAATTCGCCCTATAACGCGGACCTTCCCTACAACCTGAAGCAGACGGCGCTCTTCGGCGAGGTGAGCTACGACTTGACCAACCAGCTGACGGGAACGGCCGGCCTTCGCTATTACGACTACAAGGAAGAGCGCACTTTCAGGTCGGGGGGCCTGTTCTCCGACGGCAACAACCAGTCCGACAAGACGAAATCGGACGGCTACAACCCGCGTGTGTTGCTTGCGTACAAGATGTCGCCGAGCCTGACCTGGAATGCGCAGGCGTCAAAGGGTTTCCGCCTCGGCGGCGTCAACGACCCGCTCAACGTGCCGCTCTGCACGGCCGACGACCGCGCCATCTTCGGGGGCTACCAGCGCTTCAGCGACGAGTCGCTGTGGAACTACGAGGCCGGGGTCAAGGTGGCGCGGCCGGGAATGCGCTTCAATGCGGCCGTGTTCCATACGCGGATGAAGGAGCTGCAGGTCACCCTCGATGCAGGGTCGTGCTCGTCACGCGTGGTATTCAACGTGCCCAAGGCCCACTCTACCGGCGTCGAGATGGAAATGACGCTGAGGCCAACCGACAACCTGGAGCTGGGATTTGCCGGCTCCGTGGTGAATGCGGAGTTCGATTCGACCGTGAGGTCCGGCAACGGGAATGTGCTCGGCGGTATTCGCGAGGGCAACCGCCTGCCCTCCGTGCCGAAGGTGCAATTCACCGCGAGCCTCACCTACAACTTGAACCTGGCCGGACGCGAGTCCTACGTCACCGCCTCGTGGCAACACGTGGGTAGCCGCTTCACGCAGCCTTCGGACCAGGAGAACAACCCGCGGACCTTCGTATCCGGGCTGCCTTTCCTGGGCGCCTTGGGGACCGCGTCGACGACGCTCGATCTCGAGCTGCCGAAGTACAACCTGGTCAACCTCAGCGCGGGGATGGAATTCAGCCGCGGATTCTCGGCGGTCGTTTACGTCAACAACCTGACCGATGAGAAGGCGCTGCTCTCCTTCGACCGGGAACGGGGTGGCCGCGCAAGACTGGGATTTGCGACCAACCAGCCTCGCACCATCGGCGTGACACTGCGGAAGTCGTTCTAAGGCGGTCCTGCTGAACCACGCCGCGGGCAGTGGCCCGCGGCGTTTTTTTCACTTCGCCTTTCGACCAGGGGCAGCAGGCGGCACGAAACCCGAAACACGGCCTTGCCATGCTTCGAACTGCCGACCGTTCTCGAATTGGACGGTCTTGCACACGATGGCCTCCCGGCGTTCGGCCAGGGCCGTGAGGTGCTGCCTCACCATCGCGAGAGGCACGCGTATCTCCTTGGCGATCTCGAGGTCCAGGCGCTGGCCATGCTTTTTCAGGCACTGCAGGGTTTCGGTCATTTCTATGTCCTCGGAACAGAAATTGTTTGTGGCGTCCCATGAAAACAAAAGCCCGCACAAGGCGGGCTCTTGCTTTTTGTGGCGTCCCCACGGGGATTCGAACCCCGGTTATCGCCGTGAAAGGGCGGTGTCCTAGGCCTCTAGACGATGGGGACAAACAAACCGGGAGTCTAGAGAACTCCCGGTCTGGTGAAATTGGATTCCCGCCTGCGCGGGAATGACAATCATGTGGTGGAGGTAAGCGGGATCGAACCGCTGACCTCTTGCATGCCATGCAAGCGCTCTCCCAGCTGAGCTATACCCCCGACCGAGTCGGTAATTATATCAGCCCGAGGCGGCTCGTTCCAGTCGGTCGAGGGCGACGTCCTTGCGCAATGCCGCGGCGATGGCGTCGATGGCCGGGGTCTGGAGCTGGCCGGTGAGGGCTACGCGGAACGGCATCATCACCGCGGGCATCTTGACCTTGCGCTCGGCGACCGTCTCCTTCAGCTTCGCGCTCACGTTGGGGGCGCTCCACGGATCGGTGCCCTTCAGCTTTGCGATCACGTCGCGCAGCACTTCACGGCCGGCCTCGTTGAGATGCCCGATGGCGACGGGGTCGGTCGGATGCGACGGCGTGGCCATGGTCGCGAGGAACGACTCATGGTCGGCGAGCGTCTGGAATTTGGCGCGCCCCACGGCGGTCATCGCCACCGGGTCCATCTGCGCCGAGATCGCCTTGTAGAGCTCGGGCTTGTTGCGCTGCAGGTCGGCGACCAGGTCGGCGTCGGGGATCTTCTTCAGGTACTCGCCATTCAGCCACTTCAACTTCTCGGGGTCCCAGCGCGCCGGCGACTTGCTCACGTGCGCGAGGTCGAACCACTCGACCAGCTGTTCGCGCGAGAACATCTCCTCGTCGCCATGGGACCAGCCCAGCCTCGCCAGGTAATTCACCATCGCATCGGGAAGAAACCCGTCGTCGCGGTACTGCATCACGTTCACCGCGCCGTGGCGCTTGGACAGGCGCTGGCCGTCGGCGCCCAGGATCATCGGCACGTGGCCGAAAAGCGGCAGGTCCGCGCCGAGCGCCCTGTAGAGATTGATCTGGCGTGGCGTGTTGTTGACGTGGTCGTCGCCGCGGATCACGTGCGTGATGTTCATGTCGAGGTCGTCGACCACCACGCCGAAGTTGTACGTGGGCACGCCGTCGCCGCGCAGCAGCACGAGGTCGTCGAGCTCGTCGTTCGACACCGTGATCGGCCCCTTGACGAGGTCGTCCCAGGTCACGTCGCCCGAGAGCGGATTCTTGAAGCGCAGCACCGGCGTGCGTCCCGGCGGCGGCGTCTCCTTCGAATCGCGCCAGCGGCGGTCGTAACGCGGCTTCTCGCCGCGCGCGACCTGCGCCTCGCGCATCGCGTCCAGCTCTTCCTTCGAGGTGTAGTCCCAGTACGCGTGGCCCGCCGCCAGCAAGCGGTCGGCCACGTCGCGATAACGCGTGAGCCGCTGCATCTGGTAGTACGGCCCCTCGGTGTAGTCGAGGCCAAGCCACTCCATGGCGTCGAAGATCGCCTGCACCGACTGCTGCGTGGAACGCTCGAGGTCCGTGTCCTCGATGCGCAGCACGAAGGCTCCGCCGTGCCGCTTCGAATACGCCCAGTTGAAGAGCGCGGTGCGAGCCCCTCCCAGGTGAAGGTACCCGGTGGGGCTGGGAGCGAAACGCGTGCGCATCAAGCGCTCATCACGGGCGGCGCACTCCGCCGAGGCGCCCGGAGAAGCGGCAGGCGCCGACCACGAACTGGAACTTCATCGAGATGGCGTCGGTGCTGGCGAACACGTCGGTCGCGTTGAAGGACTGCTGGTTGCTGCTGTCGGTGCAGAGGCCCGTGCCGGTGATCATCCCGGTGCGGCCGGTCTGGGTGAGAGTGCCGTTGTAGCGGCAGCTGTAGCCCTCGCCGAACTCGTTGAGGGTCACGTTGGCAGCCGTCTGCTGGATCGTGTACGTCGAAAACGATTCGGCGACGCCGTTTTGCGAGCAGCCGCTGAAGGTGCCCGTGGTCCCGCCCATGTACGAGCCTGCGAGGTTCTCGGTACGGAACGTCTGCCGAGTGATCGCCTTGTTCACGTTCACGCCGTTCACCGAGTAGGTGAGCGCGGCGTTCGCGGTGCTCGACGCGTTGAAGGTCAGCGTGCCGACCTGCGTGGCCACCACGTTCTGGGGATTGAACGGCCCGCCGAAGTAAGGCCCCGTGGTGCGAAACAGCGGCCCGGTGAAAAGGCCCCCGCCTTGAAAGGTGGTCTGCGGCGAGACGTACCAGGTCGGGATCCCACTGCTGTCGTAGACGAAAAGCGTCACGAACAGGATGTCGCCCTGCTGGATCACGTTCGCGCCCCACCCCGATTCGGTGGGCACCCACCACATGTCGCTATAGTCGGTGCTGTCGGTGGTGGCCGATGCCAGGGACGTGAAAAAGACGGTGACGAGAGCAGCGAGAAGCCTCATGGCGAACAGCCTTGCGAGCGTGGAGAGCCTGCGATTTTACTATGCGCCCGAAGCGAAGTTTGACCCTCCCACCCCCGGCATGAGAAAATTCGACCTCTTCTGTGCCATCCGGCGCACGGGTCGTTAGCTCAGCGGTAGAGCACTGCCTTCACACGGCAGGGGCCACTGGTTCGATCCCAGTACGACCCACCACATTCCCCTTCGTAAATCGCCCTCAGCCCCTGCGACGCGTGCGCCGCTCGAGCTGATACCGCGTGGCGAGGTCCGAGGCCACCAGGTTGATGAGCAGGTGGCAGCCGTCGGGGCACTCCCGCGGCGGATCGATGGTCCAGTTTGGCTCCGCGGGGTCCTTTGCCTCGCGCCAGTGCGGCGCTGAGATCGTGCACTGCGGATGGCTTGCGCTGCGGATGGTGCGAAATTCGATCTGCAGGATCGCGCCGAGCTTGGCGGCCGAGACCGGGCGCCTCGCGTTCAAGACGGCGGCGGGCGATGCGGCAGCGACATGCGAGGAAGTTTGCATGGTCCGATTCTGCCGCCCGGAAATGAACCGTCTGCGCTGTAGGAATGAACCGTCCGGGCTATCGCTGGGGTGTCCACCCGTTGCATTCGCACTCCAAGGCGGTCCTTTCGACCTCCTCCACCTTCTCCCGCTCCAGGGGCGACTGGATGAGGCAGGTTCCGTAGATCCCGCTCCAGAACACCTTGGTCATGGGCCCCGGCACCCACTGGATGCGCCCGCTGGGCTCGCGTGCCGCCGTCCAGCCGCGCTCGGGCTGCAATTGCGCGGCCTTGCAGGGCATCTGCGTCACGCGGTACTTGTACGGCATGGACATCGCCGCCAGGACCTGCGCGTTCATGTACTGCGATTCGAGGTCCACCAGCGCGGCTTTCTGCGGCGCGTCGATGTCGATTTCCTCGCGCTTCACCGGCGCGGAGTGCAGCGCGACGAGGAATACGAGGGCGATCGCGTCCATCTAGAGAGCTTTCCCCATGCAGGGAAAGCTATCACAGCTGGCCCTACTCGATGAGGCGGTGTTTCATCGCGTAGTGCACCAGGTCCACGTTGGTGTTGAGCCCGAGCTTCTTCAGGATCCGGCCGCGATAGGTGCTCACGGTCGAGGGGCTCAAACGCATCTCCTCGGCGATCTGGTGCAGCGTCTTTCCGGAGGCCAGCAGCCACATCACCCGGTATTCGCGGTCCGAGAGGCGCTCGTGCGGCGGGCGCTCCTGCTCGGGCGTGAGGCGCGAGGCGAGCTTCTCCGCCAGGGTGGCGCTTACATAGCGCCCGCCGGAAGCTGCCTTCTTCACCGCCGCGGTCAGCTCTTCGCCCGCGGTCTCCTTGCTGATGTAGCCCGCGGCGCCGGCTTTCAGCGCGCGCAGCCCATGCGGATCCTCGGGATAGATGCTGAGAATCAACACCGGGCGGTCGGGGTAGGCGCCCCTTACGTCGGAAAGGAGCTCGACCCCGCCGCGGCCGGGCATGGAGTAATCGAATACGGCGACGTCCCACTCGATGGCATGCGCCATCTCGAAGGCTTCGTCGCCGTCGCGGGCTTCGCCCACGACGGCGATCTCCTGGTCCGCGTTCAACATGAGCTTGAGGCCTTGGCGAACCACCGGATGGTCGTCCGCGATGAGGACTTTGACAGGCACTCCTCTAGTGCCGTGAAGTACCGAGGAAGTAGCGTATGTCATGCGTGGGATACCTGTTGGTGTGCATTGATCGGGATAATGACGGAGACCTTCGTCCCCTTGCCTTCGTCGCCCTTGACGTCGATCACGCCGCCAAAGGCGAGCACTCTTTCGCGCAGGCCGAGGAACCCCAGCGACCGCGGGCTCTCGATCTCGTTGTCGCGAATGCCGCGGCCGTTGTCCTCCACGCTCAATTCGAGCGCCCTGCGGCCTTCGACCAGCGAAACGTTCACGCGCGTGGCGTTGGCGTGGCGCGCGACGTTGGTCAGGAGTTCCTGCAAAATCCGGAAGAGCGCGGTCGAGCGTGCCTTGTCGGGATCGACGAAATTCGGGTCGATGACGACCAGGCATCGGATGCCGGTGCGGCGCTGGAATTCGCGCGATTGCCATTCGAAAGCCGCGGCGAGCCCGATCTCGTCGAGCACCTCGGGGCGCAGCCCCGAGGCGATGCGGCGCACCGAGTTGATGATGCGGTCGATGGCGATGCCCAGGCCGTGCTGCTTGTCGACGCGCATGCGCGCATCGTCGCTCTCGAAACCCTTGGCGAAGGAGGCCAGGTCGAACTTGAGCCCGGTGAGCGCCTGGCCCAGCTCGTCGTGGATCTCGCGAGCGATGTGGATGCGCTCCTCCTCGCGCACCGACTGCAGGTGCCCGGCCAGCGCGCGCAGGTTTTCCTCCGAGGCGCGCAGGCGCTGCTCGGTGAGCGCGCGCTCGGCGAGCTCCGCGTTCAGCATCCGGTTCATGTCGTGCAGTCCGACGAACACCGAGAGCTTGGAGCGCAGCACCTCGGGGATCACCGGCTTGCTGATGAAGTCCACCGCGCCCGCGCGATAGCCCTTGAACACGGTCGACATGTCCTCGAGCTCCGCGGTGAGGAAGATGATCGGCGTGTAGCGCGAGCGCTTGCGCTCGCGGATCATGCTTGCCGTGGAGAAGCCGTCGATCCCGGGCATGCGCACGTCCATGAGGATCGCGGCGAAGTCGGCGTCGAGAACGCAGCGCAGCGCCTCTTCCCCGGAGTGCGCGGTGACCAGCGGCGAGCCCAGGCTCTTCAGCACTTCCTGCATGGCCAGGACGCTCGACGGGTCGTCGTCGACGATGAGGATGGGTGCCTGGAAGATGCTCATCGTCGCCCCGGCCCTATCGCGCCAGCACCATGAGCGAGTAACCGCCCAGCAGGCGCGCCGCCGCGTCGGGGTTGACGCGGAAGAGCGCCGCGCGCGGGTACTTGAGGAGCCCCGACTTCCAGCCCTGGCCAGGCAGGTCGGTGCGTCCCGCGGTGTAGAAATGGTCGATCACGGTGTACCCGCAGTCCTCGAGGGTGGCTAGCGCGGTGTCCTTAGAGAAATGGTGGATGTGCCCCACCTTGCGGCGCGCCTCGATCAGCGGGCGCGCGCGCATCACTTCCTGCGCGGAGAGCTCGAGCGGAATGTGGAACACCTTGTAGTGGGCCTTGGAGCGCAGCTGGCGCAGGAACCCGAAGTAATCCTCGACGTGCTCGAAGACGTCGATCGCCATGGCCAGGTCGTAGTGCTCCTCGGTCTCGAGCAGGTTGGCGAGCCGGTAGGTGAGGCGCTCGTTCGCCTTTTGCGAGCAGATCGCGAACGCCGAGGGCGAGATGTCGTACCCGAAGAAGCGCGTGGTGGGATCGAGGCGCGTGCTCAACCCACGCAGCACTTCACCCGCGCCGCAGCCGATCTCGCACACGGTGCGCGGCACGATCGCGTGCCGGGAGAGGATGTCGGCGATATGGCCCGCCTTCCACGCCGAATCGTCGGCGTGCCAACCCGGGTTGTTGGCGAGGTATGTTCCATCGCTGTAAATCGTCGAATCCATGACTGTCCTTGTAGCGGCGCCGACACCACCGCAGTAGGAACAGTTTAGGAACCCACGATTGCACCAGAGTCGGGCCGTGGTAGTTCACACGGACTACAAATTGGCTCTGGAGCCACCGATAAATGCTTGTCCTACAAGCGATTTCGTCGCTAGTTGCAGACAGTCGGGTTGGCGCCGAACACCTCGCGTGCGATCGCCTTGGTGACAGGCACTCCATCGACCACCGCGCTGAACGAGCCGTTGGCCCCGTCGGTGAAGCTGAAGCTGATCGAGCCCACGTCGGTGGTGACCACTTGCGCGGGGTCGAAGTTCGCGACGTTATATGCGGGCCCGGTGGTGCGAAGGAGCCTGCCGGAATAAGCGCCGTTGGCGGTCTTCGAAACGTTGGAGGCCACCAGCCACATGCCCTTGCCGTTCGCGTCGTACGTGAACCAGGTGACGAAGAGGGTGTTGCCTTGGTGGGTCACGTTCATGCCCCAGCCCGATTCCGTCCCGCCGCTACGCCACCAGAGATCCTGGTAGTTCGAGCTGGCCGCTGGGTTGCCGCCCGGGGAGCAGGCCGGCAGCGTGGTCGAGTAGACCAGGCGCGTGATCGGCTTCGAGATGCGCGTACCGCTCACGGTCGCATCGAAGGTGCCGTTGTTGGCGTCGCTGAAGGCGAAGGTCGCCGTGCCGACTTGAGTCACCAGCACGCTCGCGGGATTGAAAGTCGCCGCGCTGAACGCCGGGCCGGTGGTGCGATAGAGCGGGCCGGTGTACGTGTCGCTCCCGGCCTTCACGCCGTTGGGCATCACCAGCCAGAGGCCGGTGCCGTCGGTGTCGTAGGTGAACCACGTCGCGAAGAGCGTATCGCCTTGCTGCGTGAAATTGACACCCCAGCCCGACTCGCTGCCGGTGCTGGAACGCCACCACAGCCCCTGCACGTTGATCGGATTGGCGTTCGATTGGGCGCTGCTTGCGTTGACGGTCTGCGTGATCGGGCCCGCGATGCCCGTGCCGTAGGTGCCATTTCCAGAATAAACGCCGGTGATCGCGTGGCTGCCCGATGCGAGGCTCGCAGTGGCGCAGTTGGCCTTGCCCGCAACGATCGCGACCGCCGTGCAGCTCGCGATCGCCGTGCCGTTGGCGCGGAAAGCGATGGTGCCGGTGGGCGTGCCGGAGTTGCCCATCACGCTCACCGTGAAGGTCACGCTCTGGCCCGCGGTTGCGCTGTATGAAGACGAATCGATGGTGCTGGAGACGTCGGTCGAGCCCGTCGGCGTGGTCGGCGGAACGGGAGTCGGTGTCGGCGTAGGCGTAGGCGTAGGCGTAGGCGTAGGCGTCGGAGTCGGAGTCGGAGTCGGTGTCGGTGTCGTGACGGCGAACGTCGATCCGTTGACGCTCGCGCCAGCGGAGGCCGCGAGTGCGAATTTCATTGCCGCGGCGCCCGCCTCGGACGCGCCGACGTCGGGGGCGGCGCCGAGGAAGTCGTCGTTGAAGTTGGCGATGCGCACGCCCTGATCGAAGCCCGGAGTGCCCGCGGCGAGCGCGTACTGGCCGCCCGCCTCGCTCTGCCAGCCGTTGCCCGCGGCGTACGCCGGCGTCGCCTGGATGCCGCTCACCATCGGGGCGCCGGCGTTGCCGTTGTACATGTCGTTCTGGAACGTGTTGTTCACGCCCACCTGGTAGAAGGCCGAGTTCGGCTTCCACAGGTGGTAGATGTTGTTCATCGACACCGTGTTGTTGATGAGCTGGGTCGCGCCCGTGCCGCCCGCGCCCGCGCCCGCGCCCAGGCCGTAGCTCGAGCCCGCTTCGGTCGCCTGCAGCATGGTGTTGTGGAAGAGGTAGCGCCGGCCGTCGCCGAGCGATGCGTCGGAGCCCGACTTGAAGAACGGCTGGCGGTCGTCCTGGTCGTGGGCGCGGCCCTCGAAGAATTCGTTGCGGCTGTAGACATTGCGGAAGATGTAGATCGGGCCCACGGAGACCACGGTGGTCGCGATGCCGGTGGCGGTGCGGTCGAGGAAGTTGCCCCAGATGCGCACGTTCTTGTTGCCGCCCTCGGCCTCGATGCCGTCGTCCCACGCGCCGGTGATCTTGTTGCCGTAGACGTCCGAGTCCGCGTTCGGGAAGCCGGTCCTGGTGAAGTTGTCCTCGCCGCCGATGGCGTCGTTGAAATGCTTTGCGCCGCCGTAGATGTCGTTGTGGCGAATGACGTGGTTGCCGCCGCAGTAGCTGAATGTCACGCCCTGCGGGCCCGCCGGGTGGCCGTCGGTCCAGCTGTTGGCGCTGTAGCGCGGGTCGTGGATGCGGTTCCTCTGGATGGTGACGCGCGTGAGCTCCTCGTTGCGGCACACGGCGCGCACACCCGAGTCCATGTCGGTGCCCCATCTTCCATCACGCGTGCGGCCCCAGCCGCTGATGTCGTTGTCCTCGATGACGACGTCGCTCACGCTGGCGGCGATGCGGATCGCGTCCTGCTGCGCGCCCTTCAGATTGAAGCCGCGCACGATCACGTACGACGCGTTGACCGAGACGTTGAACTGCGAGGCGTTGGCGGCGTCGAGCGTGGCGCCCGCGCCCTCGTAGACCACGTAGCCCGCGGCGCTGCCGCCTTCGGTGATGTTGAGCATCGCCGAGCCGCCCGCCACCGCGATCACTTTCGCCACCGGCAACTGGTTGGACCACGTCTTGAATGTGAGCGCGCGAGCGACACCGGCGCCCGGAAGGTTGAGCTGCGCTTCGTAATCAGTCCCGGGCGTGAGGCTCACCAAGCTGCCGCGGCACTCGTTGTCGCGCGCGTCGAACCACATCGCGAGGCCCTGCGTCCACGCGCTCGCGCCGACCTTCCTGAATTTCACTTCGCAACCGGTGGCGGCGTTGGCGCCTGGGCCGGACCAGTAAAGGCCCACGGCCTCGTAGGTCGGTACCGCGCGCGTGCCGGTGGAGGGGTATGCGGACTGGGACTGCGCCTGCGTCGGCCAATAGGCGATGACGGCTCCGAGGAGGAGCAACGACGCCGCGGCGAAGGTGCGCGCCTGGCGGGCTTTCGGGAGGGCCTGCGTCTGCATGATTCCGGTCTCTCCAAATACAACGAATGAGACGGGTCATTAGCAAGGCCGATGCCAACCGTAATAATATTATTAGTATCAATACCTTAGTGAAGCACTACGCAGGACGCCAACATGACCGCTGTAGCTGGAAACAGCGCAATTTGTAGTCCAGGCTGAATTTCGTTGTAGGAAACGCCTTATCACCTGTCGGACGAGGCCTACAGGGTGTAGCCGAACAACGACAAGACGTGGCTAGGGCATGACACGGAGTGTCACCCGCAAGCTACAGCGTTGATTTAACATGAGGAATTTGTCGTCACCGGAGGGCGACAGCAAACGAAACGCGCCGGCAAAGCGGCGCGTCGTCGAATGTCGTGTCAGGTACACATCACCAGGTGAAACTCGTACCTGACACGACTTTTCAGTCGGCGCCCGAAGGGTGCGCGACGGTATGCGGGCGTTCGTTCCAGAGCGACTGGTACGCGGCGAGAAGCTTCGGAGACTCGTAGCGCCACTCGAGCTCGTTTTCGACGCGGCGGCGTCCATACGCGCCCATCTGGGCGCGGCGCGCGGGATCGTCGATCAGCTCGATGATCTTGGCGGCGAGGTCGTCGGGATCGTTGCGCTTGGCGTAGAGGGAGGCGTCCTGCGCGGAGAAGCGGCCCTCGGCGAGGTCGAACTGCACGATCGGCTTGGCGAGCGCCATGTACTCCATGATCTTGTTCATCGTGGACTTGTCGTTCATCTCGTTCGCGATGTCCGGATTCACGCATACGTCCGACGTGTTGAGCATCGCGAGCAGCTCCGCATCAGGCACGCGGCCGGTGAAGGTCACGTAGTCCTCGATCTCGAGCTTCTTCGCGAGGGCCTTCATCTCGTCCAGCGAGGTGCCCCCGCCCACCAGCCCGAAGTGGATGTCGTGGCGGCCGTGCATGTCGACCACCGCGCGTACCGCGCAGAGCAGGAGGTCGATGCCCTCCTGGCGCCCCATCACGCCCACGTAGCCCACGAGGTACTTGCGTCCACGCTTCAGCGACTCGTCCGGCGCGACGATCTTCAGGCGCTCGAGGCTGGGGCCGCTACGCACGACGAAGACGCGCCGCGGATCCATGCCGCCGCGCCCGATGGCGATGTTGCGATACGACTCGTTGGTGGCGAGCGAGACGTCGGCGGTCCTGAAGGTGAGCCTCTCGAAAGCCACCATCAGCTTCCAGAAGAAGTCGCGGCGGCCGAACTTCGCCTCGTAGAGCTCGGGGTTGATGTCGTGGTGGTCGAAGACGAACTTCTTGCCCAGGAGCTTGAAGAACCCGCCGATCAGGAAGAAGAGGTCGGGCGGGTTGCACGCGTGGATCGCGTCGAAGCCACGCGTGAACAGCACGCGCCAGGTAAGGACGAACGTCCAGAAGAGCGCGAGGCTGTACTCGATCGCGTAGCCCAGCGCGCCGTTCGCCTCGACCGGGAGGTCGTAGCGATAGATCGCGATGCCGTCGATCTCCTCGAAATGCTTCTCGTAGCCCTTGCCCGTGGGGCAGATGATCGACACGCCATAGCCCGCGGACTTCAGCGCGGTGGCCTCCTGCCACACGCGCCGATCGAACGGGCTGGGCAGGTTCTCGACGAGGAAGAGGACCTTTTTCATCACCAGCAGATCCCGTCGTAGACGCCTTCGACGCTGCGCTCCGCGGTGATGCGCACCAGGTCCACGATCTGTTGCTTCTCGCCGATGCGCGCCGGGATGTCGCGGAACTCCGCCGAGCCGTTGCCGATCACGATGGTGCCGGCGTGCTCCAGCACCTCGTCGATGGAATTGACCATCAGCTTCGAGATGTGCGGGATGTGGTTGAGGATGTACTCCCTGTTGGCGCCGTGGATGGAAGCCATGCGTACGTTGCTGTCATATACGCGCAGGTCGTAACCCTTGCCGATGAGGCGCTCCACCAGCTCCACCATCGGGCTTTCGCGCAGGTCGTCGGTGCCGGCCTTGAAGCTGAAGCCCAGGATGCCGATCTTCTTCGAGCCCTTGTCCATCACCGCGCGGATGCCGCGCTCGATCTGCGCGTCGTTGGACGGCAGGATCGCGTCGATGATCGGCACCTTCACGTCCATGAGCTTCGCCTTGTACGAGAGCGCGCGCACATCCTTCGGCAGGCACGAGCCGCCGAACGCGAAGCCGGGCTTGAGGTAATACGGCGACAGGTTGAGCTTGGTGTCCTGGCAGAAGATGTCCATGAGCTTGTGGCTGTCCAGCCCCAGGCCCTTGCAGATGTTGCCGATCTCGTTGGCGAACGCGACTTTCAGCGCGTGCCAGGTGTTGTCCGCGTACTTCACCATCTCCGCCGTCTCGTAGTCGGTGCGGATCATCGGGCCCGGCATGTGGCCGTAGAGCTTCGCGACCAGGTCGCCGCTGCCCTTCTCGACTTCACCGATGACGGTCTTGGGCGGATTGAAATAGTCGGCGACGGCGGTGCCCTCGCGCAGGAATTCGGGGTTGATGCAGAGGCCAAAGTCGCGCCCGGCCTTCAGGCCCGAGGCTTCCTCGAGCGCGGGGATGACGACGGTCTTCATGCTCCCGGGAAGAAGCGTGCTGCGGATCACGACGGTATGGCCCGGGTGGTCGATGAGGCCCGCGCCGATTTGCTCGCAAACGCGGCGCACGTACTTCAGGTCGATGTGGCCGTTGCCGAGGCTGGGCGTGCCGACGCAGACGAGCGACAGGTCGGTGTGCTTCACCGCCTCCGCGACGTCGGTGGTGGCGCGCAGCTTTCCTTCGGCGACGGCCTTTTGAATGATGTCGCCGATGTCCTTCTCGATGATCGGCGTCTTGCCGGCGTTGATGAGATCCACCTTGGTCTGCTGGGGATCCACGCCGATGACTTCGTGTCCTTCCTTGGCGAGGCAGCCGGCCGACACTGCGCCCACATAGCCAAGGCCCATGATGCTGATCTTCATTGCTTGTCGTCTCCTGGGGGAACGTCATCCCCGCGACGGCGAGGATCCAAGGACTCAATATGGCGTCGGCACTTGACTACGCCCCCTGCACGGAATCGCGACTTTCTAGTCCGTCCGGACTAGGGCGCCCGGCGTGGCCCCCGCCAGCTCTGCCGCGGGCACGATTTCGCGCCAGATGGCGTCGACTTTCGGCACCAGGACGTCCGCGGAGAAGCGCTCCACGGAGGCGGCCCGGCCAGCCGCACCCACGGCCTGGCGCCGCGCCCGATCGGTGAGGAGGCCTTCCAGCGCCCCTTCAAGCCCTGCCACGTCGCGCGGCTCCAGCAGGAAACCGGTGCGCCCGTGGTCCACCGCAGTCGGGATGCCGCCCACCCGGGTGGACACCACGGGAACGCCCGCCGCCTGCGCCTCGAGGACCGACATCGGCAGCGCCTCGTAATGGGACGGGAGCGCGAACACCCACGCTCGCTTCATGAGGGAATCCTTGGCCTCGCCTACGATCCATCCGGGCATCTCGATGGAGCCCTCGACGTGCAGCTCGAGGGCGAGCGCCTTCGCTTCCTGGACATCGCCCACCCCGCCCAGCACCAGGCGCGCGTCCGGCACGGCGCGCAGCACCGCGGGCCAGGCGCGCAGCAAATCGTGCACGCCCTTCCTTTCCTTGATGACCCCGAGGAAGAGAACCGTGGGCGGCGTGCCCTCGAGGCTCGCCTGCCATGGCGGGATCTCGACCGGATTGGGGATCACCACCACGCGGCTTTCGGGCTGGAGCGCGAGCAGCGCCTCGCGCCATTCCTGCGACAGCGCGATCACGCGATCGGAGCGCGCGTAGATCCAGCGGATGAAGCGGCGCACCAGCGCATTGCGCGTTCGATAGAACTCGATGAAATTGCCCCCGTGCATGTGCAGCACGTAGGGCACGCGCAAAAGGTGCGCGGGAACGATGAAGAGCGACTTCCTCCAGAAGCTCGCGTCGGAAGCGATATGCACATGCGCGAGCGCGACCCGCCCGGTGAGGAGGAGCCCCATGAAGCAGAGCCAGCTCCCCGCCGCCTGGGCGGCCTTGCGCAGCTTGCCGCCGTCGCAGTGCGTCGCGAGGTAGCGCGCGTTCCAGCGGCCGAAGAGGCCGTGCGCGAAATAGACGTTGACCATGGCGGAGATCCCGCCGCGCACGTCGCGCCGGGTGCCGATCATGACGATGCGCTTGCCCGGCATCGTCACGCGCCCGCCACGATGCAATCGATCTCGGTGCGCAATACGGTATTGCCCTTCAACCGCGCGCGCCAGGCCAGGGTCGGGGCTGGATGCTTGCGATCGAAGGCGCGCGAGATCCAGCCGCCGATCGGGGCGTCGCTTCCCCGCAGGACTTCGGCCTTCGCCCCCTCCGACCGCGGCCAGCGGATATCGAGCGCGCGATCGCCGCGCGCGAGCCGCGCACCCTCGGCGGTGATGGCGACCGCGCATCTCTCGTGGGCATGCAGGAAGAGCTCCACGTCGTGCTCGCCTTCCATCTGCAGCGTGTCCTCGATCACGATGCGGCGCGTGGCCTTTTCGAGCACGATGCGCCGGCGGTGCATCACCGGGTCGGCGAGCGCGGTGTAGCCGTCGTGCCAACCCTCGAAGAAGTCCTTGTCCGCGGAAGTGATCCATTGCGCGCAGCCGGCCTTCGCCTTCCTCAGCCACATGAAGTTGCCGCCGGCCTGCGACTGGTCCTGGCGGTCGACGCGCAGCGTGTTGTGCGCCGAGGTGCCGCGGAAGTAGGCGCGCCACCGGGCCTCGGTGTGGTAGGCGAACGTTCCGGGATCGACGAGGAACTCCTCGCCGGCTACCGACAGCGTGAACGAGAGCGCGTCGGCATGGCCGTGGGCGGCGATCTCGCGATAGCCGAGCGGGCCGGCGTCGGCGATGAGGCGAATCTCGTCGTCGGTCTCGAAGTCGCAGCCGAGGATGTAGTAGCCGCCGTCGGGAAACTCCCGGCGCACCGGCAGGCGCGCGTTCGCGGTGTCGATGCCGTCGAACACCTCCCACGCTTCGCCGCCGAAGAGCCAGCGCGTCTTGTCGTCGAGGGTCTCGGCCTTGGCCTTGAAGTCGCCGCGCCCGAAGAGGATGGCGCCCGTCGCGAGGAGCGAGTGGTAGCGGCTGAACTCCGGGCGGGGATCGAGGCGCACCGCGTAGCCGTCGTCGGCGTCGCCGAACATCGGCACGTTGCCGCCGTAGTCGATGATGGACGCGAGATACACCAGCATCGCCTCGATGCGCGCCACGTACGCCGCCGAGAAATCGAGGCCGTTGGCGCGGGCGGCGACGAGCGGCAGCAGCAGCAGGTCGAGCTCGAACTGCTGGTACGAAACGGCTTGCTCCCGGTTCACCCCGTCGGGCGCGTTCTGGAGCAGGGCTTCGCGCTCGAGGATGTCGCCCGCGGTCTTGCGCCATTGCGCGGCCGCATCCCAGTGCGGCCACGCCAGCGCCGCGGTATACAGGCCGGCGACTTCGCCCACCAGGTGATTGTTGGCCGACGAGTGCAGCGAAAGGTGCCCCGAGATGAATTCGGCGTGCTGGTAGACGCTTTCCAACCAGCGGTCGCGGAATGCTTCGCCGTCGCTACCCGCGAACACCGGCGACTTCACGCCGCCGAGAAGCTGCCAGGCGAGCGCCCAGTTGATGAGGCGCAGCCCCAGCTCGAGCGAGCTCGACCAGTTGGCGCCCATGCGAAACGGGCACGCGTCGAACCAGCTCGCGAGGTGCGCCTTCACGGTCTCGGCGTAACGCGCGTCGCCGGTGAGCGCGTACGCCTGCGCGAGCGTGACCAGGTGCAGGTGCCGGTTCGGCTCCCACAAGTACTTGCAATCGCCGACCCGCGCCGGATCGCGATAGTCGAGCTGCTTGCCGAAGTCGAGCGGCGCCTCGATGCCGGTCTTCGGATCCCGGTTCCAGCGCGGCGGGTTGCCGAGCTCGACGTTTTCCATCGCGAAGACGTCGAAGCGCCCCGCGACCACGCGATCCGCCGCGGCGACATAGGCAGCCGGATCGACCTTCACGTTCGCGTGGATCCACGGCGTTGCCCCGCGCGCGAGATCGGCCTTTGGCACCACGACGCGCGCGAAACCCCAGCGCTCGGCGCGCATCGCCGCGGCCTTCACCACGCGGTGCGCGATCTCGGCCGCCGTCATGCAGCGCAGCCGGTTCAGCTTCCAGGCGAGGCCGGAGGGCGCCATCGTCACGCGTACTGCCGGTGCCAGATTTCGAGGTTGAGCAGCGCCCAGAGGAGCTTCTCGTGGTTCTGCCTGCCGTCGATGTGGTCGTCGAGCATGCGGTCGAGGACCTGGTTGTCGTAGTAGGCGCGCGTCTTCGAATCGCCGCTCTTGAGGTGATCGACGAGATATTCCTTGAGCGGCCCCTGGAACCACTTGTTCACCGGCACGCGGAAGCCGACCTTGGGACGGTCGAGGATCGCCTCGGGAATGAGGCTCTTGCCCGCCTGGCGCAGGATCCACTTGGTCTTCATGCCCTTCACGCGGTAGCTGTCGGGCAGCGACGAGACGTAGTTGGCGAGCTCGTGGTCGAGGAAGGGCACGCGCGACTCGATCGATGCGGCCATGGTCATGCGGTCGCCGCGCTCCAGCAGGTTGTCGGGAAGCCAGCTGGTCTGGTCGAAGTAGAGGATGCGGCGCAGCGTGGTGGAGTTCGAGGCGGCGTCGAAGGGCGGCAGCGCGGCGCCCTCGCCCGACGATTCCATGCGCAGCACGGTAAGTTGCTCGCGCTCGGTGTGGTTCAGCGCCCCGAACCAGCGCACGTAGCGCTCGCGCCAGTCCTCGATGTTCAGGTTCGTCATCGCGGTCTTCGCGCGCCGGAACTCGTAGGGCAGCGACTGGGTGAGCGGCGCGATCAGGTTATTGCGGATATAGCCCGGCAGGAGCTGGTAGCCCTGCGCGAAGCGCTCGTACACGTGCTTGGGATAGCCGCCGAGGATCTCGTCGCTGCCCTCGCCCGTGAGCACCATCTTCACCGACTTCGACGCCTCCCTGGCGAGCATGTAGATCGGGATGTCGGAAGGCTCGGAGACGGGCGCGTCGCGATAGCCCACCAGCTTCGGCAGGTTGGCGACGATGTCTTCGAAATTCACGGTGAGCTCGTGGTGCTGCGTGCCGAAGTGCCTTGCGACCACGTTGGCGTATCCCAGCTCGCTGTAGCCGCCCTCGCCGAAGCCCACCGAGAAGGTGCGCACGTTGGTGTTGTGGCGCGTCATGAGGGCCACGATGGCCGAGGAGTCGAGGCCGCCGGACAGGAACGCGCCGAACGGCACGTCGCTCACCATCTGCAGCTTCACCGCCTCGTCGAGGCGCCCGAGGAATGTGGGGACGACGTCGCGATCGGGCACGGCCTGCGGGGGCGACTCGCGATCGGGCGCGCTCCAGTAACGCCGCTCGGTGAGCTTGCCCTTCTCCCACGTCGCGCAGGTGCCGGGATTCAGCTTGCGGATCCCTTCGAAGAGCGTCTTCGGCCCGGGCACGTAGCGGTAGGCGAGAAAGTCCCAGACGGCGGACAGGTTCACCGCGGGCCTGGCCTGCGGCAACTGCAGCAGCGCCTTGATCTCGGAAGCGAAGCAAAGGGTGTCGCCATCCTGGCGCAGGAACAGCGGCTTCTCGCCAAAGCGGTCGCGCGCCATGTAGAGACGCTGGTTCTTCGCGTCCCAGATGGCGAAGGCGAACATGCCGCGCAGCTTGTCGACGACCTTGTCGCCCCAGTGCTGGTAGGCGCGCAGCAGCACCTCGGTGTCGGAGTCGACCGAGAAAGCGTAGCCGTAGGCCTTCAGCTCCTCGCGCAGCTCGCGAAAGTTGTAGATCTCGCCATTGAAGGTGATGGCGAGCCCGGCCTCGGCGTCGAGCATCGGCTGGTGGCCGCCCTCGGGATCGATGATCGCCAGGCGCCGGTGGCCCAGGAGTACGCGCTGCCCGCCACAGGTGAAGAATTCCGCGATGCCGTGGCCGTCGGGCCCGCGGTGCGCGATCGCATCGAGCATGCGCTCGATGGTCTCGCGGGTGATGCCGCTATCGGGAGGCGCGATGGCGCCGACGATTCCGCACATGGTTATTCCTCGCCCCCGAAGAGCGCCTCGGGAATGCCGCGACGCAATGGCGTGCGCGCGCCGGTCGACGGGATGCGGCCCTGCACCGCGTTGGCGACCTGGGCGTTGCCGCAGAGATGCGCGTAGTGCAGCGAGAGCTCCTGCGCGAGGCGCTCGACAGAGAAGGCGGCGCGCACGCGGCGCCGGCAGGCGCGGCTCATCCACGAGAGGCGTGCCCGATCGCCTGCGAGGATGGCGAGCGACTCGGCGATCGACTTGCCGTCGCGCGGCGGCACCAGGAAGCCGTGGATGCCGTCGGTCATCACGTCGGGAATCGCGCCCACGGGAGTCGCTATCACCGGGATGCCGGCGGCCATCGACTCGAGGAGCGCATAGGGCAGCCCCTCGCTGTAGCTGGGGAGGATCGTCAAGTCCGCGCCGGCGAGGAGCTTTACCTTGTCGTTGCCGAATACCGGGCCCACGAAGCAGGTGCGTGAGCCCACGCCGATCGCCTGCGCGTAGCGTCGAAGGCGCGCCTCCTCGTCGCCGCTGCCCGCGATCACCAGCCGCGCATCGACGCCCAGCTCGAGCGCGAGGCGAATGCCCTGCAGCGTCTCGTAAAGGCCTTTCTCGCGGGCGAGGCGGCCGATGTAGACCAGGCGCAGCGGTTGGCCGGGCTCGGCCTGCACCGTCGGAATCGCCCCATACGGGCGGCAGTCGATGCCGTTGGGCAGCGCCACGACGCGTTGCTCGGGAACGAAATTGCGATACGCCTCGAGCTCGACCTGCGCCAGCACCAGCACCAGGTCGGGCAACTTGAGGGTCCAGCGCAGGAACGCGGTGAGGAGCTTCGAGCTGGCGAAGAAACGCTGCGGCAGCTCGCCGCCATGCACCTGGTAGACCACGCGCGCGCCGAGCATCTTCGACACCGCGAGGTACGCAAGGTCGCGCCAGTAGGCACGCCGGTTGAGGGACGTGTTGATGTGCACCAGCGCCACCCTCCGGAAGAGGATCGTCGCGGCGAGGAACAAGGGGCTCAGCACGAGGCGGATGAAGCGCCCGATGGGGCCTTCGTCGCGCCCTTCGCTGCCGACCTGGAAATGCACGGTCTCGAAGTCGCCGGAGAGCGTCGAATTCATCAGCAGGTTGACATGCGTGCTCACCCCGCTCACGGCGGCGCGGTGGGGACCCAAGAGGAGGATGACGGGGGTATCGATCATGGGAATCTTTCGAGAAATCACGCTTCCGTCGCCGCGCCGAAATAACGGCGGACGTCGAGGTTCTGGACCAACATGCGGGCCTTGCCGCGCGGCGTGCGCGCGATCGAGTCGACCTGCACCACGTCCACTTCGCAGCCGCCTTGCGTCTTCGCGGCTACCGCGGCCGCGATGCGCGAGGCGTGCTCGCCCGCGAGCTTGTGGTCGGCGACGACCTTCAGCACCAGCTTGCCGGGGCGGTCCTGCTCGTACTGGATGGCGTCGACCTCGGCCAGCTCGGGGAAGTGCGCGACCCCGATGGTGGTGATCGAGACCAGGCGCTGGTCGTGGCAGACGATGAATTCCTGCAGGCGCCCGACGATGCGCTCGCACGCCGGATGGCCGGGGAGATCGGGGTGCCCGCCCTCGCTCAGCATGGCGAGGTCGCCGGTGCGATAGCGCAGGAACGGCATCACCTTGTTGTCGAAGCTGGTGCCGACCACGAAGCCCAGCTTGCCGGGCTGCGTGATCGGGCGGTTCTCGGCGTCGAGCAGCTCGAAGTGCCCGTACTGCGGCCAGAAGAAGTAGCGGTCGTCGTCGGGCATCGAGGCCGCCATCAGCACGCGCTCCGAGTGGCCGTAGTGCGACAGGATCGGGCAGCCGAACACCTCGCGGAACTTCTCCATCTGGTAGCCGTACACGTTCTCCGAATAGAGCATCACGCCCTTCACGCCGCGCGTGAACTCGGGAAGCGGGTTTGCGGCGAGCCAGCGCGCGAGCGGGAAGAGGGCCGAGGGGAACGCCTCTATATACGCGGGCCGGTGCCGCGTGAGCGCTTCGGCGTACGCGGGCATGTAGCGGCGATCGAGGTGGTCCGAAGACAGGATCAGCTGGCGCTTGATCGGCTCGTGCATCCAGATGCGCCCGCCGGGCTCCGCGGCCGAGGGCACGGTGCGCCCACGCAGCGCGAGGACCAGGTCCGCCTTGTCCACGCCGAGGCGCTCGCGAAACGCCTGGATGAACGCGAACTCCTTGGGGCGCGTCACATGCTTCTGCACGTAGAACGTCATCGGGTTGCGGGTGGAGCCGCCGGTGAACATCTCCATGCGCGAGCCCGCCGACATGGCGCGCGAGAGATAACGCTCGGGGTGGTGCTTGATGTCGAGCTTGTCGGTGACGGGCAGGCGCTGCAATACGTCGCGCGGATCGCGCTTGCCGTCGAGAAGCCCGCGGAAGCCCTGGTAGGCGGGCACGGTGTCGAACGCCCACTCGAGGGTAGCGGCGAGCTTGGCGTGGACCAGCGCCTCGATCGACGCGGCGGTCGCGGCGCCGTCGACCTCGGCGCGGAAGCGCCGGTACGCTCCACCCAATCGCACGCGCGGCGGGATTAACGAATAGGCGCGGCCCGCGGACGCCTTGAGCCAGCCCGGCGCGCTGAGATAGCGGCCGAGGTAGGGATGGAGGAAGTCCTCGAGGGCCATGAGGTCGGGGTTCACGCGCGCCTCAGGCCGCGGTGGCGGGGGCCAGCGGCTCGTGCGCCGTGCCGGCGGGTTTGGGTCGCGCGGCGATGAACGGGTGCTCGACGCGGCGATAGGTGAACGCGGAGGCGAGCGTGACGCCCAGGGCCACGAGGGCGGACACCAGCCAGTGCTGCCAGCCGGCGAGCTGCGCCACCGGGGTGATGCCGTCCACGAGGCGGAAGGCGACGAAGAGCGCGATGCAGTGCAGGAGGTAGAAGCTGTAGCTCACCGCCCCGAAGAGCTGTGCCGCGCGCGTGCGAAGAAGCCCGAAGAGCGTGTTGCCGTCGACCACGAAGAGGAACGCGACGAAGAGGAGCGCGACCGCCGCCGGGTGGAACGCCTCCTCGAAGCTGAACAGCACCGTCGCGATCGCGGCGATCGGCACCGGGGCGAGCCACCAGCGCGCGAGGTGCCCGGTGAGCAGGCCCTTCTCCAGGGCCAGGGCCGCGAGGGCGCCGCCGAGGAAGTTGATGGTGATCGGCGTCTGGATTCCGAAGAGGAGCGTGGCGGCGGCCAGGAGCGCGAAGGCCCAGCCGCGCGCGAACAGAGCGAACAAGGGCAGCGCCAGGTAGAAAGTCCACTCGTAGGAAAGCGTCCAGTAGACGGCGTTGATGATGTGCGCGTCCTTCACGCCGTTGATGTCGCTCGTGTTGAGAAATCCGAACGAGACCCAGGTGCGCAATTCCCTGAGGAAGGGCACCAGCGGCTCGCGCAGCTGGAAGCCGCTCATCACGGCGACCACGAGGAGGGCGAGGGCCACGGACACCGCGTACATCGGCACGAGCCTCCTCAGGCGCGAGACGTAGAGCGCGCGCGCATCGAACGCCCCTTTGGAGCGCAACACCCGGCGCCAGAAGAGGAACCCCGTGATCATGAAGAAGAGCGACACGCCGACCTGCCCCATCACCGAGTGGATCGGCGAGAACATCGAGTACCAGCGCCCGTGCGCGTAGAAGCCGTGAGTCGCGATGACGTGGGTGAAGAAGACGCCGATCGCGAGGAAGCCGCGCAGCCCGTCGATGGCGACGAAGCGCCCGGCGCCCATCTGGCCGAGGTGCTCGCGGTACCAGCGATCGTGGCGCGCGAGGAGCGCGCAGAGCGCCAGGCAAAGCGCCGTGACGATGAGCGGGTAAGCGAGGTTGGTGAGCGCCATGCCGTCAGAACCGCGAGCGGCGCGCGAACACGTCGACCACGCTCAGGTCGCCGGCGCGGTTGATCGTGTGCAGCCCGAGAAGGCCGCTTTCCGGCGCGGGCACCAGGCGGCGCTCCTCTTCCTCGATGAAATCGTCGTGCGAGAGGTGCGTCACGCGGTTGATCGAGACACCCGAGCCGTAGAGCGGCGCGCAGATCTGCGCGGGCCGGTAGAGCTTGCCGGCCTGCGTGAAGAGCTTGCCCGCCGGGCGCGCGCTCCTCGCATCGGACTTCACCGGGTTGCGGCGGTGCGGCTTCCATTCCCCGAGAAGCTTGTCGGCGCTGTAGATGTGCAGCTCGTCGTGCATCTCCGCGCCGTTGGCGGCGGCGTTGGCGAACATCCACCAGCGCCCGTCGCCGCGATGAAAGGTAGCGTCGGCGGCGTACAGGCCGTCCAGCAGCACGCGCTCGCGGCGCCATTTGTATGGGAAGTCGACGCAGCGATACACCTCCACGGTGTTGTTGTGCGCGGTCTCGGGGATCATGTAGAGCTCGCCCTGGTCCTCGACGAGGAAGGGATAGGAGAGGTGGTAGTCGCGCTCGAGGACCCGCACCGGCTCCGAGGCGCGGCCTTCACGGTCGACCTCCACCACGCTGATGTGCGCCTTGCCCGCCGCGAAGGGCAGCTCCTCGAAGAATATGTAGCTTTTGCCGCCGCGCTGGATCGGGAAGGGATCGGCCCAGAAGCGGTCCTTGGGCGGCTCGAGGCGGAAGAAGCCTTCGAGGCAGGCGCTCCACGGCTCGATCTGCGTGAAGCGATAGGCGAGCGACCATTGCTCGACCTCGAAGATCTTGGAGGCTGCGCGCTGTGCGAGGCGCGCGCCCATGCGCGTCACGTCGCGCAGGACGCCAGCGGTTCCGGGGAAGGTTTCGTTCGGATGCGATTTCGCGGGAGCGGTGCGCTCTTCGAGCCACGCGGGTCCCGTCGAATGCAGCTCGCGGAGGGCACGCGCCACGAATTCCGACGACTTGGCGAACACATTGTCGCGACTCTTCGCCACTGAAATGGGCAAGGTGCGCGCCCACGATTCGAGCGCGATGCGATCGGCGGCGCCATTTCCGATGCGGATGCGAAGGCCCGATGCCGTGGCCGGCACGCCGTCGATCACCTCGCGCACGCCCGCCAGCGCCTCGTTGGTCCCCTGCCCTTCGCCGAAGCAATAACGCCACGTCCCGTAAAGCGCCAATCCATCCAGCGCCGCGTCATCCACATCGCCAACTGCGAACGCCACATCCAGCGGCGCACCCTCGGCCGTCGACAAGTTCTCGCACGCCATCCGACGCGACCGCGGCACCAGCGCTTCGATGTCGCACAGCGCCGACCAGTCCGCCGCCGCCCCGAACGCCTTGCGATCGATGCGCGAGAACAACGACCAAGAACCGGGGACAGACCTCACTTTCCGCCGGGCGGAAAGTGAGGTCTGTCCCCGATTTTGGAGGACGCAGATGGCGACGATCTCGGCGAAAGACGAGGAGGCGACCTTGGCAAGGGCCTCGACGATCCAGCGCGGCTGGCGCGCGGAGTCGGCGAAGACGCCGACGCGCAGCTTGCCGGCGGGAGCGATGGAGGCCGGGACGGGGGCTAGAGACGCCACACCCGGATCCCTTCGCGGGCGAACGCGTCGGAATCGAGCGCCGGCTTCACCTGCACGAGGCATCCCTGGCGCACGATCTTCTTCATCCACTCGGCGTGCGGGATCCCGAGGAAGCCCTGGTGGGCGACCGCGAGGATCAGCGCGTCGGCCGCGGGCAGCTCTTCCCATGTGCTGAGGCGAATGCCGTATTCGTGGAAAGTCTCGTCCGGATCGGCCTCGGGGTCGTGCACGAAGCACTCGACGCCGAATTCCTGGAGCTCGCGGATCACGTCGATCACCTTCGAGTTGCGGATGTCCTTGCAGTTTTCCTTGAAGGTGAGGCCCATGATGTTGACGCGCGCGCCAAGGATGTTGCGCCCGGCGTGGATCATTTCCTGCACCGCCTTGCGCGCCACGTACGGGCCCATGCCGTCGTTGATGCGCCGCCCGGCGAGGATCACCTCGGGGTGGTAGCCCGCGAGCTCGGCGCGATAGGTCAGGTAATAAGGGTCGACGCCGATGCAGTGGCCGCCGACCAGCCCCGGCTTGAAATTGAGGAAGTTCCACTTGGTGCCCGCCGCCTGCAGCACCTCGTGGGTGTCGATGTCGAGCTTGTCGAAGATGATCGCGAGCTCGTTCACGAACGCGATGTTCAAGTCGCGCTGCGTGTTCTCTATGACCTTGGCGGCCTCGGCCACCTTGATGCACGAGGCCTTGTACACGCCGGCGGTCACTACCGAGCTGTAGAGCGCGGCGACCTTCTCGAGGGTCTCGGCGTCGTCGCCCGAGACCACCTTCAGGATCTTGGTGAACGTATGTTCCTTGTCGCCCGGGTTGATGCGCTCCGGGGAGTAGCCGACGTGGAAGCCGTCTTTCCAGCGCATCCCGGAATGCTTCTCCAGGATCGGCACGCAGATCTCCTCGGTGGTGCCGGGATATACGGTCGATTCGTAGACCACGATGGCGCCGGGCTTCAGGTTCTTGCCGACCAGCTCGGAGGCGGATTCCAGCGGCGAGAAGTCGGGCTGGCGCGCGGCGTTCACCGGGGTGGGCACGGCTATGATCACGTAGTCGGCCTGGCGGATCCCCGCCGGGTCGTCGGTGACCGTCAGCATCCTCGCCTTCCGCAGCTCGTCGCTCGAGACTTCCCCGGTCGGGTCGTTGAACTGCTTTAGCCGCTCGACCTTTTTGGTCGCAAGGTCGAAGCCCACGGTGGTGCGGCGCTTGCCGAACTCCACCGCCACCGGCAGCCCCACGTAACCCAGCCCGACCACGCAAACGGTGCCCAGCTTGGGAAGCACGCCAGCGTGCGGATCCTGCGAATTCGTCTCGTCCAGTACGGGCACGCCAAGCATGTAAAACCTCCTCGTCGATCGATGTGGCGAATGGGATGCGTGATTGTCGTAAACCAGTTTGAAAACCCGTCCGGCAACCCCCCTGCCGAAAGAACTAGTTCGGTCCGAAACCCTCGCGGCGCGTAATAGGAATTCGCCTACTCCATGGACCATGCCTCGCGGTCGCTACGGTTCACACAATCGGCCCCCCTTTTGGTCCCCCTGGCATGCCCGTCCCCCCCAGCGCCCGTCCCATTCGGACTGCAATATGGCTGCAATTCGCGCACAACCGTAGGACACGCAAATGTACCCAGCCCAGATCAGGACCATCCTCGCCGAGCACGGACGGCTTCTCGTGGACGTGAATAGCCTCACCGAGACGAGCGACCTCTACGAAGCCGGCCTCACGTCGCTCTCGACGGTAAATCTGATGCTCGCCCTCGAAGACCACTTCAATGTGGAGTTCCTCGACCGCATGCTGGGGCGCAAGACCTTCGGCTCGATCCGCGCGCTCGCCGAAGCCATCGAGGAGCTGGCCGGGCCGGCCCCGGTGGCCGCGGAAACGCACCCCTCCAGCCTCGCGGCGCGCGCCTAGCCCCATGAACGTCGCCAAGAGAACCATCAAGCCCGCCACCACTGTCTCCTCGGATTTTTCCGCGCTCCTCGAGCGCTTGCACGCCATCGGCCGCGACACCGTGGCCCCGCATGCGGAATCCGTGGACCGCGAGGCCCGGTTCCCGATGGAGGCGTTCGACGCGCTGCGCGCCGAAAAGCTCCTTTCCTGCTATATCCCGACGGAATTCGGCGGCATGGGCCTGGACATGCGCGAAGTGGCCAGGCTCTGCGAAACGCTCGGCCAGTACTGCGCCTCGACGGCGATGATTTTCGCCATGCACCAGATTCAAGTGGCCTGCATCGTCCACCACGCCCTCGACAAGCCATTCTTCCGCGACTACGCGCGCGAGATCTCCTCCAGGCAGCACCTGGTGGCCTCGGCGACGACGGAAATCGGGATCGGCGGCGATACGCGCTCGAGCAACTGCGCGATCAAGGTCGTGGACAACTATTTCATGCTCGAGAAGCAGGCCCCGGTGATCTCCTACGGCTCGTTCGCCGACGCGATCCTGGTGACCTGCCGGCGCAACGAGGAAGCGCCGAAGAACGACCAGGTGTTGGTCCTGGTGCGAAACGAGGACGCCACGCTGAAGCAGCTCTCGGTGTGGGACACGCTCGGCTTCCGCGGCACCTGCAGCCCGGGATTCGAGCTGAAATCGATCGGCAAGTCCGAGCAGATCTTCCCGGTCCCCTACGGCGAGATCCACAGCCAGACGCAGCACCCGGTCGCGCACCTGGTGTGGGCCTCGCTCTGGTACGGCCTGGCCAACGACGCGCTGGGCCGCGCCCGCTCGGCGGTGCGCGCCGAGGCGCGCAAGAACCCCGGCGTCACGCCGATTTCGGCCACGCGCCTGGCCGAAGCCGACCTGGTGCTGAACACCTTCAGGAGCCTGGTGCAGGCGACCCTCACCGAGTACGAATCGCTCCTCGCCCGCGACGACGCGGAGGCCTTTTCGCATTTCGGCTTCGTGGTCCGGGTGAACAATCTCAAGCTTTCGGCGTCCCAGATGCTCATCGACGTCGTGATGAAGGCCATGATCATCTGCGGCATCCAGGGCTATCGCAACGACTCCAAGCTCTCCCTCGGGCGCCACCTGCGTGACGCCACCGGTGCCGCGCTGATGGTGAACAACGACCGCATCCTGGGCCAGAACGCGACGATGCACATCGGCATCCGGGAAGCCTGAAACGCATGTGCGTCGTCCATTCCGCCCATGAGGACCTGGCGCTCGAAACGGCCGACGCATACCAGGTGTACCAGCGCGAGCTGGTCGCCGCGGGGCTGCTGATTCCGCTGGGCGTGCGCGGCGTCTACGGCCGCGGCGGAACCTTCGAACGCGTGATCACCCAGTTCGACAATCTCGTGACCCGCCATGGCGCGGCGCTGAAGCCGGAAGTGATGCGCTTCCCGCCGATCTTCAGCCGCGCCCACTACGAGAAGATCGATCACATCCACAATTTCCCCGACCTGATGGGATCGCTGCACACCTTCACCGGCAAGGAGCGCGAGCACCGCGACATGCTCGGCAAGTTCGAGCGCAAGGAAGACTGGAGCCGCGACCTCGCGGCCTCGCAGGTGATGATGACGCCGGCGATCTGCTATCCGTTGTATCCGACGGCCACCGGGACGCTGCCGCCCGGTGGCCGTCGCGTCGACCTGCAGGGCTTCGCCTTCCGCCACGAGCCCTCCGACGACCCGGCGCGCATGCAGATCTTCCGCATGCACGAGTTCGTGCGCCTCGGCACTCCCGCACAAGCCCTCGAGCATCGCAACTACTGGCTGGAGAAAGGCCGCGAGGTGTTGAACTCGGTGGGCCTCGATGCCCAGCCGGTCGTCGCCAACGACCCGTTCTTCGGACGTGGCGGCAAGGTGCAGAAGGCGATCCAGGTCGAGCAGAACCTCAAGTTCGAATTCGTGGTCCCGATCTGCTCGACCGAGAAGCCCACCGCGATCGGCTCGTGCAACTACCACCTCGACCACTTCGGCGTGGCGTTCGACATCCGCACCGCCGACGGCGCGGTCGCGCACAGCGCCTGCGTGGGCTTCGGCCTCGAGCGCGTGGCCCTGGCGCTCTTCAAGACCCACGGCTTCAAGCTCGAGGACTGGCCCCGGGAAGTGCGCGATGTCCTCGATCTCGGCTGAGACGCGCGCGAGCCGCATCGCGCCGCTGGACCCCGCGACCTACAAGCGCCACGCGATCCACGGCGAGGGCCGCACGTGGGCCGAGACCAATTGCTACACCGACCTCCTCGTGGAGATGCTGCACGGCCTGGGGCATGAGCCCGTCGCCATGCTGCCGTTCACGCTCGCCGTGGATTTCGAGGGCGACCAGTGGACCTTCTTCAAGCCGCCGCACGGCGATGTGCTCGACCTCTACGGCCTCGACATCCAGGAGCTCGCCATCTGGAAGCCGCTCGTCGAGCACGTGGTGGAGCAAGTCTCCGCGGGACACCCGGTGCTGGTGGAGCTCGATTCCTTCTATCTTCCCGACACCGCCGGTACCGCGTACAGGATCGCCCACCAGAAAACCACGGTCGGCGTGAACGAGATCGACGTCGAGGCGCTGCGGCTTGGCTATTTCCACAACCAGGGCTACTACGCGCTCGAAGGCGACGACTTCCGCGAGGCGTTCCTGCTGGGCGGCCATGCGCATGAGCGCTTGTTGCCGCCCTACGTGGAGTTCGTGAAACCCATCGCCGGTTTCGCCGCGCCGAAAGGCCCCGCATTGGTGGAAGCGTCGCTGGAGAAGATGAAGCGCCAGCTCGCGCGCGCGCCGCGCGACAACCCCTTCACGCGCTTCAAGGAACGCTTCGGCGCCGACCTCGAGGCGCTGATGGCCGCCGACATCGCGCTCTTCCACAAGTATTCGTTCGCCACGTGGCGCCAGTTCGGCGCGTGCTTCGAGCTTGCCGAGACGTACGTCGGATGGCTGGGCCGCAACGGCGTGGCCGGCCTCGAGATGCCGGGCAGCGCGTTCCAGCAGATCTCGCAGGGCGCCAAGGCGTTCCAGTTCCAGCTCGCGCGCTCGATGGCGCGCAGGAAAGCCCTCGATCTCGCCCCGCTCGACGCCATGGGCGCCCAGTGGGAAGTGGCGATGACGCTGCTGCAAAGCCGCTATGGATAGGACCATCGCGCTTGTCGACGGCTGGCAGCTCGCGCACACGCCGCCGCAGGCGTGCGCGGCGCCCGAGGCACTCATCGGCTTTCCGACGCATTGGCATGACGCTGTAGTGCCGGGCACGGTCGCGGCCACCCTGCACGACGACGTCAACGTCGAGGGCGACTACGACGCCGGCGACTGGTGGTATCGCACGACTTTCGCGCGTCCCGAAGGCCCCCCCGGCACGCGCTATCGGCTGCGCCTGGACGGCCTCGCCACGATCGCCGAGGTGTGGCTGAACGGCACCAAGGTCGCGACCTCGCGCAACATGTTCGTCGGCCAGCGCATCGACGTGACCGATCGCCTGGTGGACGTGAACCAGCTCGCGATCGTGTTCCGTTCGCTGAAGCGCGAGCTGAAAGAGCGCCGCGCGCGCCCGCGCTGGAAGACGGCCCTGGTGGGAGAGCAGAACCTGCGCTGGTTCCGCACCACGCTCCTCGGGCGCATGCCCGGATGGACGCCGCCCATCACCTGCGTGGGGCCCTGGCTGCCGGTCGTCCTCGAATGTTTCGACGCGATCGACGTGGAATCGGTCGAGCTGCAGGCGTTCGCTGAAGGCGGCGTCCCTCGCCTGAAGGTGCGCCTGGAAGTCCGGTCGCTGCACGGGTCCATCGAGCAGGCGCGCGTGGTGGTGGGCGACGCCGCGTACGCACTCGAGTGCCTTCCCGGCGTCGTGAAGGGCGACATCGCGCCCCAAGCGCCTCTCTGGTATCCGCACACCCACGGCACGCCCGCGCTCGCCGCCTGCCGCATCGAGATCCTGGTGGACGGCGCGTGGCACGCCTTCGATTGCGGCAACGTGGGTTTCAAGCATATCGCCCTCGACACGTCGGCCGGGCAGGTGCGCTACGTGGTAAACGGCGTGCCGGTCTTCGCGCGCGGGGCGTGCTGGACCACTGCCGACTTCCTCACGCTGCGCGGCGACCCCGCCAAGCTTCGCCAGGCGCTCACTCTCGCGCGCGACGCCGGCCTCAACATGCTGCGCGTCGGCGGCACCATGGTCTACGAGAGCGACGATTTCTATCGCCTGTGCGACGAGCTCGGCATCCTGGTGTGGCAGGACTTCATGTTCGCCAACATGGACTACCCCGTCGCAGACGCCGAATTTCGCGAGGAGATCGAGCGCGAGGCGGCGTTCCAGCTCGCGCGCCTGCAGAAGCACGCGTGCCTCGCGGCGTACTGCGGCGGCAGCGAGGTCGCGCAGCAGGCCGCGATGATGGGGCTGGCGCGTGCGCAGTGGTCCAACGAATTCTTCTCCGAGCGCCTGCCGCAACTGTGCGCGCGCTGGCACGCGGGCATTCCCTACTTTCCCTCGACGCCGTGGGGCGGCGCGCTGCCGATGCACGTCTCTACCGGCATCGCGCACTATTACGGCGTCGGCGCCTATCGCCGTCCGCTGATGGACGTGAAGGTCGCCAGGGTGAAGTTCGCCTCCGAGTGCCTGGGCTTCTCCAATGTGCCGGACGCGGAGACCATGGCCCTCATCCTCGACGGCGCCGTGCCCCCGCCGCACCACCCGCGCTGGAAGGCGCGCGTGCCGCGCGACAACGGCTCGGGCTACGACTTCGAGGACGTGCGCGACCATTACCTGAAGGAGCTGTTCGGCAAGGACCCCATTGCGCTGCGCAACCAGGACCTCGCGCGCTACTACGCGACGTCACGCGTGGTGACCGGCGAAGTGATGGGCCGCGTGTTCTCGGAGTGGCGCGCGCCCTCGAGCACCTGCGGCGGAGCGCTGGTGTGGTTCTATCGCGACCTCCTGCCGGGCGCGGGCTGGGGAATAACCGATAGCGAGGGCCGCCCGAAGGCCGCTTACTGGTACCTGAAGCGCGCGTGGGCGCCGCAAACCATCCGCATTACCGACGAGGGCCTCGACGGCCTCGCGATCCACGTCATCAACGAGCGCGACGAGCCGCTCGACGCGAGGGTCGAGCTCGAGATGTTCCAGTCGGGGCGCCTGCCGACCGCCGCCGCCGAAGCCAGCGTGCGCGTTCCCGCGCGCGGCTCGGTCACCCTGCAGGGCGATGCGATCCTCGGCTACTTTTCAGACGCGACTAACGCGTATCGCTTCGGGCCGCCCAAGCACGACGTGATCGCCGTTCGCCTGAAGGACACCGGCAGTGGCGGGACCCTCGCCGAAGACTTCCACTTCCCTGCCGGCATGGACCTCGCTCCGCACCGCGCCGCCGCGATCAGGAGCCAAGCCGAGTGGCGCGCGGACGGCACCGTCGCGGTGACTGTGGAGAGCGACGTATTCCTGCAGGCGGTCGCAATCTCCTGCGCGGGCTTCCTTCCCGACGACAATTATTTCCACCTCACGCCCGGGCAGGTGAAATCCGTTGTCTTCAAGGCGCACGGGCCCGGGGTGGCATCTTTCAAGGCGCAGCTCGAGCCGCTCAATTGGCCCGATCCAATCACCGTGCGCGCGCAGGCTGAATCCGCGGCGACATGGTCTCCGACGACATCTGAAATACCGCCGACGCAGTAGTGCCCTGAAATCGCTAGGGAAAGTCTTGCCACCGTGCTAGTATTCACCCTGCAGGATAGTCAAGCAGTGAGTAAGCAGGTCCTTCCCCGCCGGTTCAAACCCGGCTCCGATGCGCCAGTAAATTCCCTTTCTTGATCGTCGTGCCCGCTCTCGGGGCTCGGATTACAGTCTCGAACATCAAGAAAGAAGCAAATCATGGCAACAGGCATCGTCAAGTGGTTCAACGACTCCAAAGGTTTCGGTTTCATCACCCCGGATGACGGCGGTGGCGATCTTTTCGCCCACCACACCGCGATCCAGATGGACGGCTACAAGTCGCTCAAGGAAGCCCAGCGCGTGCAGTTCGAAGTGCGCACCGGCCCCAAGGGCTTGCAGGCCGCCGACATCAAGGCGATCGACTGAGCTGTCGCCCCCGTGCAGACGGGGGCCCAGTCTGACGACACGAGAAGGGCCCGGCATGCCGGGCCCTTTTCATTGCAGAATGCCGCCATGACCGATCGATCCGCCGACGCGGCCCGCTGGCGCGCATCGCTGCACTCCAACCCGAACGACAGGATCGCGTGGCATAACCTCGCCTCCGCCGAAGGCGACCTCGGCCATGCGAGCCAGGCCGAGGGCGCGGCGCGCCGCGCGATCGCACTCGGGCTCGTCGCCCCCGAAACCCGCCTCGTCCTCGCGCGCGCGCTGCAGGCGCAGCGCCGACTCGACGAGGCCGAGAAATTCTTCGACGAGGCGATCTCGCTTCGGCCCGCCTACACCGACGCGCACCGCGACCTGGCGCAGCTCGTGTGGATGCGCACCGGGAAGGCGGATCCCGCGCTCGCGCGAATCGACCGCGCCTTGCGCGCGGCGCCGCGCGACGCGGGCCTCTACCTCATCCGCTCCATCGTGCTGGAGATCTCCGGCGATCGCGACGCCGCCTTCGCCGCGGTGGTGACGGGGCTCAATGCCGCGCCGCGCGATGTGCCGCTCCTGCTCCAGGCCGCGCGCCTGTGCGCTGAAATGCAGGATGCGGCGCGCGCGCTGCAATTCGCTAGGCAGGCCGACGGCCTCGCGCCCACCGACATCGCAGCGGGCTTTGGCCTTTGCGAGGCGCTGCTGGCCGCGGGCGAGCTCGGCGAGGCCGATCGGATCGCAACGGTGCTGTGCACGGCGCAACCTCGCAACCAGTACGCCATCGCGTTGCAGGCCACCGCGTGGCGGCTGCGCGGCGATCCGCGCTACGCGACACTTTTCCACTACGAAACGATGGTCGACGCGCAAAAGCTCGATGTTCCTCCCGGATGGCCGAGCCTGGGGGCGTTCCTGCGCGATGCAGCGGCGGACCTCGAGTCGATGCACGGCTTCACGAGCCACCCGCTGCAACAATCGGTGCGCGGCGGCAGCCAGCTTCCGCTGCACGAGCCCGAGCTTGCGCGTCCCGCGATCGCGGCGCTCTTCGCCGGCATCACGCGCGCGGTGCGACGGCACGTCGACAAGCTGGGCGGCGGCGGCTTCGCCATCTCGGGCGCGTGGAGCGTGCGGCTGCGATCCGGCGGATATCACACCGACCACGTGCATCCCGAAGGCTGGATCTCGTCCGCGTGCTACATCGCGTTACCCGCGAGCGTGATGAATGGCGCCGACCGCGCGGGGTGGCTGCGCCTGGGCAAGCCCGGCATCGCGACCCGGCCGGCGCTGGGCCCTGATCACTACGTGAAGCCGGAGCCCGGTCTCCTCGTCCTCTTTCCCGCGTACATGTGGCACGGCGTCGAGCCCTTCGCGAGCCCCGAGCCGCGTCTTTCGGTGGCATTCGACGTCGTTCCGGAGGCTCCATGATCCTGCGCATCGCCCTTCTCGTCGTCACCCTCGCTGTTGCAAACGCGGCGGACGCGCAACGCAATTTCCGCTGGGCCACCCAGGGCGATCCATCTTCGATGGACCCGCACGCGCAAAACGAGAACCTCACCAACCAGGTGAACGGCATGGTGTACGAGCAGCTCCTGCAGTACGACAAGGAAATGCGCCTCGTGCCGTGGCTCGCGACCTCTTGGGAGAACCCCTCGCCGAACACCTGGATCTTCCACCTGCGCCGCGGCGTGAAGTTCTCCGACGGCACGCCCTTCACCGCCGACGACGTCGTCTTCTCCTTCGAGCGAGTGAAAACGGCGTTGAGCTCGTTCAAGCTCTACTCCACGGACTCCGGTGTCGCGCGCAGGATCGACGATCACACCGTGGAATTCACCACCGCGAGCCCGAACCCGGTGGAAACCAGCACCGTCGCGAGCATCTACATCATGAGCCGCAAGTGGTGCGAAAAGAACAACGCCACGCGCGCGCAGGACATCACCTCGAAGGAGGAGACGTTCGCGGCGAGGAACGCGCTCGGCACCGGCCCCTACATCCTCACCGGCCGCGAGGCGGGCGTGAGGACGACGCACCGCCGGAATCCCGACTGGTGGGGCATCAAGGAAGGGCTCTTCGAGGGCAACGTCGACACGGTCGAGTACCGCCAGGTCACGAGTGCCGCGACGCGCATGGCCGCGCTCAAGTCCGGCGAGCTCGACTTCGTCCACGATCCGCCGGTGCAGGACATCCCGCGGCTGCGCGAGGACTCCGCGCTCAAGGTCTGGGAAGGCGGCGAGACGCGCATCATCTTCCTCGGCTTCGACCAGCAGCGCGACGAGCTTCTCTACTCGACGGTGAAGGGCAAGAACCCGTTCAAGGACAAGCGCGTGCGCATGGCGCTCTGGCAGGCGATCGACACGCAGGCGATCAAGTCGCAGGTGATGCGCGGGCTCTCCGTGCCTTCCGGAATTGCGCTGCCGAATCCCGCGGGGAGCGGGCTGCCGGCATCGATGGAAAAGCGCCCGCCCTACGATCCCGCCGCGGCCAGGGCGCTCCTCGCGCAGGCCGGTTATCCCAACGGCTTCGGGTTCACCATCCACTGCCCGAACAACCGCTACATCAACGACGAGAAGATCTGCGTGGCGCTGGCCGGCATGTGGGCGCGCGCCGGGCTCGACGTGAAAGTCGAAGCAATGCCGCGCGCGCAATTTTTCCCCAAGGTGCTGAAGCTCGACGTGACCGCATTCCTCTATGGCTGGGGGAGCGACTCCAACGACGCGATCTTCACGCTGAAGCCGGTGTTGCGCGGGCGCGATGCCGCCACCGGCAGCGGGACCAACAACCTCGGCGATTATCGCAACGCGGACCTGGATGGGCTCATCGACGCGCTCGCCATCGAGATGGATGCGAAGAAGCGCCAGGCGATGATCAATCGCGCGGTGGCGATCGTGCAGGACGAGGTGCTCGTCATTCCCCTGCACCGGCAGGTGATTCCCTGGGTTTCGCGCACGGGTGTCACTGTCGTGCACCGGCCCAACAACATGCTCTACCTGCCCTGGGTAAAGACTTCGCCTTGACTTAGAACATTCAAGAAGTTGTCACGGAGAACATGGAGAACGGCCGGAGCAACCGGGGAGATGCGAGCAGAAGGCTATTCGATAGGGCCATTCGATTGCCGCGCGGTATTCGAGCTGCGGTGATGGCTCCGGGGGTTCTCCGTGTTCTCCGTGACAACTTCTCGAAAGCGCAGCGGACGAGGCGTCAGGTTTTGGCGCGAGCGATGCATGCGCGCTGCCGGTCGGCCACGCGCTTGGCGAACCAGTCGGTGGTGAGCTTGCGAGTGATCTTGGAACTTTGCAGCACGATCTGCGGCAGCACCGCGCGCGGCGCGGGCTTGGCGCCCTGGCGGTCGGCGAGGTCGAACACGCGCGCATAGAGCTTCGTCTTCTCGAACTCGAGCTGCCCGCCCATCTCGAGGTCGTGGCGGATCGAGGAGTCGCTCATGTCGATGCGCTTCGCGAGCACTCGCGCGGCGAGCTCTGTCGAGCCGGCCTCCTTCGCGGGCTTGCCCTTCTCGAAGCGCACCAGGTCGCCGTCGAGGGCGAGCGGAACGCCGGAAACCTCCGCCACCGCCTTCTGGAATGCGGCATTGCGGCTCGCGTAGTGGCCCGCGTTGAAATCCGCGAAGCGGTAGACGAGCCCGTCATAGGAAGCCGGGTAGTCGAGCAGGTGCGCGATGCCGAAGTACATGCCGCCGCGGCGCGTGAAGACCTCGTGGCGCAGCGACTCGCCCACGGGGTACGGATAGGGCCGCGCCGCCGCATGCGCCTTCGCGAACGCCACGCTCACCTGCATCGGCCCGCCGGTGCGCACCGGGTTGCGATCCTCGAGGAAGCTCCTGGCGAGCGGCACGCGGCCGATCATGTCCTCGAAAACGTCGGAGAGCTGCAGCTCGGTCTTCGCGGCCTCGATGCGCTCCTCGTAACTGCGCCCGTCGGACGACGACAGCTTCAGCGCCGCGTAGAGGACGAGCCTGGGAATGCCGGCGCGCTCGCGCTGGCGCTCGATCTCCTTCCAGGCGATCGCGGAGAGATTGGGAATCGCGGGATCGACCTGGAAGCCGGTCTCCTGCTCGGTGACGGCGACGATCGCGCAGATGTTCTCCACGCGCGGCTGCACCTGCAGCACGGCCATGGCGGCGTAGATATCGGTCGCCCAGCCCTCGCGGTCGCCCACGCCCTTCGGCAACAGGCTTCCCACCAGGGCGCGGCCCTCGGCGGTGGTCATGGCGGGAGCATCGCGGCGTGGCGCGTCCGCCGCGCAACCCGCGAGCAACGCCAGCACTGCAAGGGCCCAACCGCCACGCGGCAGTTTCATCGTCGGTTCCCGGAACCAGGAGCCCTATTATCTCGGGTAGGGAGCGCTCTCGTGCAAGGCCGGGCTTACGCCTGTAGCGCTGGGCACGGCCGCGCGCGCGGGCTCGACGAGGTGGCGGCGAAGGTGCGCCTGCAGCCGCCGCATGAGCTCGGCGCGGGGCTTGAGCTGCGAGAAGGTGTGGTCGGCATCGGGAATCATCTCGACCACTATGTCGCCGTTCTGCAGCGCCCTGGTGGCGGTGCGCCTGGCGCCGGCCATCAGGATCTCGCGGCCGGGGTCGCCCTCCGCAACGAAGAAGCTCAACGGGCGCTTCATGGCGAAGAGCTTGCGCAGGTCGCGCGACAGGCGCGAGCCGCCGTTGGGCAGGAGGATCTCGCCCAACGCCTCGCCTTGCGACTTCAGGTTGGCCCTGGCGAGCCCCAGCACGGTTTCGGCGAGGCGCGGCAGGTTCACGCCGCCACGCAGCAGCTTCAGCCAGCGGCCCGGGTCGCGCATCGATTTCTTGTACTGGATCGCGTCCTCGAAGTGACGCGTGGACTCGAGGCTCATGCCCTCTTCCCAGTAGAACGTCAGCGGATTGATCAGCACGAGCTCGCGGATATCGTGGTCGACGAGCGTGAGCCCGGCATGGAAAGTGTTCAGCGCACCCGAACACAGGCCCACCGAGACGAAGCGCGAGTAGCCGAATTCGCCGCGCAGGAAATCGAATGCCGCCCTGGCGTCGGCGAGCGCGGTGTCGGGATAGGGGTGGTTCTCGCGGCCCGGCGAGCGCCGCACGCTGTCGCCGATGCCCTCCAGGTCGAAGCGCAGGCACGCCAAGCCGGCGACGGCCAGCTCGCGCGCGAGCGTCACGCCGACGCGGTTGGGCCCGACGCGATGCACCGCTCCCGCGTTGAAGATCACCACCGCGGGACGATCCCGCGCGCTCGAGGTGCGGGTGAGGATGCCGACGAGATGACCGCCGGCTCCGAAGCGGCACACCTGCTCCTCGACCAGCGCGCCGCCGCTGGTCGCGGCGAAGGCAAAGCGTGCGAGCCGCGCGCCCACCGGGGCTCGCCCCTCGGCCAGGGAAGGGCTGCCGCGCGCCTGCACGCGATCGACGATGATCGCGAGCGCCTCGTCGGGGACCACCGTGAACTGGTGCTCGGCCATCATCGCGTTCCAGCCCGGCAGCCGCACGTATTCCGCCGAGACGCCGCTCGCGGCGAGATGGTCGCTCACCGAGGTGTCGGGCGCCATGTCGTCGCGCCCCACCACCAGCACGTGGCCCGCACGCGGCGCCGTGGCGAGCAGGTCGATGGCGCGCACCGATTCCAGCGTCTGCGCAGTCATCACCGAGCCCGCGCTTTCGAGCGCGCCCTCCACCACCGTGGTGGCGCGCGCGGCGCTCGCCGCGATGGCCTGCAGCTCGCGTACGTAGGCCTTGCCTTTCGCCACCGGATTCCATAGCACGAGGTCTTCGATCTCGAGCTCGCGCGATGCGAGCGCGGCGAGCGAAGCGCCGAGGCGCACGCCGATGAGCACCACCGCGCGCCTCCCGCTCAGGGCCCGCGCACGCTCCACCGCACGCTTGATGTTGCCCACCCACGTGGCGACGCGATCGGGATCGAGGTCGCTCCCAGCCGAATCGCCGACGCCGTGGTAGTCGAAACGCAGCGCCGGGATGCCCGCCCGCGCGAGACGGTCGGCGAGATGGCGCAGCGTGCGATGCGCGCGCGTGTACTCGTAGCCTACTGGCCCGCAGATGACGGCGACGCGATCGGCGGGCGTGGCCCCTTCGTCGGCGTGGTACCAGCCGAAGAACGAGCTCTCGCCATCGCCAAGGTAGCTCGCCTCGCGCTTCATCTCACTTTTCAGGCACCCATGGTGAGAGGTTCGTCGAGCGCCTTCACCCGCCCCGGGGCGAGGCTCGCCACGTACCAGTCGAGCGCGCGCTCCAGGCCCTCGTGCACGCGGCAGGTGGGCTTGAAGCCCAGGTTGCCCTTCGCCTTGTCGATGTCGGCCAGCGAGTAACGCACGTCGCCCGCGCGGAAATCGCGGTAGACGGCCGGCGGGCAGTCGAAGGTGGCGTCGCGTTGGCTGAGGAGGTCGCGCAGGCTCTTGAAGAGCTGGTTGAGCGAGGTCTGCTCGCCGAGTGCCACGTTGTACACCTGGTTCACGGCTTGCGGATTGGCGACCGTGCCGGCGAGGAGGTTCGCCTGCACCACGTTCTCGATGAAGCAGAAGTCGCGCGCGGTCTCGCCGTCGCCGTTGATGTAGACGGTCTCGCCGCGCAGCATCGCCGCGATCCACTTCGGGATCACCGCGGCGTAGGCGCCGTCCGGATCCTGGCGCGGACCGAACACGTTGAAGTAGCGCAGGCCGATGGTCTCCATGCCGTAGCAGCGCCCGAAGGTATCGGCATAGAGCTCATTCATGTACTTGCCCGCGCCGTAAGGCGAGAGCGGGCGCCCGATAGTGTCCTCGACCTTGGGAAGGCCCGGGTGGTCGCCGTATGCCGCGGAGGACGCCGCGTAGACGAAGCGCTTCACCTTGGCGTCGCGCGCCGCGACCAGCATGTTGAGGAAGCCGGTGACGTTGCTCGCGTGGCTGGTGATGGGGTCGTCGATGGAGCGCGGCACGCTTCCCAGCGCGGCCTCGTGCAGCACGATGTCCACGCCAGCGCAGGCTTCGCGGCAGGTCTCGAGCATGCAGATGTCGCCCTCGATGAACTTGAAGTTCTTCCAGCGCTCGGCGCCGACGGCCGCTTCGACCTGGTCCAGGTTGTGCTGGAAGCCGGTGGCGAAATTGTCGAGCCCGACCACGCGCTGGTCGAGCTTCAGCAGCGACTCGAGCAGGTTCGAGCCGATGAAGCCGGCCGCGCCGGTGACGAGCCACGTTCGCGCGGTCGCGGCGATGTTCGGGTAGAAGGACGAGGGGGTTTGCATTGTGGCTCCTGTTTTATTTGATAGCCGCGGGTTCCGGCCCGGAATGACGCAGCGAGGCGATGAAGCTGGAAAGGCAACGGCGCTGTCCGGTCACGAAGAGCGCCGCGGGATAGACGACGGCGAGGATCGCGCCGCCACAGGCAAGGAGTCCGAGGGGCGGCAGGTTCGTCCAGCGTAGCACCGTCCCGGCGGCGAGCGCGGCGATGCCGGCCGCGGCGAGGATGCCGGCGAGCGAGGTCCAGTCCTGCAGCTTGGCAACCGGGGTGTTGGTGAGCTTGGCGATGCGCGCGAGCGAGAGCGCGCGCTCGCTGTAGAGCGCGATGACACTCCCCAGCGCGGCACCCATGAGGCCCCAGGTGATCGCGCCGAAGTAGCTCAATGGCAGCGCCAGCGCCAGCACCAGGGCGTTTACCCGCGATGCGAAGCCGCCCTGCTTGAGCAGGAAAAGGATGCTGGTGAGCTCGACCACGAGGGCCAGGAGGCCGACGATGTAGAGGCGCATCACCGGCACCGCCTCGAGGTAGGTCGGCGTGTAGATGACGGCGATGAGCGGCTCGGCGAAGACGAATGCGAAGGCCAGCGCCGGATAGACGAGGAGCGCCACCATCGCGTTGGCGCGGCTGTTGAGCGCCAGCATCGAGGTGAAGTCGCCGCTCGAGTGCAGCCGGCTCATGCTCGGCAGGAACACGTGATTCACCGACTGGCGGCACATCTGCACCATCGGCGCGATCACCGTGGCCACCGAGAACGAGGCGAATTGCGTGACCGAGAAGAGCGCCGCGGCGATCCACTGGTCGCCCTGCGCGCGGAACCCGTGCAGGGTCCCGGAAAGCGCAAAGGGGGCCGCGTGCACCAACTGCTCCTTCAACGGACCGCGCTCGACCCAGGGCCCATGCAGACCATGGTGGCGGCGCACGTACCAGAGCAGGAGCAGCGACTTGAACGCGGCAAAGGCGGCCAGCACCCACAGCACCGCGACCAGGTCGCGCGTGAGGAACGCCGCCGCCGAGAGCGCCACGGCGCGCAGCGCCGAGAGCCCCACGATCACCTTCGCCTGCCAGTTCACGCGCTCGTCCACCGTGGGCAGCACGTCGAGCACCCAGGAGAAGATCCAGAGCGCCACGAAGACCGGCACCACGATGCCATTGTTGGCGACCACCCCCTTCATCGCCGCGGGCAGCCACGGATCGAGTGGCGAGAGCAGGAGCGCCGACACCAGTCCCGCGAACGCGCAGAAGAGCAGGCACTGGTTCAGGTAAAGGCGCTTGTGCGCCGCATCGGAGCGCGGCAGGAAGTAGTACAGGCTCTGCGGCATGCACATCGGCATGATCACCAGCAGCGTGGACACCGCGAGCCACAGCAGGCGGTACTCGCCGAAGCTGTGCGCGTCCAGGGTGCGCGTGAGCACCACCGGCAGCAGGAACTGCAGCCCATAGTCGAGCGCGTACGCGGTCCCGAGGGAAACCGCGCGGCGCTCGAGGGTTGCGTTCGCCGGGGTCATCGCGTCCCGGCGAGAAGCGCGATCTCGCGCTCGTAGCGATCGATCGTGGCGTCGATCGAATGGTTGTCGCGGTAATACGTGTTGACGCGCCGCGAGGCTTCGCGCCACAGGGCATCATCGCGCATCAGGCGCTCGACCTTCCAGCTGGCTTCCGAGACGTCCTGCACGGCGTCGTACACCGGCTGGCCGTCGGGCATGCGCGAGCCCGTGTCGATGAAGGCGAGCGTCGGGACGCCGCGCGACCACGCCTGCAGGAAGGTGTTCGGGAAACCCTCGTACAGCGAGGTGTTGAGCACCAGGCGCGCCCCGTTGAACCAGCCCTCGGCCTGCGCGAACGGCACGAAGCCCTTCATCTCGACGTTCGGCAGCGCCGTGGCCGCTTCCACGAGCGAGGCGTAGTACTGCTGCGATTTGCGGTCGGGATCCGGGCCGCCGATGATCACGAAGCGGTAGTTGGGAAGCCTGCGCGCGATCTCGAGCGCGAGCTCGGCGCGCTTGGAGGGACGCACCGAGGCCGTCCACAGCACGTAGCCCGCGGCATCCGCGCGGGCGCCCGCGGGCGGCACGTAGCAGCTCGGGATCACCGCGCCTTCGATTCCGTAGTTGTCGAAAAGCTGCTTCTGCTGCACGTCGTTTTGCGTGACGATGCGGTCGACGCGGCGAACGCCCCATTCGAAGAGTTTCTTGTCGCGCGTGAAGCGGATGTCCTCGTGTCCGGGCAGGAAGTCCACGTCGGACGCCCCCGAATAGATCGACTTGCGCCCCTTGCGGCGGCAGTAGTGCGCCATGACCGCGGTGATGACGTCGGCGGTGCGCTGGTAATAGACGTCGGCGTCCACGCGCGCGAGCGTGCGCCAGAGCGAAGTCATGCGCGGGTGGATGAAGCGCAGTCCCGGAATGCCCTCGTCGGGCTTGTGCATGCTGTAGACGGTGACGCCGTTCACCACGGACAGGTCGGGCTGCCCGTAGTCGTGGCAGATCATCGACACGCGATAGCCGCGGCGCGCGAGGGCCGGCGCGATCATGCTCTGCTGGACCTCCGCGCCCCCGACGACGGGGATCTGCGTATTGCCGGAAATGACCGGCCAGGTCGTGGGCGCCACGAAACAGATGTGCGGCTTCGCGCCGGCGCCAGGGGCGGCATCGCGCGCGGGAGGGCGCATCGCCTGCCTATGCGGCCTTGGCGAGGGGGCGGGTGCGAATGTATTGGTGATAGACACGTTCGAGGCTCTCGGTGGCTTTTTCGATGCTGGCGTGCGTGCGTACCCAGCGCAGTTGTTCCGCGGCGATCTCGTCGCGGTCGAGGAAGGAGCTGATGATGGCGTCGGCCATCTTCGCGGGCGAGCGGTCGCCGATCACCTGCGCGGGGCGTGGCAGGATGTGGCGGATGTCGGAGTAATCGGTGCTCACCACCGGGACGCCGAGCACCATCGCCTCGAGCACGGAGTTCGGGAAGCCCTCCCACGCCGATGTCACGAAGAGGACGTCGCTCTGCTTCACGATGGCGGGAAGGTCCTTGCGGGCGCCCGCGAACTTCACGCGGTCCCCGACTCCCGCGCGGCGCACCTGCTCCATCACCTGCGCCTTGTAGTCGCTGGTGTCGGAATGGACTCCGGCCTTGTACGCCCCGGGCGGCGTGAGCGAATCGCCGAGGAATAGCACGCGCCACTGGGCCGAGCGCTTCACCAGCTCGGCGGCCACCGCGATGGCCAGCGGATAGTCCTTGGCCGGCTTGATGGCGCCCACCAGCGTCGCGACGCGGTGCTCGCCGGGCCCGAAGAACTCGCGGCGATAGTCGAGGTCGCTTTTCGCCTGGCGCTCGAAATCCTCGATGCGCATGCCGTTCCACACCACGTGCATCTGCGCGTCGGAATATCCGTAGAGCTTCTGCGCGAAACGCCCGCCGTAGCGGCTGTTGGCGACCACGCCGTCGACCAATGGCTTGGTGAGCAGGTGCCCGAGGCGCTGGGTGGTGGAGATCTGGTAGTCGCTGCTGCGCTCGGAGTTGAGCACGGGGATGCCGGTTCCGGCGGCGGCGATGCGCGCGTAGATATCGCCGTCGAAGAGGAAGCCGTGGACGATGTCGGGGCGCCAGGTGCGGATGAAGCGGCGCAGCCGGCCCAGGACGTGGCGGTCGAGCTTCGACTTCTTCTGGTCGACGACAAGCTCCACGCCGGATCCTTCGAGGTCCCTGGCGCGGGGCACGCAGTCGTTCAGCGTGTATATCGACACGGCATTGCCATGGCGAACCAGCTGCTTGCACAGCTCCACGACTTGCTTCTGGGCGCCGCCCAGGTCGAGGTCGCTAATAGTGAACAGCACGCGCATCTTCGAGTCCCTGGTTGCTGTCGACGTTGCCATTGGCCCAGCGCTCGCGCCACATCTCGAAGGCCACGAGGAGCCACACCTTCTGCACGTCGAGGCGGTCGTTGTTGGGCCCGCCGTCGCGGAAATTGGTTACCGCCCCAGACACCATGTCCGGATCGAAAATGCCGGCCTCGCGGATCCTCTTCGGGTCGAGATAGTTGTCGAGGAGCGGGGCGAGCTCGCCGCGCATCCAGCTCGCCAGCGGGATGGCGAAGCCCTGCTTGGGCCGGTCGATGAGGGCGCGCGGCACGTGGCGATAGAGGACCTTGCGCAGCAAATGCTTGGTGCCCAGCGCCCCGCGGCGCATCTCGGGCGGCAGGCGCAGCGCGAATTCCGCCAGCCGGTGGTCGAGGAGCGGCTCACGGCCCTCGAGGCCCACGGCCATCGTGGTGCGGTCCACCTTGGTGAGAATGTCGTCGGGCAGGTAGTAGCGCAGGTCGCAGCGCGCCATCTGGTCGGCGAAGGAGGGGCCGGCGACGCAGTCTCGTGGCGCGGCGGCTCCACCCAGCAGCGATGAGATCTCCCACGGAGTCCAGAACGTCATCGCGAGGTCGTACATCGTCGCGCGGTCGAGGGCCGGAAAGAGGACGTGCAGCTTCTCGACGCGCTCCACCACGTTGCGGCGCGCGCTGTGGCGCCACTGCGAGGGCATCGGCATCGCGTTCATCACGGCGCGCAGCGCATGCGGGGACACCTTCGAGATCGCATGGCGCGCCACCGCCGGCCAGCGCGACAGCGCGCGCTCGCGCTCGAGCACCACGCCGTAATGCGAGTAGCCGCTGAACAGCTCGTCGCCGCCGTCGGCGGAGAGCGCCACCTTCACGTGCTCGCGCGCCATCTTCGAGACCAGGTAGGTGGGCACGCCCGACTGGTCGCCGAAGGGCTCGTCGAAGAGCTCCGACCATTTCGTCAGCACGCCGAGCATGTCGTTGGGGGTGACGATTTGCTCGGTATGGCGCGTGCCGAGGTGCTCGGCGACCTTGCGCGCGTGGCCAGACTCGTCGTAGCGCGGATCGTCGAAGCCGATGGTGAAGGTGCGCACCTCGCCCCCGCCGTAGCGCTGCAGGAGGGCGGCTACCAGCGACGAGTCGAGGCCGCCGGACAGGAACACGCCGACAGGCACGTCGGAGACCATGCGGTAGCGGCAGGCGTCGATGAGGAGCGTCTCGAGGCGGTTCTCCAGCTCTTCCTCGCTCCCCTGCAGGGTCTCCTCGGAAGCGACCGCGGTCCAGTATTGGCGCGCGACCGGCTCGCCCACCTCGCCCAGCTCGAGCCAATGACCGGGCAGGAGCTTCTGCACGCCCTTGTAGATCGAGCGCGGCGCCGAGATGTAGCCGTACTGCAGGTATTGGCCGACCGCGTCGCGGTCGATCTCCGGCTTCCACGCCTGGAACGCGCGCAGCGCCTTCAGCTCCGAGCCGAACCAGAAATTCGACCCGTTCCACGCGTAGTAGAGGGGCTTCACGCCCATGCGGTCGCGCAGCAGCATCAGGCGGCGCTCGCGCTCGTTCCACACGGCGAGGGCGAACATGCCGATGAATTTGTCGACGGCCTTCACGCCCCACTCCTGGAGCGCGGCGAGGATCACCTCGCTGTCGCCGCTCGAGCGGAAGCGGTGGCCGAGGGCCTCGAGCTCGGCGCGCACCACGGCGAAGTTGTACACCTCGCCGTTGAACACCATCGTGAGCGAGCCGTCGGGCGAGCGCATCGGCTGGTGGCCGAGCGGCGACAGATCGAGGATGGACAGGCGCGTGTGGCCGAGCGCCACGCGCCCGCCGGGTCGCACCCAGACACCGTTATCGTCGGGGCCGCGCGAGCGCAGGCTCTCCACCGAGGCGCCGAGGTCGGCGAGCCACTGCGCGTTGTCGCCGCGCCGGGTCCAGTATCCGGTGATTCCGCACATCGCTAGATCCTCGTGCCTACGTGTTCGCGCGATCGGCGCGGGATGACCACCGCGGGGATGGGCGCGGGCTTGAAGGCGCGCTCCCGGGCCTGCTTCGCATGCACCCCGAACATGAGCCCGATGCCGAGCCAGAGGAAGCTCTGCTCCGGCAGCGGAGTGAAGCTGCTGCCGACGAACCCCGCGACCATGAAGCTCACCAGCGCCACGGCGCAGCCCTCGAAGAAGCCCTGCTCCTGCGGCGAGAGCGTCGTATCCCTGGCGAGCTTGCGAAAGCCCTTCCAGACCGTGAACCAGAAGCCGATGAGCAGGATCGCGCCGATCACGCCGAAATCGAGCACCGCGCCGAGGTACGCGCTGTGCGGGTGCGTGACATCCATCATCTCGCTCATGCGCATCGGGCGGGACCACAGCACCGACTGCACGCCGTGGCCGAAGAAGGGCTTGTCGAGGATCTCCGGGATGAGCGGCGTCCAGATATCCGAGACGCGCCCCGCGCTGACGCCGGCGGCGCCCTCGCCCGCGCCCATCTCGAGGCGATACCAGATGGCGCCCGGCGTCAGCATCACCGCCAGCGGGATGAGGACGGCGGCGAGCACCATGAGTTTCTTGTTGCGCCGGCGCGAGACGAGGTACATGACCACCACCAGCGCGAGAGTCATGAAGGCGTTGCGCGAGAAGGTGAGGACCAACGCGATGCCGACCAGCCCCATCGACAGAAAGAGAAGCGTTTTCAGCACCGGCCGCTGGGTGCGATCCCAGGTGAAAAGGAGGATCGCGATCGACGTCACGTAGAGGCGGCCGAGGTCGTTGGCGTGCATTCCCAGCGGCGAAAGGAAGTGCCGCGCGTATTCGCTGGCGAGCTGGCCGAACTGCACGTTCGAGTAGAGGAAGAAGCCGATCACGAGGAAGCCCATCAGCCACATCGACACCATCATCGGCACGATGAACTTGTGCGGCTCGCGCGCGTGGGAGTAGGCCGCGCCGACGATCAGGGAGTACGCCACCAGGATGAGCGGCTTCACGACGACGTCGCGGATGTAGCCGAAGTCGTTCCTGAAGTCGACCTGCTCCTGGTCGAAAAAAATCGACGGGATCAGGTTCACGTGCCCCAGGCCGTTCACGCCCGCGAGGAGTATCGGCACGATGTAAACCAGGAGCCACCACGGCATGATCCGCTTGATCGAGCCGTCCGGGACCGCCACCAGCAGCCACGACATGAACGTGCCGACGAGGAGCACGTTGAGGGGATTCAGGCCCGTCACCCCGAACATCGCGCGCGGGAAGATGTAGCTCGCGGAGATCGGCATGATGAGGATCATCACCAGCACCCCGACGCGGAAATCGCGCACCGTGAAGACGAAGACGATGGCGGCGATGCAGACCAGCGCGGCGGAAACCCCGGCGAAGGCGACGAATCCGCCCCACACGATGCCCAGCGCGAAGAGCCCGGCGATCGCCCAGCAGCGCACGCGCGCGGAGGACTCGTGCATCGGGAAGGTGGCCGAGATCGCGTTCATGACGCCCATTACCGCGCCGCGGCGCCGATGACGCGCGCCGCATCCGCCGCGGGCATCGCCGCGAGGAGCGCGGCGACGAACGCCTGCTGCGCGCCGAATGCGGGCTCGACATCGGAGGAAATGCTGGAAACGCGCACCAGCATGCCGTCGGGAATGCGCCCGGCGAGCCCGGAGGCGAGCTGCACCTGGAGGCGCTCGAGGCGCCCACGCACCACGCGCTCGCCCATGGTGAACCAGTAGGTGACGGGCTCGGCGCGTTCGCCGCGCACCGCGAGCATGCGCGTCACCGGGATGGTCCGCCCGGCGGCCGAAAGGCTCCCGTGCTCGAGGCCGTGGATGGTGAAGCCCTGCGCGGTGTAGCAGACTTCCTGCCGGTGGGCCTTCAACGCGTCGCTCTGGTCGCCCCCGTAGGCGACGGTGAGCATCATCTGCTCGCCCCGGGAATTCACGTACGAGCGGCTGAGCGTCTGCGAATAGATGCGATCGAGCTTCGCCTGCACCTCGGCGGTGGGAGGGATCGGGGCGAGGGTGGGATCGATGGACCAGTCGCCGAAGGCCTGCGGCACGAGACTTTGGAGGTCAAGGGCAGGGCCTTCGGCGCGAACCGGTTTCAGTTGCGGCGCCGCGATGGCAGCGCCCAGCATGAGGGTGGCCGCGAAGGCCGCCGTCGCAAGCGACGGACGTACCATGCGAGTAGCCTGCGGCACCTCGAGTTCGCGCGTATTCCGCGCATTCTCGCGTCGGAAGAATCGGTCGACGCCCAGCAGGAGCGCGAACGCCGTCACGAAGACCAGCATGCCCGCGACCGAGTGCAGGATGCCCTGCGCCGCTTCATCCCCCATGTGATAGGCGATGAGCACGAGGAAGAGCACGCGCACCACGTTGGCGAAGATGGCAATCGGCACCATCGCCGCCAGCATGATCGCCACGCGCGCCTTGCTGGAGGGCCCGGTGAGATGCGTATAGAGCAGGCTCAGGGCGCACAGGCTGTAGAGAGAGTTGAGCCCGGAGCAGGCGTCGGCGACCAGCATCTCGTGGTCGCCTACCATCAGCACCACGCCCTGGCGCTCGATCGGATAGCTCGCCACGCGCAGGATCGCCTCGACCGCGACCGACACCAGCGTCTTCAGCGGCATCGCGATCGATTCGAGCACGAAGCCGGGCAGCGGCACGAAGAAGAGCAGGAAGAGGAGTGCGAAGGCGAATGCGCGGATCGCCTTCGGGCCGCGCATCATGAGGAGCACGCCGACGAGGACCGGGAAGTGGGACAGGACCTCGAAGAGCGGCAGGGATTGCGAACGTCCCACCGCGTAGACGGCAAGGCCGCAGATGAAAAGGAGGGCGCCGGGGACGGGAGCGGGCTTCGAATCGGCGAACAGGGCGTCACGCGAGCGCCAGACGAGATAGGCGAACACCGCGAGGATGAGCGGGCCGTGGGCGTACTCGTCCTCGCGCCACAGGGTGCGCGAAAGCTCGAGATAAGTGGGCACGTAGAGAGCCAGGAGGCCCGCCAGGATCGCGATCCAGGGCTTCCAGTCTGCTCGCCGGGCTCGGGCGAGGCTCGGCTCTCCGAGGACCGTCGACATGGCGGTCCTTCCCGTCAGTACGCGTTGATGATCGAGCCGACCACCCGGGCGCCGGTACCGGCCAGCTCCTTCACGACCTTCGACGTGGAGGACACGGCCGTGTGGTCCTTGCGGGCCACGACCAGCGCGTCACCGGCGCGATACGCGATGCTCTGCGCGTCGGCGAAGCGCCGCGCGGGCGGCGTGTCGATGATCACCACGTCGTAGCTCGACTGCAGCTCCTTCATGAGCGCGGCGAAAACCGGGCGCGAAAGGAGCTCCTGCGGGTTCGGCGGCAGCGGGCCGGCGGGAAGCACTGAAAGGCGGTTCAGGCCATGGATCGGGAAGGTCGCCTTGTGGTCGGTGCGCCCGGAAAGGAGCGTCGACAAGCCATGCCCGGGGGGAAGCCCGAAGATTTCATGCTGGCGCGGGGCGCGCAGGTCGGCGTCGACCAGCACGGTGCGCGCGCCCAACTGCGAGAACACCACCGCGAGGTTGGCGGCGAGGTAGCTGCGCCCTTCGCCCGCATCGGGGCTTACGATGACGAGCGCGTTGCGCCCCGCTTCCGGGTTGTACCAGCGGATCAGCAGCTGGGTGCGCAGCGCGCGCAGCTCCTCGGTGCGCGGGTGGAACGGCGCGAACGCGGCCACCAGCTCGTTGGAAGGCTGGATGCCCTTCGCCTCTGTGTCGCGCACCAGGTGGGGGAAGTCGTATTGCTTGGCGAGCGCGAAGCGCACGTCGTTGTCGCTGATGAGGCCCAGGCGCACGGCGGCTTCGCCGAAGCGCATGCCCTCGACGCGCTGCACGTCGAGGACCTTGTCGATCTCGCCGACGGTGAGCTTGCCCTCCTCGACCAGGATCGCCCCGATCAGGCGATCGGAGCGCAGCACCGCGGGAGCGGAGCGCTGGGGTTCGAAGGTGACGACGTTTTCCTGGGAGCTCATTGGGTTGTTCCTCACGCGGGACTGGGGAGTGCCTTGGGCGTCGCATCGCCGCCCAGGAGCCTCGAGGGATGCCAGGTCTGGATCGAGCCCAGCAACGGCACGTCCATGCCGAGCATGACGGCGTCTAGGTCCGGATCGGAGCGCACGCGACGGTCGAGGATCTCGAGGAGGAACACCGCGGCAAGACCCAGCAGCGTGCCCACGAAGAATCCGAGGGCGAGGTTGAGGGGCACGCGCGGGCGCTTGGGCAGGGTGGGCTCGATGGCGGCGTTCAGCACCGTGACGTTGGTCTGGCGCGCGCCGCTCTCCACCTTGTTTACCATCTTGCGGGCAAGCGCGGCTTCATAGGCTTTCTTGGAAGTGTCGACGTCCTGCTGCAGCACGGCGGCTTCGTTGCGCGCGTCACGCAGGTCCTCGACACGCTTTCTCTGCGCGGCCAGGTCGGCCTTTAGCGCGGCTTCGCGCGAGCGGTTCTGCGCGGTGGCGCTTCTCACGCCGCCGACGACGGTGCGCATCTCGCTGTTGTAGCGGTCGCGCAGCGCCTGCACTTCGGAGGCCTGCTGCTGGTATTGCGGGTGGTTGGGACCCAGGCGCGTGGACAGCTCCTGCAGCTTGGATTCCGCGCGCAGCATCTCGGTCTTCAACGCGGTGACGAGCGGGTTGGCGAGGACCTCCGGAAGGAATTCGGTCGCGGTGCGGCCGTTGGCCTGCCCCAGCCGGGCAGCGGAGTCGTAGCTCGACTCGGTGGCGCGCAACGACTGCGAGGAGAGCTCCGCGAGTCGCGACGTCTCGACGTCGACGCGCTCGTCGGTGGCGAGGATGCCCTTCTGGCGCTGGAACGCGGCGAGCTTCATCTGCGAAGACTCGAACGCCTGGCGCAGGTCTTTGAGCTGCTCGTCGAACCACACGGCGGCTTCCTTGGTGGGCTCGACGCGCAGGTTGAGCGTCACGTCCATGTAGGCCTTGGCGAACGCGTTGGCCACCGCGGTGGCGAACTTGGCGTTGTTCGCCGAATAGGTAATGCCGATCACGGAGCTTTGCGAAACCTCGACCTTGAGCGTGACGAGCAAGCCCTGGGCGACCCAGTCCTCGATGTTGCCGGGGCTGCCCGCCTTCACCCACGCGGCGCGGGTGGCTTCGCCTTCGGCGAGCTGCAGGTCCTGGACGACTTTGCGCGCGGTGCGCTGGCTCTGGATGATGTCCACCTGCGTCTGCATGTAGCCCAGCTGCTGGCGCGCCGGAACGGCGTTCATGTTCAGCGACTGCTCGTCGCGGTTGTCGACGAGCACCGAGACGGTCGCCTCGTAGGTCTTGGGCAGCAGGACGGTCACCGCGAGCGCGGCGGCGACGGTCGCCACGAGGATCGCGAGGAACACCCAGATGCGGCCCTTGAGGGCCAGCAGGAACTGGTGGAAATTCATTAGAAGAGGCTTTCTTTAACGTGGATCACGTCGTCGGGCTGCACGCGGTCGGTGAGGCGCGCGTCGATGCGGTTGGTGCCCCCGTTACCGGTGCGCCGGCTGATCTGGATGCCGCGCTCGGTGCCGCGCACGGTGACGCCGCCGCCCAGGGCCAGCGCCTGCATCACGGTCATGTTCTGCGCGAGCGGGTAGGCCCCGGCGCGCTGGACTTCGCCGTAGATGTAGACCAGCGGCGCCTTCTGCACGAAGATCGTGTCGCCCGGCTCGAGCTGGACGTTTCTCGAGAGGTCGCCGTTGCGCATCATCGCGCCCAGGTCCACCTCGATCTTTTCCTGCTTGCCGCTGCGATTGGTGAGGATCGTGACTTCCTCGGAGCCGCCGGGGGCGATGCCGCCCGCGACCGCGAGAAAGTCGGAAAGACGCACGTTGGTGGAGTCGAGCGGGTAACGCCCGGGCTTCACCACGGAGCCCAGCACCGACACCTGGCGGCTGTTGATCTGCGCCAACGACACGGTGACCTCGGGATTGACGACGAATTTGCCCTCCTTCAGCTTGTCGGAGATGCGCGTGCCGACCTGGTAGGGCGTAAGGCCCGCGACCGGCACTTCGCCGATCATCGGAAAGAGGATAGTGCCGCGCTCGGAGACTCGCGCCTCGGTGCTGAGCTCGGGGTTGCGAAAGACGGTGACGCGCAACAGGTCGCCCATGCCGACCGATTCGAGGCGCATGTCGGTGGCGGCCTGCGTTTCCTGGGGAGTCATCGGCGCCTGCGGCCTCACCGCCGCGATGGAGGCGCTGGCGGAGGCGGGGCGGGTGACGGTCATCTGCGCCACGGTTTGCGCGGCGGCGCCGCAAGAGGCGACGCATAGGACGAGCGTGAATGCAGACTTCATCGAGTGCATGTCGGTATCTCCGGCTGGTACGACTTTGCTTTGGCTATGTTCGTCCCGGCCGCGTCGGCCGCTGCCGGGACGAACATGCCCTGTCCTGCTGCTTGGTGCCGCTTGCGCTGCTTATGAGCGCTTGGAATTGCGGCGAACGATGAAGCCGACGAGCGCGAGCCCGGCAAGCATCATTGCCCACTGTGACGGCTCGGGCACGGGAGTCACGGGGCCGTAGCGGGCGGCCGGGCGTCCGATCCCAGAATTTCCATTCAGGGGCGAGGACAGCGCCGTATCGCCACGCGGGGCGTTGTGAACCGCACCGTAGCTGAACGAGCTTTGCGGACCCCGCGCGGCGGGGTTGGTCTGCGCGTTGGCAGCCGTCGCTGCCCCGGCAAGAAGCACTGCTATCGATAGGTTGCGAATTACGTGTTTCATGAGGTGTATCTCCTTGTAGAGATAGCCTAAGAGCCACGCGTGACACCCATGGGGAGGGGGCGCCCTCGGGGACTAGTCCAAACGGACCATCCCCCGCTAAAACCCGATTCGACCCTCGATGAATACGACGTCGACTTCGTAGTCGGCGAACGCGATGTTGCTGGTGCGAACCTCGCGGTTGTAGCCTGCCTGCAGCAGGATTTTGGGGGTCGGACGGTAAGAAATGCTCCCGCCGTACAGGCGGACGTGGTGGCGCTTGTCCGTGGCCAGAAGCGGATCACCGCGGTAATCCCAGACGTTGTACTCGATATTCCCCTGGACAGTGATCTTGTCGGTCACGTTCCACCGCGGGCGGATATATCCGCCGGTGATGAGGACGAAGGCCGTCTGCACCTCCTCGGCGGGGCCCACGTCACGGTTCAAAGCAGCGGCCACGGTGATCTTTGCGGTGGGGGTCCAGGTGTAAAGGGCCTTCACGATCGGGCCGCTGTAGTTGCGTTGCGTGCCCTGGTCGTACCTGCGCGAAACTCCCTCCACCCGCCCATCGAAGCGCGAATGCCCGCTCAGGATGTAGGCCGTCGTGGCGCCCACCCCGTACTGCCGGTAGGAATTGTCGAAGGCCGCCGCCCCGAGCGCTGTGCCGTTGGGGAGCTTGCCGTGCTCGACCCGCGAGAATGCACCGAAGCTGTTCTCGAGCGGGGTCACGTAGGTGAGACCCACCTCGCCCGATTCGATGTCGATGTCATTCACCTTGCGCAGCCTGCTGTCGTGGCGCGTCTGCACGCCCTGCAGGCCGCCGTTCAGCCGCAAGCGCGGCGTCAGCAGGTAATTCGCGGTGGCGTAGGCGGTGCGGGTGGTGACCAGGTCGGGATCCCGGTTCTGGATGTTGGCGAAGCTCGCCAGGCCCTGGCTCTCGACGTAGCCGAGCGTGCCCTTGGCACCCGGGTTGAGCACCCAGTCCCAGTTGGCGCGGGCGGTGCGGCCGGTGAAGTCGAAATCCTTGAAGTAGCGGTACGTGCTCTTGTACCAGGTGTATTCGGCGTTCACGCGCTGCTGGCTCCACTGCAGGTTCGCCGCCGCGCCGAGGTGGGTGCTATAGACGGTGTCGCCCTTTTGCTGCGTATTGGCGAAGAGCGGGTTCACTTCTTTCGAGAGCCGCAGCACGTTGGTGTCGTGCGTCACGTTCTCCGCGGCCCAGAGCTCGAGACGGTCGCCGAAAAGCGCCCACGAGGCCGAGGGGGACATCGCCGCCATGGCCGCGGCCACGAGCGCGGCCTTCTTCAGCGCGTTACCAGAACCGCCAGTTGCCGGTTGCGAGGATCCAGATTCCGAGTGTGCCATTTGTGATCGTGTGAGAGAGGATGGGCATCCACAGGTTACCGCTTCGCATGTAAACCCAGCTGTACCCGAGGCCGGCGAGGAGCCCGGCCAGCCACAGCGAGTGCTCGGATGCGAAGAGCGCAGAGGATATAACAAAAGCGCGCCACGACGCGCGCTTCGGGTCGAGCGCGAGGAAGTCGCGCTGGTCGATCCAGCGCATCAGGAACGAGCGCCAGAAGAGCTCCTCCATCACCGGCACCACGAGCATCAGCCCGAAAAGCCGCAGCCCCGCGAGCGTCCAGTCTATGGTGCCGTCGCCGCGCGACGGATTGAAGCCCGGCCCGCCCTCGAACGCCATCCAGCCCTGATCGAGGTGGATCCACGCGAAGAACACCGCCAGGCCCACCGCGAGCGCCCTCGCCCACTCGCGTGCCGGGACCTTCGCGGCACGCAGCTCGACGTATCCGCGCCAAAAAAGCGCGAGCACGGCCCCAACCGCGACGCCGCGCAACACGGCGAGCCACGCCCCCTGCGGCAGGGCGATGAACACCATGAACAGCGCGAACGGCGCAATGCGGATGAATGCGGGATTGGCGAGCATGAAAAAAAAAAGTGGTGTCAGGTACGACTTTCCGCCCAGCGGAAAACTCGTACCTGACACCACATATTTTGTACTACGGGTTGACCAGCCGCAGCGCGAGCGCCTTGCCGACAGCCTGCGTGCGGTTCAACACATTGAGCTTGCGCAGGGTCTTTTGGACATGGTTCTTGACGGTCAACGGGCTGATGTCGAGGATCATCCCGATTTCGATGTTGCTCTTGCCGTGGTAGATCCACTGCAGGATCTGGGTCTCCCGCGGCGTGAGCAGGCCCGTTTTGGCGGGCTTGTTGGCACCGGCGCGGTCGAGCGGCCAGGAGACCTGGCTGCGGATCCACGCGGCGTTCAGGTAAGGGACGATCAAGTCGGCGAGATAGGCCTGCTTCGGACCGACGGCGCCCGGGCGGCAGGCGAAGACGTAGAAGCTCGTCATCGTGCCGGTGGCATCGTGGGTTCCATGGGCCAGGACATGGCTCGCGCCCAGGCGCGAGAACTCGCGCGCCAGCCCGGAGCCGGCCAGGGGCCCACGCTCGGTTTCGCACAGCACGGCCTGGCAACGGTTCTCTTCCCAGATCTTGATCAGGTGCGGGACGAGGGAGACGTCCTGCTGGAAGAGCTCGTTCAGGCGCGCGCAGTCCACCGGAGCGGTCGAGAAGCTGTCGACCCGCAACGAGCTTTGGCGGCTTTCCTGCAACCCGCACACCAGGACCTCGTGCGGAATCATGCTTTGCAGCGCCCCTTGCACCCAGCTGAAGAGCTGGGGCCGGGTGTGGACGCGCAAAGAGACGTCGATGTTGATGAGGAGTGCCTCGCGCTCGGAATCATTGAGCCGGGCGGGTGTTTGCTCGTACTGCGCGGGTTCACGCATGGCCCCATCCTGTTGTTGATCGGTAGGGAAATGCGCCCGTGGCAGGCGAGGTTCAGGAGGTCTGGGTTCGATTCGCATGGTCTGCAATGTAGCCAACGATTGTGAAATCCTTATGAAGTTTTGTGATTTTGTTCACAAATTTTCGCGGGGTAGTCCTTTGGGACCACCCCCCCTCCACGGAGTTTTTGCATTGCGGCGATAGGGTGGGACCGTTGGCTTTCAACGACAGCCAATTCCTATCAGAGGCCGCACTTGCTAGCTACACACGACACTCATCCCCGCCTTACCCAGGGCCCCCTCGCGGTAGCCCACCTGGTGCGCATGCTCCTCGAGGCAGTCGTCTCGGTCGGCATGCTGGCCGCGTCCGCCTGGTTCTTCGGGGAATCCTTCAGCGGCCCGTACATCATCCTCGCGCTGCTGGTCTTCTCGCTTACCTTCCCCGGGCACGCGCCCCGCGGCACCAGCCCCGGAGCCATCGGACGCGAGGTCTTCACCGGCTGGATCCTCGTCGTGGGCCTCCTCCTCATGCTGGGATGGGCCACGCGCACGGTCGGTTCCTTCGACGAGCGTGTCATGGTGACCTGGGCGATCGCCACGCCGATCGTCCTTCTCTTCGCGCACCTGGCCATGCCCGCCCTGCTGCCGCGGCTGCTCGCCGCCGAGGGCATGAAGCGCGTCGCCGTGATCGCCGGCGCCGGCGCACTGGGTCACAAGCTGGCCGAACGCATCCGGACCACTCCTTACCTGGGCGTGCAGGTCGCCGGATATTTCGACGACCGCGCCGCCGAGCGCCTGACCGGGGTCACCGACGACGAGATCCTCGGCAATGTCGAGCAGCTCGCCGAGTTCGTGAAGAAGAACCGCGTCGACCTCATCTACCTGACCCTGCCGATGGCTTCGCAGCCGCGCATCATGAAGCTCCTCGACGACCTGCGCGACACCACCGCGTCGGTCTACTTCATTCCGGACATCTTCCTCTTCGACCTGATCCAGGGGCGCATGGACACGATCGGCGGGCTGCCGGTGCTCGCCGTGTGCGAAACGCCCTTCTTCGGCATGAACGCGATGGTCAAGCGCCTCACGGACGTCGTGCTGTCGGCGGTGATCCTGGTCGGCATCGCGCCGGTGCTCGCGGCGATCGCGCTCGGCGTCAAGATCACCTCCCCCGGCCCGGTGCTCTTCCGCCAGCGCCGCTACGGGCTCGACGGCCGCGAGATCCTGGTCTACAAGTTCCGCTCGATGACCGTCGCCGAGGACGGCGCCGTGGTGACGCAGGCCAAGAAGAACGACCAGCGCGTGACGCCCTTCGGCGGGTTCCTGCGCCGCACCTCCCTGGACGAGCTGCCGCAATTCATCAACGTGCTGCAGGGACGGATGAGCATCGTCGGCCCGCGCCCGCACGCGGTCGCGCACAACGAGCAATACCGCAAGCTCATCAAGAGCTACATGATCCGCCACAAGGTGCGCCCCGGGATCACCGGCTGGGCGCAGGTCAATGGCCTGCGCGGCGAGACCGAGACCGTGGACAAGATGCAGGCGCGCATCGAGTACGACCTCGACTACCTGCGCCACTGGTCGCTCAAGCTCGACTTCCACATCATCTGGAAGACCATCTTCGTGGTCTTCAAGAAACAGAACGCTTACTGAAGGCCAGCGACATGAACCTCTATCCCGTGATCCTCGCCGGCGGAAGCGGCACCCGCCTCTGGCCGCTGTCGCGCGAGGCTTACCCGAAACAGTTCCTGAACATCCTCGACGGCAAAAGCCCGTTCGTCGCCACGCTCGAGCGCCTCAAGGGGTTGGGCCGCGTGCAGCCCGCCACCGTCGTCGTGAACCAGGAGCATCGCTTCCTGGTCGCCGACCAGGTGAAGCAGTCGGGAAACGCGGTACGCAAGATCTACGTCGAGCCCTTCGGGCGCAGCACCGCGCCGGCGCTGGGCGTGGTCGCCTGCGATCTCGTCCAGGACGATCCCGACGCGCTCATGCTGGTGCTGCCCTCCGACCACGACATTCCCGACGAGGCGCAATTCGCCGAAGCGGTCGCCACCGGTGGGGCCGGCGCGGCGCAGGGTCGCCTCATGGTCTTCGGCCTGATGCCGCGCTGGGCGGAAACCGGCTACGGCTACATCGAGCGCGGCACCGACCTCGCGACCGCGCCCGGCTGCTTCGACGTGACCAGCTTCGTGGAGAAGCCCGAGCTCGAGATCGCCACGCGCCTCGCCGACTCCGGGCGCCACTACTGGAATAGCGGCATCTTCCTGTTCGGCGCGGCAGCCTACCTCGAGGAGCTCGAGCGCTTCGAGCCGGAGATCGCCAGGACCTGCTGCCAGGCCGCCGAGGCGAGCAAGGACGACGGCATCTGCCGGCGCATCGACGCGACGCTCTTCGAGCAGTGCCGTTCGATATCCATCGACCACGCGGTCCTCGAGCGCACCGAGCTCGCCGCCGTCGTGCCAGCGCATTTCCGCTGGTCCGACATCGGCTCGTGGGACGCGCTCTGGGACCGCTCGCAAAAAGACGCCGACGGCAACAAGCTCGAGGGCGACGTGACCGCGATCGACGTCGGGCAAAGCTTCATCCACTCCGAGCACCGCCTCGTGGTGGGCATCGGCCTGGACGACCTGGTGATCATCGACACGCCGGATGCATTGTTGGTGGCCAAGCGCGGCGAGACGCAGCGCGTGCGCGAGGCGGTCGAGCAGCTGCGCGCCAAGGGCCGCAGCGAGCACCGCACCCATCGCACCGTCCACCGGCCGTGGGGGCACTACGAGGATGTGGACCAGGGCGAGCGTTTCCGCGTGAAGCGCATCTGTGTCGCCCCCGGCGAGAAGCTCTCGCTGCAATGGCACCACCACCGCGCCGAGCATTGGGTCGTGGTGAGCGGCACCGCGCGCGTCACCAAGGGCGACGACGTGCAGCTCCTCTCCGAGAACCAGTCGATCTTCATCGCCGTGGGCGAAGTGCACCGCCTCGAGAACCCGGGCAAGATCCCCCTGCAGATCATCGAAGTGCAGACCGGCGCCTATCTCGGGGAGGATGACATCGTGAGGATCGAAGACGTGTACCAGCGCGCGCCGAAGGAAGTCGCGCCGTGAGCCGCACCATCGACATTCCCGCGACGCCGGCGCTGCGCACCGCGTGCCTGGTCGCCGTGATCGCGATGGCCGCGCAGCTCCTGGTGCTGGCCGAGCCCAATTTCGCGATCCGCATCGTGAACGCGACCTGGGACAAGGCGGTGCATTTCATGTTCTTCGGCACCATGGCGTTCCTGCTCTGGATCGCCACCGCCAAGCGCTGGCCGCTGGCCGTCTGGCTCGCGGTTGCATTCATCGGCTTCGCCGACGAGACGCTGCAGGCCACGACGCCGGGCCGCACCGCCGATTTCGACGACTGGCTCGCCGACGGCTTCGGCGCCGCGGCCATGCTCATCGTCTCGCAACGCGTATCGCCCGCATCGGGCGCCTCGTCCGAGGCGCGCCCCCTTTCGAAGACCGGAGGCTAGTCATGTGTGGAATCGTCGGCGCCGTCGCGCGCCGTAACGTGGTGCCGATGTTGCTGGAGGGGCTGAAGCGCCTCGAGTACCGCGGCTACGACTCGGCCGGCATCGCGGTGGTGAACGGGAAGCTGAAGCGCCTGCGCAGCACCGGGCGCGTGGCGCAACTGGGCCAGCTGGTGGACGAGCAGAGCTTCAACGGCAACATCGGCATCGCGCACACGCGCTGGGCCACGCACGGCAAGCCCACGGAGGCCAACGCGCACCCGCACCAGAGCGGCGGCATCTCGGTGGTGCACAACGGCATCATCGAGAATCACGAGGCGATGCGCAGCAAGCTGCGCGCGCACGGCTACGAGTTCACCTCGGAAACCGACTCCGAGGTGATCGCGCACCTCATCCACTCGTACAAGCGCACCGGGGTGGGATTGCTCGAGGCCGTCCGGCGCAGCGTGCAGGAGCTGCATGGTGCCTACGCCATCGCCGTCATCGACGAGCAGGACAAGGAGCGCATGGTGGTGGCGCGCATGGGCGCCCCGCTGCTGCTGGGCATCGGCGAGCAGGAGAACTTCGCGGCGTCGGACACCTCCGCCCTCCTCCAGGTCACCAAGAAGGTGATCTACCTGCAGGAAGGCGATTGCGCCGAGCTTTCGCTCAAGGAAATCCGCATCATCGACAAGGAGCATGGGCGCCCGGTCGAACGCCACCAGCACCTGTCCACGCTTTCCGCGGCCTCGGTCGAGCTCGGCGCGTACAAGCACTACATGCAGAAGGAGATCTTCGAGCAGCCGCGCGCCATCGCCGACACGCTGGAGCTCGCCACCAACGCGAATACCATCACGCCCGAGCTCTTCGGCGCCGATGCGCAGCGCATCTTCTCCGAGATCGACTCGGTGCTGATCCTCGCGTGCGGCACCAGCAGCCACGCGGGCCTGGTGGCGCGCTACTGGATCGAGAGCCTCGCCGGAATTGCCTGCAACGTCGAGATCGCGAGCGAGTTCCGCTATCGCCAGTCGGTCCCGAATCCGCGCACGCTGGTGGTGGCGATCTCGCAGTCGGGCGAGACCGCCGATACGCTCGCGGCCCTCGAGCACGCCAGGGCGCTCGGCCAGCCCCATAGCCTCGCCATCTGCAACGTCGCGGAGTCCGCCATCGTGCGCGCCGCGGCGCTGCGTTTCCTCACGCGCGCCGGTCCCGAAATCGGCGTGGCTTCGACCAAGGCCTTCACCACGCAGCTCGCCTCCCTGCTGCTCCTTTCGATGACGCTCGCCAAGATGCGCGGCAAGCTCTCCGGGGAACGCGAGGCAGAGCTTCTCGAGGCGCTGAGGAGCCTTCCCGACGTGCTCACGCGCACACTCGCCACCGAGGGCGAGATCACCGACTGGTCGCTCGACTTCTCATTGCGCAAGCACGCCCTCTTCCTCGGCCGCGGCATCCACTATCCGATCGCCATGGAAGGCGCGCTGAAGCTGAAGGAGATCACCTACATCCACGCCGAGGCGTATCCCGCCGGGGAGCTGAAGCACGGGCCGCTGGCCTTGGTGGATTCGAGCATGCCGGTAATCGCCATCGCACCGCGCGGGGCGCTGCTGGAGAAGCTCAAGTCGAACCTGCAGGAGGTGCGCGCGCGAGGCGGCGAGCTCTTCGTGATGGCCGACGAGGACGCGCACATCGCCGCCGAGCCGGGCGTGCACGTGATCCAGATGCCGCCCCACCACGCGATCCTCTCGCCCATCGTCCACGCCGTGCCGCTGCAGCTGCTGGCCTACCACGCCGCCATCTGCCGTGGCACCGACGTCGACAAGCCGCGCAACCTCGCCAAGTCCGTCACCGTCGAGTAAAAACCAGGACCGGGGTCAGACCCCGCTACGACCCCGGTCTGTCCCCGCTCTGTCCCCGGTCTGTCCCCGCCCTGTCCCCGGCTGAAGAGATGGCTGGGCGGCTAGCCGTCTTCATAGCCGTCGACGAGCACCGCGGGGCCCGTGGAGGCGCACGAGATGCCCAGGGCGGTGATCGACAGCACGGCTCCCGACTCGAAGGTGAATTCCGCGGTGATCTTGCCGCTCGCCTCGAAGGGCACCGGGAGGACGCTGTCGTATTTCTTGCCGGCTACCACGACCAGGCCCTCGGCGATCGCGCCGGTGCAGGGAGGATCCTTTTCGCTGGCCTTGGCGCCGGTGAAGGCGATCTCGGCAGGCTGGAGGAATCCGGACCCGGCATCGACTCCGGGGCGTCCGGTCGAGCGGTGCACGTAGGCGGGCTCGAAGATGATTTGCAGCGTGGCGTCGGCGTGGCGCAGCTCCACCACATCGGAACCGTGAAACTCCAGGGCAGACTTCAATCAGGGGCTTTCATCGAGGTGGCTGCGGAAAAGGGAAGACGCGATGGTAATCCTTCGCCCCGGAAACCGCACCACGAAAGCCGTCGCACCCAGCTCGAGCACCGTCCTGTCGTGCGCGCATTGCGGGAATCACGAATCTTCTCTCTTCTCCTTCTTCTCCTTCTTCTCTTTCTTCTCCTTCTTCTCCTTCTTCACTTTCCTCGGCTCGTACTCCTCCGACTTCACGAAGTACACGGGCATCCCGCACGCGTTGTACTTCCCGCAGTGCTTGCTCCAGTTCTTAGCGTGCCCCGGCGGGACGTGCAGATAGACCGGCTGCATCGGAACCGGCTGCGCCGGCACGCGAACCACAGTGACCGGCCGTGTGTACACCAGCGGAGGCGGCGGCGCGCCGCCGAAGTCCACGCGCCCATAGATGCCGGGGCGGACATCGCTCGATACGATCACGCGGACATCGACGTCGGCGGCCTGCGCAGTACCCACGAGAAGCGCGACAGGGACCATCCAGCGGAAGGCTTCCATGGTCACAGCTCGAGGAAGGGCTTGAAGCCGCCGTAGATCATGCGCTTGCCGTCGAACGGCATCCCCTTCGGATCCATCATGTCGGCCAGGCGCGGATCCTTCATGACCTTTTTCATGAGGCTGTCGCGATGCGCGCGCGACTTGTAGACGATCCACGAGAACACCACGACCTCGCCCGGCTTCAGCTTCACGCTGCGCGGGAAGGAGGTGCGCTTGCCCACCTTCACGTCGTCCGCGATGCATTCGGTGTACGAGACGGCGCCGTGTTCGCGCCACACCTTCCCCGCCAGGCGCGCCATCTTCTTGTAAGCATCCATCTTCCTTCTCGGAACCGGAATCACGAAACCGTCGACATATGCCATTGCTCGTCTCCTTGGGATGTAATGAAAAAGCTGGGCCCCCCAGAAATACCACGTCTTGGCCTTCCTAGCTCGCGAGCTCGTCCTGCAGGAACTGCAGCACAGTGACCTCGTCGCGACGCAGTGCCGCGGCGCGTCCTTCGCGGCGCGGTGGATTGGCCGCGAATTTGTCGACGAGCCTGACGGTGCGCCCCTCGAGGTACGCCTGCAGGAGCGACGGATGCACGTAATATTTCCGGCACACCGCGCGCGTGTTGCCGAGCCGCTCGCTCACCTCGTCGATGGCACGCACGATGTTGCGGTCGGCTTCGCGGCGGGTCGCGGCCGGGCCCAGCGCCTGCAGCGTGATCGCCGCCTGCATGGTGCCGCCCCAGGTACGGAAATCCTTCGCGGTGACGTGGCGGCCGGTGATCTCCTGCAGGTGCGCGTTGACATCGTCGGAGGAGATCGACTGGCGTTTTCCCGCGGCGTCGAGATACTGGAACATCTCGGTGCCCGGCAGGTCCTGGCAGCGCTGGATGATGCGCGCGAGCCGGGCGTCGGTAAGTGCCACGTTATGCTCCACGCCGCTTTTTCCGCGGAAGCTGAAGCGCAGCAGCGCCCCGTCGACTTGCACGTGGCGCCGGCGCAGCGTCGTGAGGCCGAAGGAGCGGTTCTCGCGCGCGTACTCGTCGTTGCCGACGCGGATCAAGGTCCTGTCGAGCAGGCGAATGACGGTTGCGAGGATCTGGCGGCGCGAGTGGTCTTCGGCGCGCAGGTCGCGCTCCACGCGCTCGCGAAGGCGCGGCAGGATCTCGCTGAATTCCAGCATGTGGCGGAACTTCGACTGGTCGCACGCCTCGCGGTACGAGAGGTGGTAACGGTATTGCTTGCGCCCGCGCGCGTCGCGCGCCGTGGCCTGGATGTGCCCGTCCGGATCGGGGCAGATCCATACGTCGGTCCAGGCGGGCGGGATGGCGAGGGAGTTGAGGCGACGGCGCTTGTCCTGGTCGCGGATGCGCACGCCATTGGGCGCGTAGTACGCCCAGCCCGTGCCCGCGCGCTTGCGCGTAATGCCGGCGAAGCCGTCGGTGACATAGGTGAGGCCGGCCCGCGCCGCGGTCCTGCGATGGTCGCGCCTCGACCTCCCCTTGGTCTCCACGGGCCGAGCCTACCTCGAAATCAGGATAGCTTGAACTCCCCGCCGCGTTCCAGCGCCCGCTGGTACGCCGGGCGCGCGTGGATGCGCCGCAAGAAAGCCATCAGTTTCGGCCGCCCGGCGTCGAGGCCGCCGCGCGCCGCGGCCCCTTCGATCGGGAAGCTCATCTGGATGTCGGCCGCGCTGAACTCCTCCCCCGCGAACCATGTGGACTTGCCAAGCTCGCCCTCGAGATAGTCGAGGTGGAGCTTGATCTGCGGCTCGATGAACGAGCTCTTCGCCTTGCCGGCGATCGCGCGCACCACCGGCCGCACGAAGAAAGGCGCCTTCGCCCGCTCGACGCGATCGAACACGAGCTTCAGCAGGAGCGGGGGCATCGCGGAACCCTCGGCGTAATGCATCCAGTAGCGATAGCGCTGCCATTCGGGCGATCCCAGCGTGGGAACCAACCGCCCTTCGCGCTCGGCGAGGTACTCGATGATCGCGCCCGATTCGGCGAGCGTGAAATTGTCCTCGGTGATGACGGGCGACTTGCCCAGCGGGTGCACCGCGCGCAGCGACGCGGGAGCCAGCATCGTGTTCGGGTCGCGCTGGTAGCGCTGGATCTCGTAGGGCACGCCCAGCTCCTCGAGAAGCCAGAGGACGCGCTGCGATCGGGAGTTGTTCAGGTGGTGGACGGTGAGCATCGCCCATCATCGCACGGGCGAAAAAAAAGCCTGCCGATGAGGGCAGGCCTTGAAAGGCCGCAGGCGCACGATTGATCAACTCATCGGGCCGGAGCGCGTGCGGCGCAGGACAACGAAGCCGAGGAACCCAAGGGCCATGAGCCAGGCGTTGGGCGCGTCGGAGGCATTGGAATCGGAAAGCGTGAGGAAGGACTGCTCGCCGGTGTGGGCGGACTTGACCGACGCGACGCTCGCGACGGGAGTGAATGTGGACAGCGACTGGGGAGTCGCGCCGAGGGAGAGAACCGTTGCCGCTGTTGCAAGCAACGTCGCTGCGAACTTCATTTTAAAGCCTCCTGAATCTTGCTTGAGCCGTGGTGCGCTTGAATCACGCACCTCAGCATCCAAGATAAAGGAGGCTTGTTAAGGGTCGGGTACTAGGCGGCTCGCGCGATGTAGTCCAAGGGGCCTTCGGACGAACGGAGCACCGTGAGGCCGCCCGATGTCAGCTCTTGGGGAAGCTCGCGTCGGAAACAATAACCCACCCCGCGAACGGTTTCGAGAAGGTCCTTATGGCCGGTGGGCTCGAGGGCCTGGCGCAGGCGCCGGATGTGCACATCGACGGTGCGCTCTTCGACGTAGACGTTGTTGCCCCAGATCTCGTCGAGGAGTTGCGCGCGGCTGTACACGCGCCCCGGATGCGTCATGAAGAAGCGCAACATGCGGAACTCCAGCGCGCCCAGCTCGATGTCCTGGCCATTGCCCACGATGCGGCGCGAGGCCGGGTCGAGGCGCAAGCCCGCGATGTCCACGACCACGTCCGCATGTTGCGGCGAGCAGCGGCGCATGACGGCCTTGATGCGAGCGAGGAGCTCGCGCGGGGAGAAAGGCTTGATGAGATAGTCGTCGGCGCCGGCTTCCAGCCCCGTGATCTTGTCGGATTCGCCGTCGCGGCCGGTCAGCAGGATGATCGGCACGCCCATCGTGCGCGATTCGCTGCGCAGCTTGCGTGCGAACGACAGGCCCGGCGTGTCGGGGAGCATCCAGTCGAGAAGGATCAACTGGGGCAGCGTCGTGTTCACGAGCGCTTCGGCTTGCCGGATGGTGCTGGCGCGAAGCACCCGGTAGCCCGCATTCTGAAGGTTGAGGGTGAGCACTTCTTGAAGCTCGGGATCATCCTCTACGACAAGTATTGTGTTGTCCATGTCTTTCCTAGTCCAGGTGGCGGGTGACTACTGGAACCATATTATTTTTTCACGCAATGTCACGAAGTCGGGCGGTGCATGATTCACCTGTCGGAACATTCCGAGGTCCTGTAGCCCTCCTCCTACAGGCAAATGGGCTGCCCGCCCCTTCACACGCTTCACGATGACGCAACATTTGTGGAGGCGCATCTCGCACGCCGTGTGTCAAGGACCAAAACCCAGCCCGGGATGCGCAAAGGAAAAGGCCCTAAGTAACTGTACTTAGGGCCTTTTATTCCGACGCTTGCGAAATCCGGGCTAGAGACCCTGAAGCTTGTCGTAGACGTCCTTGGGCCAGGTCGCATCGGGACCGTTATGCAATTTCATGGTGGCGTCACGAAACGGCTTTCGGTCGACACGGACCACCGTCTTGCCGCGCTTCTCGAACTCGGAGCTCATCCTTTTCTCGATGTCGATGATCTCGCCGGTGGCCTTGGCCGCCGCCTCGTTGAGCACCGCCTCGAAGGTTTTCTTGTCGGCGTCGGAAAGCTTGTTCCACGTGCCGCCCGCCACGATGGTGAGAAGGGCGTCGGTGATGTGGCCGGTGAGGACGATGTACTTCTGCACTTCATAGAACTTCTTAGCGTCGATGGTGGGAAGCGGATTCTCCTGCGCGTCCACCGTGCCGTTCTGGAGCGCGAGGTAGACCTCGGCGAAGGCGATCGGCGTGGGATTGGCGCCCACCGCGCGCGGGAACATCGTGTACAGCGGCGCGTCGGGCACGCGGATCTTGAGGCCCTTCATGTCCTCGGGCTTGTTGATCGCCTTGTTGGAGGTGACGTGGCGCTCGCCGTAATAGGTGATGGCGACCACCTTGTTGCCGCCCGCCTTCTGGTAGCCGTCGCCCAGCTGCTGGAAGAACGGACTCGACGCGTAGCGCTTCCAGTGCTCGAAGTCCTTGAACATGTAGGGAGCGCCGCCGATGGCGAGGGGCCCGTAGGTGCGCCCGGCGAAAAGCTGCCCGGTATAGATGATGTCGACCGTGCCCAGCGTGAGGCCCTGGTTGATGTCGGTCTCCTTGCCGAGGGTCGAGGCCGGAAACACCTCGATGTCGTAGCGCCCGGCGGTGCGCTTCTTGATCTCGCCCGCCGCCCACACCGCGGCCGTGTGGTACGGCTCGCTCACCTCGTAGACGTGGGCCCACTTCAACTTCTGCTGCGCCATCGCCCCTGTCGCCAGGAGCGCGGCAATGATGCCGACGGATGCCTTGATGAGACCGTTCATGTTTCCTCCTCGAGTTTTTTAAACGACCGCTCCGATGTACCACGGCACGAATTCGTCCTGCCCGAAACCATGGATCTCGCTCTTGCTGGGCTCCCCCGACGCGGTCGCCAGGATGAGCCGGAAGATGTTCTCGCCGGCTTGTTGCACTGTGGCCGACCCGTCGAGGATCTGGCCGCAGTTGATGTCCATGTCGTCTTCCATGCGCTCGTACATGGTCGTGTTGGTCGCGAGCTTCAGCGATGGCGAAGGCTTGCAGCCGTACACCGAGCCCCGCCCGGTGGTGAAGCAGATCATGTTCGCGCCGCCGGCCACTTGCCCGGTCGCCGACACCGGGTCGTAGCCCGGGGTATCCATGAAGACGAAGCCCTTCGTCGTCACCGGCTGGGCGTATTCGTAGACCTCCATGAGCCCGGTGGTGCCGCCCTTGGCGACCGCGCCCAGCGACTTCTCGAGGATCGTGGTGAGACCGCCCGCCTTGTTGCCGGGCGACGGGTTGTTGTTCATCTCGCCCTTGTTGCGCGCGGTGTATTCCTCCCACCATTTGATGCGCTTGACGATCTTCTCCCCGACTTCGCGGCTCACCGCGCGTCGCGTGAGCAGGTGCTCGGCGCCGTAGATCTCCGGGGTTTCGGAAAGGATGGCGGTACCGCCGTGCTTTACCAGGAGGTCGACCGCGGCGCCGAGCGCCGGATTGGCGGTGATTCCCGAGTAGCCGTCGGAGCCTCCGCATTGCAGGCCGAGCACGATGTGGCTGGCGGGAACCGTGGAGCGCGACACCTGGTTCGCCGCGGGCAGCATCCCCTTCACGAGCGCGATGCCTTCGGCGACCGCTTTCGCGGTGCCGCCCTTGTCCTGGATGGTCATCGCCTTCAGCAGCGGGCCCTGCGCGAGGCCCTGCGTGAAGAAGAGCGCGTCCATTTGATTGCCCTCGCATCCGAGGCCGATGATGAGGACCCCGGCGAAGTTCGCATGGCGCGCGTAGCCGGCGAGCGTGCGGCGCAGGACCTCCATGCCCTCCCCGCCCACGTCCATGCCGCACCCCGCGGTATGGGTGAGCGCGACCACGCCGTCCACGTTGGGATAGGACGCGAGCGCCTCGCCCTCGAACGCCTTCGCGACGTGCTTGGCGACCGTCGCCGAGCAGTTCACGGTGGACAGGATGCCGATGTAGTTGCGCGTGGCGACGCTGCCGTCGGCGCGCACGATCCCCTGGAAGGTGGCGGGCTCAGCCGCGAACTCGGTCGGCTGGTAGGTCTCGCCGAACGCGTAGTCGCGCGCGAAATCGCGCACTTCGAGGTTGTGCACGTGCACGTGCTGGCCGGGGGCGATGGGCTGCGTCGCGAAGCCGATGATCTGCGCGTAGCGGCGCACCGGATCGCCCTTGGCCACGGCGCGAGTGGCGACCTTGTGGCCGGCGGGAATGCGCTCACGGCACACCACGTTCTCCTGGAGGAGATTGGTGCCGGTCTCGAGCTCGCGGCAGGCGATGACGACGTCGTCGGCGGGATTCAGGCGCAGGTAAAGGGGGGTTTCTCGCAGCATGGTGGTTACCTCAGGTAATTCGGCAGCCACAGGCTGATCTGGGGAATATACGTCACTATCGCGAGGCTCACGAGGAGCGGCGCCAGCCACGGCAGGATCGCCATGGTGGTGCGCTCCACCGAGAGTTTGGCGACCCTCGCGAGCACGAATAGCACCAGTCCCATGGGTGGATGCAGGAGCCCGATCATCAGGTTCAGCACCATCACCAGGCCGAAGTGCACCGGGTCGATGCCGAGCTGGCGCACGATGGGGAGCAGGATCGGCACCAGGATCGTGATCGCCGCCGTGGGCTCGAGGAAACAGCCGACGAAGAGCATCAGCAGGTTGGCGAGCAGCAGGAACCCAGCCGGCGTGCTCGTCACCGACAGCACCCACGCCGCGATCATCTCGGTGGTGCGCGTGACGGTGAGCATCCAGCCGAAAATCGAGGCCGCCGCGACGATGAGCAGCACCGCGGAGGTGGTCTCGATGGTGTCCATCGAGGCCTTCACCAGCATCTTCCAGCTCAACGTGCGGTACCAGGCCAGGCCGAGGAAGAGCGCCCACACGCAGGCGGCGATCGCGCCCTCGGTGGCGGTGAAGACTCCGGTGGTCATGCCGCCGATGAGGAGCACCGGCGTCATGATCGGCATCACCGCGGCGAACTTGAACTTCCAGTCCGCGGCCAGGAGGACGAGCAGGCCCACGAATACCGTCATTCGCGGCTCGGTGCCGAGCTCAACCGCCGCCCAGATCGCGGCGGGCCACGCGAATACGATCGCGGCCTCGAAGAGCGCCTTGCCGACACGCCTCCACTCGAACGGCACGTCCGCGCCCCACTTGTTCTTGTGCGCGAAGAAGGCGACCGTGATCATCATGAGGATCGCCATCACCATGCCGGGGAGTATCCCGGCGAGGAAGAGCGCGCCCACCGAGACGTTGGCGAAGAGCGCGTAGATCACGAACGGCAGCGACGGCGGGATGATCGGGCCCAGCGTCGCCGAGGCCGCGGTCACGCCCACGGAGAATTCCTTGGAGTAGCCGTGGTCGGTCATCGCCTTGATCTCGATGGTGCCCAGGCCCGCCGCGTCGGCGATGGCGGTGCCGGACATTCCCGCGAAGATCACCGAGCCCACCACGTTCACGTGCCCGAGGCCGCCGCGCATCCACCCGACCAGCGCGAGCGCGAAGTTGTAGATGCGATTGGTGATGCCGGCGGAGTTCATCAGGTTGCCCGCCAGGATGAAGAACGGAACCGCCAGCAGTGGAAACGAATCGAGGCCTCCCACCATGCGATGGATGATCACGTAGTCGGGGACGATGCCCGTCACCATCACGTAGATGAGCGAGGCGCCGGCCATGGCGAGGGCCACCGGCAGCCCCGACATCATGATGGCGAGGAAGGCGAGCTTGAAGGTTCCCGGTCCCATCAGCGTGCCTCGTCCATGAGCTCGGGGCGTTCGAGCACGCTGACCCCGCGCCTCCAGTTGGCGATGGCCACCTCGATCGCGCGCCAGGTCATCAGCGCGAAGCCGAAGGCCACCACCGCATACATGAGGCCGATGGGCCAGTCGACGATCGCCATCCTCTGGGAGCCGATCTTGCTCATGAGCGAGATGGTGAGCCACACGCAATAGCCGAGGAAGAGGATGCGCGTCGCATCCACCAGCGCCGACAGCGACCGCGAGACCATGGGCGGCAGGAAGCGGTAGAGGAAATCGACCTGGATGTGGTTGTTCTTGCGAACGCCGATCGCCGCGCCCACGAACACCGTGCAGATGAGGAGGTAGCGCGCGATCTCCTCGGTCCACGACGCCGAGTCGTTCAACGCGTAGCGCGTGAAGAACTGGTAGAAGATGGTGAGGGCGAGCGCCCAGAAAAACACGAAGGCGACCCAGTTCTCGAAGCGATACTGGGACAGGTCGATGGGCTCGTCGTGGACCTCGAACTCGCCGGCCGCGTTGAGGACGTGCTCGTGCTCTTCCATGGTCTCTCCTAATTGCCTTTCTTCTTTTCCCAGCTCTTGCTGAAACGCTTCGCGGCGTGGTTCATGTGGCGGCGCATCGCGGTTCGCGCCCCGCTCGCATCGTGGCGCGCGATGGCGTCGACGATCTCGCGGTGCTCGCGAATCGCGACGGTCCAGAGCTCGGGCGTGTTGAAGTGGTGCTCGAGTCGCAGGAAGAGCGGGCCCTGGCGCTGGTCCCACAGCGTCTTCACGACGAGGGCGAGCGCGCTGTTGCCGCTGCCCTCCGCGATGCGCAGGTGGAAGAGGCGGTCGGCGCCCAGCGGCATGATTCCCCTGTCGCGCTCGCCCTCCATCTGGTCGAGCGCTTCTTGCATGGCGCGCACCTGCGTCTTCGTCGCGGACTTGGCGGCGAGCGCGGCGCATTCGGCTTCGATGAGCCAGCGCGCCTTGATGAGCTCGAAGGGCCCGGAGTCCGCGGGCAACGGCTCCGAGCGCGCGATGCGGCCCGGGCCGAGCACGTACACGCCTGATCCGATGCGCACTTCGACGTAGCCTTCGACTTCGAGCGCGATCAAGGCCTCGCGCACCGAAGGGCGGCTGACGCCGAGCTGCTTGGCGAGATCGCGCTCCGGCGGCAGGCGCTGGCCCGAGCCGTACTCTCCCCCCTCGATGAGCGCCGCGATCTGGTCGGCGATCTGTCGATAGAGGCGGCGGTTGTCGACGGCCTGGAGAGGCATCTGGTAAAGTGGTAAGGCCAATTTGAACCCAGCTTTTCACACCAGCAACCCCCCGTCAAGGAATACCGAAATGGCCGATCGCCTCAAGGGCAAGAGGGCGCTCATCACTGCCGCGGGCGCCGGGATGGGCCGCGCCGCCGCTCTCGCTTTCGCACGCGAGGGAGCCCGCGTCATTGCCACCGACGTCAACGCGGACTCGCTGCGGGCGCTCAGCGGCAACTCCTCCATCGAGACGGCGCTCCTCGACGTGACCGACGAGCGCGCGGTGAACGCTTTCGTCGATTCGATCGGCGCGGTGGACATCCTCTTCAACTGCGCGGGCTGGGTGCACCAGGGCTCGCTCGCCGAGTGCACTCTGGCCGACTGGGACAAGAGCTTCAACGTGAACGTGCGCAGCATGTTCCTGGTGGCCAAGGCGATGCTGCCGAAGATGGCCGGCGCGGGCGGTGGCGTCGTTCTCAACATGGCCTCGGTGCTTGGCGGCGAGAAAGCCGCGCCCAATCGCCTCGCCTACGCGGCGTCGAAGGCGGCGGTGGCGGGCTTCACGCGCGCGCTCGCCATCGACCACGTGAAGCAGGGGATCCGCGTGAACTGCGTGTGCCCCGGCACCGTGGACACGCCTTCACTCGGCGATCGCATCAATGCCTTCGCCGATCCCGCCCAGGCGCGCAGGGATTTCATCGCGCGCCAACCCATGGGACGTCTGGCGAGCGCCGCCGAGATCGCCGAGACCTTCGTCTATCTTGTATCGGACGAATCATCGTTTATGACTGGACAAGCCGTGTTCGTCGATGGCGGGATGAGCCTGTAAACTTCTGAAATTGGTGTCAGGTACACATTTCGGATGCGCGGGCCTGTCCCGCGCTCACCGCCGAAATGTGTACCTGACACCAATTTCAGACGGAGAAGAAAATGAGACTGCTGCGATACGGCGCGCCCGGCCGGGAGAAACCCGGCATCGCGGACAAGGACGGCAACATCCGCGACCTCTCGAAGGTGATCACGCAGATCGACGACGCGATGCTCGCGCCGCGCAACCTCGCGCGGCTGGCGCGCGTGAAGCCCGAGACGCTGCCGGTGGTGCGCGGCAACCCGCGCCTGGGCGTGCCGTACGCGGGCATCACCAAGTTCGTCGCGGTGGGACTGAACTACAGCGACCACGCGACCGAGTCGAACATGCCGATCCCGGGCGAGCCGATCCTCTTCATGAAGGCCACCACGTGCCTCACCGGCCCCAACGACGACGTGATCCAGCCCAAGGGCTCGACCAAGCTCGACTGGGAAGTGGAGCTGGGCATCGTGATCGGCACGAAGGCGCAGTACGTGCCGGAATCCAGGGCGCTCGATTACGTCGCCGGCTACACGGTGGTGAACGACATATCGGAGCGCAACTTCCAGCTCGAGCGCGGCAGCCAGTGGGACCGCGGCAAGGGCTGCGACACGTTCGGCCCGGTGGGCCCGTGGCTCGTCACCACCGACGAGATCACCGAGCCGCAGGCGCTCGACCTGTGGCTCGACGTGAACGGCGAGAAGCGCCAGCGCGGCAACACGCGCACCATGGTCTTCGGCTGCGCGCACCTGGTCTCGTACATCAGCCAGTTCATGACGCTGCTTCCCGGCGACATCATCACCACCGGCACGCCGCCCGGCGTGGGCCTGGGCATGAAGCCGCCGCAGTACCTGAAGCCCGGCGACGTGGTCACCCTCGGCATCCACGGCCTCGGCGAGCAGCGCCAGCGCGTCGTCGCCTACTCCGGAAAGTAGCGATGCAGCGTGTCTCGCGGGAGCGCCTCACGGCGTGGGCGGTGGCGTGCCTCGAGAAGGTCGGCGTGCCGCCACCGGAAGCCAGGCTGGTCGGCGAATCGCTCGTGCAGACGAGCGCCTGGGGCGTGGACTCCCACGGCGTGCTGCGCCTCACGCACTATCTCAATCGCATGACGATCGGCTCGATCTCGCCGTTCGCCGCGCCGCTGGTGATGCGCACGGGGCCAGTCACGGCGCAGGTGCATGGCCAGGATGGGTTGGGCATCGTGCATGCGACGCTCGCGATGGAAGTCGCCATCGAGATGGCCAGGGAATCCGGCGTGGGCGTGGTCGGTGTCGGCCACTCCTCGCACTGCGGCGCCGTCGGCCTGTACACCCGCATGGCGGCGAAAGAGCACCTGGTCGGCATCGCGATGACGCATTCCAGCTCGGTGGTCGTGCCGCACGGCGGGCGCGACAAGTACTTCGGCACCAACCCCATCTCGATCGCCTTCCCGCGCGCCGGCGGCGAGCCGGTATGCCTGGACATGGCCACGTCCCAGGTCGCGTGGAACAAGGTGCTCAACGCGCGCATCGAGAATGAAACGCTCGACGAAGGCATCGCGGTGGACTCCGACGGCAAGCCGACCACCGATCCGCACCGCGCGCGCGCCGGCATTCCCTTGGGCGGCCCGATCTACGGCTACAAGGGTTACGGCCTCGCATTCATGATCGACCTGCTTTGCGGCGCGATGAACGCCATGACCTACGGGCGCAAGATCAACAACATGTACGAGGAGCTGCGCGAGCCGCGCAAGATCGGGCACCTCATGATCGCGATCGATCCGGAGCGCTTCGCGGGCGCCGCGACGCTCGAAGCCACCGTCGACGCGGTGGTGAAGGACCTGAAGACGCAAGGCGATATCCTCTTCCCGGGCGAGCCGGAGCTGATCGAGCAGGAGAAGCGGCGCGCCGCCGGCATCCCCATCGACGACGCCGCGCTCGCCGACATGCACGCCTGGTCGAAGACGCTGGGCGTCCCTCCCCCCACCGAGGCCTCACCATGAAGACCGACCTGATCGTCACCGGAAAGATTTATCCGAGCACCCTCGCGGCACTCGACGCCGCGTACACGACCCACAAGCTCTGGGAGACGGAGGATCGCGACGCGCTTTTCGCATCGCTGGCCGATCGCATCACCGCAGTGGCGAGCTCGAACTCGGGAGGCATCGACGGCGCGATGATGGCGAAGCTGCCGAAGCTGAAGACCATCTCGCACTTCGGCGTGGGCTACGACACGGTGGACGTGGACGCGGCGCGCAAGCGCGGCATCACCGTCACCAACACGCCCGACGTGCTCACCGACGACGTGGCCGACCTCGCGATCGCGCTGTTGCTGGCCACGGTGCGCAAGGTCCCCCAAGGGGATCGCTACGTGCGCGAAGGCAAGTGGCTGAAGGGCGCGATGCCGCTCACCGACACCATCCAGGGCAAGTCCGTCGGCATCATCGGAATCGGGCGCATCGGCCGGGCCATCGCCAGGCGCGCCGAGGCTTTCAACCTGAAGGTCTCGTACCAGGGGCCCAACAAGAAGGGCGACGTGTCGTGGCCGTATTACGCCGACCTGGTGGCGCTGGCGAAGGACGTGGATTTCCTTGTCGCCGCGTGTCCGGGCGGAGAGGCGACGCGCGGCATCGTGAGCCGCGCGGTGATCGACGCGCTGGGCCCCAAGGGCGTGTTCGTCAACATCTCGCGCGGCACCGTGGCCGACGAGCCCGCGCTCCTCGAAGCGCTGCAGCAGGGCCGCCTCGGGGGCGCCGGCCTGGACGTCTTCGTCGACGAGCCAAACGTCCCCGCCGGCTTCTTCACGCTGGATAACGCGGTGCTGCAGCCCCACGTCGGCAGCGCGTCCCACCAGACCCGCACCGCCATGGGACAGCTCGTCATCGACAACCTCGCCGCGCATTTCGCCGGCAAGCCCCTCCTCACACCCGTCTAGGCGCGCGCGCCGCGCTCAACGAACCAGGCGGCAACGATCGAAGTCGAGGTCGTCCTGGGTCTCGGCGGGCCTGACTTCCTCGTAATGGCGCGCGCGGGGATTCCAGCACTCCTGGCGCCTTTCCCGCGTCTCCCGGCGGATCTCGCCGCGCATGTCGCCGCGCTCGGGCATCGCGTAGCCGACGAAATGGCAGCGGCGGAAATCGAGGTCGTTCTGAGTCTCATTGGGGCGCACTCTCTCGAAGTTGCCGGCGCGCGGATTGAAGCACTCCTGCTCGCGCGTATCCACGGCGCGGCAGCGCCGGTAATCGAGGTCGTTCTGCCTTTCACCCGGGCGCACGCGCTCGAAATGCCCGGCGCGCGGGTTGAAGCACTCCTGGTCGCCGGACGGGCGGTCGTAGGACGGGCGCTCGTAGTAGGTCTGCGCGGACGCGCTGGTCGCCAATCCCGCGAGGATGGTGGCAGCGGCAATCGCAAGGGTTTTCATGGTCTGTCCTCGTTTCGATTCAATGGTCGCTGTAGGACCCTGCACGGAAGACGACGTTCAAGCCCTCGAGCGCCTGCGCACCATTAAGTCGTACCTGACACGAGTTTTTATCTGAGCTTGTCGGTGCCGATCTCGAAGACGAAGGGGAAACGAGTGGGCCAGTGCAGGCACTTCCGGCCACCATCTCGTACTCGCGAGGCCCAACGCCGCCGTGAAATGACACGATCGTCTTCATCGCTCTCGATAGGGCCGCATCCATCCCAACCCTTCGGACGTTCCGTGGCGTGGGCGGTACTCGCAGCCCACCCAGCCGTCGTAGCCGAGCTCGTCGATCAGCGCGAAGAGGTATGGGTAGTTGATCTCGCCCAGGTCGGGCTCGTGGCGCTCCGGCACCCCCGCGACCTGGATGTGGCCCACGCCCGCGATGTGCTGGCGAAGCCGCATCGCCAGGTCGCCCTCGACGATCTGGCAATGGTAGAGATCCATCTGCACCTGGAGGTTCGGCGCGCCCACATCGCGCCGGATGTCGTGCGCCTCGTCCTGGCGGTTGAGGAAGAACCCGGGGATGTCGCGCGTGTTGATCGGCTCGATCACGATGGTGACGCCGAGCGCCTTCGCCTCGGCCGCGGCATGGGCGAGGTTCGCCACGTACGCGTCGCGATGGCGCGCGCGGTCCTCGCCCGGCGCGATGAGGCCCGCCATGACGTGCAGGCGGCGATTGCCCAGCACACGCGCGTACTCCAGCGCGTTGTCGATGGAGCGGCGGAACTCGGCCTCGCGCCCGGGAAGCGAGGCAAGGCCACGCTCGCCCTCATCCCACTTCCCCGGCGGTGCGTTGAACAGCGCCTGCTCGAGCCCGTGGGCATCGAGGCGCTCTTTCAGCTCGACCGCGGGATGCTCGTAGGGAAAAAGATACTCGACGCCGCGAAAGCCGTCGCGCGCCGCGGCGGCGAAGCGCTCGAGGAACGGGTGCTCGGCGTACATCATCGTGAGGTTGGCGGCGAATCTCGGCATGCTCACCAGCGTGCGCCGAACGCGCGGCGCAGCTCGTCGATCTGGAGGCCGGCGAGCGGCTCCGCGGCACGCCCCGCGTGCAGCCAAAGCTTGGCGGTCTCCTCGAGCTCCTCCAGCACCGCCATCGCGCTGGCGGGCGACTCGTGCCATACGTTCGGGCCGAGGCGATCGAGCATCACCGCGCGGATCGGCGCGCCGCGCGCGGCGAAGCGCGCCACCGCCTCGCTCACCAGGTCGCCGACCGCGGCATCGCCCGGCCGGTGATAGGCAATGAGCGGCACGTGTCCCACCTTCATCACGTAGTACGGCGTGATCGGTGGCACGATGTCGTCGGGATGCCACACGCCGGCGAGCGTGAGCGCGACGAGGTGCGTCGAGTGCGTGTGGATCACGCAGCGCGCGGAGGCGTCGGCATCATAGATGCGCCGATGCAGCGTGAGCGTCTTGCTCGGGCGATCGCCGCTCACGGCATTGCCCGCCGCGTCGACCTTCGCGAGCCGGCCAGGCTCGAGAAAGCCGAGGCACGCGTCGGTCGGCGTGATGAGATAGCCGTCACCCAGGCGCGCGCTCACGTTTCCCGCCGTCGCGTGCACATAGCCGCGCTCGAAGAGGCTCGCGCCGACGCGGCAGATCTCGTTTCGCAGTGCTTCCTCATCCATCGGTTCGGTCCTTCGCGTCGCGCTCGAGCACCGTGAACGCCTTCGTGAAAAAATCCACGCCGCCGAAATTTCCCGACTTGAGCGCCAGGTGAATCATGCCATTCGCGGCGGGCGAGCGCGCGGCGCACCACGGCACCCCGGGATCGATCTGCGTCCCGATGCGCAGGCGCTCCACGCCCAGGGCCTGCACCACCGCGCCCGAGGTCTCGCCGCCCGCGACCACGAGCCGGCGCACGCCGCGCTCGACCAGTCCGCGCGCGATTCCGGCGAGCACGCGCTCCACGAGAGCGCCCGCCTGGGCCACGCCGAGGCGCTGCTGCACGCCCTTCACCATCTCCGGGTCCGCGGTCGAATACACGAGCATGGGCCGGTCCGCGGGCGCTGCGTCGGCCCAGCGCAGCCCCTGCGCAATCGCCGTTTCCACGGACGCGAACGCGAGCGGATCGAGCGCGAGCGCGGGCGCGCCCGTGGCGGCCAACGCCCGCACCTGCGCGCGCGTCGCCGTCGAGCAGCTTCCCGAGATCACCGCGGCGCGGCCGGCGGGCGGCGCAAGCCTCGCGGCGCGCGCCGTCGGCGCGATGCCCCAGTTCGCCGGGAGCCCGATCGCGACGCCCGATCCCGCGGTCACGAGGGCGAAATCCTTCAACGCCGGGCCTAGGCGGCGCAGGTCCTCGTCGCAGATCGCGTCGACGATGGCGATCGATATGCCCCCGGCCTGCAGCTCGTCGATGCGCCGCGAGATCGCCTCGGCCCCGCGCGCGACGACCGCGTAGTCGACGAGCCCCACCTTGCGCCTCACCTGCGCCTGCAGCACGCGCACGAGGTTGGCGTCGGTCATCGGCGTGAGCGGATGGTTCTGCATGCCCGACTCGTCGAGCGGCACGTCGCCGGCGAAAAGGTAGCCCTTGAAGATGGTGCGCTTGTTCTCCGGAAAGGCCGGGCACGCGATGGTGAAGCCCGCGCCGAGCGCGTCCATAAGCGCCTCGGTCACGGGCCCGATGTTGCCGCGCGGCGTGGAGTCGAACGTGGAGCAGTACTTGAAGTAGACCTGCGCGGCGCCCTCGGATCGCAGCCAGGCGAGCGCGGCCAGCGACTGCGCGACCGCCTCCGCGGCGGGAATGGTGCGCGACTTGAGCGCCACCACGACGGCATCGACCTCCTCGCCGAGCGCGCCTGCGGGCACGCCGATGGTCTGCACCACGCGCATTCCGGAGCGCACCAGGTTGTTGGCGAGGTCGGTGGCGCCGGTGAAGTCGTCGGCGATGCAGCCGAGCAGGAGCTTCGTCATTTCTTCGCGGGCAGCTCGATGCCGGGGAAGATCTTGATCACCGCCGCGTCGTCCTCGCGCCCGTGGCCCGCGCAGGACGCCTGCATGAACATCTGGTGCGCGGTGGACGCGAGCGGCAGGGGAAAACTGCTCGCGCGCGCCGTGTCCAGGACGATGCCCAGGTCCTTCACGAAGATGTCCACGGCCGAGAGCGGCGTGTAGTCGCCGGCGAGGACGTGCGCCATGCGGTTCTCGAACATCCAGCTATTCCCCGCGCTGTTAGTGATGACCTCGTAAAGGTCGGCGGGCGCCACACCGGCACGGATGCCGAGCGCCATCGCCTCCGCGGCCGCGGCGATGTGCACGCCGGCGAGGAGCTGGTTCACGATCTTCACGGTGCTGCCCGGCCCGGCGCGCTCCCCAAGGCGATAGACGCGCGCCGCCATCGAGTCCAGCAGCTCCGCGCATTTGGCGTACGCCTCGGCGCGGCCCGAGGTCATCATGGTGATCTCGCCCGAGGCCGCGCGCGCCGCCCCGCCGGAGATCGGCGCGTCGAGGTAAAGAAGGCCCGTGGACTCGAGACGCTTCTCGAGCGCGATCGACCACGCGGGATCGACGGTGGAGCACATCACGAACACGCTGCCGGGGCGCATCGCGGCGGCCGCGCCGTCCTCGCCGAAGAGCAGCGCTTCGGTCTGGGCGGCGTTCACCACCACCGAGACAAGGACCTCGCAAGCGCGCGCGGCTTGCGCCGGGCTCGCGCATGCGACACCGCCGTCGGCGACGAAATCGCGAACCGCCTCGGCGCGCACGTCGAAGGCGTGCACCCGGTGGCCGCGGCGCCGCAGCGACGCCGCCATTCCGCGCCCCATCGCGCCGAGGCCGGCCAACGCGACGTCCACGCTATTCCTTGACGGCCCCGGTCATCCCGGAGACGTAGTACTCGACGAAGAACGAGTACATGATCGCGACCGGCAGCGATCCCAGCAGCGCGCCCGCCATCAGGGCGCCCCAGTGGTAGACGTCGCCCTCGACCAGCTCGGTGATCACGCCCACGGGCACGGTCTTCACCTCGGAGGACGACACGAACGTGAGCGCGTAGATGAATTCGTTCCACGACAGCGTGAAGGCGAAAATGCCCGCGGAAATGAGGCCCGGAACGGCGAGCGGCAGGATGATCTTCACCAGGATCTGCAGGCGCGTCGCGCCGTCGATGAGGGCGCACTCCTCGAGCTCGAACGGGATGGAGCGGAAGTAGCCCATCAGCAGCCACGTGCAGAACGGGATGAGGAAGGTGGGATAGGTGAGGATCAACGCCCAGCGGGTGTCGAACAGTCCCAGCTTGAAGACGATCGCGGCGAGCGGGATGAAGAGGATCGACGGCGGCACGAGGTAGGCGAGGAAGATCGCGAGGCCGGTCTGCTTCGAGCCCTTGAAGCGCAGGCGCTCGATGGCGTAGGCGGCGAGCACGCTCGCGAAGAGCGAGAAGAAGGTCGAGACCACCGAGATGAGGATGGTGTTCCACATCCAGTCGGGATACGGCGTCTTGAAGAGGAGATGGTGGAAGTGGGCGAGCGTCGGGTTCACTACCCAGAAGGGATTGCCCTCGCGGCTGAGGAGCTCGGCGTTGGGCTTGAAGGACGTGATCGCCATCCAATAGAACGGGAAGAGAAGCACGACGAGGAAGGCGAGGATCGGCAGGTAGAGCGTCACGAAGCGGCGCATCCGCGTTTCGTGGAAGCCCATGCCGACGGAATCGACGGTGTCGGAATCGGTTGTCATCGCTTCACCGGTCGGACCCACCCTGCTGCCAGGCGCGGCGCTGCAGGCCGAAGTAGCTGAAGAGGATCGCGGCCAGCAGGAACGGCACCATCGCCGTGGCGATCGCGGCGCCCTCGCCGAGCGAGCCGCCGGAGATCGCGCGCTGGAAGGAGAGCGTGGCCATGAGGTGCGTGGAGTTGAGCGGGCCGCCGCGCGTCAGCACGTAGATCAACTGGAAGTCGGTGAAGGTGAACAGCACCGAGAACGTCATCACCACCGCGATGATGGGCGTCAGCAGCGGCAGCGTCACGAAGCGGAAGCGCTGCCAAGGCGTCGCGCCATCGAGGGCCGCGGCCTCGTAGAGCGACGGCGAGATGGTCTGCAGGCCCGCGAGGAGGCAGATGGCCACGAACGGGATGCCGCGCCAGATGTTGGCCGCGATGGTCGAGAAGCGCGCGGCCCATGGCTGTCCGAGGAAGTCGATGTAGGTGTCGATGATGCCGAGCTTCACCAGCACCCAGCTCACGATGGAGAATTGGGCGTCGTAGATCCACCAGAACGCGATCGCGGACAGCGTCGTGGGCACGATGAAGGGCAGGAGCACCGTCGCGCGCACGAACGACTTGAACGGCAGGTTGCGGTTCAGCAGGAGCGCGAGCCAGAGGCCGAGGGCGAACTTGACCACGCTCGCCACCAGCGTATAGAAGATCGTGTTGAAGAGGGCGAGGCGCGTTACCGAGTCGCCCCAGAGGTATTGGTAGTTGTCGAGCCCTACCCAGGCCCCGGCGCGGCCCACCTTGGTGTCGGTGAAGCCGAGCCAGGTCCCCAGTCCCAGCGGATAGGTGAGGAACACCAGCAACAGCACTCCCGCGGGCAGCATGAACAGCAGCCCGAGGAAGTGCCGGTTGTTGAGCAGGCGATCCACTTACACCTTGTAGTAGCGCTCCGCGCGGGCCTTCGCGCGGTCCATCGCTTCCTTCGGCGTCTTCGATCCCGACGCCGCCTCCGCCACCATGTTCACCATGATGAAGTCGGCCATGGTCGCGGCCGACGCGTAGCCCATCGGGCCCGAGTAGCCGTTGGGCAGCATGATCTTCATCGAGTTGCTGTAAGGAAGATTCTTGGGATCCGACTTCCAGAGGGGATTCTGCTCGTACGCCTTCAGCGGATGCGACACGTAGCCGATCGCGGCTTGCTGCCAAGGCTCGTATTGCTCCCTCTCCATCATGAACGCGAGATAGGCCTTGGCGGCGTTCGGGTACTTGGAGTGCTTGAACAGCATCATCGGGAAGAAGAGGTTCAGCTCCGTCGGCCGGCCCACCGGACCGATCGGCAGGTTGGCGTGCCCGATGTCGTTGGCCATCTCCTTTATCTTCGCGTCCGGCGAGTTCTTCGCCGCGTAGTAGATCGAGATGCCGTTGGTGGTCATGCCGATCTGGCCGTCGAGGAACGCCTTGTTGTTGTTCGGATCGAGCCACGACAGGGTGCCCGGGATGAAGGTCTCGTAGAGCTGCTTGCCGTAATTGAGCGCGGCCTCGGTCTCGGGGCTCGAGATGACGACGTTGCCCTTCTTGTCGACCATCATGCCGCCGTGCGACCACACGAGCCAGTGGCACCACACATTGCCGTCGCCGGTGGCGTTGCCGAGCGCAAAGCCGGGAGGCATGCCCTTGGCCTTGTACGCCTGCGCGAGCTTGAGGAAGCCGGCGAGGTCCTTCGGGAACTCGCTGAAGCCGGCTTCCTTCATGGCGCTGATGCGGTGCACGACGGAGTTGCCCGCGCAGCCCATCGGCACCGCGATCCACTTGCCCTTCTCCGTGCAGTATTCCTTGCAGACGTCGTACCAGCCGCCGTACTTGTTGCCGAGGTAGTTGCAGACGTCGGTCACATCGGCCAGCTTGTCGGGATACTGGTGCGCGTCCTCGAAGGTCGAGATGATGACGTCCGGGCCGCTGCCGACGTTGGCCGCAACCGCGGCCTTCGGGCGCACGTCTTCCCAGCCCTCGCTGTCGACGCGCACTTCGATCTTGTGCATCTCGGCGAATTTCTTGGTGTTGGCGAGCCACATGTCCTCGTCGCCCTGCACGAAGCGCTTCCAGCGCAGCACGCGCAGCTTCGCGCCCTTCTCCGGCACCCACTTGGCCTGCTGCGCCATCGCAGACTGCGACCATACGGCGCTTCCGGCTCCCAGCGTGCCCGCCGCCGCGGCGCCCGCCGTGGTCTTCAGGAAATCGCGTCTCGTGAACTTCGACATGCTCTTTCTCCTCTGGTTATTGCCGCTTTAAGGACTTGCCGGACTGCGCATCGAACAGGTGCGTTCTTTCATGGTCGGGGACAAGGCGGATGGAATCGCCCGACTGGAAATCATGGCGCTCGCGAAAGACGGCCGTCACATCGGTGCCGCCCACCTTCGCGAAGACCTGCGTATCGGCGCCGGTGGGCTCGACCACGACCACCGTCGCGGCCAGTCCATCGCTGCCGGAGGCAAGCGTGAGGTGCTCGGGACGCGTGCCCAGCACGACCGGCTGGCCATCCTCGCCGTTGGCGTCCCGCGGCATCGGCACGCTGGCCCCGTCGGGCATCTCGATTCTCGCGCCGCCCGCCTCGCGCTTGACCTTTCCCTTGAGGAAATTCATCGCCGGCGAGCCGATGAAACCCGCCACGAAGAGATTCGCGGGATGGTCGTACAGCTGGAGGGGCTTGCCGCGCTGCTCCACGATGCCGTCGCGCATCACCACGATCTGGTCGGCCATGGTCATGGCCTCGATCTGGTCGTGGGTCACGTACACCGAGGTGGTCTTCAGGCGCTGGTGCAGCTCCTTCAATTCGGTGCGCATCGCCACGCGCAGCTTCGCATCGAGGTTCGAGAGCGGCTCGTCGAACAGGAACACCTGCGGGTCGCGCACGATGGCGCGCCCCATGGCGACGCGCTGGCGCTGCCCCCCGGAAAGCTGGCGGGGATAGCGGTCGAGGAGGTCGGTAAGGCCCAGGATCGCGGCCGCCTTGTTGAGGCGCTCGTCGATTTCCGCCTTCGGACGCTTGGCGAGCAGCATGCTGAAGGCCATGTTGTCGCGCACCTTCATGTGGGGATAGAGCGCGTAGTTCTGGAACACCATCGCGATGTCGCGTTCCTTGGGCTGCACGTCGTTCACGACCTTGCCGCCGATCGCGATCTCGCCGCCGCCGATCTCCTCCAGCCCCGCGATCATGCGCAGCAGCGTGGACTTGCCGCATCCGGAGGGCCCGACCAGCACCGCGAACTCCCCGTCGGCGATCTCGATCGAGACGCCGCGGATCACGTGCGTGCCGCCGAAGTGCTTGTGAACGTCGCGAATGTGAACCGCTGCCATTTATCGACCCTCGGAAACGACGTAAGTCGGGCGCCCGGTACGGGCCCAGTCCACCAGGTTCTGCGCGGCTTTCCTTCGCAACTCCCGCTCCCCCTCGACCGAATAGAAGGCGGCATGGGGCGTGAGCAGCACGCGCGGATGCCGGAGCACCGGATGATCCGCTTCGGGCGGCTCCTTGGGAAGCACGTCGAGCGCGGCGGCGTCGAGCCGCCCGGAATCGAGGGCGGCGATCACGTGGTCGAGGTTGGCGACCGAGCCACGCGCGGTGTTGACCAGGAACGAGCCCTTTTTCATCAGCCCGAGCATGCGCGCGTTGGCGATGCCGCGTGTCTCGTCGTTGAGCGGCACGTGCAGGGAGACCACGTCGGCCTCGCCGAAGAGCTGCTCATGGTCCACCCGCGCCACGCGGTCGGGAAAGAAGTCGCCGTCGCCGACGTATGGATCGCACGCGATGACGCGCCCGAACACGTTGCTCGAAATGTGCGCCATGCGCTTGCCGATCCGGCCGAAGCCCAGGATGCCGAGCGTCATGTCGCCGGGGCGGCGGAGCTTCCCGGCGCTGGTGTAGTGCCAGTTGTTCGCGCGGATGTCGCGGTCGTAGAAAGGGATGTGGCGCACCAATGAGAGAGCCATGCCGAGCGCGTGCGTGGCGACCTCGCCCACGCCGTAGTCCGGGGAATTCGCCACCCACACGCCGTATTCCTTCGCGTCCGCGGTGTTCACCGTGTCGAATCCCGCGCCCATGCGGCTTACCACGCGCACCTCCGGCAGCGCGGCGAATACCTTGGCATTCATCGGCGCGTACTGGGCGAGGAGGCCCGCGCAGCCCCTGGCGGCGGCGATCACGTCGTCCTCGGTGCGGCATTGCGCCTTGACGACTTGCATCCCAGCGTCGCGCAGGAGCTCCTCTTCGAGGGCCACGTCGGCGAAGTCATGGTCGGTGATGAGGAACTTCAATGATTGTCGCGCGGCACGTCCGCGCCGCTCTTGCCGACGAGGAAATCGAGGTCGCAGCCATCGCTCGCCTGGTTGACGTGGTCGACGTAGAGCTTCCAGTAGCCGCGCTTCATCGGCGGCCTGGGCGCTTTCCAGAGCTTGCGGCGCCTGGCGAGCTCCTCTTCGGCTACGTGCAGGTGAAGCTTCCTCTTCGAAACATCGAGCTCGATCACGTCGCCGTCCCGCACCAGCGCGAGCGGCCCGCCGGCGGCGGCCTCGGGTGCCAAGTGCAGCACCACGGTGCCGTACGCTGTGCCGCTCATGCGCGCGTCCGAAATGCGCACCATGTCGGTGATGCCGCGCTTCAGGATCTTCGTGGGCAGCGGCATGTTGCCGACCTCGCCCATCCCCGGGTAGCCCTTCGGGCCGCAGTTCTTCAGCACCATCACGCAATTCTCGTCGACGTCGAGCCTGGGGTCGTCCACGCGCGTGTGGAAGTCCTCGATGCTCTCGAAGACCACCGCGGGGCCCTTGTGCTTCATCAGCCTAGGTGTCGCGGCCGAGGGCTTGATGATGGCGCCGTCAGGGCAGAGGTTGCCACGCAGCACCGCGATGCCGGTATCGCGCTTGAACGGCTTCTGGAACGGCATGATGACTTCGGGGTTGTCGTTGCGCGCCTCGGCGTTGTTCTCCCAGATCGACTTGCCATTGTCGGTGAGCGCGTCCTTCTTCAGGAGGCCCTGCTCGCCCAGCTCGCGGATCACGACGGGAAGTCCACCCGCATAGCAGAAGTCTTCCATCAGGTACTTGCCACTGGGCATCAGGTTCACGAGCGTGTGCACGCCGCGCCCGAGCTGGTCCCAGTCCTCGAGATTCAGCTCCACGCCGATGCGCCGCGCCACCGCGATGAGATGGATTACCGCGTTGGTGGATCCGCCGATCGCCGCGTTCACGCGGATCGCGTTCTCGAAGGCGTTCCGGGTGAGTATCTTCGAAAGCTTCAGGTCCTCCTTCACCATCCCGACGATGCGCCGGCCGGCCATTCGCGCGATCACGTTGCGGCGCGCGTCCACCGCGGGGAACGCGGCGTTGCCCGGCAGGCCCACGCCCAGCGCCTCCACCATCGAGGCCATGGTCGAAGCCGTGCCCATCACCATGCAGTGGCCGTGCGAGCGGTGCATGCAGCTTTCCGCCTCGTGAAATTCCTCCTGCGTGATCTGCCCGGCGCGCAATTGCTCCGAAAGCGACCAGGTGTTGGTGCCCGAGCCGATGCGCTCGCCCTTGTACCAGCCGGACAGCATCGGGCCGCCGGACACTCCTATGGTGGGAAGGTCGCAGCTCGAGGCGCCCATGAGCAGCGCCGGCGTGGTCTTGTCGCAGCCCATGAGGAGCACGACGCCGTCGATCGGGTTGCCGCGGATCGATTCCTCGACATCCATGCTGGCGAGGTTGCGATACAGCATCGCCGTCGGGCGCAGCATCGTCTCGCCGAGGGACATCACCGGGAATTCGAGCGGGAAACCACCCGCCTCGTAGACGCCGATCTTTACCTGCTCCGCAAGCGTGCGGAAATGCGAGTTGCAGGGGGTGAGCTCGGAGTAGGTGTTGCAGATCCCGATGACGGGCCGGCCGTCGAACTGGTCGTGGGGGATGCCGCGGTTCTTCACCCACGAGCGGTAGATGAAGCCCATCTTGCCTTCGCGGCCGAACCATTCCTGGCTGCGGCGGCGCTTGCGGGTTGCCATCGGGGGGTTTCTCCTCAGTCCGGCGAGGGTAACGATGCTGCACCGCGACGGTCAAGTGGTAAGGCCAATTTTGCTATAGTTGGCGCATGAACGCACTCGACCTGAAAGGCCGTGCCGCCGTCGTCACCGGCGGGGCCGCCGGCATCGGATTGGCCGTCGCCCAGCGCCTCATCGCCTCGGGCGCGCGCGTGAGCTTGTGGGACCGCGACGAGAAGCTTCTCGCCGAAAGCGCGAAAGCCCTCGGCGCGAAGACGCACACCGCGCGCCTCGACGTAAGCGACGAGACCGACGTGAAGCGCGCCTTCGACGAGACCGTGCGCGAATTGGGGCGCGTGGATGTGCTGGTGTGCAGCGCGGGCATCACCGGCCCCAATCTCACCACGTGGGACTACCCGGTCGCCGATTGGAAGCAGGTGCTCGATATCAATTTGACGGGCGTCTTCCTGTGCAACAAGACGGTGATCCCGCACATGCGCAAGAACGACTACGGGCGCATCGTGAACATTGCCTCCATCGCGGGCAAGGAGGGCAATCCCAACGCCTCGGCCTACAGCGCCTCCAAGGCCGGCGTGATCTCGCTCACCAAGTCGCTCGGCAAGGAAGTCGCGAAGTCCGGCATCCGCGTGAACTGCGTGACGCCCGCGGCGGTGAAGACCGGCATGTTCGCGCAGATGACCCAGGCGCACATCGACTTCATGCTCTCCAAGATCCCGATGGGACGCTTCGGGCAGGTGGAGGAGATCGCGGCGCTGGTGGCGTGGCTCGCCAGCGAGGAATGCTCGTTTTCGACGGGCGCCGTATTCGACCTTTCCGGAGGCCGCGCGGTGTATTGAGCGGTGCCGCACGCTGTAGAATCCGGGGATGAAGATCACGGCGGAATATCGCGAGCTCAACCGGGAGCTGCACTCGAAGGGGTTCTACGGAATCTCCGGGGGTAACTGGGCCAAGGTCGTGAGGAGCATCTGCGACACCATCCAGTCGCGCGACGTGCTCGACTATGGATGCGGCCAGCGCACGCTCGAGACGGGATTGGGATTCCCGATCCGCAACTACGACCCGTGCATCGAGGGGCTCGATGCCCCGCCGGCGCCAGCCGACCTCGTGGTGTGCACGGACGTGCTCGAGCACATCGAGCACGATTGCCTCGACGAGGTGCTCGACGACCTGAGGCGCGTCACGCGCAAATTCGGCTTCTTCGTGATCGCGACCCGGCCGGCCCTGAAGACCCTTCCCGACGGACGCAACGCGCACCTCATCCAGGAAGGCGAAGCGTGGTGGCTGCCGAAGATCGCGGCGCGCTTCGAGATCCAGAAGATCGATCGAGCCGAAGGAGAATTCCTGCTGATGGTCGCGCCCGCATGAAACACCCCCGGATTTTCGTCGCCCTGGCACTCGCTGCTTCACCGCTTGCCGCCTTTGCGATACCTCCCGCGGCGTGCTCGCTTCTCACCCTGGCCGAAGTCAACTCCATCGCCGCGGGCAGCGCCTCCAAGATGGCGCAGCAGAAGTCCGGCAACCCGACGGAATGCGCGTACAGCGACTCGAAGAACGGCGCGGTGCTGGTGATCGGCCTTCGCGAAGTGCAGTACGCCGTGGAGGGTGAGCTCCAGACAGAGCGCGAGAACCTCGAGAAGATCTACCGCAGCAAGGTGAAGTGGCTCATCGGCGTGGGCGAGAACGGCTTTTGGATGCCGGTCAACAAGCAGCTCGTATTCCGCAAGGCGAAGACGCTGGTGTCGGTGAAGTTCGCGCGCGTTGCGAACCAGACCGAGGTGGACTCGTCCCAGGTCGCGCGCCTGATCGACTCGCGCCTCAAGTAGTGCTTCTCGAGCCCGGCTGCCTCACCCTCGCCCAGCTCGAGGCCTTCGCGCAGTCCCACGACGTGCTCGCGCTCGACGCCGGGAGCCGCGCGCGCCTGGACGCCGGAGCCGCGGTGGTGCGCTCCATGGTGGCCGCGGGCAAGCCCATCTACGGCATCAACACCGGCTTCGGCAAGCTCGCGAATACGCACATCGCCGACGACCAGCTCGAGCTCCTGCAGAGGAACCTGGTGCTCTCGCACAGCGTGGGCGTGGGCGCGCTCCTCACCGACGACGTGGTGCGCCTCACCATGCTCCTCAAGGTGGCGAGCCTTGCGCGCGGATATTCGGGGGTGCGCGCCGAGGTGGTCGACGCGATCCTCGCCCTGCTCAACGCGCAGATCTATCCCTGCATTCCGTCGAAGGGCTCGGTGGGCGCTTCCGGCGACCTCGCGCCGCTCGCCCACATGAGCGCGACGCTGCTCGGCCTCGGGCAAGTGCGCTATCGCGGCGCGGTGATGCCGGCGATGCACGGATTGAAGAAGGCCGGGCTCGCGCCGCTTCGCCTCGGGCCCAAGGAAGGGCTTGCGCTCCTGAACGGCACGCAGGTTTCCACGGCGCTCGCGCTGCACGGACTCTTCGCGACGCGCAACCTCTTCGCGGCGGCGGTGGTCGCGGGCTCGATGTCGGTGGACGCGGCGATGGGCAGCGACACGCCGTTCGACGAGCGCATCCAGGCGCTTCGCGGGCAGCCCGGGCAGATCGCGGTCGCCGCGATCTATCGAGCGCTGCTGGCCGGAAGCCAGATCCGCGCCTCCCACCTCACCGGCGACGACAAGGTGCAGGACCCGTACAGCCTGCGCTGCCAGCCGCAGGTGATGGGCGCGTGCCTGGACGTTATCGAGAATGCCGCGCGCACGCTGCTGATCGAGGCCAACGGCGTCACCGACAATCCGCTGGTGTTTCCCGAGACTGGCGAGTCGCTCTCCGGGGGCAACTTCCACGCGGAGCCGGTGGCCTTCGCCGCCGACTCGCTGGCGCTCGCGATCGCCGAGATCGGCGCCCTCTCCGAGCGGCGCATCGCCCTCCTCATCGACGCCTCGATCAGCGGGCTGCCCCCTTTCCTCACCGCGGCGAGCGGCGTGAACTCGGGCTTCATGATCGCGCACGTGACCGCGGCCTCGCTCGCTTCCGAGAACAAATCCCTCGCGCATCCGGCGAGCGTCGACTCGCTGCCCACCTCGGCAAACCAGGAAGACCACGTGTCCATGGCGACCTTCGCCGCGCGCCGCCTGTCCGAGATGGCCGACAACACCGCCGCCATCGTCGCCATCGAGCTCCTCGCCGCGGCGCAGGGCATCGACTTCCGCCGCCCCCTCAAGACCTCGCCCACCCTCGAGGTCGCCCACGCCGTCGTCCGCCAGGTCGCTCCCCACCTCGATGGCGACCGCTACCTCGCCCTCGACATCGAGGCCGTCACCCCGCTCGTGCGCAACGGCGTCTTCCGGAAAATGGTGTCAGGTACGAATTAAGTCGATGCGATCAGCGAGGAGCACGGCGGTAGTGGCCCTGCACGACACCATCGGCGTAGGTCTTCGATTGGTCGAGCGTCAACTCCTGCCTCTGGCTCGAGAACCCGAAGATCGGAATCCCGTCGCCGAGGATCACCGCGATGTGCGAGACGATGTATTCGTCGATGAGCCCGGCATCGCGAAATGCGCCCGCCAGCTCGCCACCACCCATCAGCCACGCGCGCTTCACTCCGCGGGCCTCGAGCTCGAGCGCGATCTCGCGGGGCTCGAGATCGGTGAACGTCACCCCGGCGCGCTTCTCCTCGCGATCCTGCCTCGTCATCACCCAGCAGGGCTTCCCGGGGAAGGGCCACTCGCCGTGCTTGAGGCACGCGTCGTAGGTCCTCCCGCCCACCAGCACCGCGTCCACCGTGGCGTAGAAATCGGCGTAGCCGTGATCTTCCGAGCGCCCCTCGGCGCGGGCCAGCCAGTCGATCCCTCCCTCGAGCGTGCCGATGAAGCCGTCGAGGCTCGCGGCGATGGAGTAGACGATCACGGCCATTTGAACTCGCGCTTGTGCCTGCCGAAGACGAGCAGGAAGAATAGCCCGAGCACGACCAGCGGCGTGATCGCGGCCAGCATCGCGCCCCAGTACGGCGCATCCGCCTGGGCGCCCTGCGAAGCGAGCGGCGCAAGAGCACCCAGCGGCATCACGATCACCATCACCCAGAGCCAGATCACCGTGACCCAGCGCGCGAAGCGCGAGAGCGTCCAGATGCCCCACGCGAGGAGCGCGAAGAGCGGCGTGACGAGGAGCGCGGCCGGCTGCTTCATGACGTTGGCCGCGAAGGCGATCGCCACCGCGGCGTAGAAAGCCGCCATCAGCGCCACCGCGACCGCGAGCAGGCGGGTCCTCGCTTTCGGCAGGTAATGCCACATCGGGCTCACCCGACCGGCAGCACGACGTGCGCCCCGTGCTTGGCGAGAAGCTCCCGGAGGATGGAGCGATGGCAGTGCTGGTAGTCCTCGCAATAGCAGCCCACCGCGAAGTCGGCGTGGTGCGAGAGCCGCGCGAGCACCTCGAGGAGGCGCGCGCGCTCCGGCTCGGCCATCTCGCGGCGGTAGCCCTTCGAGAACTTCGCCCATTTCGCGGGCGTAATCGCGGTTTGCGCGAAGAGCGCCTTCACCAGCGCCGCGCTCGGCGCGAGCTCCGGCAGCCACGTGTCGAAGTAGTCGAGCTTCGCGTAGTCGGACTTCTTCACGCCGCGCGGCGGACGGCGCACGGTCCCGATCCGCACGCCTTCGCCCGCGGTGCGCGCAGTGCCCAGGCGCACGATTCGAATCGACATGCATTATCCTAGCGCATGCCCGCACGCAAACCCGCCCTCACCGGCAATCCCGAGCTGTTGATGGACCTCGTCGCCGCCAACCGCATCCTCGCGATGGAAGGCGTGCTCGACAGCTACGGCCACGTGAGCGTGAGGAGCGAGCGCAAGGCCGGCCATTTCTACATGTCGCGATCGATGGCGCCGCCGCTCGTCACCGTCGCCGACATCATGGAGCACGGCCCCGACAGCGAGCCCGTCGGCGACCCGCGCAAGCCCTACCTCGAGCGTTTCATCCACGGCGAGATGTACCGCCAGCGCCCCGACGTGATGGCGGTGGTCCACAGCCATTCCGGATCGGTGATCCCGTTCAGCGTCACCAAGGACAGGATGCGGCCGGTGTACCACATGGCGTCCTTCCTCTGGACCGGCGTGCCGCTCTTCGAGATCCGCAAGGTGCAGCCCGAGAACGACCTCCTCATCCGCGACGCCAGGCTCGGCAGGGAGCTCGCCAAATCCATTGGCGCGTGCGCGTGCGTGCTGATGCGCGGGCACGGCATGACGGTGGTCGGAGACAGCCTGCCCGAAGTCGTGTTCCGCTGCGTCTATACACAGATGAACGCCAAGCTGCAGACGCTCGCCGGCCAGCTCGAAGGCCCGATCGAATTCCTGACTGACGTTGAGGGCAAGCTCGCCACCGCCACCAACCGCTCGACCATCGAGCGCCCGTGGGAGCTGTGGAAGGCGAAGGCGATGGCCTCGCTCAGGGGTGAATGACTAGTCGGCGGTGGCGCCGGATTCCTTCGCGAGCCGCACCCAGAGCTTCGAATCCTCCACCAGGAACGCCGCGAACTCTTCGGGCGAGCGCGACAGCGCGACCTCGGTGCCTTCGCGTCCCAGGATCGCCTTCACCTCCGGGCGTTGCGCGGCGACTGTGATCGCCTCGAAGAGCTTCTTCACGATCTCCGGCGGCGTGCCCGCGGGCACGAAGATTCCGTACCAGAACGAGATGCTGAACTCGGGAACGCCCGCCTCCGCCATGCCGGGCACCTCGGGCATGAGCGGCGAGCGCTCCGTGCTGGTCACGGCAAGGGCGCGCAGCCTTCCGGCTTTCACCATGGGCAGCACCGAGGGCGGGGTCGCGAACGACACCTGCGTATCGCCCGCCACCAGCGATACCACGGCCGGCGAGCCGCCCTTGAACGGCACGTGCACCATCTCCACGCCCGCCACCTGGCTGAAGAGCGCGGCGCCGAAGTGCGGCGCGGAGCCCACGCCCGACGTCGCGTAGTTGAGCTTGCCGGGGGCTTTCCTCGCCGCGGCGACAAGCTCCTTCACGGAGGTGATGCCGGTAGCGGGATTCACCACGATCAGCAGCGGCGACGACGACACCTTGGTCACCGCCACGAGGTCGCCCGGCCTGTAGTTGAGCTTCGGGTTGATCGCCGGGTTCACCGAGATGCTCGCCGGGCTCGCGATGAGGATGCTGTATCCGTCGGGAGGGGACTTTGCCACGTTCTCCGCGGCGATCGACGATCCCGCGCCCGCGCGGTTCTCGATCACGATGGGCTGGCCCAGCGCGCGCGACAAGGGCTCGCCGAGGGCGCGCGCGACGGTGTCCGCGGCGCCGCCGGGCGCGAAGCCCACGACCAGGCGCACCGGCTTCGACGGATAGGATTGCGCGCTTGCGACGGTCGCCACCGCGCAAACGGCCAGCAACACGCCGACCGCGGCCCTCACAGCTTCACCACGATCTTGCCCAGATGCAGGTTGGCTTCCATGTGCGCGCGGGCCTGGGCGAGCTCGTCGAAAGGAAAGACGCGATCGATGACGGGACGGATGCGCCCCGCGGCGAACGCCGGCATGAGATCCGCCACGAATCCCGGCACCGCGGCGGCGCGTTGCTCGGGCGTGCGCATCTTGTTGGAGACCCCGAAGAGCGTGAGGCGCTTGGCGTGCAACGCCTGGATGTCGATCTCGCTCTTCAGCACGCCGTCCACATAGCCCACCGTGGCGAGCCGTGCCTCGAACGCCATCGAGCGAACGCATTCGGCGAAGACCGAGCCGCCGACGGTGTTCACGACCAGGTTCACGCCCTTGCCGTCGGTGGCCTTCATCACGGCGTCGTGGAAATCGCCGGTGCGCGTCTCGAGGCCGACGTCGAGCCCCTCGGACTCGAGGCGCTCGAGTTTCTTTCGCGAGCCCGAGGTTCCGATCACGCGCGCGCCCAGCGCCTTGGCGGCCTGCAGCGACGCCACGCCCACGCCTGACGAGACTCCGGTGACGAGCAGCCACTCGCCCTTCGCGAGCTTTCCCTGGACGACGAGCATGTCGTGCACGACGAGGAACGTGAGCGGAATCGAGGCGCCCTCCTCCCACGAAAGGTTCGCCGGCATCGCGATCGCCTCGCGCACATCCATCAGCGCGTACTCGGAGAAGGCTCCCGCGCAGCGTCCCATCACGCGCTGGCCGACCGAGAAACCCGCGACATCGGCGCCGACCGCCGTGACCTCGCCCGCGCCCTCCATGCCGATCGCCTTGGACGTACCGGCCTTCTGCAGGCCGTGGCCGACGATGAACTCGCCGCGGTTCAAGCTGGCCGCGCGCATCTTCACCAGCAATTGCCCGCGTCCGGGCTGCGGGATCGCCACTTCGCGCAGATCGATCGTGCCGTGGTCGGCGGTGGCCTGCATCGAATAGGATTTCATGCTAGCGGCTCGCGCGGTCGAGCTCCGCGAGCGCCTCGTTGTCCAGGCGCACGCGCGTGGCCCCCGCGATTTCGTCGAGTTGCGCCACCGAGGTCGCGCTCACGATCGGCGCCGCGATCGAAGGCTGGGCCATCATCCACGCGAGCGACACCTGCGCAGGCGTCGCGCCCACGCGCTTGCCAACGCTATCCAGCGCTCCCAGGATCCGGAGCCCCCGATCGCCCTCGAAGTACTTCTTGAGGCCGCCGGCCCGCGGGCGTCCCTCGATGTCGCTCGCCTTCCGGTACTTCCCCGAGAGAAACCCCTTGGCCAATCCGAAGAAGGGGATCACGGCGAGGCCGTGCTCCACGGCTACCGGCTGGAGGTCGCGCTCGAAGCCCGCGCGGTCGTACAGGTTGAATTCCGGCTGCAGGGTCTCGTAGCGCGGCAGGCCCATTTTCCTGCTCGCCGCGAGTGACTCCCGCAGGCGATCGGGCTTGTATTGCGAAGCGCCGATCGCGCGCACCTTGCCGGCCTGCACCAGGCGCGCGAGCGCATCGAGCGTCTCCTCCACGGGAGTGTCGGGATCGTCCTGGTGGGTCTGGTACAGGTCGATGCGGTCGGTCTGCAAGCGCTTCAGCGAGGCCTCGACGTGCTTGTCCACCTGCGAACGCTTGAGCCCCTTCTCGCCATCCTTCGGCATGCCGACCTTCGTCGCGATCAGCACCTGGTCGCGCTTGCCGCTCTTCTTCAGCCATCTTCCGATGATCGTCTCCGACTCGCCGCCCACGTGGCCCGGCACCCAGGTCGAGTAGGTGTTCGCGGTGTCGATCACGTTGAAGCCGCTCTCGACGAAGCGCTCGAGGATCGCGAAGGAAGTCGCTTCGTCGGCGGTCCATCCGAAGACATTGCCGCCGAGCACGAGCGGCGCCGCCGAGAGGCCGGAGTGGCCGAGGGGTCGTTTATCCATGATGCATTCCCTTGAGTCGAAGTGTCGATTCTAGCGTCCGACCTTGCCCGTGAGGCTTTTTTAGGTCGGATCAGGGGGGAGGATTGGCCTCGATCAGTTTCTCGATTCGCCCGGGGAGGAGTGGTGCGTTTGGAAGGCGGATCTGGAAGGGGCCGCCAAGCGTGGCGAGATAGTCGTCCACCGTAGTTATGAAGCGGCGGTCTGTCGTCCCGTCGGGGTAGTGGATCGCGTAACGCGTGTTGCGCAGGGCGTGGCGGGGGCCCGGGGGGGGGGGCGCGGCGCGGGGTGCCCCACCACACCACCCCGGGCGAATCGATAAACTCATCGAGGCCAATCCTCCCCCCTGAACCGACCTAAAAATGCCTCACGGGCAAGGTCGGACCCTACAATCGACCCTTCGACTCAAGGGATTGCATCATGGATAAACGACC
>JANLXC010000112.1:0-25849 GCA_031364925.1 Burkholderiales bacterium | reverse complement strand
GCGCATCGCGCGCCCGCGCGGATGCCGACGCCAAGGCGCTCGACAATGTGCGACGCCTCGAGGACGCCGAAGCCGCGCTGATGCAAGCCGCGGACGAACGCGCGCAGGGCGAAGTGCTCGCGACACAGGCCGCGCAGGCGCGCGAAGCCGCCGAGGAGGCGTTGCGCCGCGAGTCCGCGGAGCGAATCGTCGCGGAGCAACGCGCCGCCGACGCCGCGCGCGCGCGCGCGGTGGCCGACGCCGCCGCCGCGACCGCGGTTGAGGCGCGCGTCGCCGAAGACAGGATGCTCGAGACCGAGGCAAACAAGCGCTGCGACGCGCAGTCCGCCGCCGACGACGAAGCGCGTCGCCACGAAGTAGCCGAGGACGAGCTCGCACTCGCGGCGCAGGCGCGCGCCAAGGCCGACGCCCGGGCGATCGCCGCCGCCCGCAAGCGTGAAACCAACCAGGGCGCGCTCGCCGCGAAGGCACAGGAGCGCGCCAAGGCCGAGGCGCAGGCCGCCGAGATCGCGCGCGAGCGCACGGCGCTCGAGCAACTCGCCACGCGCGCGGCCGAGGAGCACGCACGCGAGGAGCGCAATGCCGATGCGGCGCTGCGCACGCGCATCGAGGTCGACGCCGCGGCATGCGCGCAAGCGCGCCGCCTCGCCATCGCCGAAGAGGAGCGCCTGCGTGCGGGGGAGGCACGCATGGCCGCCGATACGCTCGCGCTCGACACCGCGCGAATGCGCGAAGAAGCCGAAAGAGCCGCGCAGGCGAAGGCTCGCGAGCGCACCGAGGCCGAGTCGCGTGCCGCAGAAGTGGCGCGCGAGCACAGCGACGCTGACAGCCGCGCCGCCACCATCGCTGCGCAACGCGCCAAGCAGGACCGCGACGCCGAAGCCGCCGCTCTCGCGCGCTGCGCCGCCGATGCGCTAGCCATCGAGCAGGCGCGCTTGCGCGAGGCCGCGCAAGCTGAAAGCGCCGCCGCCGCCGCGCGCCGCGCCGAGGCCGATCACCTCGCCGCCGCCCAGGCGCGCGAACGCGAGGAGGCCGAGCGCTTGCTCCGCGAGGCATCCGCGCAGGCCGTTGCGGCCGAAGCGAGCGCCGCGGAAGCCGAGGCGCACCGCGCCGAGGCCGACAAGGCCGCGGCCGCGCAGGCGGAGCAACGCCTGCGCCAGCAGCGCCACGAAGAGGAAGCGATCCGCAAGCGCCTCGAAGCCCAGGCCCACGCGCTCGATCAGGCCAATTCCCGCGAGCGCTCGGAGCGCGACAAGGCCGAGGCCGAAGCGCGCACGCTCGCGCTCGTACGGGAGCGCGCCGCGCTCGAGACCGCCGCGCTGGCCGCGGCACGCGCCGCTTCCGAGCAGTCCGAAACCGCGCGCCGTGCGCACATCGAACGCGAGCACGTCGAATCGCAGGCGGCCACGCTGACGCGCACCCGCATCAAGGCCGAGAAGCAAGCGCATGGCCATGCCGAGAAGGCGGCGCTCGCGGAGACCAACGCCGCGCAGGCGCTGCACGCACGCATCGCCGCGGAAAACGAGCTGGTGCATGCGGCGCGCCTGCATTCCGAGGCGCAACAACGCGCCATCGACGCCACGCGCGCGCGCAAGTCCGCCGAACAGGCCTTCAACGAGAAGGCCACGGTTCGCGCTCGCATCGAGAGCCAGGCCGCGGAGCTGGCGCGCACCCGCGAGCAGGAAGAGAAGAGCGCGATCGCCACGGCGCGCGCCCGCGCACAGGCCGAGGCCCGCGCCGAGACCGCCGAGCGCATTCGCGGGCAAGCCGACCAGTGCGCCACCGCGCTCGCCGAGGAACGTGGGCGCGCCGAAGCCCTCGCGCTCGAAGCCGAACGCCACAAGGTCGAGGCGGCGCGCGCCGCTTTGGGGGCGGCGGAGACGCACGCGCGCGCCGAAGCCGAGGCGCGCAGCCTGACCGATGCGCGCACGCGCACCGGCGCGGAGCACACCGAGCTGCGCTCGAAAGTGCGCGCGCTCTGGGCCGCGCGAATGGGACGCAGCGCCGTCCTCGCCGTGCGCGCCGCGGCTCTCGGAGTCGCCATCGTGGGCATCGCCTACATCGAGCTTCGCCCGGTTGCGCCGACGACGCCCGCCACTGAACGTCCATCGCTCAGGCTCGATTACGAGCTGCGCACCGGGAATCGTCCCTGATACCCTTTTCGAGGCAATGCGGTTGAGCAAGCTGTTCGATCGACTGAAGAACGCCGCGCGCGCGCGGAGCGACCATGCCTCCGCGGTGACGCCCGGCGGGCTGCTTTCGCAGGCGCTGCAGCGCGCCGAGGCCGAGCGCGCGCAGTCGCGAGCCGCCAACGACCAGGTCGGCGCCGACCTCGAGCCCGGCACGCAATCCGAAGCCGCCGACCTCGAGCCCGCCACGCAATCCGAAGCCGCCGAGCGCGAGGCCGAGCGATCCAGCCTTGCGCAGGCCGAAGCGCAGCGCCGCGCCGAAACCGCCGCCCTGGCCCGCGCCGAATCCGAGCGGCGCCTCGCCGATGCGGCGCAGGCCCGTGCGCGTGCCGAGGAGGAGGCCGCCCAGGCCGCGCGTGCGCGCGCCGAAGCCGAGCGCGCCGCCACCGAGGAAGCACAACGCCGCGTCGACGAAGAGCGGCGCGCGGCCGAGGGCGAGAAACGTTCCGCGATGGAACGCGAGGCGATCGATCGCGAGACGCAGGTCGCGCTGCGCGTGCGCGTCGAGCGCGAGGCCGAGCAGTCATCCCTTTCGCTAGCCGACGCCGAGCGCCGCGCCGAGGCCGCCGCGCTGGCGAGCGCCGAGTCCGATCGGCGCCTCGCCGATGCGGCACAGGCACGCGCGAGCGCCGAGGAAGAGGCCGCGGAGGCCGCGCTGGCGCGCGCCGAAGCCGAGCGCGCGGCCGCCGAAGAAGCGCAACGCCGCGTCGAAGAGGAACGGCGCGCCGCGGAGGGCGCTCAACGCTCCTCCTTGCAACGCGAAGCGAGCGAGCGCGAGGCGCAACGCGCGCTGCGCGTGCGCGCCGAGCTGGAGCTGCAGGCGGAAGCCGCGGCGATCGCGCGCGCCGATTCCGACCGGCGCCATCGCGGCGCCGCCGAAGCGCGCGTGCGCGCCGAGGAGCATGCACAAGCCGCGGCGCTGGCCCGCGTGGAAGCCGAGCGTGTCGGCGTCGAGGAGGCGCAGGGCCGCGCGGATGCCGAGAAGCGCGCGACCCAGGCGGCGCTCACGCGGCGCAATGCCGAGGAACGCGCCACGGCCACCGAGCTCGCGCGCGCCGAGGCCGAAGAGAAAGCCCTCGCGCAAGCACGGGCGCGGGCCGAGGCCGAAAGGCAGCGCCATGAGCACGAATGCGCGCGCCTGGAGGCCGCGGAGCGCAGCCTCCACGCCGCCGCCGAGCGCCAGCGCGTCGAGCAGCAGGCGCATGCGCTGGAAATCTCTTCGCAGGAAGCGCGCGAGGCGGCCAACGGTGCCGCGCGCAGCGAGCGTGGGCTTGCCAACAAGGGGCTCCGGCGGCGCTGGGCGCGCGGGGCCACGCGCGCCCTCCTTGCCGTGGGCGCGGTGCTGATCGCGGCGCTCGCCTGGAACTACATGCCGCTACGCTCCACGCCCGTTCCCGTCTTCCAGCTCGACCGCCACCTGCGCATGTGAAACTCGTGCCAGGTACAACTTCTTAAGTCGTACCTGACACGACTTCCTAAGTTGTACCTGACACGACTTATTCGAACGGGTGCTTGAGGACGATCGTCTCTTCGCGGTCGGGGCCGGTGGAGATGATGGCGATGGGCGCGTCCACCAGCTCGCCGAGGCGCTTCAGGTACGACTGCGCGTTCTTCGGCAGCTTGTCGAAGGACTTGATGCCGACGGTCGAGTCCTTCCAGCCGGGATGCTCTTCGTAGATCGGCTCGCAGATGGCGAGCGACTCGGCGCCGACCGGCAGGATGTCGCGGCGCTCGCCCCCGACGTTGTAGCCGACCGCCACGCGCACCGTGTCGAGGCCGTCGAGCACGTCGAGCTTGGTGATGCAGATGCCCGAGAGCCCGTTGATCTGCACCGCGCGCTTCAGCGCCGAGGCGTCGAACCAGCCGCAACGCCGCGGGCGCCCGGTGACCGAGCCGTATTCGTTGCCCTTCACGCGCAGGTGCTCGCCCACCTCGTCGTCGAGCTCGGTGGGAAACGGGCCCGAGCCCACCCGCGTCGCGTAGGCCTTGGCCACTCCGAGCACGTAATGCAGCTGCCCCGGCCCCACGCCCGCGCCGGCGGACGCCTGCCCGGCGACGCAGTTTGAAGACGTCACGTACGGATAGGTGCCGTGGTCCACGTCGAGAAGTGCGGCCTGCGCGCCCTCGAAGAGGATGTTCCTGCCCTGCTTGATGAGCGCGTTCACCTCGGCGGAAACGTCCGCCACCATCGGCTTCAATTTCCCGGCGAGAGCCAGCGTGTCGTCGAGCGTCTTCTGGAAATCGATGGTCTCGGCGTGAAAGTAGTTGCGCAGCACGAAGTTGTGATAGTCGAGCACCTCGCCCAGCTTCGCCGCGAAGCGCTCGCGCGTGTAGAGGTCCTGCACGCGGATCGCGCGGCGTGCCACCTTGTCCTCGTACGCGGGCCCGATGCCGCGCCCGGTAGTGCCGATCTTGGCCTCGCCCTTGGAGCGCTCGCGCGCCTGGTCGATCGCGACATGATGGGGGAGGATGAGCGGGCAGGCTTCCGAGATGCGCAGCTGCTTCGTGACGTCGATGCCGGCGCGCTCGAGCTCGCCGATCTCGGTCATCAGCGCTTCGGGGGAGACCACCACGCCGTTGCCGATGAAGCACTTCACCTGCGGGTGCAGGATCCCCGAAGGGATGAGCCGCAGGATGGTCTTCTTCCCGGCGATCACCAGCGTGTGCCCGGCGTTGTGCCCGCCCTGGAAGCGCACCACGCCCGCGACATGGTCGGTGAGCCAGTCGACGATCTTGCCCTTGCCCTCGTCGCCCCACTGCGTGCCGATGACGACTACGTTACGAGCCATTTTCCATCCTTCTTTTCGAGCTTGCGTTCGCAGCCGAGCTCCTCGCGGTGCTTCTCCTGCCCGGGCATCTCCACGATGACGGTTTTTCCGTCACCGCGAAGCCTGTCGATCTCGCGCTTCAACTCGGCATCCTCGATCGCGGGAGCGAGGATCGCCGCGCGCGCCGCCGCCTTCGGCGCGAGCGCGGCGAGGCTGCGCAAATCCATGGTGAATCCGGTGGCGGGGCGCGCGCGCCCGAAGCTCGCGCCCACCTCGTCGTAGCGCCCGCCACGCGCGATCGCGTCGGGGCTGCCCGGCGTGAACGCCGCGAACACCAGCCCGCTTTCGTAGTTGAAGCCGCCCAGCTCCGCGAGATCCACCGAGATGTCCACGCCCGGCGCCTCGCATTGCGTGGCCAGGCGCTCGAGCGCGTTCAGCGCGACGCCGATCGCTGGCACGCTCGGCAGGAGCTTGCGCGCCCTGGCGATCACCTCGCGCCCGCCGTTCAACGCGGTGAGCGCGGCGAGCGTCTCGCCCCCCAGCTCGCGTGCCGCGGGCACGTTTTTCTGCTGCACGGCGTGGAAGAGCGCCTCCGAATCCTCGGCGTTCAACCCGGACTTCTCGGTGAGCGCGCGATAGATCGTCGGGTTGCCGAGGTCCAGGTGCACGCGCGCGATGCCGGACTTCTTCAACGCGGCCACCATGAGAGTGACGATCTCGAGGTCGGCCTCGAGCCCGGCGTGGCCGTAGAGCTCGGCGCCGATCTGGATCGGCTCGCGCATCTTGGTCATGCCCGCCGGGCGCGTGTGCAGCACGCTGCCGCAGTAGCACAGGCGCGCGACTCCCTGGCGGTTGAGCAGGTGCGAGTCGATTCTCGCCACCTGCGGCGTATGGTCGGCGCGCACGCCCATCATCCGCCCGGAAAGCTGGTCGACGAGCTTGAAGGTGGCCAGGTCGAGGTCGCGCCCGGTGCCCGACAGCAGCGACTCGACGTACTCGAGCAGCGGCGGGGCCACCAGCTCGTAGCCGTGCGACTCGAAGAGGTCGAGCACCGTCCGGCGCAGGCGCTCGATGGCGCGCGCTTCGGCGGGGAGCACATCCTCGATGTGCTCGGGAAGCAGCCAACGCCTCATATTCAGGTCGCGAGGTAGAGGATCACGAGGCCGACCGTCATCGACACGAGGCCCGCGAAGCGGATCTGGCCGTCGCTCATCTCGATCAGCTTGCGAAAAGTTTCGCGCCAGAGATGGGGCGCGGTGAACGGAAGGATGCCTTCGATGACGAGCATGAGCGCGACGGCGGCGAAGACTATGTCGCTCACGGGGACGAGGTTTTGCCCCGCCCCGGATTCTTGAGGTACTTGAAGAAGTCCGACGACGGGTCGAGCACCATCACGTCGCCCTTGCTGCGCAAGCTGCTGCGATACGCCTCCAGGCTGCGGTAGAAGCTGAAGAACTCGGGGTTCTTCTGGAACGCTTCCGCGTAGGTGCGCGCGGCGAGCGCGTCGCCCTCGCCCTTGGTCTTCTGCGCGTCGCGGTACGCCTCGGCGACGATCACCTGGCGCTGGCGGTCGGCGTCGGCCTTGATCTTCTCGCCTTCGGCCTGGCCGGTGGCGCGCAACTCGTTGGCGACGCGCTTCCTCTCCGACTCCATGCGGCGGAACACGTCCGACGAGATCTCCGGCACGAAGTCCACGCGCTTCAACCTCACGTCGATCACCGCGACCCCGATGCGGCGCACGTCCGCGTCCACCTTCTCGGCGACGGTGCGCATGATCTGGTCGCGCTCGCCGGACACGACGTCGTGCACGGTGCGCTTGGCGAATTCCGCGCGCAGGGCATCGTTCACGGTCTGCGAGATGCGCGATTCGGCTTGCAGCGAGTCGCCGCGCACCGAGACGTAGTACTGGCGCACGTCCACCACGCGCCATTTCACGAAGGAATCCACCAGCACGTTGCGGTTCTCGCTGGTGAGGAAGCGCTCGGGGTCGCGTGCTTCCAGCGTCTGGATGCGCGTGTCGAAGAGGCGCACGTTCTGGAAGAGCGGCACGAGGAAGTACAGGCCCGGGTCGGTCTGCACCGCGATCACCTCGCCCAGCTGGAACTTCACCGCGCCCTTGCGCTGGTCGATCGTATACACGCTCATCGCGACGATGAGGGCGAGCACGATCGCGCCGATCAGTACGAATGCGGTGGCGCGCCTCATCGTCCGGCCTCCCGGTCGCGCGAGCGGATGGTGTCGCGCCTCGATTGCGTGGTGTCGGGAACCGGCGTCGGCGGCGGCGACGAAACCTCGGGGGCTGTCGTGACGCGCGGGGACTCGATCGTGGTCGGCGGATTCTGCACCGCCATCTGCATGATGCGGTCGAGCGGCAGGTACAGCAGGTTCTGGCCGCCCTTCTGGTCGACGATCACCTTGCTGGTGGACGAGAGGATCTGCTGCATGGTGTCCAGGTACATGCGCTCGCGCGTCACGCCCGGGGCCTTCTCGTACTCGGTGAGGATCTGGCGGAAGCGCGACGCGTCGCCCTGCGCGGTGTTGAGCACGCTCGCCTTGTAGCCGTTGGCCTCCTCGATCAGGCGCGCCGCGATGCCGCGCGCCTTCGGGACCACGTCGTTGGCGTAGGCCTGGCCTTCGTTCTTGAAGCGCTCGCGGTCCTGCTGCGCGCGCACCACGTCTTCAAATGCGGGTTGCACCTGCTCGGGGGCGCCGACGCCCTGCAGGTTCACGGTGGTAACCGAGATGCCTGTCTTGTAGCGGTCGAGGATGCCCTGCATGATCACCTTCACGCGCGCGGCGACCTCGCTTCGGCCCTGCGAGAGCACGAAGTCCATCTTGCTCTTGCCGACCACTTCGCGCACCGCGGTCTCGGCGGCCTGCAGGACGTTGTCGCCCGGGTTCCTGTTGTTGAAGAGCCAATCCTCGGGACTCTTCAGCGTGTACTGCACCGCGAACTGCACGTCGACGATGTTCTCGTCGTCGGTGAGCATGAGCGCTTCCTGCGGCTGCTTGTTCTTCGGGTTGCCGCGATAGCCCACTTCCACCGTCTGCACCTGGGAGACGTTGACCACTTCAACGCTCTCGATCGGATACGGAACGTGCCAGCGCGGGCCGGGCATGGTGGTCTCGAGGTACTTGCCCAGGCGCAGCACGACGCCGCGCCGGCCCTCGTCGACGATGTAGAAGCCGCTCGCCAGCCACACGCCGACGATGAGCAGGATGACGAACACGACGCCGCCACCCACGGCCGCGCCCATGTTGCCGCCTCCGCCGCCGGCAGGCGTTCCGGGAGGACGACTACGGAAACCGAGGAGCCCCGAGATCTTCTGCTGGAGCTTCTTCAGGATCTCGTCGAGATCGGGCGGACCTTCGTTGTTCTTCTTTCCCCATTGGGGATCGTTCGGCGGCATCGGGCGTTATTCTGGAAGAGAGAGGGGACGACTCTTAGGTCGGTGCGTCGCGTCGTGTATTCAAGCTGCGCTGGGCAGGTACCGGGAAGCGCCCCGTGCGGCCTCGGCCAACACTTCTCGAAGGCTTTCGACACCCGCACCGGTGAACGCACTCACCTTGATATTCAATATCTTACCATGCGCATCGCGCACCACTTCGGGCTCCAGCCCGGGCACGCGATCGATCTGGTTGAAGACCAGGACCTGGGGAACCTGCGCGGCGCCGATCTCCTCGAGCACGAGATTGACCGCCTCGATCTGCTCCTGGTACTGCTCGTTCGCGCGATCGACCACGTGCAGCAGCAGATCGGCCTGTATCGTCTCCTCGAGCGTGGCCTTGAAGGAATCCACCAGCGTATGCGGAAGGTCGCGAATGAAGCCGACGGTGTCGGAGAGCGCGATGCTCGCGTCCGCGGCGAGGTAGACGCGGCGGGTGGTGGTATCGAGGGTCGCGAACAGCTGGTCGGCGACGAACGCCTCGGCGCCGGTGATGCGGTTGAAGAGCGTGGACTTGCCCGCGTTGGTGTAGCCGACCAGCGCCACGCGCAGGATCCCGGAGCGGTTGCGGCCCGAGCGCTGCGTGTCGCGCACCTTGCCGACCTTCCTGATGCGCTCCTTCAGCTTCTTCACCTGCTCGCCGATCATGCGCCGGTCGAGCTCGATCTGCTTCTCGCCCGGGCCGCCGGTCTTGCCGAGCGAGCCGCGCTGGCGCTCCAGGTGCGTCCAGCCCTTCACCAGGCGCGTGTACAAATGCTCGAGGCGCGCGAGCTCGACTTGCAATTTGCCCTCGGCGGTCTGCGCGCGCTGGCCGAAGATGTCGAGGATCACGTCGGTGCGGTCGAAGACGCGGATGGCGGGAACCTGGCCGATGAGCGCTTTCTCGAGGTTGCGCACCTGGGCGGGCGACAGCTGCCGGTCGAAGACCAGGATGTCGGCCTTGTGCTCGAGCATCGCCAGGCCGATCTCCTCGACCTTGCCCTTGCCCGCGAAGGTCGACGCGTCCGGGCGATCGCGCTTGCCGCGGATCACCTCGACCACCTTCGAGCCGGCGCTTTCCACCAGGCGCGCGGCTTCCTCGGAGCGCTCGTCGGACTTCGACGCGCGTCCGATGTCGAGGCTTACGAGGATCGCGCGGGGGCGCTCAGGAGTCTTGCGAGTGCTCAAGCGGGACCGTGACCGGCCGCGCCGGGACCACTGTGGAGATCGCGTGCTTGTAGACCATCTGCGTCACGGTATTCTTGAGGAGCACGACGTATTGGTCGAAAGATTCGATCTGGCCCTGCAGCTTGATGCCGTTCACCAGGTAGATCGAGACCGGTACGTGCTCCTTGCGCAACGTGTTGAGGAACGGGTCTTGGAGTAGTTGTCCCTTGTTGCTCATTGTTCTGCCCCTTTTCTCTCATCGGGTTTCCCGGTCTACGCCGGGCCGCTGCCTGCAGACGGACTGTAAAACTACTGCAGAAGCAGCATTTTAGCCCATCCAATCCAAGGACACTCGCGCCCGGGCCGAGTTCCTACCCGTAGCGGCGCTTGGACACGATCTTGCGCCGCCGCCTCTGCGAATCCTGCTTCTCGGTCAAGGGCTTGTGCTTGCCCTCGAACGGGTTCGCCGAGGAACGCAGCTCGATGCGCATGGGCGTGCCCTTGAGCTTGAAGGTCTTGCGGAAGCTCCCCTCGAGGTAGCGCTTGTAGGGCTCTTTCACGCCGTCCAGGCCGCTGCCGTGGATCACGACGATGGGCGGGTTGGAGCCGCCCTGGTGCGCGTAGCGCATCTTCGGGCGAAAGCGCCCCGACATGGGCGGCTGCTGCTGCTCGATGGCGGCCTGCAGCGCGCGCGTGAGCTTGGGCGTGGGGATCTTGGCCATGGCCGCGGCGAAAGCGACGTCCACGGCCTTCAGCAGCGCCTTGATGCCGGTGCCCATGCGCGCCGAGATCGGCACGAACTCGGCGAAGTCGAGGAAGAAGAGCTTCCTCTCGAGGTCGGTCTTGACTTCCTTGCGCTTGTCCGCGTCGACCGCGTCCACCTTGTTGATCGCCACCACCAGCGAGCGCCCGGCTTCGATGATGTAGCCGCCGATGTGCGCGTCCTGCTCGGAGATGTCGTTCTCGGCGTCGACCACCAGGATCACCACGTGCGCGCGCTCGATCGACTGCAGCGTCTTCACCACCGAGAATTTCTCGACCGCCTCGAACACCTTGCCCTTGCGGCGGATGCCGGCGGTGTCCACCAGCGTGTATTGCCGGCCCTCCCACTCGAGCTCGACCTCGATCGAGTCGCGCGTGGTGCCCGGCTGGTCGAACGCGATCATGCGTTCTTCGCCGAGCAGGCGATTGACGAGCGTCGACTTGCCCACGTTGGGACGCCCGATGATGGCCACGCGCGGATGGTCGGGCTCCTCCTCCTCCTCGGGCTCCACCGGGAAGGGCGCGAGCGCGTCGTCGATCAGCTGGCGAACGCCCTCGCCGTGCTCCGCGGAGACGGCATGCGGATCGCCCATGGCGAGCTCGTGGAATTCCGCGGTGACGACTTCATGGCGCATGCCCTCGGTCTTGTTCACCACCAGCATCACCGGCGCGCTCGCCTCGCGCAGCATCTGGCCGATGCGCTTGTCCTGCGGCGAGAGCCCGGCGCGCCCGTCGGTCACGAACAGGATCACGTCGGCTTCGGCGATCGCCTCGCGCGCCTGGCGCGCCATCTCCGAATAGATGCCTTCGGCATTCACCGGCTCGAAGCCGCCGGTGTCCACGACGATGAACGGCTTGTCGCCCATGCGACCCTGGCCGTAGTGGCGGTCGCGCGTGAGGCCCGGCAGGTCCGCGACCAGCGCATCGCGCGAGCGCGTGAGCCGGTTGAACAGAGTCGACTTCCCTACGTTCGGCCGGCCTACGAGGACGACAGTCGGTTTCAGGTTCTCACCATCAACACGGCGCCGCCCGCCGTCTGCACGATGAGGGCGCCGGCGATCGGCACGATCGACGCGATCGGCGTGCCATCGGTGGCGAGCCGGCCGATGATCTCGCCGTTGTCGGGCGAGAGCACGTGCAGGTATCCCTGCAGGTCGCCCACCACGATGCGCCCGTCGAGCACCGCCGGGGCGGTGAGGCGGCGGTTCACGAGCTTGTCCTGCTTCCACAGGCTCGCGCCCTGCGCCTTGTCGAGCGCGTGCACCGCGCTCGAGTCGTCGACGACGTAGATGTTCTTCGCGTCGCGCCCCAGCGCGCGCGTGCTCGACAGGTCGCGCGCCCACACCATGTTGCGCGACTGGATCTCGAAGCACGACACCTTGCCCTGGAAGGCGGCGGCGCAGACCTGGCCGCCTTCGACCACCGGCAGGCCGGCGACGTCGGCGATGCGCTCGAGCTCCGTCGCGCCGCGCGGCTGCGCCACCGAGACTTCCCAGGTGAGCTTGCCGTCCTCGATGTCGAGCGCGATGAGCTTGCCGTTGGGGTAGCCCGCGACCACGTCGCGGCCGATGGCGAGCACGCCCGCTTCGCTGCGCAGCAGGAGGGCAGGCGTCGCGCGCTGGAAAACCCACTTGCGCTTGCCGTCATCCGCGGACAGCCCGAAGATGCGCCCGTCGGAGGTGCGCACCACGACGACTTTCGAGGACACCGCGGCCGGCGCGATCACCTCGCCCGCGACCGACGTGGTCCATGCCTGCGAGCCGCCGACGTCGTAGGCGAGGACTTCGCCCTTCAATGTGCCGGCGATGATCTTGCCCTCGCCTACCTCGAGCCCGCCCGAGAGCCTCTTCTTCGTGTCGATGCGCGACAGGACGCGCCCGGTGTCCTCGTCGAGGATGGTGATGGTGCCGTCGCCCGCGGCCGCGTAGATGCGCCCGCCCTGCGCGACCGGGCGGAAATTGAAGCCGAGCGACTTGCCGGCCGGCACCGTCCAGATGGCGCGCGGCGTGACCGATGCGGTGATCGGGGCCAGCGGCGTGGGCGGGTTCGGCGGCGCGCTCTTCAGGCCGATGGCCACCAGGGGATTGGTGCTGCAGCCCGCGGCGGCGAGCGCCACCGCGACCGCGGCGAATGCGAAACGGGCCCGGATCATTGCGCGCCTCCGAGGGCGTTCAGCTTGGTCTCGGCGATGCTCTTCACCGGATTCCTGGGGCCGGCCTTCTCCATCGCGAGCTTGTACGCGGCGCGCGCCTCGTCCACACGGCCCTGCGCGAGCATGATGTCGCCGCGCAGGTCGGCGGCGAGCGGCAGGAACGCCTCGTCCTTGCCGGCGTCGAGGACCTTCAGCGCGTCGTCGTATTTCTTCTGCTCCATGAGGACCGCGGCCAGGCGCATGCGCGCGATGCCGCGATGCTCTTCGACGCCGTTGCCCATCACCCATTCGAGGCGCTTCCTCGCTTCATCGAGGTTGCCCGCTTCGAAGGCGCTCTTGGCGAGGACGAGCCCCGCCTCCGACGCGTAATAGGAGCCGGGGTGCTTGTCGATCACCGCCTGCGCGGCCACGGGAATCTTCTTCGCGTCCTTCGCCTTGACCGCCTCGGCGACCGGCCGGTACATCGCGGCGGCGTCCTCGGCCTGCTTCGCCTTCCAGTACACCCAGCCACGGTAGCCCGCGAACGCGAGGAAAGCCGCGAGCACGGCGCCCAGCACGAACATGCGGTTGTCTTCCCACCAAGCCTTCAGCTCGGCGATGCGTTCCTGCTCTTCGAAATCGTAGGATCCAGCCATGGGACTCTCTTATCTGATTTGTTCGATTGCCTCGGGGACGGTGAGCGTGCGTTGCTCGCCTTCCCCACGGAGGGGCTTCACGGTCACCTTGCGCGCGCTCACCTCGTCGTCGCCGAGGATCACCGCGAAGCGCGCGCCGCTCGCGTCGGCCTTCTTCATCTGCGACTTGAAGCTGCCGCCCTGCCCAAGGAGGATCTTCAGCCCCGCGTCGCGCAGCCTTTCGGCTGCTTTCCACGCCTCCAGCTGCGCGGTCTCGCCGGAATGCACCACGAAGGCGTCGGGCTCGAAGGCCGCATTCCCGCCCGCCGCCTCGAGCGCCAGCAGCGCCCTCTCGATGCCCATGCCGAAACCGCACGCGGGGGTGGGCTTGCCGCCGAGTTGCTCGAAGAGCGCGTCGTAGCGCCCGCCGCCGGCGATCGTCGATTGCGCGCCGATGTGGGGGGTGACGAACTCGAAGACGGTGCGATTGTAATAGTCCAGGCCACGCACGAGGCGCGGGTTCACCGTATAGGCGAGCCCGGCATGGTCGAGCAGGACCTTCAGCGCGGCGAAATGCTCGTCGGCGCCATCCCCGAGGTGGTCCGCCAGCCGCGGCGCACGCTCGATCGTCTCCTGCATGGCGGGATTCTTGGAGTCGAGGATGCGCAGCGGATTGGAGTGCAGCCGGCGCCTGGCGTCCTCGTCCAGCACGCTCGCGTGCTTCTCGAAATACGCCACCAGCTTCTCGCGGTGCGCCTTGCGGTCCGCGGCATCGCCGATCGAATTGATCTGCAGCTCCACGCCCGGGATTCCCAGCGCCTTCCACAAGCGCGCCAGCATCGCGATCTGCTCGGCATCGACGTCCGGCCCCTCGAAGCCGAGCGCCTCGACGTCGAACTGGTGGAACTCGCGCTGGCGGCCCTTCTGCGGGCGCTCGTAGCGAAACATCGGGCCGACGGTCCAGACGCGCAGCGCCCCGTTGTAGAGGAAATTGTGCTCGATCGCCGAGCGCACGATGCCCGCGGTCGCCTCGGGACGCAGCGCGAGGCTTTCGCCGTTGCGGTCCTCGAAGACGTACATCTCCTTCTCGACGATGTCGGTGGCCTCGCCGATGCCGCGCACGAAAAGCGGCGTGGGCTCGACGATGGGCGTGCGGATGTTGCGATAGCCGTATTGCTCGAACACCGCGCGCGTCGCGTCCTCGAACTTCTGCCACAGGGGGCTTCGATCCGGCAGCACGTCTTCCATGCCGCGGATCGACTGGATCTTGGCGCTCATGCGTTCGTGGCCCGGATCGGTATCGTCTTGAGGCGCGAGGCGGGCGGCGCGCGGCCCGAAGCGTCGTAGTGCGTGCGCACGTAGTCTTCCACGATCGCCTGGAATTCCTCGGCGATGCGCTCGCCCTTGAGCGTCACGGTCTTCTGGCCGTCGACGTAGACGGGCGCCACCGGCGTCTCGCCCGAGCCGGGCAGCGAGATGCCGATGTTGGCGAGCTTCGATTCGCCGGGCCCGTTCACCACGCAGCCCATGACCGCGACGTGCATGTCCTCGACCCCGGGGTGCGCGGCTTTCCACACCGGCATCTGCTCGCGCAGGTACGCCTGGATCTTTTCCGCGAGCTCCTGGAAGAAGGTGCTGGTGGTGCGTCCGCAGCCGGGGCAGGCGGACACCATCGGCGTGAACGCGCGCAGCCCCATGGTCTGCAGGATTTCCTGCGCGACGATGACTTCCTGGGTGCGGTCCCCGCCCGGCGCGGGCGTGAGCGAGACGCGAATGGTGTCGCCGATGCCTTCCTGCAGCAGGACACCCATGGCTGCGGTCGAGGCGACGATGCCCTTGGAGCCCATGCCGGCCTCGGTGAGGCCCAGATGCAGCGCGTAGTCGCAACGCGCGGCGAGATCGCGGTAGACGCGGATGAGGTCCTGCACCGCGGAGACCTTGCACGACAGGATGATGCGGTCGGCGCCGAGCCCGATCTCCACGGCCTTCGCGGCGCTCTCGAGGGCGGAGACGATGAGCGCCTCGCGCATCACCTCGTCGGCTTCGAGCGGGACGGGCAGCTTCGCGTTGTCGTCCATCATGCGCGCCAGGAGCTCGGGATCGAGCGAGCCCCAGTTCACGCCGATGCGCACCGGTTTTCCGAACTCGATGGCCTTCTCGATCATGGTGAGGAACTGCTCGTCGCGCTTCGAGCCGTGGCCGACGTTGCCCGGATTGATGCGGTACTTGTCGAGCACCGCGGCGCACTCGGGCACCTGGGTGAGGAGCTTGTGGCCGTTGAAGTGGAAATCGCCCACCAGCGGCACCGACACGCCCATCGCTTCGAGGCGGCGGCGGATCACGGGCACCTGCCTTGCCGCCTCGACGGTGTTCACCGTGATGCGCACGATCTCGGAGCCGGCGCGAGCGAGCGCGGCTACCTGGCTGGCGGTGGCGGCCGCGTCCTCGGTGTCGGTGTTGGTCATCGACTGCACCAGGATCGGGGCACTGCCTCCGATGGTCTTGTCGGCGACACGGACGGGTCGCGAAATGCGGCGTTCGGTCATGGAATTACTCGACGGTGAAGCGGGCGACCGCGACCTTGGTGTGGGGCTCGAGGTCGACCTCGTGGTCGTTGTAGAAGACCTGCACTTCGGGCGCGTTGCCGACGATCACGTTGAACGGCGGCTGGCCCGCGACCTCGGCCTCGCTCCCCGCGGGGTTCAGCCGCGACAGGAGGATCTTGCCCTTCTTGTCGCGGATCTCGACCCACGAGGAGCCCTTGAAGCGGAGTTTGATGACCTTGCCGTCGGTGCCGATGCGCAGCAGCTCGCCCCTGGCCGCTTCCGCCCTGGGGGGCTCGGCCTTCACTGGCTCCGCCTTGGGCACTTCGACGCGCACCGGCGCGGGCGCGGGAACCAGGACCGGCGCCTGCGCCTGGAGCTCCGGCTTCGGCGCGGGCGCCGGGGTCGACTGCGACGCGGTCTCGGCGTTCTTGCGCGCGCTCGCCACGTTCTGCGCGGGGCGCATGTAGAACACCCAATACATCGCCGCGAAGCCGAGCGCCAGCGCCACGAAGGCGAGCGCGCCCGCCTTCACGTACGGGTTCTGCAGGCGGTCGCCGATCGGGTCGAAGCGGATGTTCTGCGTCGGCACGACGATGCCCGGCTTCTTGTCGCGCGGCGCTTCCTCGGGAAGCATTCCCAGGACCGCATCGGCCGAAAGGCCCAGCACCTTCGCATAGTTGCGAATGAAGCCGCGCAGGAACGTCCCCTTCGGCAGCCTCGCGTAATCCCCGGTCTCCAGCGCCTCGATCTGCCACGCGCTCATGTGCAGGCGCTGCGCCGCGTCGGAGCGCGACAGGCCCTGGCGCTCGCGCTCGGCGGCGAGCGTCTGTCCGAGGGTACGGGACGCGGCGTTGTCGGCGTTGTCGTCGACGGAATCCACGGCAACCTACTGGCGCCTCTCGAGCAGCTCCTGCGCCTGCGGGGCGTCGGGGAAGCGCCTGCGCAGCTGCTGCAGGAAGCTTTGCTCGGCCCCGGCATCCTGGTTGGCGCGCGCGAGCTTCACCCCGAGCATCAACGCCTCGAGGTTGGGCGCGGGCGTGAGGCGCATGTAGCGCAGGAGATAGGTCTCGGAATCCTTGTACGAGCCGCGCTCGAAGGTGATCAACGCGAGGTTGAAGAGCGCGCCGATCAGGTCCGGGCGGATCAGCACCGCGCGGCGCAGGTATTCCTCGGCGCGCTCGTTGTTGCCGGCGCGGCGCATGCACAGGCCCGCCGACAGGAACGCCTTCTCGGGGCTGTGATAGAGCGTGTCGGTGCTCGCGCGCAGCATCATCTCCATGCCGCGGTCGGTGTCGTTGCGCAGGCACAGGAACCAGCCGAAGTTGTTGAGCACCTCTGCGTTGTTGGGCGAGAGCTGCAGCGCACGGTTGAACGCCTCGCGCGCGGGTCCGTCCTCGCGCAGCTCCATGAATACCAGCCCCTGCATGTTGTACGCCGGGTAGTAGTTCGAGTCGTCCTTGACGGCCAGGCGCGTCTCGGAGAGCGCCACGGCGAAGTTGCCGCGCGCGTAGTACTCGCCGGCGAGCCCCGTGTGCACCTCGGCGCGGCGCCGGGCGTCGGCCCCGCCGGAATCGGTGACGGGCCTGGTTTCCGTGGTGCTCTGCGAGGCGCAGGCGGCAAGCAGGAGCGCGAGGAGGACGGTCGCGATGCGCATCAGTGTCCCGGGTGTGAGTGGATGCGGACGAACTTCTTCTTCATGCGATTCACCACCTGGCCGGCGAGCTGCCCGCAGGCCGCGTCGATGTCGTCGCCGCGCGTCCTGCGGATCGTGGCGATGAAGCCCGCGTCGAGCAGGACCTGCTGGAAGCGCTTGATGCGTTCCCAGCTCGAGCGCTCGAAGCCGGAGTCCTCGAAGCCGTTGAAGGGAATGAGGTTCACCTTGCTCGGCACCTTCTTCAGCAGGCGCGCGAGCTCCCGCGCGTGGTCGGGGGCGTCGTTCACACCCTCGAGCATCACGTACTCGAAGGTGATGAAGTCGCGCGGCGAGACCTCGAGGTACTCGCGGCAGGCTGCGAGGAGCTCGGCGATCGGGTAGGCGTCGTTGATCGGCATGATGCGGCTGCGCAGCTCGTCGTTGGGCGCGTGCAGGCTCACGGCCAGGGCCACCGGCAGCGCCTCGGCGAGCTTGCGGATCTGCGGCACCACGCCCGAAGTCGACAACGTGACGCGGCGGCGCGAAAGGCCGTACGCGAAGTCGTCGAGCATGATCTTCATGGCCTCGACCACCGGCACGAAGTTGTTGAGCGGCTCGCCCATGCCCATCATCACCACGTTGCTCACCGGGCGCGGCGAGCGGCTGTCGCCATCGGGCTCGGCGGCGGGGCGCGGGGCGGACAAGCGCGATTCGCGCGGGGCGAGGCGCGAGGCGAGGCCTCCGCGCTCCATCTCCTCCAGGCGCTTGTTGGCAACCCACACCTGGCCGATGATCTCGGCCACGTTCAGGTCGCGGTTGAAGCCCTGGCGCCCGGTCGAGCAGAACTTGCAGTCGAGCGCGCATCCCACCTGCGAGGAGACGCACAGCGTGCCGCGGTTGTCCTCGGGGATGTAGACGGTTTCGATGCCGTTGCCCACGCCCACGTCGAAGAGCCACTTCACGGTGCCGTCCTCGGAGCGGTGCTCGGAGAGGATCTCCGGCGCCTTCACTTCGGCGATGGCCTTCAGCTTCTCGCGTAGCGTCTTGGCGAGGTCGGACATGGCGTCGAAGTCGGCCACGCCGCGCTGGTGGATCCACTGGAACACCTGGCGCGCGCGAAACGGCTTCTCCCCATTCAACGCGAACCACTCGGTCAGCGCCGGCAATGTGAAATCCAGGAGGTTCGTTTTCACTGTCATCTCGCGCCTCTTGCCTCGCGCCTCGCCTTAGCGGCTATAGACCTGGCTGGACGGAAAGAAATAGCCGATCTCGACCTGCGCGGTGTCCACGGCGTCGGAGCCGTGTACGGCGTTGGCGTCGATCGACTGCGCGAAATCCTTGCGGATGGTGCCGGCAGCGGCCTTCTTCGGGTCCGTGGCGCCCATCAGGTCGCGGTTCTTGAGGACCGCGTTGTCGCCTTCGAGCACCTGGATCATCACCGGGCCGGAAACCATGAATTTCACGAGGTCGTCGAAAAACGGGCGTCCCCGGTGGACCGCGTAGAAACCTTCCGCGTCGTTGCGGGACAGATGGGCCATCTTCGCCGCGATGACCTTGAGTCCGGCCTTCTCGAATCGGGAGTAGATCTCGCCGATCACGTTCTTGGCCACGGCATCCGGTTTGATGATCGAAAGGGTCCGCTCCACCGCCATGTAAATCTCCGCTAAATTGATGAAAAGTTTAGCTTTTCATTCTAACACAGCGCGGCCCCTCCCGCCACGGTCCAGCACGGCAAAAACCCCTCCGCGCCCTCCCCGCAGGCGAATTCGGCGGCGACCCCGATCCCCGGCACCCATGCCAGCTCGCCACCCCGGAAGAGGAGTGGCAATTTATCCCGCTGCCATGCCGGGACGGCGTGCTCCTGCAGCAGGTTCTTGAGCGTCCGGGTGCGGCGCAGCGCATCGAGGCGGATCTTCTCGCCGCCACTCCTGGGCATGAAGAACCAATCGGCGCCGTCCACGCAGGCTGCCGCGATGCCCGCCCCGTGCGCAGGATCGAAGCGCACCATGCCGCGGCCCGCGCCCAGGTCGATCTCGTTCTCCCCGCGCCACGCGATACGCCATTCGCCCGGCGGCGACACGTCGCGCTGGATGTGGACGCGCTCGCGAAAGCGCACCAGCGCCACCGCGTCGTGCTCGATTCGCACCTGCGCATCGGGCCTCGCGCCGAAGAACTGCTTCGCCATCTCCGCGAGGCGCGCCTCGCTCGGCATCGCCAGGCCGTGCAGCCCGAGGAAGGCACGCAACGCGTTGGCGCGGCGCGCAGGCGATAGCGCCGGCACGATGGCGAGCGTGTCGCTACCGGGCGCGGCGCCGTCGTGGCGCGCCAGGTCGTCGAGGAGGCCGTGCGCGCTGCCCGCATGGCGCGAGAAGCGCGTCACGGCGTCGCGCCAGTTGGGAAAGCGCGCGTCGAGGAGCGGCGCCACGCGGTTGCGCAGGTAATTGCGGTCGTGCGCGCTCGCCGCGTTGGATTCGTCCTCGATCCATTCGAGGCCGGCGTCGCCCGCATACGCGCGAATCTCGGCGCGCGGCGTGGCCAGCAGCGGCCGGTAGAGCGTCACGCCCGACCCGGCCAGCGGGCGCGATTGCGGCATCGCGGCGATTCCCTTCAAGCCGGTGCCGCGCAGCAGTTGCAGGAGAACCGTTTCCGCCTGATCGTCGAGGTGATGGCCGAGTGCCACGATGGGCTCGGGCCTCTGCGCATACGCCGCATACCGCGCGGCGCGCGCTGCCGCTTCGAGCCCCTCGCCCGAGTCACGGGCGACAACCACGCGCTCGATGGCCAGAGGCACGCCGCGCGCGGCGCACAGGCGCGCGCAGAACTGCGCCCACGCGTCGGCATTGGGGCTCAGCCCGTGGTGGACGTGCAGCGCGGCGAGCGGATGGGTGCCGCGCTTGGCGAGGAGATCGAGCAAGACGACCGAGTCGAGTCCGCCGGAGAGGCCGACGCACACGGCGGCGCCGGGCGGCAAGGCCGCGAAGACGCTACTCGGCCAGTTCCTTGAACTTTCCATAGTTGACCCAGCGCTCCTGGCGCCGCTCGAGGAGCGCATCGGGCGAGAGGTCCTGGAGGCTGCGCAAGCTGTCCTGGATCGCCTTCCTGAGGCTCTTGGCGGACTCCGCGTGGTCGCGGTGCGCGCCACCCAGGGGCTCGGGGATCACCTTGTCGATGACGCCGAGGGCCTTCAGGCGCGGCGCGGTGATGGCGAGGCTCTCCGCGGCCTCGCCCGCGTTCTCCGCGCTTTTCCAGAGGATCGCGGCGCAGCCTTCGGGCGAGATCACCGAGTAGGTCGAGTACTGCATCATGAGCGTGACGTCGCCCACCGCGATCGCGAGCGCCCCGCCGGAGCCGCCCTCGCCGATCACGGTGACCACCACCGGCACGCGCAGCCCCGCCATGGCGTAGAGGTTCTTGCCAATGGCTTCCGACTGGCCACGCTCCTCGGCGCCGATGCCGGGGTAGGCGCCGGGCGTATCGATGAAGGTGAGCAGCGGCATGCCGAACTTCTCCGCAAGATTCATGAGGCGCAGGGCCTTCCTGTAGCCCTCGGGGCGCGGCATGCCGAAGTTGCGGAAGATCTTGTCGTTGGTGTCGCGGCCCTTCTGGTGGCCGATCACCATCACGCTCTGCCCGTTGAAGCGCGCCGGGCCGCCGACGATCGCGGCGTCGTCGGCGAACGAGCGGTCGCCGTGCATCTCCTCGAAGTCGGTGCACAGCATGCTCACGTAGTCGAGCGTATACGGGCGCTGCGGGTGGCGCGCGACCTTCGAGACCTGCCACGCGGTGAGCTTGGCGTAGATGTCCTTGGTCAGGTCGCGGCTCTTCTTCGACAGCCGTTCGATCTCCGCGGAGATATCGACCGCCGAGTCGTCCTGCACGAAGCGCAACTCCTCGATCTTCTGTTCGAGTTCCGCGATGGGCTGCTCGAAATCCAAAAAGCTGGTTTTCACGGAGCCGATTGTACAATGGCCGATCATGGCGAACCGTCTCACGAAAATCGTCACGCGCACCGGCGACGACGGCACCACAGGCCTCGGCGATGGAACGCGCGTGGGCAAGGACTCCTCGCGCGTCGAGGTCATGGGCAACTTGGACGAGCTGAATAGCGCCATCGGCGTGGTGCTGGCCGAGAAACTTCCGGTGCGGCTGGAGAGCGCGCTCACGGCGGTCCAGAACGACCTTTTCGACCTGGGCGGGGAGATCTGCATTCCGGGGCGCTCGGCGCTGTGGGACGCGCACCTGAACGAGATCGACGCGCGCCTCGAGGCGTTGCGCGAGCCTCTCCCGGCGCTGCGCGACTTCGTGCTGCCGGGCGGCTCGCGCGCCGCCGCGGCTTGCCACCTGGCGCGCGCGGTCTGCCGCCGCGCCGAACGCTCGCTGGTGGCCCTGGGCCGCGTCGAAAGCGTCTCGGAATTGAGCATCCAGTACCTGAACCGCCTCTCCGACATGCTTTTCCTCGCCGCGCGCACCATGAACGTCGAATCCGGCGCCGCCGAGACCGTCTGGAAGCCGGGTCGGGAAGGCAGCCAAAAGTGACTCTCGACGCCACCCAGGCTCGGCTCGCCGGCCTCCTCGCCAAGGCCGCGCTCGGCGACCGCGTCGCTTTCGCCGAGCTCTACCGCGCCACCAGTTCGAAACTGTTTGCCGTCTCGCTGCGTATAGTCCGTGAGCGACCGCTCGCGGAGGAAGCGTTGCAGGACAGTTTCGTCAATATCTGGAATCACGCGTCGGACTACGCCCAGGCGAAGAGCGCGCCGACGACGTGGATGACGGCGATCGTGCGTAACCGCAGCCTGGACATCGTGCGGCGCACCCGCGAGGAGCCCGACGTCGACGACGCGCTGTCGGTGAACCTCGTCGACGAGAGCGCAGCGCCGCCCCGCGAGGCCGAAGCGCGCGCCGAGGCGCACTCGATCCAGCATTGCCTCGGGGAGCTCGACGCGGAGCAGCGCCAGACCATCGCGCTCGCCTTCTTCCACGGCCTCACGCATTCGGAGCTCGCCGAGCACCTGCGCCGGCCGCTCGGCACCGTGAAGACGCACATCCGCCGCGGGCTCCTCAAGCTCAAGGACTGCCTCATGCGCACCGGCGACGTGGAGCGCGGCTGATGCGCCTCACGCCCACCGCCATCCAGGCGCTCGCCGGCGAATACGTCCTCGGCACGTTGCGCGGGCGCGCGCGCAGCCGATTCGAAGAGCACATGCGCAGCGATCGCGCAGTGGCCGCGGAAGTCGCGCGCTGGGAAGCTGCCATCACCCCGCTCGCCGAGAGCGTTGCGCCGGTCGAGCCCCCCAAGCGTGTCTGGTCGGGTATCGAGGAGCGCCTTCGCCCGCGCGCGGCGCGCCCCGCCAGCGGCGGCTTCTGGCGCAGCTTCGGCATGGTCGCGGGCGGGCTCGCCTCGGTGCTTCTCGCCTTCTTCGTCTACATCTCCAGCGGCCCGCGCGGCGAGCCGCTGTTCGTCGCCGTGCTCGCCGACACCGCGCCGCGCATGGTGGTGTCGATGCACCAGCCGGATCTCTTGCGGGTGCGTGTGGTGAAGCCATGGGGCGGCATGGACAAGCAGAGCCTGGAGCTGTGGGCCATGCCCGCCAAGGGCGGCGCGCCGCGCTCCCTCGGCCTCGTCACCAACGCCATGGGCGACACGATGATCAAGATCGCCGGGAACGACCCGCGCGTGCAGGACGTGAACGCGCTTGCGGTGAGCATGGAGCCGATGGGCGGATCGCCCACCGGACAGCCCACCGGGGCCGTGGTCTGTCAGGGCATGATCGCGCCGGTGAAACGCGCCTAGCGCACCCGCGCCATCGCCTCGCACAGGGCGGCGATTCCGTCGGGCGTGCGTGCCGTGAGGCGCTGGATGCGGTCCGCATCGACGAAAACCAGGCGACCTGACTTTACCGCGGCGAGCGTGGGGCGCTCGCGCCAGTTGGCGCGGAATTCCTCGGCGGTGGCCGCGGAGCTCGCTCCCACGACGATGGCGGGATCGCGCCGGTAGACCTCTTCCCAAGGCACCACGGGAGCCACGCCGCCCAAGTCCTGGAACACGTTCGTGGCGCCGCAAATTTCGAGCGCTTCGTTCATGAAATGGCGCCCGGCGATGGTGGTGAGCGGCCGGTTCCAGATCTCGAGGAGCGCGGTGAGCTTGTGCATGCCGGCGTAGTCGCGGCGCACCTTGGCGAGCTTTGCCTGGTACTCGGCCGCCGGCGCCGCGCCATCGTGGCCGGTGAGCGCGCCGATCGCGAGGAGGAGCCTGGGCACGTCCTCGAAGTTGCGCGAATGCGCGACGAATACCGCGGCGCCGAAGCCCGCGATGCGCTCGATGTCCTCGCGGCGCACGCTGTCGCGCCAGGCGAGCACCAGGTCCGGCTTCAGCGCTGCGATCGCCTCGATCGAGAACGCCGCCGCGGTGGACACCTGCGGCAGCTTCTTCGCTTCCGGTGGGTAGTCGCTATATGCGCTCACTCCGACCACGCGATTCCCGGCGCCCACCGAGAACGCCAGCTCCGTCAATGACGGCGCGAGCGTCACGATGCGCTGCGCCGGTTGCTTCAACTCGACGCTGCGGCCCAGGTCATCCTTCAGCGCGATCGGCGCGGCGATGCACGAAGCGATGCAAGACGACGCCAATGCGCAGATGAACCGCCTTCCCATCAATGCAGCCGCCGGCGCTTCTCGTATGTTTCGCGAACCAGGGCGCAGTCCTCGAGGAAAAGGGGAAGCTCCTCGAGCGTGAGCGCCTGCGCGGCGTCGACCAGGGCTTTCCTGGGCTCGGGATGCACGTCGGTGAGCACGAGGTTCGCCCCGGCGATGATGCCCTGCGCGGCGACGTGGAAGATGTCCTGCAGCCCGTCGGGAGCCACGGCGCGGATGCCGATGGAGTGGGAAGGATCGACGCACACCGGCATGCGCGTGAGGCGCTTGACCACCGGGACGTGCGCGAAGTCCACCAGGTTGCGGTGCGGGTCGCCGAAGTTGGTCTTCATCCCGCGCAGGCAAAACACGATGTCGCGGTTGCCCGCGCTCGCCACGTACTCCGCGGCGAGCAGCGACTCATGCAGCGTGATGCCGAAGCCGCGCTTCAGCAGGATCGGGAAATCGCGCTGGCTCCCCACCGTCTTCAGCAGCTCGAAGTTCTGCGTATTGCGCGTGCCGATCTGCAGCATGACGCCGGTGGCGTCCCCGGTGTCTCGCAGCGCCGCGCGGATCTCGTCGAGGTGCTCGTCGCGCGTGACCTCCATCGAGATCACGCGGATGCCGTACTTGCCGGCGAGCTCGAAGACGTAGGGCAGGCAGCCGCGGCCGTAGCCCTGGAACGAGTAGGGGCTGGTGCGCGGCTTGTACACGCCCATGCGCGCGCACACCTGGCCCATGGACTGCAGCGCCTTGAAGGTCTGCTCGGTGTACTCGCGCGTGTCGACGGCGTTCAGTCCCGCGACCACGTGGAACGAGTCCTGGTCGAAGGTCACGCCGCGATAGGTGAAGCGGATCGACTCCTCGCTGCCCTTGTGGCGCCCGAGGATGCGGAACTCGTCGGCCTTCGTCATTCGCCGTGCTTGAGGCGGCGCTCGCGCACGCCCGTGGCGAGCGTCTCGAGGACCGCGGCGGTGTCGTCCCAGCCCAGGCACGGGTCGGTGATGGAGACTCCGTGCGCGAGGGGCTTGCCCGGCACCAGGTCCTGGCGCCCCGGATTCAGGTGGCTTTCCACCATCACGCCGACGATGCGCTCGTCGCCCGCCGCGAGCTGGCTCGCGACGTCTGCGGCGACCTCCATCTGCTTCTCGAATTTCTTCGACGCGTTCGCATGCGAGAAGTCCACCATGAGGTGCGGCGCCAGTCCCGCGGAAGCCAGCTCCGTCGCCGCGGACTCCACGCTCGCCGCATCGTAGTTGGGGGTCTTCCCGCCGCGCAGGATCACGTGGCAGTCCTCGTTGCCGACGGTCTCGAAGATCGCGGCCTGCCCGGTCTTGGTCATCCCCATGAATGCGTGCGGTGCCGCCGCGGCGCGCAGCGCGTCGACCGCGACGCGGATCGAGCCGTCGGTGCCGTTCTTGAATCCCACCGGGCACGAAAGCCCGGAGGCGAGTTGCCGATGGGACTGCGACTCGGTAGTGCGCGCGCCGATGGCACCCCATGCGATCAGGTCCGAGATGTACTGCGGCGAAAGCAGGTCGAGGAACTCGGTCCCCGCGGGCAATCCCATGCGGTTGATCTCGAGCAGGAGCTTCCTCGCAAGGCGCAGCCCCTCGTTGATGGCGAAGCTGCCGTCCAGGCGCGGGTCGTTGATGTAGCCCTTCCAGCCCACCGTGGTGCGCGGCTTCTCGAAGTACACGCGCATCACGATGAGCAGATCGGCCGCGTGGCGCCGCGCGGAGTCCTTGAGGCGCGCCGCGTATTCGAGGGCCGCCCCCGAGTCGTGGATCGAGCACGGACCCACCACGGCCACGAGGCGGTCGTCGGCTCCGTGCAGGATGCGGTGCACCGCCTGGCGCGCATTGGTGACGGTGGCGAGCGAGGCCGCATCCACCGGCAGCTCCTCGAGGAGAAGCTGCGGCGCGATGAGCGCGCGTACACCCGAGATGCGCAGGTCGTCGGT
>JANLXC010000108.1:0-42276 GCA_031364925.1 Burkholderiales bacterium | reverse complement strand
CGGCTCCTCGAAGCACAACAACGAGCAGGCGCAGCTGTTCCGCAAGTTCGTCTCCATGTTCGGCACCAACAACATGGACCACCAGGCGCGCATCTGCCACTCGACCACCGTCGCGGGCGTGGCCAACACCTGGGGCTACGGGGCGATGACCAACTCGTACAACGACCTGCAGAACACCAAGTGCATGTTCTTCATCGGCTCGAACGCCGCCGAAGCGCACCCGGTGTCGATGCTGCACGCGCTGCACGCCAAGGAGACGGGGGCCAAGATGATCGTGGCCGACCCGCGCTTCACGCGCACCGCCGCCAAGGCCGACCAGTACATCCGCTTCCGCTCCGGCACCGACGTGGCGCTGCTCTTCGGCATGCTGCACCACATCTTCAAGAACGGCTGGGAAGACCAGCAGTACATCAACGACCGCGTCTACGGCATGGACAAGATCAAGGCCGAGGCGCTCACCAAGTGGACGCCCGACAAGGTCACCGAGGTGACCGGCGTGTCCGAGGCCGACGTCTACATCGCCGCCGAGACGATGGCGAAGAACAAGCCCTCCACCATCATCTGGTGCATGGGGCAGACGCAGCACTCCACCGGCAACGCGTTCGTGCGCGCTTCCTGCATCCTGCAGCTCGCGCTTGGCAACATCGGCGTGTCCGGCGGCGGCGCGAACATCTACCGCGGCCATGACAACGTGCAGGGCGCGACTGATGTCGGACCCAACCCCGACTCGCTGCCCGGCTACTACGGCATCGCCGCGGGCGCCTGGAAGCACTGGTGCCGCGTATGGGGCGTCGACTACGAATGGATGAAGGGGCGCTTCGCATCGCAGACGATGATGGAGAAGCCCGGCATGACGGTATCGCGCTGGATCGACGGCGTTCTCGAGAAGAACGAGCTCATCGACCAGGATTCGAACCTGCGCGCGATCGTCTATTGGGGGCATGCGCCCAACTCGCAGACCCGCGGGCTCGAGATGAAGCAGGCGATGGAGAAGGTCGACCTCATGGTGATCGTCGACCCGTATCCGACCGTGGCTTCCGCGATGCCGGACCGCCAGGAGGGCGTGTACCTCCTGCCCGCGGCCACGCAGTTCGAGACCTCCGGCAGCGTCACCGCGTCCAACCGCTCGATCCAGTGGCGCGAGAAGGTGATCGAGCCCCTCTTCGAGTCCAAGCCCGACCACACCATCATGTACGCCTTCGCGAAGAAATTCGGCTACTCCGGCGAGCTCGTGAAGAACATCAAGCTGGTGAAGGACAAGACCGGCTGGGACGAGCCGCTGATCGAGGACATGACCGCGGAGATCAACAAGGGCAACTGGACCATCGGCTACACCGGCCAGACGCCCACGCGCCTCAAGGCGCACATGCGCAACATGGCGGCCTTCGATCCGAAGACACTGCGCTGCACGACGAGCGTGGTGGACAAGGAGACCGGGTACGACTGCAACGGCGACTACTTCGGCCTGCCGTGGCCCTGCTACGGCACGGCCGCGATCAAGCACCCGGGCTCCCCGGTGCTCTATCGCACCGACCTGAAGATGATGGACGGCGGCGGCTGCTTCCGCGCCAACTTCGGCATCAGCAAGGACGGCGTGAACCTGCTGGCAGAAGACGGCTCCTTCCCGAAGGATTCCGAGATCACCACCGGCTACCCCGAGTTCGACCACATCCTCATGAAGAAGCTGGGCTGGTGGGCGGAGCTCACGCCCGAGGAGCAGGCCGAAGCCGAGGGCAAGAACTGGAAGACCGACCTTTCGGGCGGCATCCAGCGCGTCTGCATGGTCAACCACAACGTGCACTTCTGGGGCAATGCCAAGGCGCGCGCGGTGGTGTGGAACTTCCCGGATGGCGTGCCGCAGCACCGCGAGCCGCTCTACAGCCCGCGTCCCGACCTGGTGGCGAAGTACCCGACCCACGACGACAAGAAAGCCTTCTGGCGCCTGCCCACTCTCTACAAGACTGTGCAGAACAAGGCGGTGGAGGACAAGGTGCACGAGAGATTCCCGATCGTGCTCACCTCCGGGCGCCTGGTCGAGTACGAGGGCGGCGGCGACGAGACGCGCTCCAACCCGTGGCTCGCCGAGTTGCAGCAGGAGAACTTCGTCGAGATCAATACCAAGGACGCGTCCGACCGCGGCATCAAGTACTGGGACAACGTGTGGGTAAAGTCGCCCACTGGAGCGTCCATCAAGGTCAGGGCGCTGGTCACCGAGCGGGTGGGCCCGGGAACGGGCTTCATCCCGTTCCACTTCGCCGGCTGGTGGCAAGGCAAGGACCTGCTCGACAAGTATCCGGAGGGAGCGGCGCCGATCGTGCGCGGCGACGCGGTCAACACCGCGACGACCTACGGCTACGACTCGGTGACGATGATGCAGGAATCCAAGACGACGCTCTGCAACATCGAGCGCGCCTGAAGACGGAACCAGGAGAACAACCATGGCCAGAATGAAATTCATCTGTGACGCCGAGCGCTGCATCGAGTGCAACGGCTGCGCCACCGCGTGCAAGCAGGAGCACGAGGTGCCCTGGGGCGTGAACAGGAGGCGCCTCGTGACCGTCAATGACGGAGTGCCGGGCGAGCGCTCGATCTCGGTGGCGTGCATGCACTGCACCGACGCGCCCTGCATGGCGGTGTGCCCGGTCGATTGCTTCTACCGCACCGAGGACCAGATCGTGCTGCACGACAAGGACCTGTGCATCGGCTGCGGCTACTGCTTCTACGCGTGCCCGTTCGGCGCGCCGCAGTTCCCCCAGGCGGGCGCCTTCGGGCTGCGCGGCAAGATGGACAAGTGCACGTTCTGCGCGGGCGGCCCCGAGGAGAACCATTCGGTCGAGGAGTTCCGCAAGTACGGGCGCAACCGCATCGCGGAAGGCAAGCTCCCCGCGTGCGCCGAGATGTGCTCCACCAAGGCGCTGCTCGCGGGCGATGCGCCGGTCATCACCACGATCTACAAGACGCGCGTGGTCACGCGCGGCAAGGGCGACGAGATCTGGGGATGGGCGATGGCCTACCAGGGCAGCGGCAAGTTGAGCGACCAGCCGGGGGGGAAGGCATGAGGACCCTGGCCCTGCTGGCGGCGGCGCTGGCCGTCGCCGCCTGCCACGAGATCCCGCAGGACGCCAAGCCGTACGCGGGCAAGGAGGACACCAAGGCCTACGCCGGAGACCTCTTCAAGGGCGACAAGGACAAGTACGAGAAGGCGCTCGCCGCGCGCGCGCAGACGCAGAACGAGTACCTGCGCACCGGCGACGGCAAACTAAAATAACGGGAGGAGTCTCGATGATTCATGCCACCGCGCGCCGCCTTGGCGCGTTGCTTCTCGGCGCGGCATTTGTGCTTCCGCTGGCCGCGCTCGCGCAGGCCCCGGCGACTTCGCCGACACCGCCTACCACCGTGAAGGAAGGGCCGAAGCCGGTGAAGCCGGCCGTCGAGACGCCCGCGGTTTCCTCCCCGCCGGTCGCGGGCAAGGGATCGACCGCGGTTCCCGGGTGGAACAATCCGCCGGCATGGGACGCCGCGAGCGAGAAGCCGCAGTACGCTTCCGTCCCCGGGCGCGAGACCAACCGCCTGATCCAGGGCTCGGGGCGTGAATGGCGCGCCTTCCGCAACGGCCCCCTCACGCAGTACGGCGGCTGGCTCGTCGTCATCGTGCTCGCCGCGATCGCGCTCTTCTATGTGATCAAGGGCAAGATCCGGCTGCACGGGCAACCGACCGGGCGCCTCATCGAGCGCTTCAACGCCGTCGAGCGCGCCTCGCACTGGACGATGGCGATCAGCTTCGTGCTGCTGGCGATCACCGGGGTCATCATCCTGTGGGGCAAGTACCTGATCCTGCCCTGGCTGGGATACGCCGGCTTCTCATGGCTCACCATCCTCGGCAAGAACATCCACAACTTCGTCGGCCCGCTCTTCATCTTCTCGCTGGTGGTTTCATTCCTCATCTTCGTGAAGGACAATGTGATCCGCGCGATCGACATCAAATGGCTCACCCGGTTGGGCGGCATGTTCAGCAAGGGCGGGGAAATTCCGTCGGGCCGCTTCAACGGCGGCGAGAAGCTCTGGTTCTGGGGCGGCCTCGTGCTTCTCGGCGCGATCGTGAGCGTGACCGGCCTCATCCTCGACTTTCCCAACTGGAACCAGGGGCGCGAGCTGATGCAGCAGGCCAACGTCATTCACGCCATCGCCGCGGTCCTTTTCATCTCGGGGTCGTTCGCGCACATCTACCTGGGCACCATCGGCATGGAAGGCGCCTATCGCGGGATGCGCGACGGCTACGTGGACGAGGAGTGGGCGCGCGAGCACCACTCGCTCTGGTACGACGAAGTGAAGCAAGGCAAGCGTCCCGAGAAGATCGTCGCGGGCAACGTGCAACCGGCCACGGGAGACTGAAGATGAAGCACATCACGACGGCAGGCTTCGCCCTCGCATTCACGCTCGCCACCGCCGGCGCCTGGGCGAAGATCCCGCCGCCGCCCCCGCCCGACGAAAAGGCAAAGGCAGCCGCCGAGGAGAAGAAGGCCAAGGACGCGATCGTCGCCGAGAAGGCGAAGGCCGACCAGCTCGCCGCCGAAGAGAACACGGTGAAGAACTACCAGGCCAACATGAAGAAGATGGGCAAGCCCATTCCGAAGCCTACGCCCATCATCGCGGCCGCCGCGCCGGCCCAGCCGATGCCCGGCCCGGGTGCTGCCAAGGGCGTCGAAACCGGCAAGCCCGGCGCTGCAGCCGCGCAGGCCGGCAAGGGTCCCGTCGATGCGAGGGGACACGAGAAAGGCGCGATGACCCCTTCGGGCAATACGCCGCCCAAGGGCACCGACACGCCGCTGGACGCGAAGAAGAAGTGATGCGCTTGTGAAGCCCTAGCGCGGCGTGAGCGGCTCGCCGCGCACGAAGGCGGCTATCGTTTCCACCAGCGCGCCGTTGCGCAGCGGCGCGGCGAGCCGGGCCACGAGTGTGTAGTGGTTCAAGCCCTCGAAATGCCTTTCCACCACCATCGATCCCTTTTCGCGCAGTCGTGCCGCCAGGCGCACCGTGTTGCCCGGCTTCACCGTGGTGTCGGCATCGCCCGTGATGAGGAGGGAGGCCGGCTCGCCGCCGCGCACGTAGCGGATGGGCTGCGTGACCTCGAGCGAGGGGGCCGCGGAGAAGACGCCGAAAAGGTCCGCGTCGGTGAGCGGAAGGAAGTCGTAGGGACCGGCCAGGCCGATGAAGCCGCGCACGTCGGAGCGCCGCAACCCCTCGCGCGCGAGGAACTCCTCATCGTAGGCGAGCATGGCCGCGATATGCGCCCCTGCCGAATGGCCCATCAGGAAGACGCTCGCGGGGTCGCCGCCGAAGCGCGCGATCTCGCGCCGCGTCCACGCCACCGCGCGCGCGCCGTCCTCGATGAAGACGGGATACTGCACCGCGGGATACACGCGATAGTCGGGCACCACCACGACGAAGCCCTGCGCGGCGAGCGCCTCGGCGACGAAGAGGTAGCTCGCGCGCCCCCCCTGCTGCCAACGCCCGCCGTAAAAGAAAACGACCACGGGCGCCGCGGCCACCGCCTTCCTGCGGGGCACGTAGACATCGAGGTGCTGCCGCGGCGAATCGCCGTAGGCGATGGCCGGGGTGCGCTCGAGATTGCCCTCGGGAACGAAGGCGTTCAACACCGCGACCGGCGAGCAGGCGGCCATCAGCATGGCCCCGAGGCAGAGGAGAAAGACTCTTACCATGTATATCGAACGGTGTAGCGCACGATCGCCTCGCCTTTCGGCGCGATGCGCACCGGGAAATGGATGGTTCGCGCGTCTTCCTTGCTGAACGCGTGGGTCTTCTTCAGCACGGTCCAGCTGCTCCAGCGGTAGAGGTTTTCGCGCACCACCACATTGACCACCTCATCGGGCTTTTGGTTGCGCACTTTCACCTCGAAGTCCTCCTCGATCCATTTGGCGGAGGTGTCGATGCGGAAGTCCATCTGGCGGCGCTCGCCGACCACGTCGAAGGCCGAGCCCAGCTTCACGCGCACGGCCTCGTCGCGGGCGGTGTGGTCGATTGCGTCCTCGCCGACGAATTCGAGGTTGCCGTCGGCCTGGTCGAGCTTGGCCACGCGGATCCTGCCCGCCGGGAGCGGCACGCCCAGGCCGTTGGCGGCGGCGTTCTTCACGCGCAGATAGACATCCACCTTCTTGTTGGACGAGGTTCCGTAGTCGCGGTCGGTGATGGGCGAGCCGTGGAAGTACGGCTGCGCCTGGCCGCTGTAGACGAGCGTCTTCTCGCAACCCACGCCGGCGGCCATCGGGAAGAGCTCGATCTGCTTGGTGGAGTTGTTGGCGAGGGTCGTCGGGCGCCCGAGGGTATACAAGTGATACTCGAAAAAGGCCTTCTCCTGGAACGCATCGACGGACTTGCGCGACATGGTCTCCATGGCCGCGGCCTGGGGATAGACGCGCTGCGGCGGTTGCACGCGCTGCACATCCCCCGCCATGAGCTTCAGCTTCGCGTCCGCGAAGGCGGCTCCCGACTGGTTCACGATCGTGACCCACGCGCCCACGTCCACGCGGCAGGATTCGGGCGTGGGCTCGGAGTAGGTGAGGTTGTAGTCGGTCCACCACGTCATGCCGCCCGTCTGGTAGGTGAAGCGCGCCGGCTGCGTGCCCGCGCGCGACGCGTCCACGTCCCACACCAGCGTAGGCTTGCTGATGAGGCCACCAGGGAGCCCGGGAAGCTTCACCGGCGCGTTGGCCGAGAGGATGCGCACGCTGCCGTCGGGAAGCTTCAACGTGAGGCCACCCTGCGTGCCGACGAGGATGCCGGTGATCGACTCCATCGATTGGCCGCGCGGCTGCTCGACGGTGATCTCGCGCTCGAGGTAGCGCGACAGCAGCTTCGCGGAGCTGGTGAGGTCGAACTCGAAGTTCTGCTCGACGACGCGCGTGCCCTTCGGATCGGAGAGCGAAGCGAAGGCGACGGTGGTGGGGTCGATGAGGGCGGGCACGTCGGAGACGCGTAGCGCATTGCGCCCGGCCTTGAATGTGAATTCGCGCTCCTCGCGCACCAGCGCATACCCGGGAATCGCCTGTCCTTCGCCGCCATTGCGGAAGGCACGCGGGTCGATGGCCCCGGGCTGCGCGCTGGAATAGATGGTGAGCGAAGTGGCGGCGAGGCCGGCGGCGGGAAGGGCGGCGAGCATCGCGAGGACCAGGGGGCGAAGCGCTTTCATGGGAAATCTCCGTTGTGTGGGACCGGGGTGTAAACGCAGGAAAAGGGCAAAAGGGTCGAGGAGGTTATAATTTTTCGATGAAATTCCAAGGCACCGATACCTACGTCGCCGATGACGACCTGAAGCTCGCGGTGAACGCCGCGATCACCCTCGAACGCCCGCTGCTCATCAAGGGCGAGCCCGGCACCGGCAAGACGATGCTCGCCGAGGAGGTGGCGCGCGCGCTCGGCAAGCCCCTCTTCCAGTGGCACGTGAAGTCCACCACGAAGGCGCAGCAAGGACTCTACGAATACGACGCGGTGTCTCGTCTGCGGGATTCCCAGCTCGGCAACGAGCGCGTGGGCGACATCGGCAACTACATCCTGAAGGGCGTGCTGTGGCAGGCGTTCGAGTCGCCCGAGCAAGTCGTCGTCCTGGTCGACGAGATCGACAAGGCCGACATCGAGTTTCCCAACGACCTCCTGCGCGAGCTGGACCGCATGGAGTTCTACGTCTACGAGACGCGCCAGACCATCCGCGCGGTGAAGCGCCCGGTGATCTTCATCACCTCCAACAACGAAAAGGAGCTGCCCGACGCGTTCCTGCGACGCTGCTTCTTCCACTACATCCGCTTCCCCGATCCGGACACGATGCAGGCGATCGTCGACGTGCATTTCCCCGGCATCAAGAAGAAGCTGCTGCAGTCCGCGCTCGAGGTGTTCTTCGAGATCCGCGAGATGCCGGGGCTGAAGAAGAAGCCGTCGACCTCCGAGCTCCTCGACTGGCTGAAGCTGCTGCTCGCCGAGGACATCCCGCCGGAAGCGCTGCGGTCCCCGGGCCACCAGGCGTCGATCCCGCCGCTCTACGGCGCGCTCCTCAAGAACGAGCAGGACGTGCACCTCTTCGAGCAGCTGATCTTCCTGCAACGACGCGGGAGGTAACGATGGTTGCAAGGCGCAAGGTTCCGGCCCGCAAGGGTGCGATTGCGGCGCCCGTCGCGCGAAAGCCGAGCGTGCGCAAGGCGCCCGCGAAGAAGCCGAAGGCGAGCCCGCCGAGCCGTGCGGCGCGCGCGAGCCTCGCCGCGAAGGGCCTGCGCCTGGCCGGCGTGGGCAGCGACGCGGTGGCGCGCGCCACGGGACGCGCATGGGACGAGTGGCTCAAGGTCCTCGACCGTGCCGGCGCGAAGAAGATGCCGCACAAGGACATCGCCGCCATGCTCGCGCGCCAGTACGCGATCCCGAACTGGTGGAGCCAGATGGTGACGGTGGGCTACGAGCAGGCGCGCGGATTGCGCGTGGTGAACCAGAATGCGCGCGGCTTCGCCGCCAGCGCCTCGCGCACCGTCGGCACCACGGTGGGCAAGCTCTACGACGCGTGGAACGATCCGAAGGTGCGCTCGCGCTGGCTCCTCGACGCGCCGGTCGAGGTGAAGCGCTCCACGGACGGCAAGTCCATGCGCATGACGTGGACCGTAGGCGACTCGAGCGTCGAGGTGGGATTCTTCGCAAAGGGCGCGCAAAAAAGCACCGTCCAAGTGGAGCACGGCAAGCTGAAGAGCGCGGCGGCGGTGGCGCGGCAGAAGGCCTTCTGGGGCGACGCCCTCGATCGCCTCGAGGCCCTCCTCGAGCCGGTGAGCGCGCTCAAGCCCTGATGCTGTTCGACTTCTTCTTCGCAGTGAGGAAGGCCGGAGTGCCGGCGAGCGTGAAGGAGTTCCTGACTCTCCTCGAAGCGCTCGACAAGGGCGTCGTGTACGGGAGCGTCGACGATTTCTACACGCTCTCGCGCCTGTGCCTGGTGAAGGACGAGGCCTATTTCGACCGCTTCGACCTCGCTTTCGCCGCCTACTTCAAAGGGGCGCAGTCGATTCCCGACGAGATCTTCACGGAAATTCCCGCGGAGTGGCTGAAGAAGCTCGCGGAAAAATGGCTCACCGAGGAGGAGAAGGCGAAGATCGAGGCCCTCGGCGGATGGGACAAGCTCATGGAGACGCTCAAGCAGCGCCTCGAGGAGCAGAAGGCCCGCCACCAGGGCGGGTCGAAATGGATCGGCACCGCGGGCACGTCGCCGTTCGGCGCGCACGGCTTCAACCCTGAAGGCATACGCATCGGCCAGGAGACCGGGCGCAACCGCCGCGCGGTCAAGGTGTGGGACAAGCGCGAGTTTCGCGACTACGACACCGACCTCGAGCTGGGCGTGCGCCACATCAAGATGGCGTTGCGGCGCCTGCGGCGCTTCGCGCGCGACGGCGCCCCGGAGATCCTCGACCTCGACGGCACCATCCAGGCCACCGCGAAGAACGCCGGCTGGCTCGACCTGAAGATGGTCGCGCAGCCGCACAACGCGGTGAAGGTGCTCCTCTTCCTCGACGTGGGCGGCTCCATGGACGATCACATCAAGGGCGTGGAGGAGCTCTTCTCCGCGGCCAGGAGCGAGTTCAAGAACCTCGAGCATTTCTACTTCCACAACTGCGTGTACGAATCGGTGTGGAAGGACAATCGCCGCCGCCAGAATCGCATCCCCACGGTCGAGGTGATGCGCAAGTACGGCCACGACTACAAGCTGATCTTCGTGGGCGACGCCTCGATGAGCCCCTATGAGCTGGAACAGGCCGGCGGCAGCGTCGAGCACTGGAACGACGAGCCTGGCCGCGACTGGCTCGAGCGCCTGCTGCGCTCCTGGCCGCGCGCCGCGTGGTTGAATCCCATTCCCGAGGATCACTGGACCTGGACCACCTCGATCCAGAACGTGCGCAACATCATGGACGCGCGCATGTACCCGGTCACCATTTCCGGCCTGGAGAAGGCCATGAAATCATTGGCCTAGAAAGTGGTGTCAGGTACAACTTAACAGGGAGCCGCAGCGCATGGCCAGGATCATCGGCGGCATCGCCGCATCGCACACGCCCACCATCGGGTTCGCATATGACCGGCACAGCCGCGCCGATCCCACGTGGGGGCCGATCTTCGAGCAGTTCGCGCCGCTCGCCCGGTGGCTCGAGGAAAAGCGCCCGGACGTCCTGTTGCTCATCTACAACGACCACATCACGTCGTTCTTCTTCGACCATTACTCCGCGTTCGCGCTCGGCGTCGGTCCCGACTGGCAAGTCGCCGATGAGGGGGGAGGGCCGCGCGACCTGCCCCCGATCGCAGGCCATCCCGAGCTTGCCGCTCATATCGGGCAGTCGCTCGTGGCCGATGAGTTCGACATGTCATTCTTCCAGCATCGCCCGCTCGACCACGGCGTCTTCTCGCCGCTTTCGATGCTGTGCCCGCACGAGCCCGCATGGCCGGCGCGCCTCATTCCCCTTCAGATGGGGGTCCTGCAGCTCCCGGTCCCGAGCGCGCGACGATTCCTGAAGCTGGGGCAGGCGCTGAGACGCGCCATCGAGAGCTATCCGCAGGATCTCAAGGTGGTCATCGTCGCGACGGGTGGCCTGTCGCACCAGGTGCATGGCGAGCGCTGCGGATTCAACAATCCCGAGTGGGACAGCCGTTTCCTGGATCTCTTCGAGCGCGATCCCGAACGCCTCGCCGACATGACCCTCGCCGAATACGCGACACTCGGCGGGTTCGAAGGCGCGGAAGTGGTGATGTGGCTCACGATGCGCGGCGCGCTTCCCGCACAAGTGACGTGCAAGCATCGCAGCTATTACCTGCCGTCGATGGCCGGCATCGCCACCGCCGTCTACGAAGTGGCCGATGAGGCCCCCGATGAGGCGATCGCCGCGCGCCATCGCAGCCACATGGCGCGCGAGACGGAGGGGATCGAGGCGCTCGAAGGCTCCTACCCCTTCACGATCGAGCGTAGTGTCCGAGCGTTCCGCATCAACGATTACCTGCACCGGCTCATCCTGCCGCAACATCGGCAAGCCTTCCTGCGCGACCCGGAAAGTTCCTTCGAGGCGGCTGGGCTGACCGAGGAGGAGCGCGGCCTGGTGCGGCGCAGGGACTGGCGCGGCCTCATGCACTACGGCGCGATCTTCTTCATGCTGGAAAAGCTGGGCGCGGTCGTCGGCGTCTCGAATCCGCACATCTATGCGGCGATGCGAGGCCAGACCCTGGAGGCGTTCCAGCGCACGCGCAACGCGCCGGGAGCCCTGTATTCCGTCGCCGGCAAGGACGCCGGAAAGCTCGACTGGGAGAAGCCGGCCGTGACGGGTCGATGATCAGGGCCATCTCGTCGATGGCCACTCGCGAGGTGCTCGCGGAGCTGGCCGAGCTTTATCGGCGCAAGCCTGGGGCAGGCGTGGCGATCGAATCCATCGGCGGTGTCGAGGCGGCGCGGCGCATTCGCGCGGGCGAGGCTTTCGACGTCGCGGTTCTTGCGGACGAAGCCATGGCTTCGCTGGAGTCGGAGGGCCGGGTGGTTCGCGGGACTCGTGTCGCGGTAGCGACCTCAGGCGTTGCCGTGGCAGTTCGCGCGGATTCGGCGGCACCGGACATCGGGACCGCAGGCGCGGTCCGCAAGGCGATCCTCGCGGCGTCCAGCATCGGCTATTCCACAGGACCGAGCGGGGTGCACCTTGCGCGCCTCTTCGAGAGTTGGGGAATCGCGGAGGCGATCAAGTCGCGTACCGTGCAAACCCCGCCTGGCGTGCCGGTCGGCACGCTCGTGGCGTCCGGCGAGGTGGAAATCGGCTTCCAGCAATTGAGCGAGCTCGTCCATCAGCCCGGCATCCAGGTGGTGGGACTCCTTCCGCCCGAGATCCAGGTTACGACGACCTTCTCGGGAGGGATCTGCGTGACTTCGAGCCAACACGAGGCCGCGCGCGCCTGGCTCACCTTCATCACGGCGCCGGAGACGGGCGATGTAAAACGGCGCCACGGCATGGAGCCGACCTCGTAGCTCAGGCGCGCAGGTAGCTCCGGACCCCCGCCGCGCTCACTTCGCGGCGAACCTTTCCTTGCGCGTGCAGGTAATGCAGGTGCGCGATCGATTCCCCCATCGCGAACATCATCTGGTGGTCGTCGAGCGCGCGCTTGAAGAGGAGCGGCAGCGCTTCGAACGCGGTGATGGGCTTGGCGCAGCCTTCGAGGAGGCGCTCGAGCCGGCGCTCGTGGTGCTCGTGGAGCTGCGCGATGCGCGCGTGCAGGCCGTGGAATACGCGCTCATGGGAGGGAAGCACGAACGTGTCGTCGGGCAGGTGGCCCAGGCGCGAGAGCGAGCCGAGGAACGCCTCGAGCGGATTGGCCTCGGGCTGGTTGCCCCACACGCCCACGTTGCTGGTGATGCGCGGCAGCACCTGGTCGGCGGAGATGAGCACATTCAGCGACGCGCAGTAGAGCGTCGCCTGCTCCGGCGCATGGCCGAAAAGCGTGATCACTTCCCACTCGCGCCCGCCGATGGCGAGCTTGTCGCCGTGCATCATGCGCCGGTAGGAGCGCGGCACTTCCGGCACGCCGCGCCGATAGCCATTGCCGGTGCGCAGTTTTTCCGGAATGCCCGACAGGTCGAGGCCGTTCCTGCCGAAGAATTCCATGCCGGTCGCGCGATCGAACCCCGCCATGTCGTCGTGAGCCGCGTGCGCCGAGAGGAATTCGGTCGAGGTCATCCACATCGGCGCGCCTGTCTTCGCGACCAGCCACGCGGCGCTCCCCACGTGGTCGGGATGGTAGTGCGTGACGACGATGTTCTTCACGGGCTTGCCTGCCAACACGCCCGCGAAGTGCTTTTCCCAAAGGTCCCAGGTGGCCTGCGCGCCGAAGCCGGTGTCCACCAGCGTCCAGCCGTCGCCGTCCTCGAGGATCCACAGGTTGATGTGGTCGAGCGCGAACGGCAGCGGCATGCGGATCCACCACACGCCCTCGGCGACGTTGATCGCCTCGCCGGGTTGAGGGATGCGCTCCTCGTGGGGAAAGATTATTTGGTCTCGAAGACCCACAGGCCGTTCCACGCGGCTCCCGGCGGGTTGGTGCGGAAGTGTTCGATTCGCTTCAGGTACAGCTTGTAGAGCTTGTTGTCGGGGGCGGCGTATTGCAGCTGCTTCAGCGCGGCCTGCGCGTCGTCCCACTTCTGCTTGCGGTAGAGCTGCAGCGCCTTGTGGAAGCGGTCGATCTCCTGCAGAACCGTCTCGCCCACCTCGCCCACCCTGCCGATCGGCTCGTAGATGGAGATCCCTTCCTGGCGTCCCTTCACCACGACCTTGTCGATCTCGCGATACACGAAACCCTGCGCGGCTTTCACCATGTTCTCGGAGACCAGGATGCCGATGCCGTACTGCTTGGTGAGGCCCTCGAGGCGCGAAGCGATGTTCACCGCGTCGCCCATCACCGTGTACGCGCGGCGGAACTTCGAGCCCATGTCGCCCACGTTCATCTCGCCATTGTTCAGGCCCACGCCGATGTGCAGGACGGGCCAGCCGCGCTTGACGAAGTCGGTGTCGAGCACGCGGATGCGCTTCTGCATGGCGAGCGCGGACTCCACGCCGTGGATCGCGTGCTCGGTGTCGACGAGCGGAGCGCCCCAGAAGGCCATGATCGCGTCCCCGATGTACTTGTCGATCGTCCCGCGTTGCTGCTGGACGACTTCGGTCATCTCGGTCAGGTACGCGTTCATCATGTCCTTCAGGCCCTCCGGCGTGAGGCCCTCGGAGATGGAGGTGAAGTCGCGCACGTCGGAGAAGAGCACCGTCATGTCGCGGCTCTCGCCACGCATCGAGTATTCCTCGGGATTCTTGGACATCTCCGCGACCAGCTCCTTGGGCACGTAGGTGCCGAAGAGCCCGGTGATGAGCCGCCTGGAGCGGGTCTCCATGAAGAAGCCCCACGCCATGTTGAGCAGGTAGAGCAGCGCCAGCATCATGAGGGGAGCGGCGATGTTGAGAACGAAGTGGTGCGATTGCCATGCGTAGAGGTTGATCGCGATGAGGATCACGGCCACGGAAGCCATGGCGAGCGTCGAGGTGAGCGCCGAGAGCCGCGGCAGCACGATCGCGAAGGGAATGCCGATGAGCAGCACCGTGAGGACCGAGATCGCCAGCACGTAGTCGGGCCGGTGCATGATCGTCTGGTCGAGGAGCCCGCTCACCAGGTTGGCGTGCACCTCGACGCCGGGATAGTCCTCGCGCACCGGCGTGGCGCGAAGGTCGAGCAGGCCCTGGGCCGAGGTGCCGACGATGATGATCTTGTCCTTGAGCTGGTCGGCGGGCAGCATGCCGCGCAGCACGTCGGTCGCGGAAATGTAGGTGTAGACGCCGGTGCCGCCGCGATAGGGCACAAGCGACGTCATCCGCTCGTCGAGCGGGACCTGGATGTCGCCGATCTGCAGCCGCCAGATGGTGGCGAGGTTGCCGACGTCCGGGGGGCGCACGAAAGCCTTCAGCGGGACGTTGCCCAAATAGGTACGGGTCATCGCGAGAGACAGCGACTCGTAATAGCCGTCGGCGTACTTCATCAGCATGGGCACGCGCCGCACCAGGCCGTCGAAATCGAGCGCCGGGTAGAGGTGGCCCGCGGCGGTGGCGTTCTTCTGCAGCATGGCCACGTTACCGCTGTATCCCGTGGCGGCGTGGTGCTTGAACACCCAGCCCTTGTCAGTGACGGTCCGGTCGGTGAGGATGGGCGGCGGAAGCTCCCCCGACTTCTCGATCTTGCCGCCGAGGAAGAATCCGAGCACTACCGGGTGCCTCAGGACCTCGTCGGCGAAGATCTGGTCGTAGTCGAGCGAGGCGCGCCTCTGGTTGAGTGTGGCCAGGAACTCGGCGTCGTTCTTCAGCTCGTTCTTCGCGAGGCTGTCGAGGGTAGTCAGGCCGGAGCTGGTGTCGGCTTCGGCGAAGGCGATGTCGAACCCCACAACGCGCACGCCGTACTTGTCGAAAAGCTGGCGGATCATCAGCGCCACCTTGTCGCGGCTCCACGGCCAGCGCCCTTCGGCGTTGAGGCTCTTCTCGTCGATGTCGAGGACCACCACGCGCGGGTCGAGCGTCTTCGGCATGAAGAGCCGCAGCCGCTGGTCGTAGGCGAGGAGCTCCATCTGCTGCACGAAGCGGAACTCCACCCACTCGATCTCGTTCACGAAAAGGCCGAACACCACCGTGAGGCCCGCGGCGATGCGGATCCAGGTGTTGGCGCTCAACTGCGGGATCCAGCGGGCTGGAAGCTTTTTCACGGCCTTGTTCTATGTATGAGGGGGGCAGCCGGTCCCGGGAATGATACCGCAGGGCTCACTTGGTCAGCGCTTCAGCAAGCGCGCGAAGGCACTCAGGGGCGAGCGGGCGGGCGCGGGCTCGGCATTCGAAGCCGGCGCCGGGCGGGCGCGGGCGGCCTCGATCTCGGCGTCGGCCTCGCCCGCCTTGCGGCGCAGGATCTCGAGCGAGCTCGCGCGTCCGCAGCCGATGGCGTCGTCGAAGAGCGCGGCCAGGGTCCACGGCGGCATGGCCTCGCTGGGCTCCGCAAGCCAGCGTGCCTCGAGCGCCGGAAGCGAGTCAGCCGCCGCCTTCGGCTTGGACGGCAGGGCTTGCGCATAGCGCGAGCGATAACTCTCGGCGCTCACCGCATCGGCGTTGCGCGCGCTCGCCGCGGCAGGGGCGGCGATCTCCATGAAAACGTCGTTCACCGCGCGCGCGGTACTGTTCCAGGCAACGATGCGCGCGTTGGCGCGGCGAGCGAGCCTCTCGGGCAACGCGCCCAGGTCCGTAGCGACGATGGCGAGCGGCGTGTCGAGGCATGCCGAGAGCGTGTACGAGAAGGTCTCCGGGCACTGCGCCGGAAAGAAGATGGCATCGCCGCGCTCGAGGGCGAGAAGCTCGGCGAGCTTTCCCTCGGGATACTCGCCGGTGAGCGAGTAGGGCTGCCGCGGCCATGGGGCTATGGGGCGCGCGGTATAGCCGAGAACGCGGAAGTGAAGCGGCAGGTCCCTCTCGGCCGCGTCTTTCACACAGGCTTCGAGGAGGTCGAGGCCTTTTTCCGGGGAGATCGCCCCAGGGACCAGGATGCGCAACGGCGCACGCGTCGCAGCCGCGGGCTCGTACAAGTGCGGCCACGCCTCGACGCGCACGTCGGGGAAGAACGTCGCGAGGCGCCGCGCCGCGTCCTGCGACGGCGCGATCACCCGTCCCGCGCCTTTCAACACGCCGGCGAAGAGGGCGCGCCACGCGTCGATTGCGAGTGGCCATTGCGCTGGCCGCGCGTCGATGCAGCGCTGGCATCGCGCATCTGCGCCGCAGAAGCGCCCATCGGCACCGGTGAAGTGATATTCGGGGCACGCCGGGAAGAAGTCGTGCAGCGTGATGTCATAGGCGCAACCAAGGCGCGCGGGAAGGTCGAGCACCGCCTGGGGCCAGCCGTGGACGTGGTGATAGTGGACGCGATCGATGCCGATCGCCGCGAGGAGCTCCACGAAGCGTTCCCAATCGGAGGCGGCGTCGAACCAGAGCGTGAGCGATTCGCCGGCGCGCAACCAGGTGAGCTTGAGGAACGACTTGAGGAAAGGCTGCACCAGCACGACTTGCGCGTCCGGCTCGAGAGCGTGCGCGAGGTCGTCGATGTGGCGTCCGACTCCGCCACCGAAGGCGTGGCTCACGAAAAGCACGCGCGGCAGGCGCGAGCGGGCGAGCCGCTCGAGGGCGTCGGTCACGGCACCTCGCGGCCCGTGCGGCGCATGAGGAAGTGGTAGTAACGCCAAAGCCGGTGGGAATGGATCTCGTCGAGCTCCTTCTGGCGCGCGAAGGCGAGCGTCTCGGCGTGGCTGAGCCCCGCGCGCACCCGGGCGAGCTCCGCGTCGCGTTCCGCGACCAGCGCCTTCACGTTCTCGATGACCGCGTCGCGCTCCTCGATGGTCCTGGCCGCGTGGGTGAACTCACTGCGCAGCGCGGCGACCCGGTCCTCGTAGTTCCACGAAAGCCGCAGCAGGTGGTGAAATTCCTTCACGATGCCGGCGCGCTCCTCGCGGCGCTCTTCGAGGACGCAGCGCGCTTCCTCCATGCCGTGCCCGGCCCGCGCGCGGTCCACCGCCGTGCGCAAGGCGCTCGCCTCGTCGCGCTCGATGAACTCGTGGACCTTGAGCGGATACTCGGGATGCAGCGCGATCAACGCCGCCCCCGCGGCCTTGGTGAGATCGAAGCGCTCCTCGGAGAAGCTCACCGAACCTTCGTGATAGACGAACACGTCCGCGGCGAGGATGTTGCGCCAGCCGGCCTTGCCCGCGCGCATGCAGAAATCGTTTTCCTCGCCGTAGCCGCGGCCGAAGCGATCGGCGTCGAAGGCGCCGATGGCCGCCAGGCAATCGCGGCGGATGAACATGCAGAATCCGACGCCGGTTGGCAGCTCGATGGAGCGCCCCGCGTTGGCGCTCGCGAAGAGCGCGTCGAGGGCGGCAAGGCCGAGGGTGCCCGGCACGCCGCCCCTCCAGCCCTCGAAGGGATAGGAGCAGATGGTGGCGTTGTTCGAGAACGGGGTGACGGTGGCGACATCGGGGGCCGAATGCGCGGCCGCGCGCAGGCGCGCGAGCCAGTCGTTGGCCACCTGCGTGTCGCTGTTGAGCAGGACCACGTCGCGATCCGCATGCAGCGCCATGCCGCGGTTCACCGATTGCACGAAGCCCAGGTTCGCCTCGTTCGCGAGAAGGGTGATGCGGCCTTGCGCGGCGAGCGATCGCAGGTACTCGGCGATGGCCGGATCCGGCGTCGCGTCGTCGACCACCACCACTTCCGACGGCGTCTGCGCGCGCGACGCGAGCACGCCCTCGATGCAGGCGCGCGTCTGCTCGAGGCCCTTGTAGACCGGGATGACGACGTCGATCACCGTAGCTCCACGCGCGGGGGTTGGCGCAGGCGCCGCGCGATTCCGCCGAAGCCCTCACGGCGCAGCAGGCGCTTCAGTCGCGTGCGCAGGAGCTTGCCGCCGCGCGGCGCGAACAGCAGGAAGAAGAGCCGCCAGGCGACTCCAATGGGCACGGTGGAGCTCGCCGAGGGTGGCGCGCCGATCGCCGTGTCGTCGCTCGCGGCGAAGAATTCGGGGTAGCGAAGCTTTCCCTCGGTGTTGCACCACTCGAGGAACGTAAGCTCGTCGCCGCCCGCGAGGTAGGGATCGGGGAAAGCCGCCTGCAAGTCGAGCCGGTCGCGATAGAGCCAGCGATGGCGCGGCAGGATGGGCGTGCCGTCGGTGAAATTCGCGAACGCCCACGGCTGGCGGTTCACGGGGTCGCCCGGCTTGGAGGCGATCTCGCGCTCGTACCAGCCGATGAGATCCTGCAACGCGGTGTTGCCCGACGCGTTCTTCACCGCCATCAGCCGATGCGCGCCGCTGTCGAAGCCGGTGAAGTGATAGAAGCCGAGCGGCTCGCCGTCGACCTCGAAGCCGTCGCGCACGGTGCCGGTGAAGCGCCGCGTGGTGATATTCCATGTGGCGACGTTGTGGCGCGAGGACTTGAGGATGGCCACGCCGTCGAAGAAGATCGGCGCGAAGTTGATCCACTTCTGGTCGGTGAAGAGCCCGTTGGGCACTTCGGCCCGGCAGAAGTGGTAGGTGCGCTCGGACCACCACCGGGCGAAGCTGCGCCCCTCGGCGGTGTTGGCCACACCGATGAAGCCCAGGTTGAACACACCCATCTTGAGGCTGGTGATCTCGTTGTCGAGCACCGCTTCGAGGGTCTTCTCCGGCTTGGTCTGGTGCGGCGTGAGCGCGACGTTGGAGGTTTCGAGCGTGGCGAGGATGTCGTCGACACGGGAGAAGAGGACCATGTCCGGATCGAAGTAGACCACCGCCTTGCAGTCGGGGCGCTCGAGGAGGTGGCGCAGCGCAAAGGGCTTGATCGCGGTGGACAGCTCGACGATGCTGTGCATGAAGCTCCAGCCGCGCAGCTTCGCGATCGCAAGGCTCTCGATCTCGAGGATGGCGTCGAAAGGCTCCCCCTCGGCGGTGAGCCACGACGGGCGCTCGTCGGCCAGCACCAGGTGGATCATCGCTTCCGGGTGGAACTTGCGGATGGAGCGGCACAGCGCGCGCACCTTGGGCAGGTAGTTGACCGCGGCGCTGGTGAAGAAATGGAGCTGCTGGGACAAGGGGCGGATCCTAGTTCGAGCGGGCGGAGGCGGGAATCGTCGCGCCCTCGCGATGGAAGGCGACGAGCGTGTCGAGCGCGGCCTGGGCACTGGTCTCGCCGCACATTCTAGCCTTGGGATAGGCGCGCAGCCTCTCGGCGGGGGCCCCGAGGTCAAAGGCGACTACCGGCATGTCGAGCGCGATCAGCTCCGCGACCACGTACGAGAAGGTCTCGGGCCAGATCGACGGGAAGAGGAACATGTTGATGCCGTTGGACTCGATCATTTCGACGAGGTGCTCGCGGTCGTAGGCACCGCTGACGGTGAGGCGCTCGGACTTGAGCGCCGCGTGGAGCGTGCCCAGGACCACGATGCGCACGTTGGCGTTGGTGGCGTCGATGATGCGCACCATCTCCTTGAGGATGGAGGCCCCCTTGTGCAGGCTGATCTCGCCCAGGACGCCGATCACCAGGGGAGCGTGGGCGTCGGGACGCGGCAAGCGCTCCGGAACGTAGTTCGACCGGTGCGGGACAACCGTCAGGCGATCGCGCGGCAGCGCGGGATAGGCGCGCAGGAAGAGCTCGCGGGTGGACTGGGAGTAGAACCGCACCTCGTCGGCGGTTTGCAGGCAGCGCCCCCAGAGAGCGCGCCACGGGCCGATCTCGGTGGGCGGAGTGAGGGCCACGTTGCTCGCCGGATGGCGCTTCAGGCACGCCGCGCACTCGGAGATGTCGGGGATGCCGCAGTAGCGCCCATCGGCGTTGAGCAGCACGAAGGAAGGGCACACCGAGAAGTAATCGTGGGCGGTGACGATGAGGCGCACCTGCGGGTGTTCCACGCGCATGCGCGCGAGCCACTCGGCGAGGAGGAGCGGCTCGTCGAAGGACACGGGGCTGTTCACGAAGATCTCGGCGATCTCGAGCTCGTCGAGGACGCGCTCGAGGAGCACGAAGGTGGAGATGCGCAACACCTGCTCCTCGCGGCCGGGCCGGAAGAGGTGCAGCCGATACTCGAGCACCGGCAGGTTATAGGTGCAGAGGATCACGTCCTCTCCCGCCGCGAGGCGCGATTCGATCTCGCGGCGCCGGTACTGGTTGGCGCCCCCGCCCATGTTGTGGTCGAACATGATGCAAATGCCCTTCGAGTCGCGCAGGACCTGCACGATCTCGTCGATCACGCTCACGTCCGTCATCGACGCCACGGCGTAGGCCTGTGATTTCGCGCGCCTCAGGATGCCGAGGATGTCGCCATGCATGAGGCGGCGCCACACCGACTGCGCGATCCAGCCGAGCTGGCGGTACCGGGTGCGTTGCGAGTAGCGGTTGTCGATGAGGTCGGTGACCTCGATGCGCGTCCCGGGGCCCTGCTCGAATTCGACCTGTAGCCAGGAGCGGCGCGCGGGCGCGTCCGGGATGTGCCCGGCGACGACGAACCCCGAAACCCCGGAATTCACGTGGTCGGGAAAGGCCTTCTCGACGTCGTCGCGCGCCAGGCCGAACCCGGTCGGAATGCTGCGCTCCCAGCCTTCGCCCTCGAGGTGCAGGTTGATGCCCTTCACGGCGCGCGAGCGGTGCGCGGCCCACCCCCAGCCGAAGACACGCTTGCCGCTCACCACGATGCGGTCGACGGCGTGCTGGAGCTCGGTGTCTGTGGTCGGATTCACGGGCTGATTTTACGGGAATGGGAATGTTGAAAGGCCCACCGCCAGGGTGGGCCTTTCCATTGGTGGAGGCGGGGGGAATCGAACCCCCGTCCGCGAGTCTTCTACAGTCAGTTCTACATGCGTAGCCAGGCCATTTGGTTTAACCGCTGCCCCGTAGACCGGCGAACTGGGCAACGCTGAGCCACCTTGGTTTTAGCGATCGGTGAAGTGGCCCCACCGACCGCGATCTCATGAATATGACTCTGCCGTGGCGTACTGCTTACTGCACCACCCGGGCCCATGAGCAGGCCCGGAGCAGAGTCCAGCCGGTATTAGGCGGCCAGAGCGTAGTTGTCGTCGTTCGCAACTAGATTGTTTGCGGTTGGATTTACGAGGTGCTCCACCCCTCGGCATGCCCTTTCTGCTTCCGAGCCCGCGTCGAAACCGGGTCGCCCCCTTGTGTTCGATGCTTGCAACCAACAGTATACGGCAGGGCATAAAAGGAACCCGCATGAACCCCCTCAAAATCGTCGCAATTGTCCTCATTCTCGCCGGGGCCGCAGCGCTCGCGTTCGGCGGATTCTCCTTCACCAAGGAAACGCACAAGGCCGAGATCGGCCCGATTCATCTCTCGGTGAAGGAAAAGGAGAACGTGAACATTCCAGTCTGGCTGGGAATCGGCGCGATCGTCGCCGGCGTGGTGCTGCTGGTGATCCCGAAGAAGTAGTCAGGCCCTCAGCAGGTCCAGCGGCGCGTGGCGCCGCGTGAACAGGCCCGAGGGATCGATGTTCCACCAATCCCTCGCAACCGTGCTCCAGAGGCGGCGCGTGTCGATCACCGGCGCGGGCCCGCCGATCCTGGGATACATGCGCATCACGGGGGGCGCCTCGCCAAAAAGGCCGCCCTTCACCCGGCCGCCCATCACGAAGTGGGTGGTGCCCACGCCATGGTGCGTGCCGCGGTCCTCGTTTTCCATCGGCGAGCGGCCGAACTCGTCGTAGGTAGCGACCAGGGTCTCGTCCCAGCGGCCGATCTCGGCGAGCCCCGCGCGCAGGGCGGCGAGACCCTCGGCGAGGCGGCGCAGCGCATCGCCGTGGTGCTTCACCTGGTCCCAGTGGCAGTCGACGGAGTGGTGCTTGTCGCCGTCGAGGCCGTTGAGGGCGACGTGGATCACGGGAATCGCCGGCTCGAGCGCCGCCAGTTCCACCGCCGCGCGCATGGCATTGCCGAAGGGATCCTCGGGGAAGCGAGTCTTCAGCGCCATCGGCGCGAGGGTGTCGGCCCGCGCCAGCTTCTCGCGTCCTCGCGTGTTGGCTTCGTGCACATGCGCGTCGAGCCTGCGCGAGTTGAGGAGGTCGGCCGCGTGATAGACCTGCACGGCGGCCAGCTTGTCGCCGCGGAAGGGGCCCATGGGATCGGCCTGGCGAATGTCGAGGACATCGAAGGCCACCGCGTCGAGCGCTTCTGCGCCTGCGCGGCCGGCGAGCGCGCGCGTGATCCAGCCCTGGCGCGAGAAGTCCTGGCCTTCGTATCCCGTGAAGGCCGTGTCCCCGTCGCGGAAGTGCTGTTGCGTGCCAAGCGGGTAGCCCACGCCCTGCACGATTGCGAGCTCCCTGGCTTCCCACGAGGGCATCAGCGACGCGAATGAGGGGTGGAATCCCTGGCGCTCGGTCACCTTGAGCACCGAGTCGCGCGGCACGGCGATGGTGGGGCGCAGCTTGTAGTAGAGATCGTCGGCGTACGGCACCCAGGTGTTGTAGCCGTCGTTGCCGCCGTAGAGGAACACCATCACCAGCAGCCGATTGGGGACGGGTGCCGCGGCCACCGCGGGCCATGCGGCGGCGAGCGGCGCCGCGGCGAGCGCCTGCAGCAATCGCCTTCTGGCGAGCGAAGGCGCTCTCATCGCGTCGCCTGCGCCGCGCGCCTGCCCCTGGCGTCGTGGATCCACGCGTCGAGATGCGCGGGCGAATCGAGGATCGCGTCGGCTTTCCACAGCGTGGGCGCCGTGCCGCCGAGGTATCCGTAGCCGGCCACCACCACCGGCATGCCGGCGGCGCGCGCCGCCTGCACGTCGCGCTCGTCGTCGCCGACGTAGAGCGTGGCCGCGGGCGCGACACCCATCGACGAAGCGGCGAAGAGGAGAGGATCGGGAAAGGGCTTGGCGCGCGCGCAGGTGTCCCCGCCGATCACCACCGCCGCGCGCCCGGCGAGGCCGAGGGCCTCGATGAGAGGCCTGGCGAAGCGCTCGAACTTGTTGGTGACCACACCCCACGCCACCGACTCGCCGTCGAGGCCGTCGAGAAGCTCTTCCATGCCGGGGAAGAGCTGCGTGTCGATGCAGAGGTTGCCCGCGTAGAGATCGAGGAACTCCGCACGCATCGCCGCGAAGTCCGCGTGGTCGGTGCCGATTGCGAACGCGGACATGATCATGCCGCGAGCGCCCTGCGAGACGTGCGGTCGCACCACGGCGGGCGACACCGGCTCGAGCCCACGGTTGGTCCGCATCAGGTTCACGGTGCGCGCCATGTCGGGCGCGGTGTCGGCGAGCGTGCCGTCGAGGTCGAACAGCACTGCGTCAATCACGGATGGTGCCCATCAGGTAGTTCACGTCCACGTCACGTCCCAACGCATAAGTCTTCGTGAAGGGATTGTAGGTCATGCCGGTGAGGTCGTGGACCGCGAGACCCGCGTCGCGGCAGGCGCGCGAGAGCTCCGAAGGGCGGATGAAGCGCGCGTATTCGTGGGTGCCGCGCGGCAGCAGGCCCAGCACGTATTCGGCGCCGACTATCGCGAAAAGGAATGACTTCGCGTTGCGGTTGAGGGTCGAGAAGAACACCATGCCGCCCGGCTTCACCAGGCGCGCGCAGGCACGCACCGTGCTGGGCGGATCGGGCACGTGCTCGAGCATCTCCATGCAGGTGACGATGTCGTAGGCGCCGGGCTTTTCCTCGGCGAGCGCCTCCGCGGAGATGAGCCGGTAGTCCACGTTGCTGCCCGACTCGATGCGATGCAGCAGCGCGACTTTGAGGGGCTTGTCGGCGAGGTCGATGCCGGTGACGTGCGCGCCCTTCGCCGCCATCGCCTCGGCGAGGATGCCGCCCCCGCAGCCCACGTCGACGATGCGCTTGCCCGCGAGCCCGCCGGCGAGGCGCTCGATGTGCGCGAGGCGCAGCGGGTTGATCTCGTGCAGCGGCCGGAATTCGCTTGTCGGATCCCACCAGCGGTGCGCGAGGGCGCTGAATTTCGCGAGCTCGCCCGGATCGACGTTTGCGTGTGCTTCGTGGTTCATGAGAGGCGTTTCGCCCACCAGCGTGCCTTGTCGTGGAGGTCCTGCTCGTCGAGGCCGGCGAGGCGCCGCTCGACCAATCGCGCCTGGCCTTCGACCCAGACGTGGGTCACGTGCTCGCGTCCGGCGGCGTAGACCAAGTGCGAGACCGGATCAAAACAAGGGAGGGTCTCCACGGAGGAAAGTTCCACGGCGGCAAGGTCCGCAAACTTTCCAACCTCGATGGAGCCGATGTGGGCGTCCAGGCCGAGGGCGCGCGCGCCCGCCAGCGTGGCCATCTCCAGCGCCTCGCCCGCGCTCACCACGCTCGCATCGCCGCTCGCGGCCTTGGCGAGCAGCGCGGCGCTCCTCATCTCGGTCATCACGTCGAGGCGGTTGTTGCTCGCGGCGCCGTCGGTGCCCACGCCCACGCGAATGCCGCGCTCGCGCATCTGGGCCACGGGCGCGATGCCGCTCGCGAGCTTCATGTTGGACGACGGGCAGTGGGCTACGCTCACGCCCTCGCGCGCCATGATGTCGAGTTCCGCGGACTCGAGATGCACGCAATGCACCGCGATGAGCCGCGGCCCGACCACGCCGAGGCGTCGCAGTCTCTCGAAGGGGCGCACGCCGTGCTGCGCGATGCCCTGCTCGATCTCGTCGCGCGTCTCGTGGACGTGGCAGTGGATCGGCAGGTCGAGCTCCTCGGCGAGCACCGCGATCTTCTTGAGGATCTCGTCGCCCACGGTGTAGGGCGAATGCGGCGCGAGGCAGAAAGTCAGGAGCGGCTCGCCCTGGTACGCGTCGCGGATCGCGAGGCCCTTCTGCAGGTAGCTCGCCGCGTCGGGGGCATAGGCGCTGGGGAACTCGATGGCGATCACGCCGAGCGAAGCGCGCATGCCGGCCTTCAGCGCGGCGCGCGCCGTGGCCTCGGGAAAGAAATACATGTCGTTCACGGTCGTCACCCCGCCGCGCAGCATCTCGGCCATGGCGACCAGGCTGCCGTCGTGCACGAACTCGTCGCTCACGTGCTTCGCCTCGGCCGGCCAGATGTGCTGCTGCAGCCAGGTCATGAGCGGCACGTCGTCGGCGATGCCGCGCATCAGCGTCATCGCCGCGTGGCAATGCAGGTTGACGAGGCCTGGGATCAGCGCGTGGCGATCGAGGCGCACCACCTCGTCGGCCTCGTATTGCTCCAGGGCTTGCGCGGTGGGCAGCATCGCCACGATGCGCCCGTCGTCCACTGCCACCGCGTGGTCGGCAAGCACGCCGCGCGGCGCGACCGGAACCACGTGCGCGGCGCAGATCAGCAGGTCAACAGTTTGCATGGAATGGAAGTTGGAACAAAAAACCCCGCCGGAGCGGGGTTTTCTGCCGGGTCGGTAAAGCGTTACTTGCGAACGCCCTTGAACTCGATGTCCACACGACGGTTCTTCTGGCGTCCCTCGGCGGTCTTGTTGGTCGCGACCGGCTGCGACTCGCCTTTGCCGATGGTTGTGATCTTCGAGGCCGGGATCCCCTTGCTGACCAGGTAGTCCTTGACGGCCGCGGCGCGGCGCTCGGACAGCTTCTGGTTGTAGGCGTCCGTACCGACGGAGTCGGTATGGCCGGTGGCGATCACCATTTCGAGGTCCACGCCGCCCATCTTGGCCATGGCGTCGTCGATGCTCTTGCGGCCGTCAGGACGCAGCACCGACTTGTCGAAGTCGAACAGGGCATCGGCCTGGATCACGACGGCAGCGCGCACCGAAGCGGGAGCCGGGCGAGCCGGGGCGGCCGGGGCCGCGGGAGGGGTCGGGGCGGCAGGAGCCGCGGGCCTTGCGGGCGCGGCCGGTGCCGGCGCTGCAGGGGCGGGCTTGGCGCCCGCGCACTCGGGCAGGATTTGCCCCGAAGTCACGACGCAAGCACCGGAGCCATCTTTGACTGCATTGCCCGACGCGTCCTGCAGGTTCGGGGTGACGTTGGCAAAAACGGAGCCGGCGGCCAGCGCCAATGCGCAACCGAGCGTAGCCGTGCCAAGCGAGGAAATCTTCATGTTCGGAACTCCCAAGAGGATTAAATGATTGTTTGAAACTTTACTTTTTTCTCTAAGGCGCAAGCCCGAAAAACCTGAGGCGCAAGCCATAAAACTGCTCGCAACATCATACACAAACGCGCTTCGGTCCCACAAGCAAAAGTGGGGCTTTGCGCAACACAAGTCGACCAGCGGTTGTATTTTCGCCACAGGCGTCTGACCCGGCCAAACGTTGGAAAGTGCCTGCGGGATGTGGTAGAATTTTCGTTTGGCAGCCCGCCAATATAATAGATAAAACAAGCACTTACGCCGACATCCTCGCGGTTGTCCGCCTTGGAAACCATGGAACAGTTCGCCAAAGAAACCATCCCCATCAGCCTCGAGCGGGAAATGCGCCGCTCATACCTCGATTACGCGATGAGCGTCATCGTGGGCCGGGCGCTCCCCGATGTGCGCGACGGCCTGAAGCCCGTGCACCGGCGCGCGCTTTTCGCGATGCACGAAGTCTCCAACGACTGGAACAAGGCCTACAAGAAGTCGGCGCGCATCGTGGGCGACGTGATGGGCAAGTACCACCCGCACGGCGACACCGCCATCTACGACACGATCGTGCGCATGGCCCAGGACTTCAGCCTGCGCTACCCGCTGGTCGACGGCCAGGGCAACTTCGGCTCGGTCGATGGCGACAACGCCGCGGCCATGCGCTACACCGAGATCCGCATGGCGAAGATCGCGCACGAGCTTCTCGCCGATCTCGACAAGGAGACGGTCGACTTCGGGCCGAACTACGACGGCAGCGAGCGCGAGCCGCTGGTGCTGCCTTCGAAATTCCCCAACCTCCTGGTGAACGGCTCCTCGGGCATCGCGGTCGGCATGGCGACCAACATCCCGCCGCATAACTTGACCGAGGTGATCGACGCCTGCCTGGTGCTGCTGGCCAATCCCGAGACGACGATCGACGAGCTGATCAGGATCATCCCGGCGCCGGACTTCCCGACTGCGGGAATCATCTACGGCCTGGCCGACCTGCAGGAAGGCTATCGCACCGGCCGCGGGCGCGTGATCATGCGCGCGCGCACCCACGTCGAGGACATCGGCAAGGGCGAGCGCCAGGCGATCATCATCGACGAGCTCCCTTACCAGGTGAACAAGGCGCAGCTCCTCATCAAGATCGGCGAGATGGTGCGCGAGAAGAGGATCGAGGGCATCTCGGACCTGCGCGACGAGTCCGACAAGTCGGGCATGCGCGCGGTGATCGAGCTGAAGCGCGGCGAGGTCGCCGAGATCGTGCTCAACAATCTCTACAAGTTGACGCCGATGCAGGAAAGCTTCGGCATGAACATGGTCGCGCTTCTCGACGGCCAGCCCAAGCTGCTCAACCTGAAGCAGTTTCTCGACGCGTTCCTGCGCCATCGACGCGAGGTGGTCACGCGCCGCACCGTGTTCGACTTGCGCAAGGCACGCGACCGCGGGCACATTTTGGAAGGCCTCGCCGTAGCGCTGTCCAACGTGGACGAAGTGATCGCCATCATCAAGGCGGCGGCCACGCCCGCGATGGCGAAAAGCGGCCTGATGGGACGCGAGTGGCGCTCGCCGCTCGTCGAGCAGATGCTGGCGCGCGCTTCCGCCGAGCAGTTCCGCCCCGAGTCGCTTCCCAAGGAGTTCGGCCTCTCGGGCGAGGGCTACCGGCTTTCCGACGCGCAGGCGCAACGCATCCTCGAGATGCAGCTGCAGCGCCTCACCGGCCTCGAGCAGGACAAGATCCTCTCCGAATACCGCGAAGTCATCGCCACCGTCGAGGACCTCCTCGACATCCTCGCCAAGCCCGAGCGCGTGACGAGGATCATCGGCGACGAGCTGGCCGAGGTGAAGCGCGAGTTCGGCGTCAAGAGGAGAAGCGAGATCGTGGTGAACGGCGAGGAGCTCTCGCTCGAGGACCTGATCACCCCCGAGGACGTGGTGGTGACGCTTTCGCACGCGGGCTACGTGAAGAGCCAGCCGCTGGACGAGTACCGCTCGCAGAAGCGCGGCGGGCGCGGCAAGCAGGCGACCACCACCAAGGAAGACGATTTCGTCGAGAAGCTCTTCATCGCCAACACCCACGACCACGTGCTGTGCTTCTCGAACAAGGGCAAGGCCTACTGGCTCAAGGTCTACGAAGTGCCGCAGGGCAGCCGCACCAGCCGCGGCAAGCCGATCGTGAACCTCCTCAAGATGGACGAGGACGAGCGCATCAACGCGATCCTGCCGGTGAAGGAGTTCCGCGAGGACTGCTACGTGTTCTTCGCCACGCAGGAGGGCGTGGTCAAGAAGACTTCGCTGTCCGACTACTCGCGCCCGCGTCCCTCCGGCATCATCGCCGTGGACCTGGACGAGGGAGATCGCCTGATCGGCGTGGCGCTCACCGACGGCAAGCACGACGTGATGCTGTTTTCCGATGAAGGCAAGGCGGTTCGCTTCGACGAGAACGACGTGCGCCCCATGGGCCGCGGCGCGCGTGGGGTGCGCGGCATGAACATCGCCAAGGGCGGCAAGGTGATCGCGCTCCTGGTGGCCGAGAACGAGTCGCAAAGCGTGCTCACCGCAACCGAGAACGGCTACGGCAAGCGCACCTCGATCGCGGAGTACACGCGCCACGGCCGCGGCACGCAGGGCATGATCGCAATCCAGACCAGCGAGAGGAACGGCAAGGTGGTGGCCGCCACGCTCGTCTCGCCGGAAGACGAGATCATGCTGATCACCTCCGGCGGCGTCCTGATTCGCACGCGCGTGAACGAGATTCGCGAGATGAGCCGCTCCACGCAGGGGGTTACGCTCATCAACCTAGACGAGGGCGAGAAGCTCTCGGGCCTTCAAACCATCATGGATCGCGACGAAGAAAATGGCGAAAACGGGAACGGGAATGGGAACGGGGCGAACGGCAACGGACACGCAGGCGATCCTGGCGACAAGCCTGCACCACATTAAGCCCGCTTCGCGCATCTTCAACTTCGGCGCGGGCCCGGCGACCATGCCGGTCGAGGTGCTCGAGAAGGCCAAGTGGGAGCTCGTCAACTGGCACGACGCCGGCATGTCCGTGATGGAGATGAGCCATCGCGGCGACGAGTTCATGAGGATCGCCGCGGAGGCCGAAGCCGACCTGCGCACGCTCCTCGCGATCCCGAAGAACTACAAGGTGCTCTTCCTGCAGGGCGGGGCGACCATGCATTTCTCCGCCGTGCCGATGAACCTGCTGCGCGGCAGGAAGAAGGCCGACTACCTCAATACCGGCGAGTGGGCCAAGAAGGCGATGGCCGAGGCGAAGAAGTTCTGCGAGGTGAACGTGATCGCCTCTGCCGAGGACAGGAACTTCACCTACGTGCCGAAGCAGTCCACATGGAAGCGCTCGGACGACGCGGCCTACGTCCACGTCTGCACCAACGAGACGATCGGCGGGGTGGAATTCCACTGGACTCCCGACGTGGGTGCCACGCCGCTCGTGGCCGACATGTCGTCGCACATCCTGTCGAAGCCCTTCGACGTCGGCAAATATGGCCTTATCTACGCGGGCGCGCAGAAGAACATCGGTCCCGCGGGGCTGGTCGTAGTGATCGTCCGCGAGGATCTCCTCGGCGATGCGCTCGCCGATACGCCCAACGTCCTGAACTACAAGCTCATGGCCGACGCGGATTCCATGATCAACACCCCGCCCACGTTCTCGGTCTACCTCGCGGGGCTCACCTTCAAATGGCTTCTCGAGCGCGGCGGGCTCGCCGGCATCGAGAAGGTGAATATCGCAAAGTCGAAACGGCTCTACGACTACATCGACTCGCAGGATTTCTATTCGAATCCCGTGGCGAAGGAGGACCGCTCGCGCATGAACGTGCCGTTCCGGCTGAAGAGCGACGCGCTCGACGCGAAGTTCCTGCAGGAAGCCGAGGCGAGGGGGCTGTCGCAGCTGAAGGGCCATCGCTCGGTGGGCGGGATGCGCGCGTCGATCTACAACGCGATGCCGTCCGAAGGCGTCGAGGCGCTGCTCGAGTTCCTGGAAGAATTTCGCGCGAAGAATTCCTGAGGTGGGAACGCTGAAATACCGGGTCGCGGTCTACAACGCGATATCCGCCAGGGGACTCGACCGCTTTCCAGCGTCGAGCTACATCGTCGGCAAGTCGTTGCCGTCGCCGGACGCGATCCTGCTGCGCTCGCACGCGCTGCAGGTGGCAGAAATCCCGCCGATGGTGAAAGCGGTCGCGCGCGCGGGCACCGGCGTGAACAACATTCCCGTCGCGGCCATGACCCAGCGCGGCGTGCCGGTCTTCAACGCGCCGGGCGCGAACGCCAATGCGGTGAACGAGCTCGTGTTCGCAGCGATCCTCGTCGCAGCCAGGAACGTCGTTCCGGCCGTGGCCTACGTGAACTCGCTCGGGCCCGGCGCGGATTTCGAAGCGCGCGTGGAGGAGGGCAAGAAGCAATTCGCCGGATTCGAGCTTCCCGGGCGTACCCTCGGCGTGATCGGATTGGGCGCAGTCGGCGGGCTGGTCGCCGACACGGCGATCAAGCTCGGCATGAAGGTGGTGGGCTTCGACCCCGAGATCACCGTCGACAACGCGTGGCGACTGCCCTCGGCGGTGAAGCGCGCGGCGTCCATCGACGAGGTGATCAAGGCCGCGGACTTCGTGACGCTGCACCTGCCGCTCGTCGACAAGACGCGCGGGCTCATCGACGCGAAGCGCCTGGCGCTCGCGCGCCCGCGGCTGGTGCTCCTCAACTTCGCGCGCGACGCGATCGTGGACGAGGAGGCGGTGGTCCAGGCGCTCGCGCAGAAGCACCTGAAGCGCTACGTCACCGACTTTCCGAGCGAGAAGCTGCGCGGGCATCCGGGCGTGATCGCGCTACCGCACCTGGGCGCCTCCACCGAGGAGGCCGAGGAGAACTGCGCGTTCATGGTGGTGGACCAGCTGCGTGCGTACCTCGAGGAGGGCACCATCGCCAACGCGGTGAATTTCCCGAGCGTGGAGATGGCGCGCGAGTCGCCGCATCGCATCGCCATTTCGAACTCGAACGTGCCCAACATGCTCGGACAGATTTCGACTACGATGGCGCAAGCCGGCCTCAACATCCACAACATGGTCAACAAGTCGAAGGGGGAGATGGCCTACACGCTCGTCGACCTCGACAGCGCGGCCGCCCCCGAGGTGATCCGGCGCATCGCGCAGATCCCCGGCGTGCTCTCCATCCGCAGCGTCCCGCACATGGGAAGCGATTCGTGAGCGACTCCAACGAGCTCGACCGCCTGCGCGCTTCGATCGACCGCGTCGACGACGCGATCCTGGAAAGCCTGAACGAGCGCGCCAAACTCGCGCGCGCCATCGGCACGCTCAAAGTCGGGCAGGCGTATCGCCCCGAGCGCGAGGCTCAAGTCCTCACGCGCATCAAGGAGAGCAATCCCGGCCCGCTCTCCGACGAGACCGCGGCGCTCCTGTTCCGCGAGATCATGTCGGCCTGCCTCGCGCTGGAGCGCCCGATCACCGTCGCATACCTTGGGCCAAAGGGCACGTTCAGCGAGCGCGCGGCGTTGAAGCACTTCGGCCTCGCCGCCGAGGCGATGCCGGCATCCTCGATCGACGAAGTGTTCCGGGCGGTCGAATCGGGCAGCGCCGATTTCGGCGTGGTCCCGGTGGAGAACTCCACCGAAGGCGCGGTGGGCCGCTCGCTCGACCTCATGCCGCAGACACCCGTGAAAGTGTGCGGAGAAGTCGTGGTGCGCATCCACCACCATTTGATGGCGAAGGTAGCGTCCAAGGATCTTGCCGGCATCGGCCGCGTGTTTTCCCACGGCCAGTCGCTCGCGCAATGCCACGAATGGCTGAACAGCAACCTGCCGCACGTCGAGCGCGTCGCCGTCTCGAGCAATGCCGAGGCCGCGCGCCGCGCTTCGGAGGAGGCCGGGTCGGCCGCGGTCGCGGGCGAGATGGCCGCGGAGCACTACGGCCTCGCGATCCTCGCCTCCAACATCGAGGACGAGCCCAACAACACCACGCGCTTCCTCATCCTCGGCGATTACGAGCCCAGGCCCTCGGGCCGCGACAAGACTTCGATAGTGCTGTCGGCGCGCAATCGCGCGGGCGCGGTCTACGAGATGCTCACGCCCTTCGCCACGCGCGGGGTGTCGATGACCAAGTTCGAGTCCCGCCCCTCGCGGGTGGCGTTGTGGGAATACCTTTTCTTCGTCGACATCGAGGGCCACCGCCACGATGCCAACGTCGCCGCCGCAATCGAGGAAGTGATGAAGATCGCCGGATACCTGAAGGTGCTGGGCTCGTACCCCACCGCCGTGCTCTGATGAAGCTCGCAGACCTGGCGCCCGCGAACGTGCGGGAAATCGCCCCCTATGTTCCCGGCAAGCCCATCGCCGAGACCGCGCGCGAGCTCGGCCTGGCCGAGGCCGACATCCTCAAGATGGCGTCCAACGAAAATCCACTCGGCTCCTCCCCGAAGGCGATCGAGGCGATTCGCGGCGCCCTCGACGCGCTGCACTATTACCCCGACGGCAGCGGCTTCGACCTGAAGGCGGTCCTCGCACGAAAGTTTGGCGTCGAACCCGCCAATGTCGTCCTCGGCAACGGCTCCAACGACGTGCTCGAGCTCACCGCGCGCGCCTTCCTCACCAGCAGCGACTCGGCGGTCTATTCGCAGCACGCGTTCATGGTCTACGCGCTCGCGGTGCAGGCGATCGGCGCCAGGCACATCGAAGTTCCGGCGAAGGACTACGGCAACGACCTGGACGCGCTGGCTCGCGCGATCCGCGCCGACACCAAGATGGTGTTCGTCGCCAACCCCAACAATCCCACCGGCACGTTCAGCCCCTGGGACGAGGTTCGTGCCTTCGTGCGCCGCGTGCCGCAGCACGTGCTCGTCGTGCTCGACGAGGCCTATGGCGAATACCTGCCGGATGCGCTGAAGTCGCCCACGCCCGGCTGGATCGCCGAGCACCCCAACGTGGTCATCTCGCGCACGCTTTCGAAAGCCTTCGGGCTCGCGGGGCTGCGCGTGGGCTACGGCTTCGCGCACCCGGAAATCGCCGAGGTGATGAACCGCGTGCGCCAGCCGTTCAACGTGAACCACCTTGCGATGGTCGCGGCCTGCGCGGCCCTGGGCGACGCCGAATTCATCGCGAAGAGCCGCGCGGTCAACGCCGACGGGCTGGTGCAGCTTGCGCAGGGGTTCAAGCGCATGGGGCTCGAGTACATCCCGTCGTTCGGCAACTTCATTACCGTGCGCGTGGGCAACGCGGCGCGCGCGTACCAGTCGATGCTCGAGGAGGGCGTCATCGTGCGGACCATCGCGGGCTACGGCATGCCGGAGCACCTGCGCGTCACCGTCGGCAAGCCCGAGCAGAACGAGCGCTTCCTCGCCGCGCTCGGGCGCGCCGTGGCGAAGGCCTGATTCCATGCGGCGGCTGAAGACGCTCGCCGTCATCGGAGTGGGACTCATCGGCGGCTCGCTGGCGATGGCGCTGCGCCGCGCGGGCGCGGTGTCGACCATCGTGGGATTCGACCGCGACAGCGCCGCGCTGCAGCGCGCCACCGAGCTCGGCGTGATAGACGTCGCCGCGGGCAGCGTTTCGGAAGCGGCGAAGGGCGCGGACCTCGTGGTAGTCGCGGTGCCGGTGCGCGCCATCGGGCCGGTGCTGCACGACGTCGGCCTTTCGATGGACGCGGGCGCGGTGGTGACCGACGTCGGCAGCACCAAGGGCGAAGTGCTGCGCACGGCGGGCAGCGAGCTGCGCGAGCGTTTCGCGCGCTTCGTGCCGGGCCATCCGATCGCGGGACGCGAAACGAGTGGCGTCGACGCGGCGACGGCGGATTTGTTTCGCGGCGTGCGCGTGGTGTTGACGCCCGGCGATGAAGCCGCGGCCGATGCGGTGGAAGTCGTGCGCGGGGCCTGGGAAGCGGCGGGCGCGCGCGTGGCCACCATGGCCGCCACCGACCACGATCGCATCTTCGCCGCGGTGAGCCACCTGCCGCACCTTCTATCCTTCGCGCTCGTCTCCGAGATCGCCGCACGCGAGAATTCCGCCGAGCTCCTCGGCTTCGCCGCCGGGGGCTATCGAGATTTCACGCGCATCGCGGCGAGCTCGCCGGAGATGTGGCGCGACATCGCGCTGCAGAACCGCGAGGCGTTGTTGGCCGAGCTCGACCGCTACGGCGCGCAGCTCGCCGTCTTCCGCGAGCTGGTGGACAAGGGCGACGGGCCCGGCCTCGAGCGCCTCATGGCCGAGGCGCGCGCCAGCCGCCAATCCCTCGGGGCGGGGGCGCGGCGCGGCTCCTCGAACGAGTAGCCGTGGAGCACCTGGATCTCGCGCCGGCGACGCGGGCCGCGGGGACGCTGCGGCTTCCGGGCTCGAAAAGCATCTCCAACCGCACGCTCCTCCTCGCGGCGCTCGCGCGCGGCGATACGGAGCTGAACGCGCTCCTCGATTCCGACGACACGCGCGTCATGCGCAACGCCCTCGACACGCTCGGCGTCGCGATCGACACCCTCGACGGCGCCGAGAACTTGCGCGTGCACGGGCTGGGGCCGGCGCGCTCCTTTCCGACCAAGCGCGCCGACATCTTCCTGGGTAACGCGGGGACCGCCTTTCGCCCGCTCACCGCGGTGCTGGCGCTGGCCGACGGGCACTACGAGCTTTCCGGCGTGCCGCGCATGCACGAGCGCCCCATCGGCGACCTCGTCGACGCGCTGCGCTCGGCCGGCGCCGCGATCGAATACCGCGCCAATGCCGGTTATCCCCCGCTTTCCATTGCTGCGCGCAAGGAGGGCGCAGCGGATTCGGTGCGCGTGCGCGGCGACGTCTCGAGCCAGTACCTGTCCGCGCTTCTCATGGCCCTTGCCTGGGCCGGGCGGCGCGCGGTGATCGAGGTCGAGGGCGAGCTCATCTCGAAGCCCTATGTCGAGCTCACCCTCGGGCTCATGGCGCGCTTCGGCATCGCGGTCGAGCGCGAGGGGTGGCGCGCATTCGTGATCCCCGCCAATGACGGCTACGTCTCGCCCGGAGTCCTCGAGGTCGAGGGCGACGCGTCGTCGGCCTCTTATTTCCTTGCTGCCGGGCTCCTCGGCGGCGGCCCGGTGCGAGTCGAAGGGGTCGGGCGAGCGAGCGCGCAGGGCGACATCCATTTCGCCGAGGTGCTCGAGAAGATGGGTGGCAGCGTCACCATGGGCGAGAGCTACATCGAAGCCAAGGGGACACAGGCGCTGCGACCCTTCGACCTCGATTTCAACCTCATTCCCGACGCGGCCATGACCGCGGCGGTGCTTGCGCTTTTCGCGACCGGCCCTTCGCGCCTGAGGAACATCGCGAGCTGGCGCGTGAAGGAGACGGACCGCATTCGCGCCATGGCCACGGAGCTGCGCAAATTCGGCGCCGCCGTGGAAGAGGGCCCGGATTACCTGAAGATCGCGCCTCCCGAGGCCCTTCTCGCGCCAGGCGCCTCGCGCATGGTGCCTGTCGATACATACGACGACCACCGCATGGCGATGTGCTTCTCGCTGGCGTCGTTCGGGCCGCTGCCGGTGCGCATCAACGACCCCGGATGCGTGTCGAAGACCTTCCCCGGCTACTTCGAGGAGTTCCGCCGCCTTGTCTCGTGATTCCATCCCCGTGATCGCCATCGACGGCCCGTCGGCTTCCGGCAAGGGGACCGTGGCCGCCCGGGTCGCCGAAGCGCTGGGCTTTCGCTACCTTGACAGCGGCGCCCTCTACCGCCTGGCGGCGCTGGCCGCGCGCGACGCCGGCGTCGACGTCGACGACGAGGTGGCGCTGGCGGCGCTGGCCGGGCGCATGCAGGTCGAGTTCCGCGATGGGGCCACGTGGCTCGCCGGCCGCGACGTTACGGCGGCGCTACGCAGCGAGGAGGTAGGCACGGCGGCCTCGCTAGTGGCTGCCAAGGGGCAGGTCCGGAAGGCGCTTCTCGCACGCCAGCGGGGTTTTCGCACGCCCCCGGGCCTCGTCGCTGACGGCCGCGACATGGGCTCCGTGGTGTTCCCTGACGCCCCGCTGAAGGTGTTTCTCACCGCGGGCGTGGATACGCGAGCCGAGCGGCGCCATAAGCAGTTGATGGAAAAGGGAATGTATGCCAAAATAAGCGATGTTGTGGAAGAGTTGCGGCGTCGCGACGAGAGAGACAGCTCCCGTCCCGTGGCGCCGCTAAAGCATTATCCCGACGCAATTTTTCTCGATACCACGGGCCTTTCCGTCGATGAGGCGGTGCGGCAGATTCTCGGTTGGTGGCGCGAAAAGTCGCCGGGGTAACGTTCTCGTCCAAACTCGCAGCAAAAGTGCAAGGGTGTCAGGGGGTTAGACCGTTGTCTCCCGCCTGGCGAATATCAACGACGGCGCTCGCGCTGTCTCAATCCGAAAGCAGTTCATGCTGGCCCAAACCTCAACCCAATCCTCCTCAGCAGTACTCGAAAACAGCTTCGCGGCGCTCTTCGAAGAGAGCCTGTCGCGCCAGGAAATGCGCATCGGTGAAGTGATCACCGCGGAAGTCATTTCCGTAGACCCCAATGTCGTGATCGTGAACGCGGGCCTGAAGTCCGAGAGCACGATCGCAACCGAAGAATTCAAGGACGACCGAGGCGAGATCGAAGTCAAGGTCGGCGACTTCGTGTCCGTCGCGATCGAAGCCCTCGAAGACGGCTTCGGCGCCACCAAGCTGTCGCGCGACAAGGCCAAGAAGCTCGCGGCCTGGACGAGCCTGGACGATGCGCTCGCCAACGGCACCATCATCAAGGGCGTGGTGAGCGGCAAGGTGAAGGGCGGCCTCACCGTCATGGTGAACGGCATTCGCGCCTTCCTGCCCGGCTCGCTCGTCGACCTGCGTCCCGTCAAGGACACCTCGCACTTCGAAAACAAGGAGCTCGAGTTCAAGGTCATCAAGCTCGACCGCAAGAGGAACAACGTCGTGGTGTCGCGCCGCGCCGTCATGGAAGAGACCGCCGGCGTCGAGCGCCAGCAGCTCCTCGAGACGCTGAAGGAAGGCGCCATCGTGAAGGGCGTCGTGAAGAACATCACCGACTACGGCGCGTTCGTGGACCTGGGCGGCATCGACGGGCTCCTGCACATCACCGACCTCGCGTGGCGTCGCGTGAAGCACCCCACGGAAGTGCTCGCGGTTGGCGACGAAGTCACCGCCAAGATCCTCAAGTTCGACGCCGAGAAGAACCGCGTCTCGCTGGGTCTCAAGCAGCTGGGCGAAGACCCGTGGATCGGCATCTCGCGCCGCTACCCGCAGGGCACGCGCCTGTTCGGCAAGGTGACCAACATCACCGACTACGGCGCGTTTGTCGAAATCGAATCCGGCATCGAAGGCCTGGTGCACGTCTCCGAGATGGACTGGACCAACAAGAACGTGCATCCCGCGAAAGTCGTTAGCCTGGGTGACGAGGTCGAGGTCATGATCCTCGAGATCGACGAGGACCGTCGACGCATCTCGCTCGGCATGAAGCAGTGCATGCCGAACCCGTGGGAAGAGTTCGCCATGAACCACAAGAAGGGCGACAAGGTCCGCGGCACGATCAAGTCGATCACCGACTTCGGCGTCTTCATCGGGCTGCCGGGCAACATCGACGGCCTGGTGCACCTTTCCGACCTTTCCTGGCAGGCGACCGGCGAAGAGGCCGTGAAGTCGCTGAAGAAGGGCGACGAGGTCGAGACCGTGGTGCTGTCGATCGACGTCGAGCGCGAGCGCATCTCGCTCGGCATCAAGCAGCTCGAGGGCGACCCGTTCGGCAACTACGTCACCACCCACGACAAGGGCAACATCGTGCGCGGAGTGGTGAAGTCGATCGATCCCAAGGGCGCGGTGATCGAGCTCGAGAAGGACGTGGAAGGGTACCTGCGCGCCTCCGAGATCTCGCGCGACCGCGTCGAGGACGTGCGTGCCCACCTCAAGGAAGGCGACAACCTCGAGGCGATCATCATCAACATCGACAGGAAGAGCCGTTCCATCAACCTGTCGATCAAGCAGAAGGATGCGGCAGAAGAATCCGCGGCCCTTCAGAAGCACGCGGCTGAAAGCAGCAGCGCGAGCTCCGGCACCACGAACCTGGGCGCGCTGTTGAAGGCCAAGTTGGGCGGCTCGAAGGACAAGGAATAAACCGAAAAATCTCCAGGGGGGAGAAACGCGCAATGACAAAGTCACAGCTCATAGAGCTGCTGAGCGCGCGGCATAGCCAGCTGGCACCGAAGGATGCCGAGCTCGCGGTGAAGACGATGCTGGATGCCATGGCGCTCACGTTGGCGTCGGGCAACCGCATCGAGATCCGCGGGTTCGGCAGCTTCGGCTTGAATTACCGGCCGCCAAGAACGGGCCGTAATCCCAAGACCGGCGAGAAGGTGCAGGTTCCTCGCAAATACGTCCCGCACTTCAAGGCGGGCAAGGAACTTCGCGAGCGCGTCGATTACCACGAGGGCTAGTGCCGTTCCAATTCCGCAAGACGGCGCGCCTCGGCTCGCCGTTTTTTTTGCTGCGCTTCCACAGGCGAGTTATGCAGGCGGGCGAGGAAGGGTTTGAGGAAGCGCACACCCGGGAACGAACGGCCACTTCGCTATGCTCCGTGGTGCCCGCGCTCATCGAATCACGACGGCGCCTGCGCAACTCGGGCTCAGCTCCTACTTCCCTCGCATGCGCTCGGGGAGCCCTCAGACAGTGCTCGGCGACAACCCCGTCATGATTCGACTCGCTTGGCCCGTTCCAGGGTGTGGCTTCCTCGAACCCTTCCTCGCCCGCCGATCATCGCGGATGTCGAGGCGCAGCAACACAATGCCGCGCGATGATGCCGTGCAGGTCTCGACGACCGTGGATCGTGCCGAGCGGACTTGGAATCGGACGGGGTTTCGGCTCGCAAAAAGCGGACGAGCCCCGCTGTCTCGAATACCCCGTTGCGGCTCCCGAGGACGCCCTTTTTTGCGAGCCGCCGCCCGATTCCAGGTAGCGAGGGCCCCGCGCCCCGGAGGTGCGGCGCGATCCCCGTGTCGTCGAGACCTGCACGGCATCATCGCGCGGGGGTTGGGGACGCTTCTCCCTGTAGAATATCGGCACTTTCGAGAGGGAAACGCGCGAAATGCAAACGGTGGTCTGGGTCATCCGCCTCTTCATCGTGATGATCCTCGTCTGGTTCGCGGTGAAGAACTCGCAGGACGTGACGATCAAGGGGCTTCCCGGCCAAGTGTGGGAAGCGCCGCTGGTGTTCATCCTGCTCACGGTGTTCGTTGCCGGCGTGGTGATCGGGCTCCTTGCGTGGGTCCCTACCGTCGTGCGCCAGCGCCGCGAGATCGCCCGGCTGCGCAAGAACGCCACGATCCCGGGCGCGGCTGTGATGGTGCCCTCCGACCTCGAGCCTCCGCATGGAATTTGAGTTCTGGTGGCTCCTCGCGCTGCCGGTGTTCTTCGGCATGGGCTGGGTGGCGGCGCGGGTGGACCTGAAATCGCTGCTGTCGGAATCGCGCTCGCTGCCGTCGTCGTATTTCCGCGGCCTGAATTTCCTGTTGAACGAGCAGCCCGACAAGGCGATCGAGGCCTTCCTGCTGGTCGCCAAGGAAAATCCGCAGACGGTGGAATTGCAGTTCGCCCTCGGCAGCCTGTTTCGCCGCCGCGGCGAGGTGGACCGCGCGATCCGCATGCACCAGGACCTGGTGAACCGCGAGGACCTCGCCCCCGAGCAGCGCCGCGAGGCCTCCTTCGAGCTCTCGCAGGACTACTTCAAGGCCGGTCTCCTCGAGCATGCCGAGCAGGTGCTCGAGAAGATGGCCGAATCGGATCCCTCGGCCGAGGTGCATCGCCACCTCCTCGACATCTATATCCAGGAGAAGGACTGGGAGAAGGCGGTGCACGCCGCCAAGAAGCTCGAGGTGAGCGCCAAGCGCAACTACCAGAAGGAAATCGCCAACTATTACTGCGAGCTCGCCAGCACCGCGCACGTGCACGGCCGCCCCGAGGACGCGCAGAAATTCCTCTCGCAGGCGCTCGACGCCAACCGCAAATGCGTGCGCGCCAACGTGCTGCGCGGCGAATGGCTGGCGCGCGCGGGCAGGCATGCGGAAGCGATCGACGCGTGGAAGGCGATCGAGGCGCAGGACCCGGCGTATTTCGGGCTGGTCGCCGAGGGCATGGTCGAGAGCTACAAGGCCATCGGGCGCGGCGGGGAAGGGCTCACGCTGCTGCGCGGCCTGCAGCACCGCTATCCGGGGCTCGACCTGCTGAACGTCGTCTACCAGGCCACCGCGGAGCATGAAGGCGATGAGGCCGCGTGGCGGCTGGTGCGTGACGAGGTGCGTCGCAATCCCACGCTCGTCGGCCTCGATCACCTGATCGACGCGGAGATGGTGCGCGCGCCCCCGGAGCGCCGCCAGGACCTGCAGCTCATGAAGGACCTGGTGCACACCCACGCGCAGGCCCTCGCCGTCTACCTCTGCGCAAACTGCGGCTTCAAGGCGCGCCAGTTCTTCTGGCAGTGCCCCGCGTGCGGCGGATGGGAAACCTTCGCGCCGCGCCGCACCGCGGAGCTCGACACCGCCGGGCGCCACCTCTCGAGGATGCAGATTGGACAATAAACGCATCATCGTGCCGCTCGACGTGCCCGATGCCGAGGCCGCGCTCGCGCTCGCATCGCGCCTGGACGCGAAGCTGTGCCGCGTGAAGGTCGGCAAGGAGCTCTTCGTCGCCGCGGGGCCCGCGGTGGTGGCCAAGCTCCAGGAGCGCGGCCTCGAGGTGTTCCTCGACTTGAAGTTCCACGACATTCCCAACACCGTCGCGGGCGCGTGCCGCGCGGCCGCCAAGCTCGGCGTTTGGATGATGAACGTGCACGCGAGCGGCGGCGAAGCGATGCTGCGCGCCGCACGCGAGTCGATCGAAGCAGTGGCGCGCCCGCCGATCCTCATCGCCGTCACCATCCTCACCAGCCTCGCCGACGCGGATCTCGAGCGCATCGGCCTGCACGGCTCGCTCACCGAGAACGTCGAGCGCCTCGCGCGGCTCGCGCGCGCTTGCGGGCTGGACGGCGTGGTGTGCTCGGCGCAGGAGGCCCCGCTCATTCGCAAGGCGGCGGGAGACGATTTCATACTGGTAACCCCGGGGATCCGATTGAGAGACGACAGGAAGGACGACCAGGCGCGCATCGTGACGCCGGCCGAAGCCGTGCGCCTCGGCGCCAACTACCTGGTGATCGGCCGGCCCATCACCCAGGCCCCAGATCCCGGGGCGATGCTCGAGTCGATCCGTGAATCCCTCGACGAAGGAGCGGCTGCATGAAGGTAAGCATCATCGGAACCGGATACGTGGGCCTGGTCACCGGCGCGTGCCTGGCCGACGTCGGCAACCACGTGCTCTGCTTCGACGTGGACCAGAGGAAGATCGGCATGCTGATGGATGGCGAGATTCCGATCTTCGAGCCGGGGCTGAAGGAAGTCGTGCGCAACAACGTGGCGAGCGGGCGGCTCAGCTTCACCACCGACGCGAAGGAAAGCGCGACTTACGCCAAGCTGCAGATGATCGCGGTGGGCACCCCGCCTGGGGAAGACGGCTCGGCCGACCTGCAGTACGTGATCGCGGCCGCGCGCAGCATCGCCACGCACATGGACGGCCCGCGCGTGATCGTCGACAAGTCCACGGTGCCGGTGGGCACGGCCGACAAGGTGCGAGACGCGGTCGCCGCGACGCTCGCCAAGCGCGGCGCGAAGCACGCGTTCTCGATGGTCTCGAACCCGGAATTCCTCAAGGAAGGCGCGGCGGTCGAGGACTTCATGCGCCCCGACCGCATCGTGATCGGCGCCGAGGATCCCGACGCGATCAGCACGATGCGCGAGCTCTACGGCCCGTTCCAGCGCAACCACGAGCGCCTGCAAGTGATGGACATCCGCTCGGCGGAGCTCACCAAGTACGCCGCCAACGCGATGCTGGCCACGCGCATCTCGTTCATGAACGAGCTGGCGCTCCTGGCCGAGCGCCTCGGCGCGGACATCGAGAGCGTGCGCATCGGCATCGGCTCCGACCCGCGCATCGGCTACCACTTCCTCTATCCGGGCGCGGGCTATGGCGGCTCCTGCTTTCCGAAGGACGTCGTGGCGCTCATTCGCACCGGCCAGGAGCACGGCGTGGACCTGAAGGTGGTGCGCGCGGTGGAGGAGGCCAACGACCGGCAGAAGGGCGTCATC
>JANLXC010000106.1:0-54407 GCA_031364925.1 Burkholderiales bacterium | reverse complement strand
TAGATACTTGTTTTTTGTGTTGTATTTTTTTATTAAAATATTTTTGGCCTCTTCTTTTTTTTATTTTGTGTCCCCGCCCACGACTTCGTAAGTTGTACCTGGCACCACATTTATAATCAGTCCCAGATGACCGAATCGCTGACCATCACCCGCCCCGACGACTGGCACGCGCACCTTCGCGACGGCGAGCTCATGGAGTCGGTGGTGGCGGCGACGGCAAGGCAATTCGGGCGGGCGATCGTGATGCCGAACCTGAAGCCGCCGGTGGTGACGGCGAAGCAGGCCGCGGCGTATCGCGATCGCATCCTCGCCGCGCTGCCGAAGAAGTCGGACTTCGAGCCGTTGATGACGCTCTATCTCACCGACGACACGCGCGCCACCGAGATCGAGCGCGCGCACGCCACGAGCTTCGTGAAGGCGGTGAAGTACTACCCCGCGGGCGCCACCACCAACTCGGCCTCGGGCGTCACCGACATCCGCAAGGCGGACGCGGTGCTGGAGGCGATGCAAGGCGTGGGCATGCCGCTCCTGGTGCACGGCGAAGTCACCGATCCGGAGGTGGACGTCTTCGATCGCGAGGCGGTCTTCCTCGAGCGCACCCTGGCGCCGCTGGTGAAGCGCTTCCCGAAGCTGAAGATCGTGGTCGAGCACATCACCACGCACGAGGCGGCGGCGTTCGTCGAGCGGGCGCCGGAGAACGTCGCGGCGACCATCACCGTTCACCACCTCCTCATGAATCGCAACGCGATCTTCTCGGGCGGATTGCGCCCGCACCACTATTGCCTGCCGGTGTTGAAGCGCGAGCCGCATCGCCGCGCGCTGGTGAAGGCGGCGACCTCGGGCAGCCCCAAGTTCTTCCTCGGCACCGACAGCGCGCCGCACACGCGCGCCAGCAAGGAGATGGATTGCGGCCACGCGGGGATGTATACCGCGCACGCGGCGCTCGAGCTCTACGCGGAGGCCTTCGAGATCGCCGGCGCGCTCGACAGGCTCGAGGGGTTCGCGAGCCATTTCGGCGCGGACTTCTACGGCATGCCGCGCAACAAGGGCAAGGTGAAGCTCACCAAGTCGCGCTGGAAAGTGCCCGCCGAGTATCCCTTCGGCGCGGGGACCGTGGTGCCGCTGCGCGCCGGGCAGACGATCGGCTGGCGTCTCGCCGGCTAGCACCCTGGATTGGCCCGCCGCACGCGAGCCGATGCGCTCGCCGATCTACGCCGCGCTCGCCCCCGCGCTGGCGCGCCTGCCCGCGGATCGCTTCCCGACCCGCGATGAGCTCACCGCCGCGGCATCCGGCATCGCCACCTCCGGCGCGATGTCGCTGCGTTTCGTGCCCCCGCGGGGCAACGCCGATCGCGAGCGGCGTCATTACGAGCGGCGCATCGCCGAGACGGGCGAGATCGAGACCCGCGCCGACAACTGGCATGACCTCTTCAACGCGCTCGCCTGGATCACGTGGCCGCGAGCCAAGGCGCGCATCAACGCGCAGCACGCGGCGATCCTCGACGAGCGCGGCGAGACCGAATCGAAAAAGCGCAGCCCGGCGCGCGATGCGCTGACCCTCTTCGACGAGGGCGGCGTGGTCGTGGCCTCGAGCGCGCCCGAGCTCCTCGCGCACGTTCGCGATTTCGAGTGGAAAAAGCTTTTCTGGCATCGACGCCCGGAGCTCGACGAACGCATGCGCTTCTTCGCCTTCGGCCACGGCTTGTGCGAGCAGGCCCTCGCGCCGTATCCCGGCATGGTGGCGAAGACCGTGTTCATCGAAGCGGACGAAGGCTTCCTTGCGTTACCCTTCGATGAGCAGGTGGTACGCGCCGACGCGTTGGTCGCGGCGCACTTCGCCGCTCGCGAAAACTTCCCGTCTCCCAGGGCGATGGCGCCGATGCCCGTGCTCGGGGTCCCCGGCTGGCATCCCGACACCGCCCGCGAAAGCTACTACGACGACGCGGACCACTTTCGCTCGAAGGCAAAACGCTAGGCGGCCACTCGCGCGTCGAGCGCCGCCGGCCGTGCGAAGCGCGCCATGCGCTCCCGGAACCACTCCTCCGCGCGGATGAACGACTGCGCCTTCACCGGCCCATAGCCGCGAATCTGGTCGGCATAGGCGAGGACGGCGATCGCTTCGTCGCGGTTCGACGCGTTTACCAGCGGCAGGAGCTCCCGCACGCGCTGGCGATAAGTGGCGATCGCCTCGCGCTCGCGTTTCCTCTCGCGGCCGTAGCCGAACGGATCGAGGCGCGTGCCCCGCAGGCGCCGCAGGCCGCGCAGCAACCGGAAGGGCCCGCGCAGCCACGCGCCGAAGGCGATCTTGCGCGGGCGGCCCGATGCGTCCTTGAGGAACGCGAGCATGGGCGGGGCGAGGTGGTACCTGACCGAGGCGGTCGCGCCGAAGGTGCGACGAATGTCGTCGTCGAACGTGGGCAGCGTGAGAAGCCGCGCCACCTCGTATTCGTCCTTGTAGGTCATGAGGCGGGCCAGGGTGCGAGCAACCGCCGCGGTGAGCGGGCCGCTCGCGCCGCAGCGTGCGATCTCGGCGCGCTCGACTTCCACCACGAAGTCGCGGTGCTTCTGCGCGAGGCGCGCGTCCTGGTAGGCCTCGAGATGCCGCGCGTGGTCGTCGATCGTCATCGCCTTCGCGGGAGCGGGCGCGGTCGATCCGCCGAGCGAGGCCGGATCGTGCGCCGCGAGCCGGCCGAGGAGGAAGGCGGAGAGGTTGAGCTCGACGGCGGTGCCGTTCTCGGCGATGGCCTTCTCGATCGACGCGGCGGACACGGGCAGCATGCCGCGCTGGAAGGCGAAGCCGAGAAGCACGGTGTTGGTCGCGATCGCGTCGCCGAGGAGCTCCCTCGCGAGGAAGGCCGCGTCCACGAAATCGCAGCGCTCGGCGCCGGCGACGGTCTCGAGGCGCGACTTCAACGCCGCCTTCGGAAAGCGCAAGTCCGGGTCGCGCGTGAAATCGCCGGTGGGAATCTCGTCATCGTTCACCACGAGGCGCGTGGCGCCCGAGCGTATCTTCTCGAGCATGCGCGCGGAGGCCGCCATCACCAGGTCGCCGGCGATGATGGCGTCGGCTTCTCCCGCATCGACGCGTGGCGAGGTAAGCTCGCCGGCGCTCGCGGCGATGCGCAGGTGCGCCGCGACTTCGCCGCCTTTCTGCGCGAGCCCGGCCATGTCGAGCGAGGTGAAGTGCAAGCCTTCGAGATAGGCGGCCATGCCGATTACCGCGGAGACGGTGACGATGCCGGTCCCGCCCACGCCGGTGACCAGCAGCGCGCACGGTGTCGCGGCACGCTGCGGCTCCGGAGGCCGCGCGCGCTTCCAGGGCGCCTCGATCGGCGCGGGCTCGGCCGCGAGCGCGCCTTTCGATTCCACCGTGACGAAGCTCGGGCAGAAACCCTTGAGGCAGCTGTAGTCGACGTTGCAGGCCGACTGGTCGATGCGCCGCTTGGTGCCGAAGGCGGTCTCCACGGGCAGCACCGCCACGCAGTTCGACTGGACTCCGCAATCGCCGCAGCCTTCGCAGACGCGCTCGTTGATGAACACGCGCTTCTGCGGCACGGGCATGGCGCCGCGCTTCCTCCGGCGCCGCTTCTGCGCCGCGCAGACCTGGTCGTGGATGAGGACCGTCACGCCCGGCGTGTCGCGAAGCTCGCGCTGCACGGCGAGGATCGAGGCGCGCTCCACGATCGCGACTTCCGGCGGGATCCGCGAAGACTCGCGCGTGCGATCGGGATCGTCGGAGGTGATGACGACTTTCGACGCGCCCTCGGCGAGCACCTGCGCGGCGATCGACCCCGGCGTGAGGACGCCGTCGTGCTTCTGGCCTCCCGTCATCGCCACCGCGTCGTTGAAGAGGAGCTTGAAGGTCATGTGCGTGCCGGCGGCGACCGCGGCGCGGATGGCGAGCATCCCCGAGTGCAGGTAGGTGCCGTCGCCCATGTTCTGGAAGACGTGCGAGCGCGTGCTGAACACCGACTCGCCGATCCAGTTCGCGCCCTCGCCGCCCATCTGCGTGAAGCCCTGCGTCTCGCGATCCATCCACTGCGCCATGTAGCTGCAGCCGATGCCCGCGTAGGCGCGGCTGCCGGCGGGCAGCACGGTCGAGGTGCTGTGCGGGCAGCCCGCGCAGAAGTAGGGCTTGCGCTCGATCACCGCGATCGATGCGGCCTTGTCGAGGAGCGCCGTGGAGGCGGCGGCGAAAGATGCGCTCGCGGTGAGCCCGCCGGCCGCGAGGGCGCGGTCGATGTCGCGGCGCGAAAGTGCGCCATAGCTCGGCAGGAGCTCCGAGCCATCCAGCGCACGCTTGCCGATCACGCGCGTGGAAGCGCGCGCGTTGAAAAGGATTTCCTTCAGCTGCGTCTCGATCAGCGCGCGCTTTTCCTCGACCACCACGACCATGTCGAGGCCCTCGGCGAAGCGCTGCACGATCTCGGGATCGACCGGCCACACCATGCCGAGCTTCAGGTACGCCACATCGTCGCGAATCTGCCCCGCCGTCCTCAGGCCCGCGGCGTCGAGCGCGGCGAGGGTGTCGAGGTGCGACTTCCCTGCGGAGACGATGCCGACGCGCGCGCCCCGGGGTTTGGCGAGGATGCGATCGATGCCCTGCGCGCGCGCGAACTCCTGCGCGGCGGGGAGCTTCTGCGTGTGCAGGCGACGCTCCTGGGCGAGCGGCGTATCGGTGAGGCGAATGTTGAGCGCGCCCTCATGCGCGGTGAGCGCCGCGAGGCGCGCGAGCGTCTCCTCGGGAATCGCCACCATGCCGGTGACGTCCACCGTGTCCTTCACGCACTTCAGGCCGACCCAGCAGCCGGAGCGGCGCGACATTTCCCAGCCGAGGAGGCCGTACTCGACGAGCTCCTGCAGCCCCGCGGGGTTGAGGATCGGGATCATCGCGTCGACGAGCGCGAACTCCGACTGGTGCGCGGTGGTGGAGCTCTCGCAGGTGTGGTCGTCGCCCATGAGGACAAGGACGCCGCCCTGCACGGCGGATCCCGCGAGGTTTCCGTGGCGCAGCGCATCGCCGGAGCGGTCCACGCCGGGCCCCTTGCCATACCAGATGGCATACACGCCGGCCACACGGCCCTCGCCGCGCAACGCAGCCTGTTGCGTGCCCCACACGGCAGTTGCCGCGAGGTCCTCGTTCAACCCGGGCTGGAAGACGATGCCCGCCTTGTCGAGGTGGTCGCGGGCGCGCTCGAGCTGCTGGTCGTAGCCGCCCAGCGGCGAGCCTCGATAGCCGGTCACGTAGCCGCCGGTGGAAAGGCCGCGGCGCGCGTCCAGGCGCGCCTGCAGGAGCGGCAGCAGCACCAGCGCCTGCGTGCCCGTCAGGTACAGCGTGCCCGATGCCGCGCTGAAGCGGTCGTTCAATCCGATGCGGCTTGTGCTGGCGATATCCATGGATATACTATAACGTATACGTTAACGTATAAGGAAATGGGCGATGGCGGTTGCGACCAAGGCCAGGCCGGTGGAGAAGACCTCCGATGATGCGCTCACCAGCCTCACCGGCACGGCCTACGAGACCATCAAGCACCGCATCCTGCAGAACGCCTACCCGGGCGGCTTCCAGGTCCTCGAGGACCAGCTCTGCGAGGAGCTGGGCATGAGCCGCACGCCGCTGCGCGAGGCGCTGGTGCGCCTGGAGCACGAAGGCCTGGTCGAGATCGTCCCGCGCCGTGGCATGCGCGTGCTCCCGCTCAACGCCGCCGACATCGCCGACATCTTCCAGGTGCTGTCCTCGCTGGAGCTCCTCGCGGTGCGCCTGCTGGCCGCGCGCAAGGACAACAAGGTCCCGGTCGAGCGGCTGCAGGCGGAAGTGACCGCGATGAAGAAGGCGCTGGCCGCCGACGACCTCGACGCCTGGGCGAGCGCCGACGAGCGCTTCCACCGCGCGCTGGTCGACGAGAGCGGCAACCCGCGCCTGGCCGGCGCCGCGCGCACCCTGCTCGACCAGTCGCAGCGCTTCCGCATCTTCACGCTGCGCATGCGCGACCGCCCGACCAGGTCCACCCGCAGCCACGAGGCGGTGGTGGCGGCGATCCGCAAGGGCGACGTCGACAAGGCCCTCGAGGAGCACTCGCACCACAAGGTGAACTGGCACGTGCAGATGGCCGACATCCTCGACAAGTTCGGCATCCGCCACATCTGATGATCTCCTTCAGGAGAGATCCGAAATGAACTACATGCAGGCTTTCCGCGACATTTCCACGTGCGACCTTTCGGACGCGTGCGACACGCTGGGAATCGTTCCGGCGACGAGCGGCCAGGTGAAGGGCGTCTATCCCGGCTGCCCGCCGATCTGCGGCCCGATCGTCACCTGCAGGATGTCGCCCACCGGCACGAAGGAGATCGTGATCGGCACCATCGAGCCGCTGCTCGCGGCCGATCCGGGCTCCATCTTCCTCATCGACGCGGGCGGGGACATGACGCGCAACACCATCGGCTCGCTGGTCACGGTGGTGGCGGTGCAGCAGCGCCTCGCGGGCGCGATCTCGGACGGGTGCGTGCGCGACGTGCAGGGCACGCAGGCGATGAACTTCCCCACCTACGCGCGCGGCACCGTGGTGCAGTCGGTGCGCGGGCGCGTCGGCATCGAGTCGCTGAACGAGCCGGTGATGTTCAACGGCACGCAGGTAGCGCCAGGCTCCATCGCCGCGGCCGACGCGAACGGCGTGATCGTGTTTCCCGCCGACCGCGCCGTGGAAGTTTTCCGCGCCGCGTACCGCGCCGCCGCGATCGAGCGAAAGATCGTGCAGGCCATGCAGAACGGCGCGGATTTCATCGCGATCCACAAGGCGTTGAAGTTCGATGTATCCATGAAGGACCAATACACCGACGACAGGATCGTCGGGTAGATAAAGGAGCGAGGAGATGCTGAAGAAGTCGAGGAGCGCAGTCGCCGCATTGTTGTCGTTCGCCGCGCTATCCATGACCGGGGAGGCGTTGGCGCAAGCATGGCCGGCAAAGCCCATCACGCTCCTTATCCCGTTCCCCGCCGCGGGCGGCGCGGACATCATCGCGCGCACGCTCGCGGGAAAGCTCGGGGAACGCCTCAAGCAGCCCGTCGTGGTCGAGAACCTCGCGGGCGCGGGAGGAATCCTGGGGACGCAGAAGGCGGCGGCGGCGGCGCCCGACGGCTACACGTTCGTGATGGGCATCACCAACACGTTCGCGATCAACCGCACGTTCTACAAGCAGCTGAGCTACGACCCGATCAAGGACTTCCAGCCGGTCGCGATGCTCGCCGTGAGCCCGCACATCCTCGTGATCAATCCGGACACTCCCGCGAAGAACATGCAGGAGTTCGTCGAGTACGCGCGCCGCAACAGGAACAAGCTGAGCTACGCCTCGTACGGCAACGGCAGCACGACGCACCTCATCAGCGAGATGTTCAACGAGCAGAACGGCACGGACCTGGTGCACATCCCGTACAAGGGCATGCCGCCGGCGCTGACCGACGTGATGGGCGGGCGCGTGACGATGCTCGCGTCGTCCGCCGCGCCCGCGGTGCCGCTGGTGCAGGGAAAGAAGCTGCGCGCGATCGCCATCTACGGCGACCGGCGCATCGACTCGCTGCCCGACGTGCCCACGATCACCGAGCTCGGCTACAGGGACTCCGCGCTCACGCTCTGGTACGGCTTCTTCGCGCCTGCCGGGACGCCGCGCGCCATCGTCGAGCGCATGAACGCGGAGCTGAAGGCGGTCATGGCCGACAAGGAGACTGAAGAGGCATACGCCAGGGCCGGCATCTACGCGCAGCCCATGACGGTGGATGAGTTCACCGCCTTCGTGCGCGCCGAAGGTGAGCGCTGGGGCCGCCTGGTGTCGCTCTCGGGCGCGAAGCCCGAGTAGCGCATCGCGTCGACACGCAAGACCAGGACAGAAACCGCATTGCCTCCCAGGAGATTTCCATGGCCACCGTCGATTCCCGCCTCACCAGCCAGTTCCTTAACGTCTCGATCCCCAACGTATCCGACGCGCTCGACCGCCTCGGCATCCAGGGCGCGCCGCAGGGCGTGCTGCCGATCTACCCGTGCCGCAAGATCTTCGGGCCCGCGGCGACGTTGAAGCTGGTCGAAGCCGGCAAGGCGGAGGAGAGCACCGTGCTCGGCACGCTGCGCGCGATCGTGAAGGGCGGCGCGGGCTCGGTGCTGGTGATCGACTGCTCCGGCAATCCCAAGGTCAATGCGTTCGGCGGCGTCGCGGGGGCGACCTCCGCGCACCACGGGCTCGCAGGCTGTGTCACCGACGGCCCGGTGCGCGACGTCGACGAATACAAGATCTACGGCCTGCCGGTCTACGCGCGCGGCATCGTGCAGCAGTCGGTGCGCGGGCGCTCGTCTTGCGCGGGCTACGGCATCGACGTGAAGCTGGCCGGCGTGCCGGTGCGTCCGGGCGATTACATCATGGCCGACGAGAACGGCACGCTGGTGATCCCGAAGGAGCGCGTCGAGGAAGTGCTGGCGTTCGCGCAGAAGGTGAAGGCGACCGAGGAGGCGGTGATCGCCGCGGTGCGCTCCGGCATCGATCCGGTCGAGGCCCACGAGAAGGTCAACTACGACAACATGCTCAAGGCGAAGGCGTAGCCATGGACGACATCGTCGACAAATCGCGGCGCATGTTCTTCGTGAAGTCCGGCGCGACTACCGCGCTCGCGGCCGGGGCGCTCGCTTCGCCCCTTGCCGGTTGCGCCATCGCGCCGGCGGCGAAAGAGCCGGGTGCGAAAAACGCGCGCGCGCTGGTGTTCCTCACGCCCGAGGAGGCGAAGTGCGTCGAGGCGATCGTCGATACCTTCATCCCGAAGGACGACGTGGGGCCCGGCGCCGTCGAGCTGGGCGTGGTCGGCTTCATCGACCGGCGATTGTCCGGGGGCTACGGCCTGGGCGCGAACCAGCACGTGGCGGGGCCGTTCCTCTCGGGTGTCGCGGAGCAGGGCGCGCAGTCGGCGCTGGTTCCGCGCGAGACCTATCGCATCGGCATCGAAGAGCTGCAGGCCCACTGCGGGAAGAACCGCGGCGGGCGTCGTTTCGAGGCGCTCGCGCCCGCGGAGCGCAACGCCGTGCTGCACGAGATCCGCGACGGCAAGCTCGACTTCCCGTCGTACCCCGCGCGGGTCTTCCTCTCGCAGCTCTTCAACGACACCACCGAGGGCTATTTCTCCGATCCGATCCACGGCGGGAACATCGGCATGGGCTCGTGGAAGATGATCGGCTTCCCCGGGCCGTTTCGCATCTACACGCAGGAAATCGAGAAAAATCGCGACCGCAAGTTCGCCGACGCGCCGCGCGGCATCGCCGACCTCACCTGAGGACCCCATGGCCACCAAACTGAAATCGGCCGACGTCGTCATCGTCGGCATGGGCTGGACCGGTTCGCTGATGGCCAACGAGCTCGCCGGCACGGGGCTCAGGATCGTCGCGCTCGAGCGCGGCATCAATCGCCCCGCCGAATCCTTCTTCGACCCGCGCAGCCACGACGAGCTGCGCTACTCGCGCGACCTCGAGCTGATGCAGAACCTCGCCCGCGAGACCAACACCTTTCGCAACACCGCGGCGCAGACCGCGCTGCCGATGCGCCGCCACGGCTCGTTCACCATCGGCGAGGGCGTGGGCGGCTCGGGCCTGCACTGGGGCGGCGTGCTGTGGCGCCTCATGCCGTGGGACCACGAGGCGCGGCGCATGACGATCGAGCGCTACGGCGCCGGCGCCATCCCGCAGGACATGTACCTGCAGGATTGGGGCGTCACCTACGGCGAGCTCGAGCCTTACTACGACCGCTTCGAGCAGATGTGCGGGGCCTCCGGCAAGGCCGGCAACATCCGCGGCCGGATCGAGGCGGGCGGCAATCCCTTCGAGGGCCCGAGGAGCCGCGAGTACCCGCTGCCACCGCTCACCATGAGCAACGCCGCGAAGCTCTTCATGGAAGGCGCGGCGCGGATCGGCCTGCACCCGTTCCCGGCGCCCGCGGCGAACGCGTCGCGCGCATGGACCAATCCCGACGGCATCACGTATGGGCAGTGCCGTTACTGCGGCTTTTGCGAGAATTACGGTTGCGAAGCCGGGGCGCGCGCCTCGCCGAACCAGACGGTGTTGCCGCTGCTCGCGAAGAAGGCCAACTTCGAGCTGCGCACCAACGCGCGCGTGCTCAAGGTGAACCTCGATGCCGCGAAGAAGCGCGCGGTGAGCGTTACCTACGTCGACGCCGCGGGGCGCGAGTTCGAGCAGCCCGCCGATCTCGTCGTGCTTTCCGCGTACGTGCTCGCCAACGTGCACCTGATGCTGCTCTCGGGAATCGGCAAGCCGTTCGATCCCGCGACCGGGCAGGGCGTGGTCGGGCGCAGCTATTCGTACCAGATCCGCTCGGGCGCCACCGTCTACACCGACAAGTCGCGGCCGTTGAATCCCTTCATGGGAACGGGCGCGCTGCAGGCGGTGCTGGACGATTACTATCCGCAGGTCTACGACTCCGGCAAGTTCGGCTTCATTGGCGGCGGGACGATTCAAGTCGCCTCGCCGGGCGCGCGGCCGATCGAGTCGCGCCCCGTCCCGCCGGGCACGCCGCCGTGGGGCACCGAATGGAAGCGCGCGATGGTCGACACCTACCATCACGCGCTCACCATCCGCAACCAGAGCACCGGCATGTCGTATCGCAAGAACTACCTGGACCTCGACCCCACGTATCGCGACGGCTTCGGCCGGCCGATGCTGCGCATGACGTTCGACTACAACGACAACGAGTACAGGCTCGCCAACCACTTCGCGGACTTGAGCGTGAAGATCGGCGAGGCGATGGGCGCGGGAAAGGTGGTGCGCGCCGCGCCCTCGAAGGCGTACAGCATCGTGCCGTACCAGAGCACGCACAACACGGGCGGCGCGGCGATGGGGACCGATCGCGAGACGAGCGCGGTGAACCGCTTCCTGCAGTCCTGGGATGTGGCGAACGTGTTCGTGGTCGGGGCTTGCGCGTTCCCGCAGAACGCCGGAAAGAATCCCACCGGCGCCGTGGCCGCGACGACGCTTTGGGCCGCCGACGCGATCAGGAACCGCTACCTGAAGTCCCCCGGAGCGCTTGCCTGAGGCAATTCGCGCCACCCACAGCGTAAAATGCCAGGGGAAAGAACAGGCCTCCTGGAGAATCGTAAGACATGCGCAACGCATTCGCAGCCCTCGCCGACGCCAACATCGAGGTCGAGTGATGAAGAGCCTGTGGACCGACGCGGAGGCCGCGACCTTTCCCGGGGAGCTCGGGCAGCGCGTGTACACCTCGCGCCTCCTCGGCCGCGACAAGTCGCTGGTGCTGCATGGCGGCGGCAACACGTCGGTGAAGATTCGCGAGAAGGATCTTCTCGGTCGCGAGCGCGAGATCCTCTACGTGAAAGGCAGCGGCTGGGACCTGGAGAAGATCGAGGAGGCCGGCTTCTCGCCGGTGCGCCTCGACCATCTCGTCGACCTCGCGGGCCTCGAGGCGCTCTCCGACCCGCAGATGGTGAACGAGATGCGCACGCACATGCTGCGCGCCGACGCGCCCACGCCGTCGGTGGAAGCGATCCTGCACGCGACGCTGCCCTTCAAGTACGTCGACCACACGCATTCCGACGCGATCCTCGCGATCAGCAACACCGCCGATGGCGACCGGCGCATTCGCGAGATCTACGGCGACGAGGTCGTGGTAATTCCTTACGTGATGCCGGGCTTCGACCTGGCACGCCTCTGCGCGCAGATCTTCCCGCGCGATCGCAAGGCCGAAACCGTAGGCATGGTGCTGTCCAACCACGGCATCTTCTCGTTCGGCGCCACGGCGCGCGAGTCCTATGAACGCATGATCGCGCTGGTGGACAAGGCGGAGCGCGCGCTCGCGAAGGATTCCGTCGGGGGACAGACCGGGGTCAGACCCCGCTGCGACCCCGGTCTGTCCCCGGCGCCGCGGGAGGTTGCCGCGCTGCGCCGCGAGGTCTCGCGCGTGGCGGGCTTTCCGGTGATCGTGGCCACGCACTCGGACGACGCGAGCCTCGCCTTCGCGCGTCGCGACGACGTGGCCTCCATCGCGCGTCGCGGGCCGGCCACGCCCGACCACGTGCTGCGCACCAAGCGCGTTCCGATGGTCGGGCGCGATGTCGAAGGCTACGCACGCGAGTACGCCGCATATTTCGGCGAGCATGCGCCCAGGGCGCGCGAGCCCAAGACGATGCTCGACCCCGCCCCGCGCGTGATCGTCGATCCCGCCCTCGGAGTCGCCACGGTCGGGCGCACCGCGAAGGACGCTCAGATCGTGTTCGACATCTACGAGCACACCATGCAGGTGATCCAGCGAGCGCAGGGACTCGGCGGCTGGCAGGCATTGCCGCCGAAGGATATTTTCGACGTCGAGTACTGGGACCTCGAGCAGGCGAAGCTGCGCAAGCCTGGAAGCAATCCGCCGTTCACCGGCGAGGTCGTCCTCGTCACCGGCGCCGCCTCCGGCATCGGCAAGGCGTGCGTGCAGAGCTTTTTCGCGCGTGGCGCCGCGGTGATCGCGCTCGACGTCAACGCCGCGGTCGAGTCGCAGGCCAAGCGCGCGGATTTCATCGGCATCGCGTGCGACGTCACGGACTCGGGCCAGCTCACCGCGGCGATCGAACGCGGCGTGCGCGCCTTTGGCGGCATCGACATGGTGGTCCTCAACGCCGGCATCTTCCCGGGCGGCATGCGCATCGAGAGCCTCGCCGACAAGGACTGGGACAAGGTGATGCGCGTGAACGTGGACGCGAACCTGGCGCTGCTGCGCGAGACGCATCCTCTCCTCAAGCTCGCCCCGCGCGGCGGGCGCGTGGTGGTGATCGGCTCGAAGAACGTGCCCGCGCCGGGGCCGGGAGCGGCGGCTTACTCGGCTTCCAAGGCGGCACTCGCGCAGCTGGCGCGCGTAGCCGCGCTCGAGTGGGGCGCCGACGGCATCCGCATCAACATGCTCAACCCCAATGCCGTGTTCGATACCGGCATCTGGACCGAGGAGGTCCTCGCCGAGCGCGCGAAGCACTATGGGCTCTCCGTGGACGCCTACAAGAAGAACAACGTGTTGAAGGTCGAGGTGACGAGCCGCGACGTGGCCGAGCTCGCCGCCGAGCTTTGCGGACCTCTTTTCGCGAAAACCACCGGCGCCCAGGTCCCAGTCGATGGGGGCAACGACCGGGTCATCTAGGACATTTGAACCTTTCTTTGTAGGCGCTGCCTGACAAGACTCTCTTGGGCGGGCCTGCCATGAAAAATCTCGACTGCCTGGCCGACGACCTTCTCGCGGAGCGCGACTCCATTTTGGTGGCGTGGCGCGACCAAGTTAAGACCCTGCCTTCCGCGAAGGGCCTCGACCTTCCGACGCTGAACGACCATATGCCGATCTGGATCGTCGAAATGGCGGCGATGCTACGCGTCCAGCCCGAAGGCGGGGACCACGGCCAGGAGGTGAGTCCGCTCGCGCACGGCGTGCAGCGCTTCAGCGACGGCTTCGACATCGAGGAGGTCGTGGCCGAATACAACATCCTGCGCGACTGCGTGCACGACCTGGCGGAGCGCCACGGGGTCGATCTTCGCGGCGCGTCGCGCCACGTGGTCAACAAGATCTTCGACGACGCGATCGCCTCGGCGGTGAAGGCGTTCGCGGAAAGCCAGGCGCGCGAGGCGAGGCGCCGTCGCGCCGAGCACCTGGCCTTCGTGGCGCATGACCTGCGCACGCCCCTCAGCGCCATCACCTTCTCGGCCCACGTCCTTCAGCAACGCCTTCCCGCCGCGGGCCCGAATGTCGAGACCGCGCGGCTCCTGAAGATCCTGGCCCGCAACGCGAAGCAGCTCGATACGCTGGTGAGCAACGTGCTGAAAGAGAACACGCAGCTCCTCACCGAGCTCGGCGTCAAGGTCGAGCGTCGCGTCTTCGACCTCTGGCCGGTGGTCGAAACCTTGATGCAGGACCTGCAGCCGGTGGCCGAAAAGGCGGCCGCCCGCCTCGTGAACCAGGTGCCCGACGATCTCGACGTGTGCGCCGACGCGGCGTTGTTGCGGCGCGTCCTGCAGAACCTCATCGCCAATGCTGTCGCCTATTCTCCGGGCGGCGAGGTCACCGTCGGGGCGCGTGAATCGACGCCCGATGAAGGCGTCGAGTGCTGGGTTACCGATAACGGCGCGGGCATCCCGCGCGATCGCATCGACAAGGTCTTCGAAGCGTTGGAGACCGATCCCGAGCGCGACGGCATCGGCCTGGGCCTGGCCATCGTCAAGACGTTCGTCGAGGCGCACGACGGCAAGGTGTCGGTGGAGAGCGTCGAGGGGCAGGGCTCCACCTTCAGGTTCACGCTGCCGCGAAAGGCCCGCGCCGTGGCGCGGCAGGGTGAAAGCGCGGCGGCGGCCGAGGGCGGGCGTAAAATGGCGGTGTGAAGCAAGCCAGGCGGTCGCTGCGCCACTTTATTGTCGCGCAGAGGAAAGTCGGGACTCCAGAGGGCAGCGTAGCGGGTAACTCCCGTCCACCGTGAGGTGAGGATTAGAGGAACAGAGACGAGTTCGCTGCTGAAAGGCAGCGAGGTGAAACGGCCAATCTCTACGCGGAGCAACATCAAGTAGGCAGACGACGACGTGGCCCACCGAGTCTGCGGGTAGGTGGCTCGAGCCCTGCGGCAACGCAGGGCCTAGAGGAATGACCGTCATAGCCCGCAAGGGCCGTAACAGAATCCCGCTTATCGGCTTGCTTCACTCTTATTCCCGCGCTTTGTCGCGCAACGGCGACGAAACGGCCTTATTTGCGGAAATGTGATTTTTTTCACATCCAATCGCGCGCAGCTTCGCCAGCATGGTCCTGCAGCACCCATAAAAAGAACATCGTCCGGCGCACGTGGGAGACCCCCGATGAAACGTGCGATGCAATTGTTTACCGGTTCCGTCCTGCTTTCGATGGCCCCGCTCGCGGCCGCGGACGATCCTGACCCCGCCGCCCTTAGAATCGCTTCGGCGTTCGTGAAGCTCGCCGGCTCCGAGGACAATATCCTCGCGCTGGTCTGCGCCTTGCGCGAGGGGGTTCCAGTCCACCTCGTGTCCCCGATCGACGCCGGCCGCGACTTCATGCCGGAGATCGTCGTCATCGAGCCGCCCACGGAGCCGATGCCGTGGAACGACGTCAAGCTCGCGCTTATGCTGGCGCGCGATGCGCTGCAGAGCCACGACATCGTGCGCCCGACGTTGGTGCAGCTGCACGCCGTGCTGCTGGGCGGCGACATCGAAACTCCGGCCGGGATCGTGGCAACACTTCCCGGCGTGCTGCAGATGCGCGCCGACGGAATCCACTGGGGAAGGATCGCCGCGGAACGCTACCGGCGTCCGGGATGACGATCGCATGCATGCAAAGAGCATTGATCGCTCTTCTGGCCCTGTCGGCGATCGCCCTCAATGGGTGCGTCGCCGTGGGGCTCACAGCCCTCGGCGTCGGCATGGCCACAGGGGTCTCGCACACATTGAGCGGCATGGTCTACAAGACATTCACCACGCCCCAGGCGCAGGTGAAGAGAGCGGCACTCGGCGCACTGAGCCGGATGCAGGTGAAGGTGGTGGACACGAAGCGCAACGGGTCGACGGAGACGATCAAGGCGAAGGCCGGTGATCGCGACATCGAGATCGACCTGGAGGCGCTCACGCCCGCGACGACGCGCATGGTGGTGACCGCCAAGAAGGACGGCGGGATCCTGCGCGACGGAGCGACCGCCACCGAGGTGATCCTGCAGACGGAAAAGATCGTCGGTCCCACGTGATAACGGAGGCATCAAAATGAAACGAAGCATGCGTGTGTTGTACGCATCCCTCTTGATCGCGCTTTCGCCCTTCGCGCTCGCGCAAACTTCGGGCAACGTCGACACGCTCGCGACGACGCTCGACGCGACCGCCGCCAATCGCGGGCAGGCGCAGGTGGCAGGAAGGATCGCATCCAGCTTCGCCAACCTCGCGGGTTCCGAAAGCAACGCGCTCGCACTCGTGAACGCGCTGCGCAACGGAACCAACGCGACGCTCACTTACGCGGTGCCGCCCCCGACGGGCACGACTCCGCCGGCAACCACTCCGCCTGCAACGCCGCCGCCGCCCACGACCACGACGGTGACTTACGATCCTCCGACCGGCAAGATGGGCTGGGGCAACGTGAAGATCGCGCTCGCTCTCGCGCAGGACACCCTCGCGCGCGCCGGCATCACCAGGCCGACGGCGGAGCAGCTCCAGGCCGCGCTGAACGGCGGCTCCGTGACGGTGAAGAATCCCGACGGCACCACCACGACCACCACGCTGAAAGGCGTGCTGCAGATGCGCGCGAACGGCATGGGCTGGGGCCAGATCGCGCATTCCTCGGGCACGAAACTCGGCCCGGTGGTGAGCGGCCTCAAGACGACCCAGGCGAAGATCGCCGCGCTGCCGGCCAAGGGTTCGGTCTCCACGGCGACGTCGGGGCCGGGTGTCGTGACCTCCAAAGGCGCCACCGCGTCCTCGAAAGGGATCGTCACCGCGACCGGCGTCGCCGCATCACCCTCGCAGGGCAAGGGTGCCCTCCATTCGGCGAATGCGCCGGGGCGCGGCATGGTGACCGCGGCAGGCGGCGGCGCGAGCGTGGGAGCCGCCTCGGGGGCCAGCCATGGCCGCGGCGCCGGCGTTGTCACCGCTGCCGGAGGCCCCGCGACGCCCGTTACCACCGCGCATGGAGGCGGCAATGGCAACGGCAACAGTGCCGACAAGGGCAAGGGAAACGGCCGGGGTGGCGGCGGCTGAGAGTCCGGCGTGAAAAAGGAAAGGGCCCCGCGCGGGGCCCTTTTTTTTGCTTGCGGTGAGGCTCAATCCTTGAGGCTGTCGGGCACCTTGCCGCCGTTGGCTTCGAGCTGGCGCATGACCGCCTTCTGCAGCGCGATGTTCTGCTCCGCGGTGCCCGGGGCGCCGGCGTTCACGTTGAGCTCCTTGGCGAGCTCCTTGCGCGCATCGAGGCTGGACTCGAGGTCGAGGAGTTTCAGCAGGTCGACGATCGAGGTGCGGTAGTTTCCGCCTCCACCTTTCTTCGACGCGAGATCCGCGAGAACGGCATCCACATCGACTCCCTGGATGGCATTGGAGGGTTGCAGCGGCGCGCCGACCTTGTTCGGGTCGAACTGCTGTTGCTGAGACGTGGGTGCGGCCGAGGGCGCCTGGCCGCCTTGGCCGAGGTGGCGAAGCTTGTCGAGGATCCGGCTGAAAATTCCCATGGATGTTCCTTTTTCGGGGGGAGGGGGTGGCGGACAGATGGCCCGCCTTTCTACTCTCCCCGATACCGGGGCCGTTGGATGCCGGACGACTCCTACGCGGCCAGGCTCTTCCAGCGGCGCCCCACAAGGAGGCGCAGCTTCTTGCACTCGGCCTCGGTGAGATCACCGGCCCCGGCCTTGAGTGCCGTCTCGAATTCCCCGAGCTCCGCGCGGGTCTGCGCCGCGTAGAGCCGGGTCTTCAGGGCGTAGAAGGCAGGCGAGTACTCCCCGAACCACTCGTGCAGCACCGGAAAGGAGAGGCGGTGCACGCGCGAGCGGCCGAGCTTGAGGAGCGCTTCGCGGTGATCCGGCGTGGGGTAGCCCTTGTGCGTGGCGAAGCCGTAGCCCGGGTATTCGCGATCGAGCTCTTCCATCATCGCGTCGCGCGTCGTCTTGGCGATGATCGAGGCGGCCGCGATGGTGAAATTGATCCCGTCGCCCTTGTTGAAAGCGTTCTGCGGCATCGCGATGCCCGGCACGGTGCGCGCGTCCACCAACACGTGCTGCGGCGCGCGCGGCAGTCCCTCGACGGCGCGGCGCATCGCGAGAAGCGAGGCGTGGTAGATGTTGACCCGGTCGATATCCTCGATGGTGCCGATGCCGATCGCGACGCCCGAGGCCTTGGCGCGGATCTCGACGGCGAGCTCGGCGCGCGTGCGCGCGTCGAGGCGTTTCGAATCGTCCACGCCGGCGATCTCGGTGCCGGGCGGGAACATGACCGCGGCCGCCACCACCGGGCCGGCAAGAGGGGCCACGCCCGCCTCGTCGACGCCTGCGATGTCGCGAATGCCCGACTTCCACAGGACCATTTCGAAATGGCGCATCGCGTCCAGGCGAACGCGCTCGCCGCGGTCCTTCTCGAAACGCCTGGCGAGGCAGGCGTGGAGGCGCTGCACCCCCTGGCGTGAATCGCGCTGGAGGCGATTCAAGACTTGCTGGGAGATGGGTTCCTGGTCCTGCAGGTAACGCTTGCGGATCTCGTCGACCGAAAGCTCTTCGACACGCGCCATGTCTCGATTTCGATTGGGAAGTGCGCGTCGATTTTATCAAGGAAACCCCTGCTGGCCCCCCCTTTGCGCGTTTCGTCGCAATCCGCTGTCGGCCCGCGGGCGCCGGCCGTACTTTGCCCGTGTCCGCTGCGCAAACCCCGGCGTCCCGCGGCCAGCGCCGGGATTCCCGCTCCGAAGGAATCCGCAAAAGGAGGCTCGCCATGAAATCGATCCGCACCAAGTGCCTATTGGCAGCGGCCGCAGCGCTCGTCGCCGGCGCCGCGCAGGCCAATCCATCGGACACCATCAGCGTCAATCCCTACCAGGCCCTCTACGTCCGCACGGACGGGCTGCCCACCGCGGTTGCCGAGCGCGTGAGCGAGGAAGCCGGCAAGGGATTGCAGCCGCTGCGCCAGTACGTGCAGCGCACCCGCTTCATCCACCAGCTCGACCTGATCGCGCTCCTCATGACCCAGGAGCAGGCCCAGGTCGCGATGGCGCGCGACGACAAGGCTCAGCTGGTCCTCATCGCCCGGCAGTAGGTCTCGCGCAGCCTTTGCGTAGGGGGGGTGCCTCACTCCCGTGTGCCCCCTTTTTTTTCCCGCGCCCTGCGGGAAGTGCTCACTCGGGCTCCTCCGTGCTCTTGTGATGTTACTTTCAGTCCAATTCCCAAGTCTTTGATTTAAATAGATTGAACGTCCTAGGTTTGGGACGAGAAACCTACGCTAACCCCTTGTCGCACAAGAAAAAATGCCAGTTTATTTCCCTTGACGGGTTGTAGCCGCTTCTCTACAGTGTGCGGAAGTGGGAAAACGTGGGGGGAGAAGTGTTCCAAGGGGCGGCGCAGGTCAACCTGGACGCGAAGGGCCGAATGGCGGTGCCGACGCGCACCCGGGATCCATTGACCCAGGGCGGAACGGTGAAGCTGGTGCTCACCGCGCACCCCGACGGCTGCCTGCTGCTCTACCCCATCCCCGCGTGGGAGCCCATCCGCGCCAAAGTCATGTCGTTCCCCAGCCTCGATCGCCAGTTCAGCGTGTGGAAGCGCCTCCTCGTGGGCTTCGCGCAGGACGTCGAGATCGACGGCGCGGGACGGCTCCTCATTCCCCCCGAGCTGCGCGACTTCGCGCACATCACGCGGCAGGTGATGTTCGTCGGGCAGGGAAGCCACTACGAAATCTGGGACCTCGAGCAGTGGAACGCACAGCTCGAGACCCTGAGGTCCGGAGGCAGTACGAGCTTGCCTCCGGGGATGGAGAACTTCTCCCTGTGATGCGGCTGACGACTTCGGGTCCGACGCCGCCCCCCCAGGAGAGCGCAGCCCCGGTCGTCATTCCCCTTCCCCCGTGAGCGAGGTATCCCATGTCCCGGTCCTACTCGAAGAAGCAATTGCTGCCCTCAACGTCCGTGAAGGCCAAACCTACGTCGATGGCACCTTTGGCCGCGGCGGGCACAGCGCGGCCATCCTCGCCCGTGTCGGTGTTCGCGGAAGACTTCTCGCTTTTGATCAGGACCCCGCGGCGCTTGCGTCTCGCACGCTCGAAGATCCGCGTCTTGAGCTGATCCACGCGAGGTTCTCGACCATGAAACAGGCGCTGGCCGCTCGCGGAATCGGCAATGTCGCGGGCGTCCTCCTCGACATCGGCGTCTCGTCGCCCCAGCTGGACGAGGCGGCGCGCGGCTTCAGCTTCATGAAGGACGGTCCGCTCGACATGCGGATGGACACAACGCGTGGCGAAACCGCCGCAGAGTGGCTCGCGGCGGCCTCAGAAAAAGAAATCAGGGAGGTCATCTGGGCTTATGGGGAAGAACGGTTTGCTAAATCGATTGCAGCAACGATTGTTGATGCAAGGGGCCGCGAGCCTATCGCCACCACCCGGCAACTTGCCGAGGTCGTGGGTCGCGCGGTTCGCACGCGCGAGCCGGGGCAACACCCGGCGACAAGGACCTTTCAGGCTCTACGGATTCACGTCAATCAAGAGCTTGAAGAGCTTGAGGTAACGCTGCCGCAGGCCGCGGCGCTCCTCGAGCGCGGCGGGCGCCTCGCCGTGGTGAGCTTCCACTCGCTCGAGGACCGCATCGTGAAGAACTTCATTCGCGATCGCTCCACCGGCGACAAGCTTCCCAAGGGCGTGCCGATCCGCGCCGCCGACCTGCCTCCTGCCGAGATGCACCCGGTGGGCAAGGCGATCAAGGCTTCCTACGCCGAGGTGGCGCGCAACCCGCGCGCGCGGAGCGCCGTATTGAGAGCCGCGGAGAAGAACTAGTGGGCCGCATCAACGCGATCCTCCTCGTCCTCATCGTGGTCTCGGCCCTGAGCGTGATCACGTCGCAGCATCACGCGCGCAAGGTCTTCAACGACCTCGAGAGCGAGCAGAACGCCGCGAAGAAGCTGGACGAGGAGTTCACGCAGCTTCAGCTCGAGCAGGGCACCTGGGCGACCAACAAGCGCGTGGAGTCGGTCGCGTCCAGGCAGCTGGGCATGCGCCTGCCGGATCCGTCCAACACCGTGATCGTCACGCTCGACGCTCGCGGCGCGGGGGTGAAGCGATGAAGTTCGAGAAGCGCACGCCGCAGCTGCGCCTGAAGCTCGAGGGCTGGCGCTCGCGCTTCGTGCTGGTCGTGGCGATGCTGGGCTTCGCGACCCTCGGCGCGCGCGCCTTCTACCTGCAGGGCATGCACACCAACTTCCTGCAGGCCAAGGGCGAGGCGCGCTACGGGCGCGTGCTCGAGCTGCCCGCATCGCGCGGCCTGGTGAGGGACCGCAATGGCCAGGCGCTCGCGATCTCGACCCCGGTCGAGTCGATCTGGGCCACGCCCGACGAGCTCGACGACATGGACGACGCCAGGATCAAGGGCCTGGCCCGCGCGCTCGCGATGCCGCCGGAGGAGATCCGCCAGAAAATTGCCCGAAAGGATCGCCAGTTCGTCTACCTCAAGCGCCAGATCTCGCCCGACCAGGCGGCCAAAGTGATGGCGCTGGGCGTTCCGGGGGTCTTCCAGCAGCGCGAGTTCCGCCGCTATTACCCGGCGGGCGAGGTGATGGCGCACGTGGTCGGCTTTACCGGCATGGAGGACCAGGGGCAGGAGGGCATCGAGCTCGCCGCGGAGTCGCGCCTGGCGGGCACCCCGGGCTCGCGCAAGGTGATCAAGGACAGGAAGGGCCGCATCGTCGAGGACGTCGAGAGCCTGCGCGCGCCGCGCGACGGCGAGGTGGTGACGCTCGCCCTCGACCAGCGCCTGCAGTTCCTCGCGCACAAGGAGCTCAAGGCCGCGGTGGAGCAGAACCGCGCCAAGGGCGGCGCCCTGGTGATCCTCGACGCGAAGACCGGCGAAGTGCTGGCGCTGGTGAACCAGCCCGACTACAACCCGAACAACCGCGCCAACGTGACCGGCCGGCAGACGCGCAACCGCTCGGTGACCGACCTCTTCGAGCCGGGCTCGACGATGAAGCCTTTCACCGTAGCCGCCGCGATCGACTCCGGCATCGTCACGCCGGAGACCCTCATCCAGACCGGCCAGGGCGCGATGACCATGGGCCGCTGGACCATCAACGACTCGCATCCCAACGGCGCGATCACCGTGGCGCAGGTGATCCAGAAGTCGTCCAACATCGGCAGCGCCAAGATCCAGCTGCGGATGCCCGCCGAGACCATGGGCACGCTCTATCGCGAGCTGGGCTTCGGCGCGCCCCCGAAGACCGGTTTCCCGGGCGAAGCCAAGGGCCAGTTGAGGCCGTGGGCGCAATGGCGTCCCATCGAGCAGGCCACCATGTCGTACGGGCACGGGCTGTCGGTGTCGCTGCTGCAGATCTCGCGCGCGTACACGATCTTCACCAACGCCGGCGAGCTCCTGCCGCTGTCGCTCCTCAAGCAGGAGGCGCACCCGATCGGCAAGCGCATCGTCGCGCCCGAAACCGCGGCACAGGTCACGCGCATGATGGAGATGGCCGCGATGCCCGGGGGCACCGCGCCGCGCGCGCAGGTGCCTGGCTATCGCGTCGCCGGCAAGACTGGCACCGCGCACAAGGCGGAAGCCGGCGGTTACGCCGAGCGCAAGTACGTCTCGTCCTTCGTCGGCTTCGGCCCCGTCAGCAGCCCGCGCTTCATCATCGCGGTGATGCTGGACGAGCCCACCGGCGCCAAGCACTACGGCGGCGAGGTGAGCGCGCCGGTGTTCTCCACGGTGATGGGAGCGGCGCTGCGCATGATGTCGGTGGCGCCCGACGCGCCGGGCACAATCAACGTGCAGCTCCAACGCGAGGAAGGCGAGGGATGATCGCCGCCGCCGAATTCGTGCGCTCCGAAGGCACGCGCCTCCTCGACCGGCTCGCGCAGCTGGGCGTGCCGCTCGCCGACCTCACCGCGGACTCGCGCGCGGTGAAGCTGGGCTCGATCTTCGTCGCCTATCCCGGCACCGTGCTGGACGGGCGCGCCTACGTCGCCGAGGCGATCGCACGCGGCGCGGCCGCGGTGTTGTGGGAGCGCGAAGGCTTCGAGTGGAACGAGCGCCTGGGCGTGCCCAACCTCGGGGTGGAGGGACTGCGCGGGAAGATTTCCGAGATCGCCGGGCACGTGTTCGGCAATCCGTCGGACTCGCTGTGGATGGCGGGCGTGACGGGCACCAACGGCAAGACCTCGGTGTCCCAATGGATCGCCTGCGCCCTCGACGGTCTCGGGCGGCGCTCGGCGGTCATCGGCACTCTGGGCAACGGCCTGGTGGGAGAGCGCGCCGAGGCGAAGAACACCACGCCGGATCCGATCGTGCTGCAACGCCTGCTTGCCGACTACCTGCGCCGCGGCGCGCGCCACGTCGCCATGGAAGTGTCGAGCCACGGCCTCCACCAGGATCGAGTCGCCGGAATAAAGTACGACGTCGCGGTATTCACCAACCTCACGCGCGACCACCTCGACTACCACGGCACCATGGAAGCGTACGCGCAGGCGAAGTTCCGCCTGTTCTCGGCGCGCGGCCTGAAGCATTGCGTCGTCAACGTCGACGACGAATGGGGGGCGAGCTTCGCCGAGCGCCTCTCCGGCGACGTCATCACCTATGGCACGCGCAAGGGCGCGCGCCTGCAGGCGAGCCGCGTGGGCCTGTCGGAGGCGGGCGTGCGCTTCCATCTCGTTTCCGAGTGGGGCGACGGCGAAGTGAACGCGCGCGTGCTGGGGGCCTTCAACGTGTCGAACCTCCTCGCCGTGATCGGCGCCCTGGTCGCCGCGGGCGTGACCTTCGACGACGCGCTCACCGCGGTGAACGCGCTGGATCCGGTGCCCGGACGGCTGGAGCGCGTCGGCGGAGGCGCCGCGCCGCTCGTCGTCATCGACTATGCGCACACGCCCGACGCTCTCGAAAAAGCGCTCGAGGCGCTGCGTCCCACGGTGGCCGCGGGCCATCGCCTGGTGTGCGTGTTCGGCTGCGGCGGCGACCGCGACGCGGGCAAGCGCCCGCTCATGGGCCAGGCCGCGGCGCGCCTCGCCGACCACGTCATCGTCACCAGCGACAACCCGCGCACCGAGAACCCCGACGCGATCATCGCGCAGGTGCTGGCCGGAATCTCCGGCGACGTCGAGGCGATCGAGGACCGCCAGGTCGCCATCTTCTCCGCGGTCCACCACGCGGGGGCCGGCGACGTCGTGCTCCTCGCGGGCAAGGGCCACGAGACCTACCAGGAGATCGCCGGGGTGCGCCATCCCTTCAGCGACCTCGAGGTGGCGCGTGCCGCGCTCGCCGACTGGCAGGGCGCGGCGCGATGAACGGGGACGAATACGTGGGCACCGGCACCATGATGGATCTCGGCGAAACGGCGCGCGCGGTGGAGGGCATAGCCCACGGCGAGGCACGCTTCTCCGGCGTAACGACCGATAGCCGTGCGATCTGCGCGGGCGACCTCTTCGTGGCGCTGCGCGGCGAGCGCTTCGACGGCAACGAATACGTGCAAGAGGCTTTCCGGCGCGGCGCCGCGGCGGCACTCACCTCGCGCCTGGTGGCGCCGGGCACGCCGCTGCCGCAGGTCGTGGTCGCCGACACTCGAGTCGCGCTGGGACGCCTCGCGGCCCATTGGCGCGGACGCTTCGCCATGCCGCTGGTGGCCCTCACCGGAAGCAACGGCAAGACCACGGTGAAGGAGATGATCGCGGCGATCCTCGCCGCGCACACCGGCTCACGCTCGGCGCTGCTCGCCACCGAAGGCAACCTGAACAACGACATCGGCATGCCGGTGACGCTGCTCAGGTTGCGCGAGGGCCACCGCTTCGCCGTCATCGAGATGGGCATGAACCACGCGGGCGAGATCGACTACCTCACGCGTATCGCGCGCCCGACCGTGGCGGTCGTGAACAACGCGCAGCGCGCGCACGTGGGAATCCTGGGAAGCGTCGAGGCGATCGCGCGCGCCAAGGGCGAGATCTACGCGGGCCTCGGGCCCGCGGGCGTCGCGGTAGTCAACGCGGACGATGCCTTCGCGGCGCTGTGGAAAGACCTCAACGCCGCGCGCCCCGTCATCACCTTCGGCTTCGGCGATGGCGCGATGGTCAGCGCGTCGTCCTCTGGCCCGCAGGTGAGGTTCTCCACGCCGCTGGGCGATTTCACGGTCACGCTGAAGGTGCGCGGCGAGCACAACGTGCGTAACGCGATGGCGGCGTGCGCGGCGTCGCTCGCGCTCGAGGTGCCGCTCGCGGCGATGCAAGCCGGCCTCGCGGGCTTCGGCGGCGTGCCTGGCCGCCAGCAACGGCGCCGCGGGCCGGGAGGCTCGCTGGTGATCGACGACAGCTACAACGCCAACCCCGAGTCGATGAAAGCGGCGGTGCAGGTGCTGGCGCAGGAACGCGGCCGCAAGGTCTTCGTGATGGGCGACATGGGCGAGCTCGGCGACCAGGCCGCCGCCATGCACGCAGAGATCGGAGCCTTCGCGCGCGAAGCGGGCATCGACGCGCTGATGGCCCTCGGAGACGCGAGCCGCCATGCGGTGCAGGCCTTCGGCAAGGGCGCCTCGCATTTCGACGACGTCGAGGCGCTCACCAAGGCCGCGCAGCGCGAGGCCGCGGCCGGCGCCGCGATCCTCGTCAAGGGCTCGCGCTTCATGCGCATGGAGCGAATCGCGGACGCGCTTGCCGGAAAAGGAGATGGCCATGCTGTATGAGCTCGCCCAGTGGCTGTCGGTGGACGCGAAGCTGCGCGCCTTCAATGTCTTCACCTACATCACGCTGCGCGTGGTGCTGGCCGCGCTCACGGCGCTCGCGATCTCGTTCATCGTGGGCCCGGCGATGATCCGCAAGCTCACCGCCTACAAGATCGGCCAGGCGGTGCGCGACGACGGCCCGCAGACGCACCTCGTCAAGACCGGCACGCCCACCATGGGCGGGGCGCTGATCCTCGTCTCCGTGGCGGTGACCACGCTCCTCTGGGCCGACCTCGCCAATCGCTACGTGTGGATCGTGCTCATCACGACGCTCGGCTTCGGCGCCGTGGGCTGGGTGGACGACTGGCGCAAGGTCGTGCACCGCAACCCGAAGGGGCTCTCGGCCAGGACCAAGTTGGCGTGGCAGTCGGTGATCGGCATCGCCGCCGTCTCGTTCCTCGCGTACAGCGCGAAGCTGCCGCAGCAGACCGAGCTGATCCTGCCGTTCTTCAAGACGGTGGCGATTCCACTGGGCGCCGTGGGCTTCATCATCATCGGCTACTTCATGGTGGTGGGCTTCTCCAACGCGGTGAACCTCACCGACGGCCTCGACGGGCTCGCGATCATGCCGACGGTGATGATCGCCTCGGCGCTCGCCGTGTTCGCATACGTCTCCGGCAACATCGTCTTCGCGCGCTATCTCGCGTTCCCTTACATCGCGGGCGTGGGCGAGCTCGCCATCATCTGCGGCGCCATCTCGGGGGCGGGGCTCGCCTTCCTCTGGTTCAACGCCTATCCCGCCGAGGTGTTCATGGGCGACGTCGGCGCGCTGGCCCTGGGCGCGGCGATCGGAATGATCGCGCTCATCGTGCGCCAGGAGATCGTGCTGCTGATCATGGGCGGGGTCTTCGTGGTCGAGACGCTGTCCGTGATGATCCAGGTCGCTTCGTTCAAGTTGACCGGAAAGCGCGTCTTCCGCATGGCGCCGCTGCACCACCACTACGAATTGAAGGGCTGGAAGGAAAACCAGGTCGTGGTCCGCTTCTGGATCATCACCATGATGCTGGTCCTGTTCGGACTTTCCACTTTGAAGCTGCGCTGAACTCACTCTCATGCAAAGCGTTCATTCAAGACGTCGTCACGGAGAACACGGAGAAAAGCCGGAGCAAGCGGGGAGGTTTTACGAGATGCATGAACAGGGACAACTTCACGGCAAGCACGATCGACCCGGGGTTGGTCGCGCTGTCTCGACGGCTCCGGGTTTTCTCCGTGTTCTCCGTGACAACTTCTCGAGTCCCTTAAACAAGAACCACGCGAGGTGACCAATGAATGGCAAGGCAGGAATGTCCTGGTTCTCGGCCTGGGTGACACGGGGTTTTCGGGTGTTCGCTGGCTCGCGGCGCGTGGCGCGCGCGTGCGTGCCGCCGATACGCGAGCGGCGCCTCCGGCCCTGGGAGCGCTCCGCGCGCAGCACCCCGGCGTCGGCGTTTCGCTTGGAGCTTTCGACGCATCGCTCCTGGAAGGGGTGGACACGGTCCTTGCGAGTCCGGGCATTGCGCTGCGCGAGCCAGTCCTTCGCGCCGCGCTCGGTCGCGGGATTGAAGTGGTTGGCGACGTCGAGGTATTCGCGCGCGAGCTCCACCGCCGGGGAAAGGGCCGAGTGCTAGGAATCACCGGAACCAACGGCAAGTCCACCGTCACCGCGCTGGCCGGTGCGATGGCCGCCGCCGCGGGCTACCGCACCATCGTCGCCGGCAACATCGGATTGCCGGTGCTGGATGCGCTCGACTCCCCTGAAGCCGCGGACGCGGAGCTCTACGTGCTCGAGCTGTCCAGCTACCAGCTGGAGACGACCTCGAGCCTGGCGCTCGACGCGGCGGCAATGCTGAACCTCACGCAGGACCACATGGACCGCTACGACTCCATCGAGGATTACGCGGCCGCGAAGCGGAGGATCTTCCTCAACGCGAAGACGCGCGTGGTGAATCGCGATGACCAGTGGAGCCTCGACATGGCCGGCGAACATGCGCTCTCCTTCGGGCTCGGCGTGCCGCAGGGTCACCGCGAGTGGGGCCTCGATCCTTCGACGACCCACCTTCGCCGCGGCGGCTCCGACCTGATCGCCCTGGACGAGATGGCGATGAAAGGTTTCCACAATGCCGCGAACGCCATGGCGGCGCATGCGTTGCTGTCGGCCATCGACGCGCCGGCGGAGCCTCTCGCGCAAGCGCTGCGCGATTTCAAGGGTCTGGCGCACCGCGTCGAGCTGGTCGCCGAGGCGAACGGCGTGCGCTTCTACGACGACTCGAAGGGCACCAACGTCGGCGCCACGGTGGCCGCCCTCGAGGGCTTCCGCAATCCGGTGGTCCTCATCGCCGGCGGCGAGGGCAAGGGCCAGGACTTCGCCCCGCTCGCCCCCGCGGTGAAGGCGCGCGCCCGCGCGGTGGTATTGATCGGCCGCGACGCGCGCGCGATCGCCGCCGCGCTCGAGGGCGTGCGCGTGCCCATCGCCCGCGCGAGCTCGATGGAAGACGCCGTGGAGGCCGCGTTCGCGCTCGCGTCGGCCGGGGACGCGGTGCTGCTTTCGCCCGCGTGCGCTAGCTTCGACATGTTCCGCAATTACAACCATCGCGGCGACGTGTTCGCCGCCGCGGTGCGTGCCCTGGTCAAGGCGCTCTGATGCTCTACAACCCGGGACGGCGCGATTCCAGCCTCGACCAGGCGCTCCTCTGGTCGGCGGTGCTGCTCGCCGCGATCGGCCTCGTCATGGTCTATTCCGCGTCCATCGCGATGGCCGAGGCCGAGCGCTTCACCGGGTTTCGCCCCAGTTACTTCCTCGTGCGCCACTCGATTTACCTGATTGTCGGGTTGGCGTTTGCCGCGGCGCTGTTTCGCATCCCCCTCTGGCTTTGGCAGAAGGCGTCGCCGTGGCTTTTTGTGGCGGGCACCGCGATGCTGGTCGCGCTGCTCATTCCCGGGATCGGGCGCGAGGTGAACGGCGCGCGCCGCTGGCTGCCGCTTGGCTTCGCCACCTTCCAGCCCTCGGAGTTGATGAAGCTCTTCGTGGTCCTCTATGCCGCCGACTACACGGTGCGCAAGGCCGCCTTCATGGACGACTTCAAGAAGGGCTTCCTGCCGATGTTCGCGGTGATGACCTTCATCGCGGCCCTCCTGCTGCGTGAGCCCGACTTCGGCGCGCTCGTGGTGGTGACCACCATCGCCATGGCGGTGCTCTTCCTCGGCGGGCTCAACTGGCGGTTGTTTGCCGGGCTGGCGGCCTTGCTGGGCGTTGCGTTCGTGATTCTGATCGTCTCGTCGCCGTATCGACTGCAACGAATCCTCGGCTTCATGGACCCGTGGTCCGACGCGTACGGCAAGGGCTACCAGCTGTCCCATTCGCTGATCGCCTTCGGGCGCGGCGAGTGGTTCGGGGTGGGGCTGGGCGCGAGCGTGGAGAAACTCTTCTACCTGCCGGAAGCGCACACCGATTTCCTGCTCGCGGTGATCGCCGAGGAGCTCGGCTTCGCCGGGGTGGCGATGGTGATCACGCTCTTCCTCTTCGTCGTGCACCGCGCCTTCGCCGTGGGCCGCCAGGCGGCGAGCCTCGAGCGCTACTACGCGGCATTGGTCGCGCAGGGCATCGGCGTGTGGCTCGCGGCCCAGGCGTTCATCAACATGGGCGTGAACATGGGGCTGTTGCCGACCAAGGGCCTCACGCTGCCGCTGCTGTCGTTCGGCGGCACCGGCATCGTCGTCACCTGCATGGCGCTCGCGATCCTGATGCGCATCGATTGGGAGAATCGCTACCTGATGAGGGGAGGCGCGTTGTGAGCCGCACCATCCTCATCATGGCGGCGGGATCGGGTGGGCACATTTTCCCCGGGCTCGCGATCGCCAGGGACCTGGTGTCGCGCGGCTGGAAAGTGCATTGGATGGGCACGCCCGCCGGCATGGAGAACCGGCTCGTCGGCGAGGCCGGCTATCCGATGGTGCAGGTGAACATGAGCGGCGTGCGCGGCAAGGGCGCCTCGGCGTGGCTCGTGCTTCCGGGGCGCATCCTCGTCGCGTTCTGGCAGGCGAGCGTGGCGCTTTTCCGCATCCGCCCCGACGTAGTGCTCTCGATGGGCGGCTACGTGGCGTTGCCCGGCGGATTGATGGCCGCGTTGTGGGGCAGGCCCCTCGTGGTGCACGAGCCCGGCGCGGTCGCCGGCATCACCAATCGCGTGCTGGCGCCCGTGGCCGATCGCGTCGTGGTCGGCATGGAGGGCGCCTTCGAGCAGAAGGTGTCCCAGGCTTGGGCCAATGCGCTGCCGAAACCGAAGCGCGCCGATTGGCTGGGCACGCCGGTGCGCGAAGAGATCGCCGCGCTCCCGGCCCCCGATGCGCGCTACGCCGATCGTTCCGGCAGGCTCCGGCTTCTCGTCGTCGGTGGCAGCCTCGGCGCGCAGACGATGAACGACCTGGTTCTCGCGGCGCTCGCGAGCATGGCCGCGGAGGAACGTCCCGAGGTCGTGCACCAGGCGGGCGCGAAGCTCCACGAGGGGTTGCGCGCCGCGTACGAGAAAGCCGGAGTGAAAGGCGAGGTGCTCCCCTTCGTCGACGACATGGCGGCGCGCTACGCATGGTGCGACGTCCTCGTCTGCCGCTCCGGTGCGATCACCGTCGCCGAGATCACCGCGGCGGGCATCGCGTCGATCCTCTTTCCGCTGCCGTGGTTCGTGGCCGACGAGCAGGCGGCCAACGCGCGCTTCCTCGCGACCCGCGACGCGGGCATCGCGCTCAAGCAGCTCGAGACCGAGCCTGGGGACCTGGCCGGGCTCATGCGCGGGCTCGATCGCGATCGACTTTGCGCGATGGCGCGCAACGCGCGCGCGCTCGGCAAGCCCGACGCAACCAGGCGCTGCGCGGACCTCTGCATGGAGCTCGCGCATGCGGCATAAGGTCAAGAGAATCCATTTCGTCGGCATCGGCGGCTCCGGCATGTCGGGCATCGCCGAAGTGTTCTCGAGCCTGGGATACACGGTGTCGGGCTCCGACATCTCGGAGAATCCCGCGGTGCGGCGCCTGCGCCAGATGGGGATCAGGATCTTCATCGGGCACGCCGCGCAGAACGTGGAATCCGCGGACGCGGTGGTGACCTCGACCGCGGTGAAGGCCGATAACCCGGAAGTGCTGCGCGCGAAGGAATCGCGCATCCCGGTGGTGCCGCGCGCGATGATGCTGGCCGAGCTGATGCGCTTCAAGCAGGGCATCGCCATCGCCGGCACCCACGGCAAGACCACCACCACGTCGCTCATCTCCGCGGTGCTGAACGAGGCGGGGCTCGATCCCACCTGCGTGATCGGCGGGCGCCTGAATTCCATCGGCACCAACGCGCGCCTGGGCAAGGGCGAGTTCCTGGTGGCGGAAGCCGACGAGTCCGACGCGTCGTTCCTGTACCTGCAGCCGGTGATCTCGGTCGTCACCAACATCGACGCCGACCACATGGAGACCTACGGCGGGGACTTCGAGAAGCTGAAGTCGACGTTCGTCGAATTTCTCGGCCACCTGCCGTTCTACGGGCTCGCCGTGATCTGCAAGGACGACCCGCACGTGCGCGCCATCATGGCGTCGATCACGCGCCCGATGCTCACCTACGGCAAGACCAGCGACGCGGACCTGCGCGCCGAGAACGTGCGTTGGGACGCGGGGCGCATGCGCTTCAACGCCGTGTCCACCAGCAAGGACCTCGCGCCGCTGGACGTGCTGCTCAACCTTCCCGGCGAGCACAACGTGCTGAACGCGCTCGCGGTGATCGCGGTGGCGCGCGAGGTCGGCGCGTCCGAAGCCTCGATCGCCAAGGGCCTCGCGGAATTCACCGGTGTCGGGCGACGTTTCCAGCGCTACGGCGACGTGCCGATGGCGGGCGGGGGCCACTACACCGTGATCGACGACTACGGCCACCACCCGGCGGAGATGGCGGCCACGATCGCGGCGGCGCGAGGTGCCTTCCCCGGCCGCCGGCTGGTGCTCGCCTTCCAGCCGCACCGCTTCACGCGCACGCGCGACCTGTTCGAGGATTTCGTAAAGGTGCTCTCCACCGTGGACGAGCTGGTGCTGGCCGACGTCTATCCCGCGGGCGAAGCGCCGATTCGCGGTGCCGACGGCCGCTCGCTGGTGCGCTCGGTGCGCCTCGCCGGGAAGGTCGAGCCGCTTTTCGTCGAGAAGACTTCCGAGATGCGCGACGCGGTCCTTTCGCGCGTGCGCGATGGCGACGTGGTCGTCACCATGGGCGCGGGATCCATCGCCAGCCTCGCGCCCGAGCTCGCGATTCCGTCGGGCGCTCCCGCCCGGGCGGCGCGGAGCTGATGGGATGGATATGAGCGAAGGCGCCCGCAAGAACTCAGAGCTGCGTGGCCTCCTGCGCCACGACGAGCCCATGGCGAAGCACGTGAGCTGGCGTGCCGGTGGGCGCGCGCGCGCCTTCTACCAGCCCGCCGACGTGATCGATCTCGCCGCCTTCCTGCGCTCGCGGCCCGCGGGCGAGCAGATCCTCTTCGTGGGGCTCGGCAGCAACCTGCTGGTGCGCGACGGCGGCTTCCCGGGCTCGGTCGTGTTCACGCACCACGCGCTGATCGGCATCGAAGTGGAGTCCGAGGTGGCGACGCCGCGCGGCACCATGGCCTTCCGCGCGAGCGCGGGCGTGCCCTCGCCGCACCTGGCTCGCTTCGTCGCGAAGCACGGCGCCGCGGGCGCGGAATTCCTCGCGGGCGTGCCCGGCACCATCGGTGGCGCGCTCGCGATGAACGCGGGCTGCTACGGCGGCGAGACCTGGAACCACGTGATCGCGGTCGAGACCGTCGATCGCGCCGGGGTGCTCCGCCACCGCCCGCCCGCCGACTACGAGCTCGGCTATCGCCACGTGGCGCTGCGCTCGGGTAACGACGAATGGTTCGTCTCCGCGGTGCTGGGGTTCCAGCCCGGCGTGGAGGCCGAAGCGATGGCGCGCATCAAGGAGCTCCTGCAGAGGCGCGTGGCGTCGCAGCCTCTCAACCAGCCCAACGCGGGGAGCGTGTTCCGCAACCCGCCGGGAGACCACGCAGCGCGGCTCATCGAATCGTGCGGGCTCAAGGGCTTCACCATCGGCGGCGCGCAGGTCTCGCCGAAGCATTCGAACTTCATCGTGAACCTCGGCACCGCCACCGCGCGCGACATCGAGTCCATGGTGGACCACGTGCAGCTCACGGTGTTCGAGCAGGCCGGCATCGAGCTGGTGCGCGAGGTGCGCATCGTGGGAGACGACCTGTGAGCGCGCCGGGCAAGGTCGCGGTGCTGATGGGCGGCCCGTCCGCGGAGCGCGAGATCTCGCTCATCTCCGGCACCGCGGTCCTGGGGGCGCTGCGCAGCAAGAACGTCGACGCGCACGCCTTCGATCCCGCCGAGCGCGAGCTCTTCGACCTGAAGCGCGAGGGTTTCAAGCGCGCTTTCATCGCGCTGCACGGGCGCTTCGGCGAGGACGGCACGGTGCAGGGGGCGCTGGAGACGATGCGCCTTCCATACACCGGCAGCGGCGTGATGGGCTCCGCTCTCGCCATGGACAAATGGCGCACCAAGCTCGTCTGGGACGCGACCGGGGTGCCCACGCCGCGCTTCGCGATGGTGAAAGCTTCGACGGCGTGGGACAAGGTGATCGACCTCCTCGGCATGCCGGTGGTGATGAAGCCGGCGCGCGAGGGCTCGACCATCGGGCTCACCATCGTGCGCACGCCCTCGGACTTGCCTGGGGCGTACAAACTCGCCGCGAAGTACGACGAGCTGGTGGTCGCCGAGGAATTCATCGCCGGGCAGGAGCTCACCGCCTCGATCATCACCGACCGCGAGCGCGGCGAGATAGCACTCCCGCTGGTGCGCATCGAGGCGCCGCAGGGCAACTACGACTACCAGAACAAATATTTCACCGACGACACGAAGTACTACTGCCCGGCGGGCATCCGCGCGGAGCTGGAAGACGAGATCCGCGACGTCGCGCTGAAGAGCTTCCGCGTGCTGGGCTGCCGCGGCTGGGGACGCGCCGACGTGATGCTGAAAGCCGACGGCACCTACTCCTTCCTCGAGATGAACACCTCGCCCGGCATGACCGGGCACAGCCTGGTGCCGATCGCGGCGAAGGCCGCGGGCCTGGGATACGCCGAGCTGTGCGTGAAGATCCTCGACGACGCGCGGCTGGATTCGGGCAAGCCCGCATGAAGACCGCTCCGGTGAGCCTCGCCAGGCGCATCGTCCCCGCCACCGCGGCAGTGGTGGCCGTGGCCGCGCTCGCCGGCGGCGCGTGGTACGGACTCGACGCCATCTCCTCGCAGCCCATCCGCAGCGTGGCCTTCGCCGGCGACCTGAAGCGAATCGCGCGCGCCGACCTGGACGCATTCGCGGCGAGCGTCCAGGGCGCCTCGCCGAGCGGCACCACGCTCGCCGCGTTGCTCGAGGCCGCGCGCAGGATTCCGTGGGTGCGCGATGCCTCGGTGCGCCGCCGGTTTCCCGATGCGATCGAAGTCACGCTCGAAACGCACGAGCCGCTCGCGCGCTGGGGCGAGGCAACCCTGGTGAGCGCGCGCGGCGAGATCTTCACCGCGCCCTACGACGGCTTCCTGCCGCGCTTCAAGGGCCCCGAAGGCGCGGCGGCGCAGATGATGCGCGAGCTCCCGGCAATCCGCGGCGCCATCGAGCCGCTCGCCAGCGCCGTGACCGAGATCCGCCTGTCGCCGCGTGGCGCCTGGCAGGTCGTGCTCGAATCGGGGCTCACTCTCGACCTCGGGCGCGGCGACATCCACGCGCGCCTCGCGCGTTTCATAGCCGCGTGGCCGCAGCTCGCCGCGCAGGGCGCGGAGACGCGCCACGCCGATCTTCGTTACGCCAATGGCTTTGCGATGCAACGGAAATGATCGCCACCCGCGCCCGCGATACCCGCAACCTCCTCGTCGCCCTCGACATCGGGACCTCGAAGATCGTGACACTCGTCGCCGAGATCACCGCCGAGGACACGCTGAACCTGATCGGCATGGGCAGCCACCCGTCGCGCGGGCTGAAGAAGGGCGTGGTGGTGAACATCGAGTCCACGGTAAACGCGATCCAGCGCTCGCTCGAGGAAGCCGAGCTGATGTCCGACGCCAAGATCAGGGAAGTGATCACCGGCATCGCCGGCAGCCACATCAGGAGCTTCAACTCGCACGGCATGGTCGCGATCAAGGACAAGGAAGTCCAGCAGTACGACATCGACCGCGTGATCGAGACCGCGCGCGCCGTGAACATCCCGATGGAGCAGCAGGTGCTCCACATCCTCGAGCAGGAATTCATCATCGACGGCCAGGGCGGCGTGCGCCAGCCCGCGGGCATGAGCGGCATGCGCCTCGAGGTGAAGGTGCATATCGTCACTGGCGCGGTGTCGGCCGCGCAGAACATCATGAAGTGCGTGCGCCGCTGCGGGCTCGAGGTGCGCGACCTCATGCTGCAGCCGCTCGCCTCCGCCGACGCGGTGCTCCTCGACGACGAGCGCGACCTGGGCGTGTGCCTGGTGGACATCGGCGGCGGCACCACCGACATCGCGGTGTTCACCGACGGCGCGATCAAGCACACGTCGGTAATCCCCATCGCCGGCGACCAGATCACCAACGACATCGCGATGGCGCTGCGCACGCCCACGAAGGACGCCGAGGAGCTGAAGATCCTGCACGGCGTGGCGTTGCGCCAGCTGGCGAGCTCCACCGAGATGATCGAAGTGCCGGGCGTGGGCGAGCGCGGACCGCGCGAGCTGTCGCGCCAGACGCTCGCCGAGGTGATCGAGCCGCGCGTCGAGGAGCTCTATTCGCTGATCCAGCGGGAGCTGCGCTCCTCGGGCCTCGAGGAGCTGCTCTCCTCGGGGATCGTCATCACCGGGGGCTCGGCGCTGATGAAGGGCATGGTCGAGCTCGGCGAGGAAGTCTTCCACATGCCGGTGCGCGTGGGCCTTCCGCAGTACAGCGGCGCGCTGGCCGAGGTCGTTCGCAATCCGCGCTACTCCACCGGGATGGGGCTCCTCATGGCCGGGCTCGACCAGGTGAAGCGCGACCGCCACGCGAAGATGCAGGGGGCGGGTTTCAAGGAAATGCTGGGAAAGATGAAGGGTTGGTTCAAGGGCAATTTCTAGGGCAGGCGAAGGCAGCAGTCACAACAAAGGAGACGATGATGATCGAGCTGTTGGAAACTTCGACACCGGACGCGGTGATCAAGGTAGTGGGCGTGGGCGGCTGCGGCGGCAACGCGGTCGACCACATGATCAACAACGGAGTGCAGGGCGTGGAGTTCATCACCATGAACACCGACGCGCAGGCGCTCAAGAGGAACCTCGCCAAGACCACGCTGCAACTGGGGACCACGGTCACCAAGGGCCTGGGCGCGGGCGCCAACCCCGAAGTAGGGCGGCTTGCCGCCGAGGAAGACCGCGAGCGGATCATCGAATTGGTGACCGGCGCGGACATGCTCTTCATCACGGCGGGCATGGGCGGGGGCACGGGAACGGGCGCCGCGCCTGTAGTGGCCGAGATCGCGCGCGAGATGGGCATCCTCACGGTCGCCGTCGTGACCAAGCCTTTCGCGTTCGAAGGCAAGCGCCAGAAAGTCGCCGCGGTCGGCATCGACCAGCTCAAGCAGCACGTCGATTCCCTCATCATCATCCCCAACGATCGCCTCATGCAGGTCCTCGGGGAGGATGTGACCTACGAAGACGCATTCCGCGCCTCGAACGACGTGCTGAACGGCGCCGTCGCGGGCATCGCCGAGGTGATCAACTGCCCCGGCATGGTGAACGTGGACTTCGCCGACGTGCGCACCGTGATGAGCGAGAACGGCGTGGCGATGATGGGATCGGCGACGGCCTCCGGGCCGGAGCGCGCGCAGATGGCGGCGGAGCAGGCCGTGCATTCGCCGCTGCTCGAGGACATTCATTTGTCCGGCGCGCGCGGCGTGTTGGTGAACATCACCGCGAGCCACACCATGAAGCTGAAGGAAGTCCACGAGGTGATGAACACCATCCGCTCGTTCACCGCCGAGGACGCGACCGTGATCTACGGCAGCGTCATCGACGAGGCGATCGGCGACGCGCTGCGCGTCACCATCGTCGCAACGGGGCTCGGTGGGCAAGCCGCCCAACGCAACCCGGTGCCGATGATGCAAGTGGTTCCGCGCACCGGGACGGATGACGCCGCGGGCGCCGTGAATTACGAGGAGCTGGATCAACCGACGGCGCTTCGCCGCCGCCGTGACGTGACGGTGGAAGCGATGCGGCATTCGGGAGTGGAGATGCTGGACATCCCCGCGTTCCTGCGGAAACAGGCGGACTGACGTCGGCTCCGCAATACCATTCCCGGCGTGTCTCCCGCCGGGAATGGCGCACGTCTATGCGGGCCCGCGATCGGGGCCCGCTTTTCATTGCGTTCGCTGCTGGCGGGGCTGCGACCTCATCGGATACGTCGCGCACACGAACATGAAGCCCTTGTGCTGCAGGATGGGCCGGCTCATGGGCGCGGCGTCCACGGCCAGGAACCGGCATCCGTGCGCGCGTGCTTCCTCTACGCGGCGCTGGTAGAGGAGCGTGTAGATCCCGCGTCCGCGCGCCTTCTCGAGGACTGCGCCACCGTGCAGGTCGGCGAAGCGGGAGCCCGCGGTGAAATCGATCCACCCCGTTCCCACCGGCGCGCCGTCGAGATATGCGCAGTAAATGGCGCAATCCGTCGAGCCGGACGCGAGCGCGTTGCGCAGTTGCGCGGCCAGCCCGGGAAAGTCGCAATCCCAGGTTTCCTCCTGCACCTTCACGATGTCGTCGATCACACGGTCGTCGGCAGTTGCCGCCGAGATCGCGACTCCCTCCGGGGCCGCGCCTTCGCGAGCGTCGTCGCCGTCGAGCGCCCGGATCATGAAGGCTTCGTCGTGGTGAGCCGTGAAGCCCTCGGCCTCGAGCAGCGAGCGCAGGTTGCCGGGCCGGTCGAGGTCGTAGACCTTCCATTCGAGGGCCACATTCCTCGACGCGAAAAATCTCACCTGCTCGCGAACGTGCGCCCTCACTTCGCCTTCCGGGATCCGCGCGTACATCACCATCCCTTCGCCGTGGCCGGCCTTGGGGAGATAACGCGTGAAGTGCGGCAGCAACTCGACGCTGAATCCGGGGATCGCGGACGCGCGCCGGTCTTCGATGTACTCGTCGAAGAGCTGGCGACGCAGTGCATCGCTCGCGATCATCACGCCGGGCGGGTGAGCTCCGCGGTGTGGAACGGCTCGAGCGTGTCGATGGCGTCGACGGGCTGCGTCTTGATGTCCCATTTGAAGAGCCGCACCGTCATCTTGTCCGGCGTGAAATCCACGACCGTGAACCCATGCTGCTCGATGGGCTTCACCTGCTCTTCCATGTCGAGATGCGCCGGCGGCATCGCTCCGGTTCCGCGGCGCCCCGAGGGCCAGCCGAGGGGTCCGGGGCGACAGCCGATCGGCCCGGACAGCACGACGTTCACGGGATTGTCCCTGAGATCGATGGTGCCGCTCCTCAGCATGCGGCCGATCGCGATCGCATGGAGGTCGCCGCTGATGATAAGCGGCACGCGCGCCTTCATCGCCGCCATCGCATCGATCAGCCGGTCGTGCTGCTTGAGCCATCCGGGTTGCCAGTAGGGCTTGGGCTCGCTCGTCGTGAGCTTGCCTTCGCGCCCGAGGACGTCGGGGTACCACTCGCCCCATTTTCCGGCGGTCCATCCCGGCGGATTGGATGGCACGTGCACGACATGGGTGACGTCTCTCGAAGCGATGCGGGCAGTCAGCCATTTTTCCACTTGCGCATCGAGGTACACGGCGCTCGGGCCGGCCATGGTCTGGGTGCGGCGAATGTCGTAGAGCAGTATCTCGGCCAACCGCCCGAAGCGCACCGTGCCGAAACTTTCCGACACGCCCGCGACGCGGTCGGCGGCCGACGAGCAGGGAAGGCCCAGCGGACGAGCGGAGTCCGGGAGGAATTCCGGGTAGTAGAGGCTCTGTGTCGTGCGCGCCAGCTGCACCATGAAGTGCGACGGCGGAAACGTCACGACCTCGTCGGTGGCTTCGTCGTTGTCGAAGTAGTCGTGGTCGTCCTGGAGGAAGAAGACCGGAGTCGAGCGAAAGTCGGTGCCGTAGACCGGAACGATCTGCGGGCCCGCGGCGCGCTTCAATACCGATTCGTTGTCGCCGCCGAGGACGATCGCCGACCGATCGAACGATCCGGCAGCCTGCACCGCCTCGGGCGACCCACCGAGAAGGCGCGACCCGACCGGGGCGAGAAGGTCCCAGTAGACGTGATCGCCATTGGCAACCATCGCGTCCGGCTGGAAGCTCAACCCGCGGCGCAGCAGGCGATTGCGCACCGCCGTCGGCAGGAACTTGTGAATTTCGTGGCCGCCGCCGCAGGTGTAGATGAGCAGGCGAAAGCGATCGGGGCGTTCGCCGGGAGGCGGGAATGTCGAGAGCTGCCAGGGCTGGCACAGGGCCTTGCCCCTGCCGTCCACCAGCGACATGGGATAGCGGCGGGCGGAGCCGAGATTGGTGGCATGGAAATGCCAGTGCTCGCCGCGCGTATCGCCCATTCGTCCGCGCACCGTGACATCGCCCACGCGCAAGCGCGGCTCGGCGTCCAGCGGCGCTGCGAACGACGCCTTGATGAGCATGCTCGTGTCGCTCACCGTCGGCAGCAGGTGCCTGAGCATCCCCGCGTCCCAGCGAGTGTCAGGCGGCGGCCGCGCGCTCGCGGATTGCGCGAAGAGGTCCGCGGGAATCATCGCCGTTAGCGCCACCGCGCTGGATGCCCGCAAGAAATCGCGACGCTCGATGGGGTTCATGCAGGCATCCTACGCCCGGCCCGCGACGGTCAACTAAGCTTATGATACAATTGGGAAATTTGTGATTTCAGCCGGGAAAGCCGGGACTTAAGCCCTTGATCAGACAAAGAACCCTCAAGACCTCCGTCCGCGCCACCGGCGTTGGCGTGCACACCGGCGACAAGGTCGTCATGGTGATGCGACCAGCGCCCGTCGACACGGGCATCGTCTTTTGCCGCTCCGACCTTCCGGGCAATCCGGCGATCCCCGCGCGCGCGCTCAACGTGAGCAACACCACGATGGCCACCGTCATCGAGAAGGATGGCGCGCGCGTCTCCACGGTCGAGCACCTGATGTCGGCCTTCGCGGGCCTGGGTATCGACAACGCTTTCGTGGACGTCTCCGGCGAGGAAGTGCCGATCATGGACGGCAGCGCCGGGACCTTCGTGTTCCTCATCCAGTCGGCGGGCATCGAGGAGCAGGGCGCGGCCAAGCGCTACATCCGCGTGCTGAAGAAGATCGAGATCGAGCAGGGCGACAAGAAGGTGCGCCTCGAGCCCTTCGACGGCTTCAAGGTCGGCTTCGCCATCGAGTTCAGCCACCCGGTGTTCGACGCGACCGTCTCCGAGGTGGAAGTCGATTTCGGCGAGGTCTCCTACGTTCGCGAAGTGGCGCGCGCCCGCACCTTCGGCTTCACCCAGGAAGTCGAGATGCTGCGCTCCAAGGGCCTGGGCCGCGGCGGCTCGCTCGACAACGTCGTGGTGATCGACGATTTCCGCGTGTTGAACGCCGAGGGGCTGCGCATGAACGACGAGTTCGTGATGCACAAGGCCCTGGACGCGGTAGGCGACCTTTACATGCTCGGCCACCCGCTGATCGGCGCCTTCTACGGCCACAAGTCGGGGCACGCGCTCAACAACTTGCTGGTGCGCAAGCTCATCGCCGATACGTCGGCCTGGGAAGAGGTCACCTTCGACAGGATCGAATCGGTGCCGCGCGCCTTCGCCAACTTGACGCTGCAGCCTCAATAACATTTAAGTCGTACCTGACACGACTTCATGTTCATCCTGCGCATCGTCGGGATATTCACCGGGCTCCTGTTGCTGGGGCTGGTGATCGCGTGGGCCGTGACCCGCAACGCGCGCTACCTGAAGATCGCGTGGCTCTCGGTGCAGGTGATCCTGTTGCTCCTCATCGCCTTCGCGCTGCTCTACATCTTCGAGCGGGTCCTCTTGCTGTGATCGGGTTGGGAGATGCGCTCGAGGGTGTCCTTGAGCGGGGAGTCCGAAAGGTTGGAGGCGAGCTCGGCGAGGCGCTCGACGGGCATGTCGCCACGCGGCAGGATGCGCTTTTTGGGCGTGGGGACGGTCACTTGAACTTCGATGCGAATTGAAGTAAGCTCCTGATCCCTTGAATGTTTTGAGGATTTCCGCGCGGCTTCGCGCAACCCCTCGAGCAGCCTGGGGGCGTAATGGCGCAGGGCCGCGGCAACAGGCCCGCTCGTTGCGCAAATAACAACAGTCGTTCCGTCAATGGCGCACACGCGGCTGGCTTCAACAAGCTGTTCGGGTGCAACACTTCGATAGCGCCGCTGCAGGCGCTTGATGTAGGCGAGCCGTGCTGCCAGCGGCTTGAGGTCGGCGTTTTCGTCGAGCAGTCGGGAGACGGAGTCGGAGGCCATTGGGGAACGAAGGGAGGGTTCGGTTGAACATTATTCTCGTTTCGGACAGTCTCGCGAAGAGCCGTTCGGTCACGCTCTCGCAGACGCAGGTGGTGCTGATCGCTTTCGGCATCCTGCTTTCCGGCTTTTTCCTGGCGATGGCGACCTACACGGTCACCATGAAATTCGCCGTCGACCTGCGCAATCCCTACCTTCGCACGCTCCTCGCGGCCCTGCACGCCGATGATGTGAAGCGCAGCGAAGCGGAGATGAAGGACAACCTGTCCTCGCTGGCGGTGAAGGTCGGCGAGCTGCAGGCCCGCATCATGCGCCTTGACGCGTTCGGCGAGCGCCTCGCCCGCGCCGCCGGCGTGAAGCAGAACGAGTTCCGCTTCGACGAGAAGCCCGGGCAGGGCGGCCCTTCCCCGGTGGCGGGCGGACGCGACCTCAGCGTCGAAGAGTTCAACCAGATGCTGGCCGAGATTTCGCGCGTGCTCGACGATCGCAGCGACAAGCTGGGCGTTCTCGATTCGCTTCTCATGGACGATCGCCTGGCGCGCAAGACCATCCCCACGACGATGCCGGTGGAGGCGGGCTACTACTCCTCCAACTACGGCTACCGCCTCGATCCGATCAGCGGCAAGTCGACCTTCCACACGGGCGTGGACATCATCGCCTCGCCGGGAACGGCCGTGATGGCGGCGGCAGGAGGGGTGGTCTCGACGGTGGCCTTCGTCCCGGAGTACGGAAACATCGTCGACGTAGACCACGACAACGGCCTCACCTCGCGCTATGCCCACTTGACGAGAAGCCTGGTGGCCGTGGGCGACGTGGTCATGAAGGGGCAGAAGATCGCGCTCGTCGGCGCCACCGGGCGCACCACCGGCCCGCACCTGCACTTCGAGGTGCGCGAGAAGGGTATCCCCTTGAACCCGAACAAATTCCTCTCGCTCGGCAAGAACGACGTCCTGCTGAACGTATCCAATACGAAGCGGTAGCTTCGGGGGCTTGAGCCAGCACCGGTCCGGCCCCATCTTTCCTCTATAATTCACGTTTGCCGGCCCGCTCGGGCCGGTTTTCGCATTTCAGAATCCACTCCCCGTGCTCACGACCGCTCTCAAGGCCATTTTCGGTAGCCGCAACGACCGCCTGCTCAAGCAGTACCGCAGGGAGGTCGAGACCATCAACGCGCTCGAGCCCGCCATGGCGAAGCTCACCGACGGCGAGCTCGCCGCCAAGACGCCCGAGCTCAAGGCGAAGGTCGCCGCCGGTGCGAAGCTCGACTCGGTGCTCCCCGAAGCCTTCGCGGTGGTCCGCGAAGCTTCCAGGCGCGTGCTCGGCATGCGCCACTTCGACGTTCAGCTGGTAGGCGGCATCGCGCTGCACCAGGGCAAGATCGCGGAGATGCGTACCGGCGAAGGCAAGACGCTGGTGGCCACGCTGCCCTCTTACCTGAACGCCCTCGAAGGCAAGGGCGTGCACATCGTCACGGTGAACGACTACCTCGCGAAGCGCGACGCCGAGTGGATGGGGCGCGTGCATCGCTTCCTCGGCCTCACGGTAGGCGTGGTGGTGCCGCAGATGGAGACCGACGAGAAGCAGAAATCCTATCAGTCGGACATCACATACGGCACCAACAACGAGTTCGGCTTCGACTACCTGCGCGACAACATGGCGACCCAGGTGGGCGAGCGCTTCCAGCGCGGCCTCAATTACGCGATCGTCGACGAGGTCGACTCGATCCTGATCGACGAGGCGCGCACCCCGCTCATCATCTCCGGGCAGGCCGAGGACTCCACCGAGCTCTACCGCAAGATCAACACGCTCATCCCGGAGCTGGTCAAGCAGGAAGCCGAAGACGGCCCCGGCGACTACTGGGTGGACTTGAAGCAGCACACGGTGACCCTTTCCGAGCAGGGCCACGAGCACGCCGAGGAGATCATGACGCGCGCGGGGCTGCTTCCCGAAGGCGCGAGCCTCTACGACCCGGCCAACATCGTGCTGATGCACCACCTCTACTCGGGCATCCGCGCGCACGCGCTCTACCATCGCGACCAGCATTACGTCGTGCAGAACGACGAGGTGGTGATCGTCGACGAGTTCACCGGGCGCATGATGCAGGGCCGGCGCTGGTCGGACGGCCTGCACCAGGCGGTCGAGGCCAAGGAAGGCGCCTCGATCAAGAACGAGAGCCAGACGCTGGCCTCGATCACCTTCCAGAATTATTTCCGCCTCTACGGCAAGCTGGCCGGCATGACCGGGACGGCCGACACGGAGGCGTTCGAATTCTCCACCATCTACAGCCTCGAGACGGTGCTGATCCCTACGCACCGCGCCATGGTGAGGAGCGATCGCAACGACCAGGTCTTCATCACGTCGAAGGAAAAGTACCAGGCGATCATCAACGACGTGAAGGAGAAGTACGAGCACGGCCAGCCGGTGCTGCTCGGCACGACGTCGATCGAGAATTCGGAGCTTCTCGCCACGATGCTCGAGAAGGAAAAGCTGCCGCACCAGGTGCTGAACGCGAAGCAGCATGCGCGCGAGGCCGAGATCGTGATCCAGGCGGGCCGTCCCAAGATGGTCACCATCGCGACCAACATGGCGGGCCGCGGCACGGACATCGTTCTCGGCGGCAACCCCGAGCCCGACATCCAGAAGGTCAAGGACGATGCCGGGATCCCCGACGGCGAGAAGGAACGGCGCATCGCCCAGATGCGCGCGGACTGGCAGAAGCTGCACGACCAGGTGGTGAACTCCGGCGGCCTGCATATCATCGGCTCCGAGCGCCACGAGTCGCGGCGCATCGACAACCAGCTGCGCGGGCGTTCCGGGCGCCAGGGCGATCCGGGCTCCTCGCGCTTCTTCCTGTCGTTCGAGGACCCGCTCCTCAAGATCTTCGCCGGCGAACGGCTGCAATCGATCATGCGCTCGCTCAAGATCCCCGAGGGCGAGGCGATCGAGGCGCGCATGGTGACGCGCTCCATCGAGAACGCGCAACGCAAGGTCGAGGCGCGCAACTTCGACATCAGGAAGCAGCTCCTCGAATTCGACGACGTCGCCAACGACCAGCGCAAGGTGATTTACGCGCAGAGGAACGAGCTCCTCGAGTCCAGGGACATCGTCGAGACCATCCAGTCCATCCGCCGCGACGTGCTGGCCGCCACCGTGCAGGAATTCATCCCGCCGGGCAGCGTCGAGGAGCAGTGGGACATGCCCGGCCTCCAGAAAAAGCTCGAGGCGGAGTTCTTCATCAAGGCGCCGGTCGCCGAGTGGGCCAGCGCCGACGACACCCTCGACGAGGAGAAGATCGCCGCACGCGTGGTCGCGGAAGCCACGCGCGACTACGACGCCAAGTTCGCGCCGATCGCGGGCGAGACGCTGCAGAACTACGAGCGCGCGGTGATGCTGCAGTCGATCGACCAGCATTGGCGCGAGCACCTCGCGGCGCTCGACTACCTGCGCCAGGGCATCCATTTGCGCGGCTACGCGCAGAAGCAGCCGAAGCAGGAATACAAGCGCGAGGCCTTCGAGCTTTTCGGCGCCATGCTCGATTCGATCAAGCGCGAAGTCACGCGCCACCTCCTCGCGGTGCAGGTGCGCTCCGAGGAAGAGGTGAAGGAAGCCGAGCGCAGGGCCGAGGAAGCCGCGCACGCGCTGAAGAACGTCCAGTACCAGCACGCCGACTTCGGCCAGGCCCTCGCGGAGGAAGCCCCGCCCGCCGATCCCGCTACGGGTGGTGCGATTCCGGGCATGGCCAGCGATGAAGCGGTGCAGCCTTTCGTGCGTTCTACACAGAAGGTCGGACGCAACGACCCGTGCCCGTGCGGCTCGGGCAAGAAGTTCAAGCAATGCCATGGGAAATTGGCTTAGCCTGTAGAATCGCGCACGACAAGCATCGCGAGGGGTCGGAGCCAATTTCGTGGGCCGCCCCGGGCAAAGTCGATCATCGCGCGCTTGAATTGGATCCGACCCCATGCCCGTCAATCTCCAGCCGCCGCGCCCCGAAGACCTGCTGAGCATCTCCGGCGTGCGCCTGGGCGTTGCCCGCGCACACGTGCGCAAGCCCAACCGCAAGGACCTGCTGCTCGTCGCCTTCGATCCGGGCACGCGCGTGGCCGCCGTCTTCACCCGCAACCGTTTCGCCGCCGCGCCGGTGATCGTGTGCCGCGAGCACCTGGCCGAGAAGGATCCGATTCGCGCGGTCCTCGTGAACACGGGTGTCGCCAACGCGGGCACCGGCGCCACCGGCATCGCCGACGCGCGCGCCTGTTGCGTGGCCGTGGCGAGCGCGCTCGACATCGAGAACTCCCAGGTGCTGCCGCTTTCCACGGGCGTCATCATGGAGCCGCTTCCGGTGGAGCGCGTCAAGGCCGGAATTCCCGACTGCGTGGCCGACCTGGCCCCCGGTAACTGGGCGTCCGCGGCCGAGGCGATCATGACCACCGACACGGTGCCCAAGGCGGTGTCCCGGCAAGTAGTCATCGACGGCAGCACCATCACCGTCACCGGCATCTCCAAGGGCGCGGGCATGATCCAGCCGAACATGGCGACGATGCTCGGCCTCATCGCCACCGACGCGGCGGTGGGATCGGATGCGCTCAAATACCTCGCGCGCCACGCTGCCGCGGAGTCCTTCAACGCCATCACCATCGATGGCGACACCTCCACCAACGACACGCTGGTGCTCGCCGCCACCGGGCGCGCGCGCAACCCCGAGATCGTCGGCGAGGGCACCGCGGAGTTCGGCCGCCTCGCGGTGACCGTCGTCGAGGTGGCGCAGCTCCTCGCGCAGGCGATCGTGCGCGACGGCGAGGGCGCCACCAAGTTCATCACCATCAACGTCGACGAGGGCGCCACTCGCGAGGAATGCATGCGCGTGGCCAAGGCGATCGCGCATTCGCCGCTGGTGAAGACGGCGTTCTTCGCTTCCGACCCGAACCTGGGGCGCATCCTCGCGGCCATCGGCAATGCCGGCATCGCCGACCTCGATGCCTCGCGCGTCGGGCTGCAGCTGGGGGACGTGACCGTGGTCGAGCGGGGCGCGCGCGCCGCGAGCTACACGGAAGAGCAGGGCAAGCGCGTCATGAAGGGGGCGGAGATCTCGATGGGCGTGACGCTGGACCGCGGCGTGGAGTCGGCGACGGTCTGGACCTGCGACTTGTCCTTCGACTACGTGAAGATCAACGCCGACTACCGCAGCTGATGGAGTGGAGCCGTGGTGAATTCGAGATTCACCAGGCCCACGCCTGCGGCGCCGGTTGAGGAGCGCTCCATGGCCGATCCGCGCAGCAGCACCCCGCCGCTCGAGACGTACTACGCGAAACGCGCTTCCGAGTACGAGCAGGTCTACGAGAAGGCCGAGCGCCAGGATGAGCTCGAATGGCTGCGCCGGCGCATCCCGGAGATCTTCGCGGGGCGCACGGTGCTCGAGGTGGCGTGTGGCACCGGCTACTGGACGCAGTACATCGCGAGCACCGCCGCGAAAGTGCACGCCTGCGACATCAACGACGCAGTCCTCGAGATCGCGCGCGACAAGCCCATTGCCAAGGGCAAGGTCGATTTCTTCAAGGCCGACGCGGTGGCGCTCGAGGGCGTGCCCGCCGGATGCGACGCGGCATACGCGGGCTTCTGGTGGTCGCATGTGCGGAAGAGCGGCATCGAGCGCTTCGTGGCCAACCTCGCGACGCGCCTCGAGCCGGGCGCGCGCGTGGCGATCCTCGACAATCTCTTCGTGGGCGACAGCTCCACGCCGATCTCGCGGCGCGACGCCGAGGGCAACACGTACCAGAAGCGCAAGGTGCTCTCCGGCGAGGAGTACGAGGTGCTGAAGAATTTTCCCACCGCCGACGAGCTGCGCGCTGCGGTGGCGCCGATCGCGAGCGAAGCCCACCTCGAATCCCTCCACTACTACTGGCTCCTGGTGTTCACCCTGAAATGAACGACGACTGGAAACGAATCGCCGAGCGCCTCGAGGCCTTCCTCGATCGCATCGAGCGCCTGGTGCCCGCCGCCCCGGCCGAGCCGGATTGGAAAGCCGGCACCGCGTACCGCTGGCGAAAGAACGCGCGCGGCGGCTTCCTCGAAGCGGTGCGCCATCCGCACGCGATCCGCTTCGCGGACCTGAAGGACATCGACGAGCAGAAGCGGCGACTGCGCGAGAACACCGCGCAGTTCGTGGCCGGGCGCCCCGCCAACAACGTGCTCCTCACCGGCGCGCGCGGCACCGGAAAAAGCTCGCTCGTGAAGGCGGCGCTGAAGGAGTTCGCCCCCAAGGGGCTGCGCCTCATCGAAGTCGACAAGCGCGACCTCGTGGACCTCCCCGACATCGTGGACATGGTCGGCGACCGCAAGGAGCGCTTCGTGATCTTTTGCGACGACCTGTCCTTCGAAGCCTCCGACGCGGGCTACAAGTCGCTCAAGGTGGCGCTCGACGGCTCGATCGCCGGCTCCGCGGAAAACGTGCTCATCTACGCCACTTCCAACCGCAGGCATCTCATGCCCGAGTTCATGGACGAGAACCTCGAGGCGAAGCACGTCGGCGGCGAGATCCATCCGGGCGAGACTACTGAAGAGAAGATCTCGCTCTCGGAGCGTTTCGGCCTGTGGCTCTCGTTCTATCCTTTCGACCAGGACCAGTACCTCGACATCGCGGATCACTGGGTCGCAACACTCGGCGGCAAGGCCACCGACGAATCACGCAAGGCCGCGCTGCTGTGGGCCCTAGAGCGTGGCTTCAGGAGCGGTCGCGTGGCATGGCAATTCGCCCGGGATTGGGTGGGAAGGAAGAAGACGTAGTTGAAGCTCACCGAAGTCGCCGCCGCGGTGATCGAGAAGCCCGACGGCACTTTCCTCCTCGCGCAGCGCCCGGCGGGCAAGCCCTATCCCGGCTACTGGGAATTTCCCGGCGGCAAGATCGAGCCTGGCGAGGATGCGCGCGCGGCGTTGACGCGTGAATTGCGCGAGGAGCTCGGCATCGAGGTGCGCGAATCGTCGCCGTGGATCACGCGCGTCTATGCCTATAGCCATGCGACGGTGCGCCTGCATTTCTTCAAGGTGACGGCGTGGGACGGCGAGCCGCAGCGCCTCGAGGACCAGGACATCAAATGGCAGCGCGTGGAGGCGCCGGACGTCTCGCCCATGTTGCCTGCCAACGCGCCGGTGCTGGCCGCGCTCGCGCTGCCGTCGATCATGATCGTGTCGAATTGCGCCGAGCTGGGCGTGGACGCGTGGATCCAGGAGCTCGCCGACCTCGCGATGGGCGAGAGGCTCCTCGTGCAGGTGCGCGAGAAGGAATGCAATTTCCAGCAGGTGCAGCACATCCTGTCGCGCGCCCTCGCGCGGGCCGAGCCATTCGGCGCGCGCATCGTGGTCAATAGCGACTGCGGCTCGTTCCCGCAGTGCAGCGGCGTCCACCTCACGGCGAACGCGTTGATGGCGGCGTCGGCGCGTCCGCAGGCCGCGCTGGTCGGCGCTTCCTGCCACGACGAGCGCGAGCTCGATCACGCCGAGAAGATCGGCGCCGACTACGTGGTGGCAGGCCCGGTGAAGGCGACGGCATCGCACCCGAATGCCGCGCCGCTCGGTTGGCCGCGCTTCGCCGAGCTCTCTGGCAACCGGCCGATGCCGGTGTTCGCGATCGGCGGGCTCACGCGCGCGGACCTCGCGGAAGCGCGCCGCAACGGCGCCCATGGACTCGCATTGCGGGGCGCCGCCTTCGCTCAGTAGGTCTTGTACGGCAGGAATTTCCCGTTCAGCGTCACCACCACGCGGTCACCCTTCGGATCGGCCTCGCGGACGATGTCCATCTTGAAATCGATGGCGCTCATGATCCCGTCGCCGAACTCCTCGTGAATCAGCTCCTTGATGGTGGTGCCGTAGACGCTGACGATCTCGTACCAGCGGTAGATGAGTGGATCGGTGGGCACGGCGGTCGGGAGCGACCCTTTGTACGGCACCACTTGCAGGAGCTTCACCGCCTCCGCGGGCAGCCCGAAAATCTTGCCCACCTTTTCCGCCTGGTCCTTCGTGAAGGTCATCTGGCCGAGGCAGCCCGCGGTGACCCACTCCTTCGACAATCCCAGCTTCTTCGCAACCGAAACCCAGGTGATGCCCTTCTGCACCTTGGCGGAGTAGATGAGGTCGGTGACATCGTTGCGGGTCATGGGCTTGGGCATGGCGATGAATGAGCAGCAAGCGTGCCAAGGCGTCCCGGGGCGCAGTCCCCGGCTTCTTCGAGGTCCTTGCACCGCGTTAGTGCGGCGCGGCGGGCGGGCTCGTCGAATTGGTGCGGCCGGCGAGCGCGGCGGGAAGGTCGCGGGCGCGCTCGCAAAGCGACTGCGCACCCGCCTCGAGGAGCTCGTCGCGGCTGCCAAATCCCCAAAGCGCGCCCACCGCGCCCAACCCGTGGTGGCGCGCCGCGATCATGTCGACTCCGCGGTCGCCGATCATCACGGCGCGCGCCGCGTCAAACCCGTGATGGGGGAGGATATGGGCGATGAGGTCGCGCTTGTCCTCGCGCGTGCCGTCGAGCTCGCAGCCGTGGACCTCGGCGAAGTGCACGCCGAGGGCGAAGTGCTCGACGATGCGCCGCGCGTAGACCGCGGGCTTCGAGGTGGCCACGACGAGCGTCGCCCCAGACGCCGCCAGGGCGCGCAACGCTTCGTCGATTCCCTCATAGGGCGCGTTCTCGAAGAGCCCCACGTCGGCGAAGCGCTCGCGATAGTGGGCGAGCGCGATCTCCACGGCCTCGCGCGAATCGGTGCCGAGGAGGCGCGCCAGCGAGGCGCGCAGCGGCGGGCCGATGGCGAATTCGAGGTCCGCGAGCGGCGGAGTCGCTACGCCCATGCGTTCCAGCGCGTGCGCGATGCAACGCGTGATGCCCTCGCGCGGATCGGTGAGCGTGCCGTCGAGGTCGAAGAGATAGGCGGTCATCGGTCGAGGAGCGCCGCTACGTCCAGGTGATTCGCGACGGCACTCGCGTCGGGCCGCGCCATGAACGCCAGGCGTCCGAGGAGCGGGGCGGCGAGGCGTTCCTGGAGCGCGGCGACGTTTTCGTCCGCGGCGGCCATGTGCGGGTCGATGCCGTTCGCGATCCATCCCGCGATCTCGAGCCCCGCGGCCTCGACCGCCGCCGCGGTGAGGAGCGCGTGGTTGAGGCAGCCCAGGCGCAGTCCGACCACGAGGACCACCGGAAGGTCGAGCGCGCGCGCGAGGTCTGCGCTGTCGAGTCCAGCGTCGAGGGGAACGCGAAATCCGCCGACTCCTTCCGCGACCACGAAAGCGCCGTCCTCGCCCAGCCGCGCAAAGGCGGCGAGGATCGGCGCGAGCGTGATGCGCCGTCCCTCGCGGCGCGCGGCGATGTGCGGCGCCATGGGCTCGCGTAACAGGATCGGAGTCACGTCCGGCAATCGCGAGGCAGGGCATGCGGCGGCCTCCATCAGAGCCACGCTGTCCTCGTTGGCCCACGCCCCCTGGATGAGTGTCGCTCCCGCCGCGATCGGCTTCATCGGCGCGACGTTCTCGCCGAGCGCCTTCAGCGCATGGATGAGCGCGCACGAGGCGAGCGTCTTGCCCACGCCGGTGTCGGTGCCGGTCACGAATACCCCGCGCCTCACGCTTTGCCGCGTCCCCTGAAGTCGATCACCTGGCGCCCGTCGCCGATGTGGCGCGGCGCTGTCTTCCACGCGTGGCCGTAGACGATCTCGAAGGTGGCGGGGAGGGCTTCACCGCGGCGCTGGGCCTCGTAGCGATCGGCCATGGCCTTCCAGCGACGCGGGGTGGTGAGCCCATGCGCGCGCCCGGGGAGCGCGTTCTGCGCGCCGGTCGCCTTCAGGTCGCGCGCGAGGTCCTCCACGCGCGAGTATTCGAGCGTGATCACCTCCATCTCCATCACCGGATCGGCGAAGCCCGCATGCACCAGCGCGTCGCCCAGGTCGTGCATGTCGATGAAGGAGTGCACGTGGAGCGCGCGGCCGAATGCCGCGCGCAGCTCCTTCAGGGTGTCGGGGCCGAGCGTCGAGAACATGAAGAGGCCGCCCGTCGGCAACACGCGCGCCGTCTCGGCGAACACGCCATCGGGATGGTTCCAGTGCAGCGCGAGGTTGGAGAAAACGAAGTCCACGCTACCGTGCGAGAGCGGCAGGCGCGCTGCATCGGCGCACACGAGTCGCGGCGCTCCGGAGCCGAAGGTGCGGCGCAGCCATCCTGTGTGCGCGCGCGCGCGGGCGAGCATCGCCCTCGAGAAGTCGACGCCGATCACCTGCGCCTTCGGGTAGCGCTTGCCCATCGGCTCGAATGCGTCTCCGGTTCCGCAACCCAGGTCGAGGATGCGGCGCGGCTCGATCACGATCGGATCGAGGTGCTCGAAAAGTCGCCGCCTGACTTCGCGCTGCAGCACCGCGGCGTAGTCGTAAGTCGCCGCGGCGCGCTCGAAGGCGCGCCGTGCATCGCGCTTGACCGGGAAGGCATGCTCCTTCACGCCACGAGGCACTCCACCAGGGCTGCGGCGAGCGCCTCGACCTGCGCCTGCGTGTGCGCGGCGCTCAACGACACGCGCAGTCGCGAGGTGCCTTCGGGAACGCTCGGTGGCCGGATCGCGGGCACGAGGAAGCCACGCTCGTGCAAGCGCGCCGCGGCGCCGAGGGCCCGTTGGGTGTCGCCGACCACGATCGGATGGATCGCCGTCGTGGAGGGGGCGACGCGGATGCCTTTCGCGGCGCAGGCCGACGCGAACTCGCCTATCCGCGAGCGCAGCGCCGTGACGATCGCAGGATCGCTCTCGACGAGATCGAGGGCCGCCATCGCAACCGCGGCGCACATCGGCGGAAGCGCGGTCGAGTAGATGTACGTTCGTGCCCGCTGCACCAGCCACTCGATCATCGCGGCATCGCCGGCCACGAAGGCGCCGTAGCCCCCGAGCGCCTTGCCGAGGGTCGCCATATAGACGATGCGCGGCGAAGCGATGCCGAAATGCTCGAGCGTGCCGCGCCCGGTCGGCCCGAGCACGCCCATGCCGTGGGCATCGTCCAGCACCAGCCACGCGTCGTGCTTCTCGCACAACGCGAGGAGTGCCGGCACCGGGGCGATGTCGCCGTCCATGCTGAACACCGCGTCCGTCGCCACAACCCTCAGGCTGGCATTCGAGGTGGCGAGGCTCTTCTCGAGGTCGGCGGGGTCGCAGTGCGCGTAGACGCTCACCTTGGCGCGGGACAACCGGGCGCCGTCGATGAGGCAGGCGTGGTTCAGCGCATCCGAGAATATTTCCGCGTCGCGGTCGGCGAGCGAGGCGAGGATGCCGAGGTTCGCGGCGTAGCCGCTGCCGAAGAGGAGCGCGCGTGGCAGGGCGCTGAATTCGGCGAAGCGCTTCTCGGCCGCATGGTGCGCGCCGAGGTTGCCGGACACGAGGGGGGATGCGCCCGCGCCGACGCCGCACTCGTCGATGGCGCGATGGGCCGCCTCGCGCAGCCGCGGATGGTTGGCGAGGCCGAGGTAGTCGTTGCTGGAGAAGTTGGCCAGCGTGCGTCCGCCCTCGCGTACCAGCGCGCCCTGCGGCGATTCGATCACGCGCCGCACGCGCTCCAGGTCGCGGCTTTGCAGATCGGCGAGGCCCTCGGCCAGCCGTCCCGCGAGGCGGCTCACGTGCGTCAGGCCGACTCGAGGCCGAGCGCGGCGAAGAGCGCGTCGTCGCGCGCCACGTCCGGATTTCCGGTGGTCAGCAGCTTCTCGCCGTAGAAGATCGAGTTGGCGCCGGCGAAGAAGCACAGGGCCTGCACCGCCTCGCTCATTGCCGCGCGGCCCGCCGACAGCCGCACCATGCTGGCGGGCATGAGGATGCGCGCCACCGCGATGGTGCGAACGAATTCCATCCAGGAAAGCTTCTCGACGCCTTCGAGCGGAGTGCCTTCGACTTGCACGAGGTCGTTGATCGGCACCGACTCGGGCTGCGGCTCGAGGCTCGCGAGCTGCGCGAGGAGCCCAGCGCGCGCTTCGCGCGATTCGCCCAGGCCGATGATGCCGCCGCAGCATACCTTCACGCCCGCCGCGCGCACGCGATCTAGCGTGTCGAGCCGATCCCGGTAGTCGCGCGTCGTGACGACCTCGCCGTAGAACTCGGGCGAGGTGTCGAGGTTGTGGTTGTAGTAGTCGAGTCCCGCGTCGCGCAGCATCTCGGCCTGGCCGTCCTTCAGCATGCCGAGCGTGCAGCAGGTCTCGAGGCCGAGCGCTTTGACCTCGCGCACCATGTCGAGCACCGGCGCCAGGTCGCGTGCCTTCGGCCCCCGCCATGCCGCGCCCATGCAGAAGCGGCTCGCGCCGCTCTCCTTCGCGAGGCGTGCGGCGGTCACGACCTCCTCGAGCGGAAGGAGGTTCTGGCTCTCGACACCCGTGTGATAGCGTGCCGCCTGCGGGCAATAGCCGCAGTCCTCGGGGCATCCGCCCGTCTTGATCGACAACAGCGTGGAACGCTGCACGCGATTCGGATCGAAATGATCGCGGTGGACGGTATGCGCTTCGAAGAGCAAGTCGTTGAGGGGAAGCGCGTAGAGCTTTAGCGCACGCGCCCGCAGTCTCTCGAATTCCGGAACGGCGGGGGTGGCGGGGGTCTGGAATTCGACGATCGTGTCCATGGGCGGCCTTCCTAAGGCTATGATAATTAGTGTTTTTTAATTCGATGTCAACCTCGATCATTGCCGCGACCTTACGGGCGCTCAAAATTGCGGCGCCCGCAGCCGGGCTGCTCGCCCAGGACTGCATGCTGTGCGCCGGCCCTTCCGCGAGCCGGCTCGTGTGCGAGGCGTGCAGCGCATCGCTGCCGCGTCTCGCGCATGCGTGCGCGCGCTGCGCGATGGAGCTGGGCGAGCGTGGCGTGTGCGGCGAATGCCAGCGCCGCGCGCCCTCGTTCGACGCCGCGCTCGCCGCGTTCGAATACCGCTTCCCGGTCGATCGCCTGGTGCAGCGCTTCAAATACGCGGGCGATCTCGCCGCCGGCAACTGGCTCGCGCTCGAGCTCGCCGCACGCGCCGCCCACTGCGAGCGTCCCGATCTCCTGGTCGCCCCGCCCCTTGCGCCTTCGCGCTTGCGCGAACGCGGCTTCAACCAGGCGGTGGTGATCGCGAAGGCCGTCGGCCGGCGCCTGGGCATTCGCCATTCGCCCGACGCGCTCGTCAAGGTGCGCGAGACGTCTCCGCAGCCGGGCCTCGGGCGCAAGGCGCGTCTCGCCAACCTGCGCGACGCGTTTCGCTGCAATGCGGACTTTGCCGGCGAGCATGTGGCGATCGTGGACGACGTGATGACCACCGGCGCCACCGCGGATACCGTGGCGCGCGTGCTCAGGGGCGCTGGCGCCGCGCGCGTGAGCGTGTGGGCGATCGCGCGCACGCCGGGCCCGGCTCGGTCGCACGGCCGGGCGCACGAGCGCTAGCGTGTTCGACGTCGTCCTCGTCCATCCCGAGATCCCGCCTAATACCGGCAACGTGATCCGCCTGTGCGCGAATAGCGGAGCACGCCTGCACCTGGTCGAGCCCCTCGGCTT
>JANLXC010000105.1:0-20148 GCA_031364925.1 Burkholderiales bacterium | reverse complement strand
CGTGATGCGCCACGCGCCGCTCCAGGCCTGGCAGGTCGATGCGGACCACCAGTGCGCCGAGCTGGGCGCGCTGGCCTTGGAGAGCGGCGCCTCCATTGCCGACTACCGGCAGACGTACGTCACCCACGGTACGCTCGATGCAGCGCGCTCGAACGCCGTCGTCGTTCTCTGCGCCATCACCTCGAACCACCACCGCCTCGATTTCCTCATCGGCACGGGCCGAGCCCTCGATCCGGCGCACTGGTTCGTGATCGCGATCGACGCGATCGGCAACGGGCACGCGACATCGCCCAGCAACAGCCGCCAGCAGCCGCGCATGCGTTTTCCGCTGTTCGGCGTTCGCGACATGATTTCCGCGCAGCATCGCCTGCTCACCGAACACCTCGGGCTCGATCACGTGCACGCCGTTGTCGGCGCGTCGATGGGGGGCATGCAGGCGCTGCAGTGGGCCGTGAGTCATCCCGCGTTCATGGACAAGGTGGTGGCAATGACTCCGATGGCGCGCACCGCTGCGTGGTCGATCGCGGTCAACGAGGCGACGCGCTCGTGCCTGCGCGCCGACCGGGCGTGGAGCCCCGAGGGGTTCGCCGCGAACCCTGAAGCGGGGTGGCGCGCGTGGGTCGCGGTCCAGCAAGCGCTCGTCTCGCGCTCGCCGCAGGCCCTCGCGCACGACTTCCCCAATCCGCCCGATGTGCTTCCGTGGATCACGCAGCGCCAGCAGGCGTGGCGCGACGCGTGCTTCGACGCGCACGATTTCCTCTACCAGTCGTGGGCCTACGACGCGCACGACGTGGGCGCGACGCCGGGGTTCGGCGACGACTGGCGGCGCGCGCTGGCATCGGTGAAGGCGCGCACGCTGGTGCTGAATCCCTCGCTCGATCTCTACAATCCTTCGGAATGCGCCGACGAGGCCGCGCAGGCGATTCCCAGCGCGCGACACGTGGTCATCCCTTCGCGGCAGGGGCACCAGGCGGCGAACGTGGCGAGCCCGGACGATGTCGCCTTCGTGAACGCCGAGATCGCGAGGTTCCTCACATGACGAAGGCGACCGTTCGCGAGACGAAGGAGCTGCGCGACCTGATGCGCGGCCCCGACACGGGGGCGCCCAAGTACCTGCGTCTTCGAAATTCGCTGGCCACGGCGATCTCGGACGGGCGCTGGAAGGCGGGCGCGAGGATTCCCACCGAGGACCGGCTCGCCGAGGCGACGGGCCTGAGCCTGGGAACGGTGCAGAAAGCGCTGAAGGTCCTCGTCGACGACGGCCTCGTGGTGCGCCGCCAGGGGATGGGCACTTTCGTCGCGAGCGGCGAGAGCCCGATGAACGCGCCCTTCTACCACTGCCGCTTCCTCGACGACGACGGGCAGCAGCTGCCGATCTTCTCGAAGTTCGCGCGCCGACGCGCCGCCGCTGGCAAGGGCCAGTGGTCGACACATTTCGCCGGGCCGCACATCGTGTGCCTCGAGCGCGTCTTCTCGATCAACAACGAGTTCTCGATCTACACGCACCTGTACTTCGACGCGAACCGCCTTCCCGCGCTCGCCACCGCGCCGCCCGCGAAGCTCTCCGGCGTGAACATGAAGGACCTCATCGCGCGCGAGCACCACGTGCCGCTGAAGCGGTTTTCGGAGAACCTCGTGGTTTCCGTATTCCCGCCGCACGTGTGTGCCGCGATCGCGGTGAAGCCCAGGACATCGGGCGCGGTGCTCGAGATCGTCGGGCGCGACCGGCAGGGCGATGCGGTCTACTTCCAGGAGCTCTTCATCCCGCCCACCGAGCGGCGCCTCTTCATCACGAGCTAGGCGTTTAGAATCGGGCGATGACCCAGGCCCGAATCACGCCGGAAGCGATCGAGGAGCCGGCGCGCAAGCTGCCGGTATTCGGCGATTACGACGTGGTCGTCCTCGGCGGAGGGCCGGCGGGCATCGCCGCGAGCGTGGCCGCCGCGCGCCGCGGCGCGAAGACACTCCTCGTCGAGCACTACGGATTCCTCGGCGGCATGGGGACCGCCGCGGGGGTCACCAACTTCTGCGGACTGCACGCGAACGTCCGTGGCGACATGCGCCGTGTCGTGCACGGCATCGCTACCGAGCTTCTGGAGCGGATCGCCGCGCTTGACGGCCTGAACGAGCCGCACGGGATCTTCGGCAAGACGCTCGCGCAGGCTTACGACATGTCGGCGTACAAGTGCGCCGCCGACGAGCTGGTGGCGGGGGCGGGCGTGGAGATTCTCTTCCACGCGCACGGGGCGCAGGTAATGCGCCGCGACGCGAAGAGCATCGCCGCCCTGCTGGTCGAGACCAAATCCGGAAGGCAGGCCGTGCGCGCACGCATCTTCATCGACTGCTCGGGCGATGGCGACCTCGCGAGCTTCGCCGGCGCGGCCTCCGAGAAAGGCGATGGCGAGGGCGGAGCGCTCTATCCCACGCTCATGTTCCGCGTGAACGGGGTGGACCCCGACCGCGCGCGCGATGCGGCGAGGCAGATCCCGAAGTTGATGGAAGAGGCCCAGGCGCGCGGCGACTTCGCCTTTCCGCGCAAGGGCGCCATCGTGCGCCCGCAGAAGCATCCCACCGAATGGCGGGTGAACGTCACGCAGCTGAAGAACGCCGATGGCTCGGCGGTGGACGGCACCGACGCGCGGCAGCTGAGCGGCGCGGAAGTCGAGGGGCGCCGCCAGGTGGTGGACTACCACCGGTTCCTGCGCGAGTGCGTGCCGGGGTTCGAGGACGCCTACCTCATCGATATCGCGCCCCAGCTCGGCATCCGCGAAACGCGCCGTGTGGCCGCCGACTACATGCTCACCGCGCGGGACGTGATCGACTGCGTGGACTTCGCCGACACCATCGGCGTCAACGGCTGGCCCCTCGAGATGCACGTGGCGGGCGACGTGCAGTGGATCTGGCCCGACATCCCGAAGGCGCGCGGCTTCAACCAGCTTCCCTATCGCATGATCCTGCCGCGGGCGATGGACAACCTGCTCGTCGCCGGGCGCTGCGCCGGCATGACCCACGAGGCGCAGTCCGCCGCCCGCGTGAGCGGACCCTGCTTCGTGATGGGCCAGGCGGCGGGCACGGCCGCCGCGCTGTCCATCGAGAGCGGCACCACACCTCGCGAACTTCCGATCGAGACGTTGCAACGCGCGCTGGAGTCCGACGGCGCTTACCTGGGAACCGATATATGTCGTACCTGACACGACTTCTCAAGTTGTACCTGACACCACTTATTTCTGCCGCGGTCGCGTTGCCCGTGTACGCGCAGGAGTGGCCGCAGAAGACGATCCATGTGATCGCGCCGTTCGCGGCGGCGTCGACGCCCGACACCGTCGCACGCATCATCGCGGACCGGCTGGAGAAAAGGCTGGGAAAACCGGTGGTGGTCGAGAACAAGCCGGGGGCGGGCGGGACGATCGGCACCGACGCGATCGCGAAGGCCGCGCCCGATGGGCACACGATCGGGGTCAGCATCGGCGGTGCGCTGGTGACGGGGCCGCTCCTCTACAAGAAGCTGCCCTACGATCCCGACAGGGAGCTCGCGCCGATCACGCTCGCGGTGAACCAGCCGAGCATTCTGGTGGTGACGCCGGGGATGAAGGCCGCGAATGTCACGGAGCTGGTCGCGGAATTGAAGCGCAAGCCCGGCACGTACAACTACGCCTCCATCGGCAACGGCTCGATCTCGCACCTCGCCATGGAGCTGGTCGCGGCGCGTAGCGGCACGGAGCTCGTCCACATCGCCTATCCGGGATCGAGCCAGGCGGTGTTGGCGCTCCTCGCCGCGGACGCGAGCGTGGCGGTGCTTCCGGCGGCCTCGGTAATGCCGCAGGTGAAGGCCGGCAAGCTGCGCGCGCTCGCGATCACCACGGCGCGGCGATCGAGCCTCTTCCCCGACCTGCCCACGCTCGCGGAGCAGGGATTGCCCGGCGTCGAGGCCAACGCGTGGGTCGCCGTGATCGCGCCCGCGGCCACGCCCAGGCCCGTCCTGCAGCGCCTGGAGAGCGAGATCACCGCGATCCTCCGGCAGCCCGACGTGATCGAGGCGCTGCGCGGACAGATGATGGAAGCCGCACCGGGCACCTCCGAGGAGCTGCGCGCCTACATGAGGGAAGAGAAGGCGCGCTGGAAGCCGATCATCGAGAAGAACAGGATCGCGCTGGACTGACGTACGCAACCTAGCTCTCGAAGCCGGCTTCCTCGACCTGCTCCTTCTTCTCCACGCGCATGGCGAGGATGCCGCTCGTGACGATGATCCCCATGCCGACCCATTCGAACGGCGCGAGCCGCTCGTTCCACACGATGAAGGTGGCGACCGCGCCGAACACCAGGGTCGAGTAGGAGAGCGCACCGCAGACGAGGGTGTTGCCGGTGCGGTAGGCGCGCGTCATCGCGAGCTGCGCCGCGGTGCCGCAGAAGCCGATGCCGAAGACGATCCAGGCGTTGCTCCAGCGCACCGGATGGAAGGTCGATGTCGAGAGCTGCCACGCCGCGCAGAGGATCGAGCCGATCGCCGTGAACCAGAACACCACCCGATAGTCGGGCTCACCGAGCTTGCCGAGCGAGCGCACGCTCAAGTACGCCCAGGCCGAGAACACGCCCGAGAAAAGGCCGATCAGCGCGGCTGCGTCCTTGCCGCTGTTCAGGTTCGGCTGGAGCAGCACCGCGACGCCGATGAATCCCAGAACGATCGCCGCGAGGAGCCAATAGGAGAACTTCTCGCCGAGCACGACCACCGTCGCGATCGCGAGGAATATGGGGGACGTGTAGTTGAGCGTCTGCGCCGTGGCGAGCGGCAGCTGCGCCATCGCGTAGAAGTAGCCGATGAGCGAGATCGAGCCCACCACGCTGCGGATCACGTGAAAACCCATGTACGAGGTCTTCACCGTGCCGCGCTTGGCGATCACCAGACCGACGATGAAGAACAGGCCCACGAACGACCGGTAGAACGCCATCTCGGCCGCGTCGAACTGCTCGGCCCCGAATTTCACGAAGACTCCCATGGCCGCGAAGAAGAACCCTGCGACGAGCATCCACGACGAGGTCACGCGACCGTCCTCCGGAGCGCGAGCCGCGCCGCCGCGTGGTGGCCGCGGGCCGCGCGAATTTCGAGCGGCGTCTCCCGGGGAAGCGCCGCGCGCATGTTCTCGAAGATGAGCGGGTGGATCGATGCCGCGCGGCCGGCGAGGGCCACCGGGCGCGGCCCGTAGCGCCGGGTCATCGCTGTGGCGAGGCGGGCGAGCTCCCTGCCTGCCGCCGCGAGAATCTCCCGGGCTGCCGGATCCCTCGCCGAGGCCGCACTCGCCACCGCGAGGGAAAGCCTGCCCACCGCGCCGCGATCGCCGCCGTAAATGTACTCGCGGGAGTGCGCCCAGTCGGACCCGCCCACCGCATCGAAGAGCGCGACCGCGAGCGGCGAGTCGCGCCAGCTTCCCGGCGCCTCGTCCTCGATGCGCCAGACGTGACGCATCGCTTCGCGCGCGATCCAGAATCCGCTGCCGCCGTCGTCGACCACGACTCCGCGCCCACCGGCACGATGCAGCACGCCCTTCCCATCGACGAAAGCGGCGACCGACCCCGTGCCCGCGTACACCATGTATCCCTCGCCGGGCCCGAAGAGGTCGAAGTAGGCGATCTCCATGTCGCTCGAGAGCGTGATCGCGGTCTTGCTGAGCGCGAAGGGCGCGGCGATGAGGGCGCGCAGCGTTTCGATGTTGTCGCCGAAGCCGGTCACGCCCGCGTGGATGGACGAGGGCGTTGCGTGCGCGAGCACAGCCGCGGCGAGTTCGGCCATCGCCTCCCGCACGTGGTTGCCGCTGCCCACCTGCAGCGCGCTCATGCCGCGCACCGCGCCTTCCGCGGCTATGGCGCCACGCGCGTCGGCGAGCGCCCAGCGCGTCTGCGAGCCTCCCGCATCTATGCCAAGGCCGAGGGCCGGCGCGTCGGGCTTGCTCACTCTTTCACCTCGCGTCCTTTCCATCGGGCAGCCGGACCACGATGCGCGGGCTTTCCTGTCCCACGCGGTTCACCGCCGAAACGACGAGCGCATCGATCGGCACTCCATCGAAGCGCGCGTCGATCCGCTCCGAGTGCCGAGCACCCGGCACCACCTGGAATCTCCACGCCGCGCCGTGACGCGTCCAGACCGCCAGCAGCCACGTCCTCGCGGGCTCGATCTCGAGCATGATCGCATCCGGGTCGTTCGGCGCCGTGCGCGCGCGCACAGTCGGAATCGCGGGCGGTCGATCGAGGAGCCATGGAGACTCGGGCACCAGCGCGGGAACCTGGTACGCGGCCTTGAGCTCGTCGGCCACACCCTTGCGATTCTCGAGGAGTGCCGCCATGCTGAAGTGGATGTGCCCCTCGACACCGCGTTCGCGGGTGACGATGACCTGGCCCACGATCTCCTGCGCGCTCCACGATTTCTCCGTGGCGTCGATGCGGCTGGTGAAATAGCCGGGCCACACGTGTCGCCCAGCGGTGTTCGCGGCGGTCCAGTAATCGAGGAGCGCGCCAAAGGGCTGCCCGGGCGAATCGATCGCCCAGTAGAGCTGCGGAGCGAGATAGTCGAGCCATCCGCGTGCGAGCCACAGCTCGACGTTGGCGTAGAGCTTGTCGTATTGGCTGAAGCCGGTGACTCCGGCCGGGCGCAGGTCCGGGCGGCCCACTCCGAAAGGGCTTACTCCGAAGCGCACCGAGGGCTTCTCGCGATGCACCGCCGTATGAACGCGCTTCACCAGCGCGTCGACGTTGGCGCGCCGCCAGTCCGCGCGCGCCAGGTTGCCGCCCGAGAGCCGGTACTGCGCCCACGAGGAATCGTCGGGGAAGTCGATCTCCGTGACGCCGTCCGCCGCATTGATGGGATAGGGATAGAAGTAGTCGTCGATGTGGATGCCGTCCACATCGTAGCGGCGCACGACGTCCACGATCACGTCGAGCGTGCGCTTCGCGGCCTCGTGCTCGGCCGGGTCGAGCCACAGGTAATCGCCATAGGATTTCACCAGCTCCGGCGCGGTGTTCGCGATGTGGCTCGCGGCGAGCGGCGAGCGCGCAGTGGGATGGCGCGCTCGATATGGGTTGAACCAGGCGTGCAGCTCGATGCCGCGGCGATGGGCTTCGGCGATCCAGAACGCGAGCGGGTCGTACCACGGCTCCGGGGCCACGCCCTGCCTGCCGGTGAGGTACTCGGACCACGGCTCGAGCGGGCTCGCATAGAGCGCGTCGGCGGCGGGGCGCACCTGGACGATGAGCGCGTTCAGGCCGATCGCCTGCGCGCGCTCGACGATGCGCACGATCTCCTCCTGTTGCGCGGCGGCAGGCAGGCCCGCGCGGCTCGGCCAGTCGATGTTGGCGACCGAGGCGACCCACGCCGCGCGGAACTCGCGAGGCGCGGGCGGCGGCACCGCTTCGGTCTGCGTGCGCGGGCCGGCGCAACCGCCGAGCAGGATCGCGAGAGCCGCGGTGGCGAGGATTCGCAGCTTCAAGCTTTCACGAACCACTTCTTCTTCCACATCGCCCACGCCACGGCGAACATCAAAAGATCGAAGGCGATCGCGAAAGCGAGCGAGGCGTTCTCGGACGAGATCGGCAGCGCCTGCAGCGGCGCGTAGAGACGCGCTTTCGTGCCGCCCATGGCAAGGAGCCGCGCGACGAAGCCCGAGAGCGCGAAGATGAAGAGTGCGTTCATCCCGTAGATGGTGAATGGTGCGAGTGCGCGGCGCCCAACCGTGCGCGCATCCATCAGCGCGTGGAAGGGGGCGAAGAAGACCAGCGACCAGCCCGTCATGAAAACGCAGTACGCCGGGGTCCACAGGTTCTTGTTGATCGGCATGAGAAGGCCATCCAGCACGAGGCCCACGCCGAGCGCGCCGATGCCCGCGGCGAGGAGCGTGCACGAGGTGATGAGATCGGTCGAGGCGCGGAGAAGCCACCGCCCGGCGATCACCCCGAAGAGCACGCTGCACGCCGCCGGCACCGTGCTCAGAAGTCCCTCGGGATCCCAGGTGCGCGACTTCGCCCACAAGTGCCCGGACAGAACCTTGCGATCGAGCCACGCACCGAGGTCGCGACCCGGCTCGAGCGCGCCCGCCGCGGCTACGCCATCGGGCCCCGGCACCGGCACGAACAGCATGAGGAGTGAATAGATGGCGAGAAGGACCACGATTCCCGCAACGACGGTCGGGGTGCGCGCGTAGATCGCGAAGGGGGCGGCGATCACGATGCAGAGCGCGATCCTCTGCAGAACGCCCGGGATTCGCACCGTGGAAAAATCGAAGCCGGGAAAGAGATTCAGCGCGAGACCCACGACGAAGATCACGGCGGCGCGCTTCGGGATCGACAGCATGAGCGAGCGCGGATCGTCACCTGCACGCGAGCGGCGCGCGATCGAGATCGCCATCGACATGCCGGCGGCGAAAAGGAAAAACGGGAACACGAGGTCGGTGAAGGTCCAGCCGTTCCACTCGGCGTGCCCGAGCGGCGCGTAGATGTGGCCCCAGTCGCCGGGATTGTTGACGAGGACCATGCTCGCGATCGCGAAGCCGCGAAACGCGTCGAGGGAGACCAGGCGTGCCGAAGGCTCCGAGCTCACCCGGCGAGCGCCGCGCGCACACTGCCGTGCACGGCCGCGAGGCGCTCGCGCGCCTGCCCCGGCGTGAGGTTGCCTGCGATGGCGACGATGGCCACTTTCACGTGGAAACCGCACTCGCCGAGGGTGGCGCGCGCCTTGTCCTCGTGCGCGCCGGTCGCGAGCACCGTAAGGCGTATGGCGCGCTCGATGAGCTTCGCGTTGGTGGGTTTCAGGTCCACCATCAGGTTGCCGTACACCTTGTTCATGCGCACCATCACCGCCGACGAGAACGTATTGAGGGCGATCTTCTGCGCGGTGCCGGCCTTCAGGCGTGTGCTCCCGGAGATGAGCTCGTGGCCGGTCTCGAGGACGATGCCGATCTCGGCCTCGCGCGCGACAGGAGCGCCGGCGTTGTTGGCGATGCCGATGGTGAGCGCGCCCAGGAAGCGCGCCGCGGCAAGCGCGCCCATCACGTAGGGTGTCGTTCCGGAAGCGGCCAGCGCAAGCACCACGTCATTGGCGGTGGGAGACACCCCGCGCAAATCCTGCGCGCCGCGCTCCTGGTCGTCCTCCGCGCCCTCGATGGCGCGATAGACCGCATCGCGACCGCCCGCCATCAGGGCCACGGCGCGCTCCGGCGGCCACGAGAAGGTGGGATAGAGCTCCACGCTGTCGAGAAGCCCGAGCCGCCCCGAAGTCCCGGCACCCACGTAGATGAGCCGCCCGCCGGCTTCCAGGCGCGGCACCGCGGCATTGACCGCCGCGGCGATCGAATCGGCGACGCGGCGCACCGCCTCCGCGGCCCGCCCCTGGTCGTCGATCAGCGCGCCGACGAGATTGCGCGTCTCGTACTCGTCGAGCTTCGGGTGATCGGGGTGGGGCGTTTCGGTTTCGAGGGTGCTCATGGCGTCGTCGGGCGTTTCGGGCGGGAAACCAGCCACAACCCCGCGAACGTGAGGATGCCATTCAGCACGAGTATCTCCAAGCCCATCCTGTAAGTGCCGAATAGAAGGTCCTGGTGGCGATCGATCCAGAGGCACGCGGCGGGGGCGGCCAGCGCCACGGCGGGCACCCACGCATCGCGAACGTCGCGGCTCGTGAAGATGGCGAAGGCGAACAGGCCCAGCAATGGCCCATAGGTGTAGGCCGCGACGGTGAGAATGAGGCCGATCATGCTCGGGCTGGCCACGTGCTTGAAGACGAGGAGGAGCAGCAGGAACACCACTGCGAAGGAGAGGTGGACGCGATGGCGGATGACATTGCGCCGCGCTTCGGTGACCTCGGGGCGGCGCATGAGCCCGAGGAGGTCGATGCAGAAGATCGAGGTGAGCGCGGTGATGGCGCCGTCCGCGCTCGGGAAGAGAGCCGAGATGATGGCGATCAGGAAGACCAGCTGGATCGCCACGGGCAGGTGCCCGAGCACCACGGCCGGCAGGATGCGGTCGCCGCTCGCTTCCAGCCCGACCGTCGGCGCATAAAGGTAAAGCAGCCCGCCGAGGTAGAGAAAGAGCAGCACGACCCCGAGCATGATGACGGCCAGCGTCACCACGTTCTTCTGCGAGTCCCCGAGCGTGCGCACCGAGATGTTCTTCTGCATCATTTCCTGGTCGAGGCCGGTCATGGCGATCGCGATGAAGACGCCCGCCACGAACTGCTTGGGGAAGAACAGCGTCGAGTCCGTATCGGAGAAGAAAATCCTGGAGAGCCCGCCCTCGTTAAGGCGAGCGACGCTTTCCCCGAAACCCATGCCGAGGCTCGAGAGGAGACTCAACGAAATGATGACCAAGCCCGCCAGCATGCACGTGGTCTGCAGCGTGTCGGTCCAGACGATGGTCTTCACGCCGCCCTGGTAGGTGTACGCGACGATCATCGCTACGAACACCGCGGCCGTGAGCCAGAACGGCACGCCGATCCCGTCGAGGATCGCCACCTGCAGGATGTTGACGACGAGGTAGAGGCGCGCCGTGGCGCCGAGCGTGCGCGAGAGGATGAAGAGCGCCGCGCCGGTGCGGTGCGACGTGGGGCCGAGGCGCTCCTCGAGGAAGTCGTAGATCGAGGTGGCGTGGTTGCGGTAGTAGATCGGCAGCAGCACGTACGCGATCGCGAGGTAGCCGGCGAAGAGGCCGAGCACGAGCTGGAAATAGGCGAAGCTCTCGCGGCCCACCGCGCCCGGCACGCTCACGAAGGTCACGCCGGAGAGCGAAGTCCCGATCATGCCGAACGCGACCAGGTACCAGCGGCTCGAGCGGTTGCCGATGAAGAACGACTCGCTGTTCGCGCCGCGCGAGGTGCGCCATGCGACCGCCATGAGCAGCGCGAAATACGCAAACACCACGGCGAGCATCAGGGCGGGACTCACCCGGGCATTCTAAGCGACCCTCTTCAGGTCCTGCGTCACCTTGCCACCGTTCAGCACGATCACGCGCTCCGCCGAGGCTATCGTCTCGGGCCGGTGCGCGATGATGATGCGCGTGAGATTGAGCGAGCGGATGGCGTCGTTCACCGCTCGTTCCTTCTGCACGTCGAGGGCGCTGGTGGCCTCATCGAGGAAGAGGATGCGCGGGCGCTTGTAGAGCGCGCGGGCGAGCAGGATGCGCTGCTTCTGGCCGCCGGAGAGCGCCGCGCCCATGTCGCCGATCAACGTGTTGTACGCCATCGGCATCGCCACGATGTCGTCGTGCACGGAGGCCAGCCGCGCGAAATGCTCCACGGCCGCCTGGTCGGGCGACGGATCGAAGAAGCTCACGTTGTCGGCGATGGAGCCCGCGAAGAGCTGGTCGTCCTGCATCACCGTGCCGACGAGCTTTCGGTAGCGGTCGATGCCGAGCTTCTGGATGTCGATGCCGGCGGCGAGGATCTTGCCGTCGGTGGGGGCGAGAAGGCCAAGCATGAGTTTCAACAGCGTGGTCTTCCCGCCGCCCGACGGCCCCACGATCGCCACGGACTCGCCAGGCGAGACGGCGAACGCGCAGTTGAGGAGCACGAACGGCTCCATGTCCGAGTAGCGAAACGAAATGGCGCGCACTTCCAGGGACGCGTCGAGGGCGTCGACCGGCAAGGACGACGACTCCTCCTCCGGCGCCGTGAGGACGATGTCCGCGAGGCGCTCGCCCTGCAGGTTCAGCATGCGCAGGTCGATCATCTTGTCGATCAGCCCTGCTACTCGCGCCGAAAACTGGTCCTTGTACGCCATGAATGCGAAGAGCATTCCCACGGAGAACGCGCTGTCGAGGATGAGGGTGGCGCCGAGCCACACGATCGCCACGCGCTCGACCCCGAACACGAGCCCGCTGACCGTTCGGAAGCCCAGCCCGAGCTTCTGCGTGGCGAGGTCGGTATTCACCGCGTCCACGACGAGGTTCAGCCATCGCGAGCGCCGCTGCTCCTGGCGGCCGAAGAGCTTGATCGATTGCACGCCGCGCACCGTCTCGAGGAAATGGCTCTGCTGTTTCGCGGTGTGGACGATGTGCTCCTCGGTCGCGCGGCGCAGCGGATCGTAGAACGTCCAGCGCAGCGCGCCGTAGACCGCCACCGCGCAGGCCGCGACCGCGGTGAGGGTCGTGCTGTACACCATCATCATCGCGAAGGTTGCGATCGCCATCACGCCGTCGATCAGCGCCTCGACAAAGCTCGAGGTGAGCGTGCGCTGGATGTTGTTCACCGCGCCGAAGCGCGACACCACGTCGCCGAGGTGGCGCTTCTCGAACCAGCTCACGGGGAGCTTCAGGAGGTGCGAGAAGACGTTGGCGAGCCACTGCAGGTTGAGCGTGGTGCTGAGGTAGAGAACGACCCACGAGCGCATCAGCGTGAGCGCGACCTGGATCACCGCCAGCATGAGGAATCCCAGCCCCAGCACCGTGAGGAGGTCGCGGTCGGCGGACACCACGGCGCCGTCGATCGCCCACTGCATGTAGAAGGGGCTCACGACGGCGATGGCCTGCAACGCGAGCGCCAGGATGAAGACCTGCGCGAGCGAGCGCTTGAGGCCGACCACGGGTCCGAGGAGATTGCGCAGGTGGACCGGGCGCCGATCGTCCGCCGGATGGAATTGCCCGGTGGGCGTAAGCTCGAGCGCGATGCCGGTGAAGTGCCTGGAGACTTCCGCGAGCGGCATGCGGCGAATGCCGAAGGCCGGATCGTGGATCACCGCGCCGCGCGCGTCGGCCGAGCGCAGGACCACGAAGTGATTCTGGTCCCAGTGAAGGATGCAGGGCGCGCGAAGCTGGGGAAGCTCCTCCAGGTCCAGGCGCAGCGGTCGCGGCGCGAGGTGCAGGCGTCCCGCGATTTGCATCAGGTACGCGAGGGTCGCGCCTTTGAGCGACACCGTGAAACGCAGCCGCAACCCCGCGAGATCGGTGCGGTGCCCGTGAAAGCACGCGATCATGCCAAGGCTCGCGAGGCCGCACTCCGCGGCCTCGGTCTGGAGGAACACCGGCAGGCGCTTCGCGGAGCCGAACTGGAGACCGCCCACGAGCTCCATCACGTCCTTCCGGCGAGGCTCAGCAGCGGCTCGAAGATCCACTCGATGAGGCGTCTCCTGTCGAGGAGGATGTCCGCCTCGACCTGCATGCCCGGCTGCAGCGGCTCGAGCTGCCCGTAGGCGCGGATCGATTGCCCTTCGAGCGCCACCTTGATGCGATACACGGACTCGCGGCTGCCGTCAGGCGGCGTAAAGCCGAGCTCACCGGGCGCCATCGGATTGCGCGACACGGACGAGACGATCGCGCGGTACATGCCGAACTTCTGGTGCGGGTAGGCGAGATAGCGCACCAGGACTTCCTGGCCTGCGTGCACGAAGCCGATCGAGCGCGACGGTGAATAAAGATGTCCTTCGAGGGTCGCGTTGGCGGGGATGATGGTGGCGAGCGGCGTCCCCGGCGTCACCATCTGCCCGGGCTGGATGAGGACGGTGGCGACGACCCCCGATGACGGGGCGACGATCGCCGCGTGGTACTGCAGGTCGCGCTCGATGCGCTCCTGGTCGAGCGACGCGCGTTGCTGGTCGATGCCGGCGAGCTGCGCGCGCGCGCGCGAGCGCGCGGTTTCCATGTCGAATTCCAGCGTCCCCAGCTCTCTCGCCAGGGTGAGCCGCGCGCGGCGCAGCTGCCCGAGGCGCGATTCGTGGTCCAGGGCGTTATCGCGTTCACGATCGAGAGCGGCTGGTGAAACGAAACCAATGCCCTCGAGCCGGTTCGCGCGGTCCACGCCACTCGCGGCGATCGCGATCCGTTTCGCCTGCGAGGCCATCTCCGTGTCGACTTGCTCGAGCTCGCGCTCGTAGCCCGATCGCCGCTTCGCCAACGCGGCTTGCTCCGCCTGCATGGCGGTCACCGCGAACTCACGCTGCGTCGCCAAGGCGTGCTGGCGTTGCGCGGCACGCGATGCCAGCGCGGCCCCGACATCCTCGCGCGCACGTCCCACGCGGCCATCGCCCACGATCGCAAGCACGGCGTCCTTCGCTACCCGGTCGCCTTCGCGCATGTGAACGGCTTCGACGATGCCGGACTGCTGCGCGAGGATCTTCGACACGCCCTCGATGGGCGCGAGCACGCCATTCACGCGCGCCTTGCGCGTGTACTCGCCGCAGACGAAGAACACGACGAGTGCCAACGAGAAGGCCAGCGCGCAAACCGTGATGAAGGTGAAGGAGACCGGGCGGATCAGGACCACGCGGCCGAGCCAGGCGGTCGAACGCGCATTCTCCGACTCTCGGCGGAACAGAGGCCGGTCTTCTGCCATCTCAGGAGGTGACGGGCTTGAAGCGGCGCCAGAAGACAAGGAAGATGGGTACCAACAAAAGGGCCACTACGATCTCCGCCATCCAATGCGAGACGTGACCAATGCTGGCTTGATGCTTGACGTAGAAATAACCGCCGAGAATCCAGGGAGTCGCCAGGAAGTTGTAGACGGCGTGAAGAAAAATTCCGGGCCAGAGAGAGTCGTATCTCAAGTAGACGAGGGCCAGGACGAAGCCGATTGGCGCGGCGAAGACGGCCTGCGTCCAGTGGAGCAGTCCAAAAACAAGCGATGAAACGATCACTGCCGGCCAGAGTCCCCAGCGAGCGGCCCAGAGATTGAGGAGGTAGCCTCGAAAGATCAGCTCTTCAGCGAAGGGCGCAACCAGCACCGCGCCGGCCCAGAACACGAGGAACTGCAATTGCACGGGGCCGACGGACTCGACGAACCCAAGCGCCTGGTACGCCTGCGGAAAAACCAGCAGGAATAGAAAGGTCCCCACGCGGTAGAGCCCGTATCCCCAGCACAGCGTCACCGCGCAAGCGAGCGAGAGGTCCGCGGCGGTTGGGCGCGTACTGGGGCGCGAGAACAGCACCGCCAGAGAGCGCCGGAATTCGGGGACGATGACCGTGAAGGCGAGGATGATCAGGGCACCGATTGCGCTGATCGCCATGTCGCGGATCGCCATCCGATTCTCGATCGCGACGTGTTCCGCGATCTTGTGGGCGCCAACGCCGCTGACGGCCCAGGAGACACCCAACAGGAACAAGACGTGCCATGGCTTCACGGCGCCACGAATAAGGGAGGATTTCGGAACCCAACTTCCTGCGCCGCTCGTGGCCACTGTGATTTCTCCTCGGCGGGGGGCCAAGCCCCCCTTCCCCATCGGGCGTCTACTTTGCCGTGTTGGCGAGGCGCTCGATGACGTGCGAGGTGACGTCCACGAACCCCTCGTAGATCTGGACGAGGGTGCCGCCGATCGGTAGCGGCAGCGTGACGGGTCCGAGCACTACCGAGGGCGCGGGACACGACAATCCCTCACCGCCCGAGATGCTCGCAACCTGCTCCGGCGAGAGGTCCTGGCCGGGATTCTGTTTGTTGTCTTCCATTTCTCTTTCCTTCGCTTTCAGGATTGAACTTGGTTCTTGCGCACTGCGTCGCCGAGCGGATCGGGCGGATCCAGCGGCGATCCGGGGGCTTGCGGGAACCCGGGGAGCGGGTAGGGCATGATCGGCAGCCACCCCTCTTCCGGAATCGTCCGCCCGCCCGATACTTCAGGCACATCCTTTTTTTCCACTTCCTTCATCAATGTCTCCTTGCGTGTGTGGCAGGGCGGCCGGAACGCGGGCCGCGCCTTCGCGGATCAGCTGGGCTCGGACTCGCGCAGTCCTGATCCGGGGAGGCGTGCGTAGTCGACGGGCTCGCTCACCGGCTCCTGCGACGCACGGTAGGTGATTTCATCAAGCGCCGCGGAGACGGGAACGCCCCCGGCGATGCGCAACACTTCCTCGAGATTCAGTTCTTTCACGGGTCCTCCACTGAAGCTGGTGCCTTTGGATCCGGAAGGTTTGGCTTCGCGCCCCGACCGGTGAGGCCATCGTAGGCAAGCCGGTCGCCGCGGACATCCGAGAATCGCGAATGGGTGCGAGGGGTTTTCGCCGGTGTCGCGCGCGATCCGGGACTATGTTTGCGGCATGCAGGATTCGGCCCCCTCCGCTCGCTACCGCATCGCCCTCTACCGCGCGTGCGGATGCTATTTCGCGCAGGTCGTGGACCTGCCCGGATGCTTCACGCGCGGCGCGACAGAGGTCGAGGCGGTCGAGAACGCTCGCTCGGCGATTCGCGCGTATCAATGGATCGCGCAGGCGCTCGCGGGCGAAATCGCCACCGTCCAGCTCCAGATTTCGGCGTAGTTGCGCTCCGCTTTGCGAGGCTAGTACCCTAGGGGTAATCCCCCTCGCATCGGTCTTGCTGCAGAGCAGCAGAGAGGAGTCTTCGCCATGGCGAAATACACTACCGAGAACATCCATACCGTGGCTCTGGTGGGCCACGGCGGGGCGGGAAAGACGACGCTGGCCGAATCCCTGCTGTGGAAAACCGGAGTGATCGGTGCGATGGGCAGCACCGAGCGCGGCAGCACAGTCGCCGACTTCGACCCCCTCGAAAAGACCTACGGCCACTCCCTCAGCTCCGCCGTCGTCAACTTCCCCTACAAAGGCATCCACGTCCACCTGATCGACACCCCCGGCATGCCGGACTTCGCCGGGCAATCGATCGCCGCGCTCGCCGGCGTGGATCTCGCCGTCATCGTCATCAACGCGCAGAACGGAATCGAGCTCAACACCACGCGCATGATGCGGGCCGCGGGCAAGCGCAACCTCGACCGCATGATCCTCATCAACAAGATCGACGCGGAGAACGTCGATCTCGAGGCGCTCCTCGCGCGTATCCAGGAAGTGTTCGGCAAGGAGTGCCTTCCGATCAACCTGCCCGCGCATGGGCGCAAGGATGTCGTCGACTGCTTCTTCAATCCCGATGGCGATTCCGATTTCTCGTCGGTGAAGGCGGCGCACTCCGCTCTCATCGACCAGGTGGTGGAGGTGGACGAGAAGCTGATGGAGATCTACCTCGAGCAGGGCGAAGAGCTTTCTCCCGAGCAGTTGCATGCGCCTTTCGAGAAGGCGTTGCGTGAAGGGCACTTGATCCCGGTGTGTTTCGCTTCTGTGCGAACCGGCGCCGGAATTCCTGAATTCCTCGAGATCCTCGCCAGGCTCGCACCCAACGCGACCGAAAGCAATCCGCCGCCCTTCGTGAAATCCGCTACGACCGAGGGCGAGGAGTTTCACGCCGATCCCGATCCGAAAAAGCACGTGCTCGCGCATGTCTTCAAGGTGATCATGGATCCGTATGTCGGCAAGGTGGCGGTGTTCCGCGTGCATCAGGGGACCGTCACCAAGGAAACTCAGCTCTACGTGGGCGAGGGCAAGAAGCCCTTCAAGGCGAGCCACGTCTATCAATTGCAGGGCAAGGAGTACCTCGAGGTGGATTCGCTCGTGCCCGGCGACATCGGCGCGATCGCCAAGGTCGAGGAGATCGAGTTCAACAGCGTGCTCCACGATTCGCACGACGAGGACAACATTCGCCTCCGCTCGCTCGATTTTCCGACGCCCATGCATTCGCTCGCGGTGGAGCCGAAGAAGAAGGGCGACGAGCAGCGTCTCTTCGAGGTGCTGCACAAGCTGGAGGTCGAGGATCCGTGCCTTTGGATCGAGCGCTATCCCACCACGCACGAGACGGTGATGCGTGGGCTGGGCGATCTCCACATGCGCACCAAGCTCGAGAAGCTGCAGCAACAGTACAAGCTCGACGTCGCCACCAAGCCGCCGAAGATTCCCTATCGCGAGACGGTGACGCGCAGGTCCGAGGGCCATTGCCGCCACAAGAAGCAGACCGGCGGTGCGGGACAATTCGGCGAAGTGTTCCTCAAGATCGAGCCCTTGGCGCGGGGCATGGGGTTCCAGTTCGCGAGCGAGGTGAAAGGCGGCGTGATTCCCACGGTGTTCATTCCGGCGGTGGAGAAGGGAGTCCGCCAAGCGCTCGACCACGGCGTGATCTCGGGCTATCCGGTGGAAGACGTGAAGGTCATCGTCTACGACGGCAAGAGCCACGACGTGGATTCGAAGGAGATCGCCTTCGTGACCGCGGGGAGGAAGGCGGTGATCGACGCCATCCTCAAGGCCTCGCCGATCATGCTCGAGCCGATCGTCAACATCGAGATCACCGCGCCCGACCGCTTCGTCGGCGACCTCGCCTCTGACCTCTCCGGGAAGCGCGGCCAGGTGACCGGCACCGAGTCCACCGGCGGCGACTTGATGTCGATCAAGGGGATGGTGCCTTTGTCCGAGGTGTCGGAGTACCAGTCACGGCTGCGCTCGGTGACCGGCGGCCAGGGCGCATACACCATGGAATTCAGCCACTACGCTCCGGTGCCGCCACAAACCCAGCAGCACCTTGCCTCCCAATTCAAACTGGAGCGGGAGGAAGACTAGGGACAGAGCGGGGACAGACCGGGGTCAGACCCCGCTACGACCCCGGTTGTGCACTCTGCAAATTCAGTGCCCGATGCGCCGGCCGTGAAGCAAAAAAATGGGGATATTCCCCGTTGACTTCCCCGCCTCGCCGGAGCAATTTGGCGTCGCAGGTCATTCGAACAAACAATCCAGAATCGCGGCGCAAGGGGGGTCCGATGATCGTCATTCGCGACCAGCAGTTGAGGCTATTGGTGCTGGCGCAGCTCATTCGCGAGCTGCAACACGGCGCGGAGCAGAAAGCCCCGCCGCCCGAAGGCTTCACCGAGAAGCAGGTGGAGGAGCTCGCCGCGATGAGCTCCGCGGAGCTCGTGAAGCTCTCCGAGATGACCGAGCCGCGCGTGGCCATCGCCATCGACGCGGGATCGCTCGAGCACGGGCTACGCCAGGTCGACTACCTCAACAAGCGCTCGCGCCAGCTCGAGTTCTTCATCCGCAACGGCGCCACGTCGAATATGCTGACCAAGCTTTTCCGCATATCGTCGGCCGACGTCACGCTGAAGCGCCGACTCTTCGCGGGCACCAATTCGCTCCTGCGCCGTCCCGCAATGCCGCCGCACGCGCTTCGCGAAAAGATCCAGAATCGCTGGTTCGAGATCCGCAAGGGTAAGGAGCGCGAGCCGATGCGCGCCGAGGACTACGAAGAGCTGCACGCCGACTACCCGCAACACACCTTCGCGACCCTCTGGGCGGTGGTGCACGAGTTCGACAACGAATAACGCAGGAGGAGCAAAAAAGCGAAACGGGGCGGCCCTGGCCGCCCCGTCTTGTTTTGCGGCGCTTCAGTTTTCTGAAAGCTTCGAGGACTACCGTGAGGGCATGAGCGATCTTGTGCTTCTCACCTGCGTCTTCAGCGGCCTCATTTTCGGCATCTGGCTGTCGTACCGCCTCTTCATGCGCGGCGACACCAACCCCGAGCGAATCGCCTCGCGGCTGCCTCCCGATTTCAAGCCCGACTGGAAATGGAGCAAGGGCGACACCTGCGTAGCCCATGAATCCGCGCCGCGTCGCCTGGCGTTGGTGGACTATCCAAAGGGCGTCGTGGTGCCGGTGGCGGACGTGGTGTCCATCGAGCCCCGGGATGAAAGCGTCCTCGGGCTCGTGCATCGATGGCTCGTGGTGACGGTGGCGGGGGAACCCGCGCCATACAACATCTGGTTCCAGTTCAACGCGTCGAAGCGCGATGAGGTGCTCGCCCGCATGAAGAGCTTCGCAAAATGAAACGGGGCGGCCCAGGCCGCCCCGTTTCGCTCAGCGTGCCTTGATCAGTAGCCGCGCGCTTTGTAGAACACGTAATCGGCCTGGTATTTCACCGTCTGTTTCGTGCCGACATTCGCGGCGCCGCACGGCATCGCGGGCGCGACACCACGTTGCGTGTTCAAGCGCTGGATGTACGTGACGCCATTCATCGCACCCGAGCCGGTGGCGGGATTCGCTTGCACCAATTGCAGCGGGATCGATCCGCTAGCGCCCGGGGAGACGGCGAGCTGCTTGCCGGTGACCTTGCTGCCGTCGCTCGATTCCCAGGTGGGCCCGCCGTAGTACTTGCCCACCGCCTTGCGGTCCGCGTCGTAGAGCACTGCATTCGGACCCGCGAACACCCACTCGTGGTCCGTCGTCCCCGCCTTCAGGCGGCATTCATAGGTGAGGTCTCCGGCGCCGACCTGGCGCATGGCCATCTGGTGGCCGGCGGGAACGGCGATCGCGGCGGGCACGTCTGGCGCCGTCATGGCCTGCATGCCGCCACAGGATGCGAGCAGGGCT
>JANLXC010000072.1:0-3517 GCA_031364925.1 Burkholderiales bacterium | reverse complement strand
CCCCGTCCCCCCCCCGGCGCCCCCTCCCGCCCACCACACATATTTGTTTTTCCTCTCACCTCTTTTCGGGGGGCCTCAACCCCCCTCTTTTGTCCCCCCCCCCCACCACTTTTCAGTAAAATCCCCGGTTCGGGATGCCGTCCGCGCATCCCTTCCGCGAGCCTGCAATGAACATCCACGAATACCAGGGCAAGGAACTCTTCCGCAAATACGGCGTGGCGACCCCGCGCGGCTTTCCGGCTTTCTCCGTCGACGAAGCGGTAGAGGCGGCGAAGAAGCTCGGTGGGCCGGTGTGGGTCGTGAAGGCGCAGATCCACGCCGGGGGCCGCGGCAAGGGCGGCGGCGTGAAGCTCGCGCGCTCCGTGGACGAGGTGCGCGACATCGCCTCGAAGATGCTCGGGATGACGCTCGTCACGCACCAGACCGGGCCGCAGGGGCGCGTGGTGAAGCGCCTGCTGATCGAGGAGGGCGCCGACATCAAGAAGGAGCTCTACGTCGCGATGGTGGTCGACCGCGTGGTGCAGAAGGTGGTGATGATGGCCTCCAGCGAGGGCGGCATGGATATCGAGGAGGTCGCCGACAAGCACCCCGAGAAGATCCACCGCGTCACCGTCGACCCATTCAAGGGCCTCGCCGACAAGGACGCCGAGGACGTGGCGCGCAAGATCGGCATCCCCGACGAGCTGGTCGGCCCGGCGCGTGACCTCTTCAAGTCGCTCTGCAAATGCTTCGAAGAGACCGACAGCTCGCTCCTCGAGGTGAACCCGCTGATCGTGACCGGCGACAAGCGCGTCGTGGCGCTCGACGCCAAGCTCAACTTCGACGACAACGCGCTCTTCCGCCATCCCGAGATCGTCGCGATGCGCGACCTGGAAGAGGAGGATCCCGCCGAGGTCGAGGCCTCGAAGTTCGACCTGAACTACATCCAGCTCGACGGCGACATCGGCTGCCTGGTGAACGGCGCGGGGCTGGCGATGGCGACCATGGACGTGATCAAGCTCTACGGCGGCGCGCCCGCCAACTTCCTCGACGTGGGCGGGGGCGCCACCGCGGAGAAGGTGACCGAGGCCTTCAAGATCATGCTGCGCAACCCGAAATTGCGCGCGATCCTGGTCAACATCTTCGGCGGCATCATGAAATGCGATGTCATCGCCACCGGCGTGGTGACCGCGGCCAAGCAGGTGGGATTGAGCGTGCCCCTCGTGGTTCGCCTCGAGGGCACCAACGTCGATCTCGGCAAGAAGATCCTCGCCGACTCGGGCCTGCCGATCATCTCGGGCGCGGACATGGCCGACGCGGCGCAGAAAGTCGTCGCCGCCGCGAAAGGAAAGAAATAATGTCGATCCTGATCAACAAGGAAACCAAGGTCATCACGCAGGGCATCACCGGCAAGACCGGGCAATTCCACACGCGCATGTGCCGCGAGTACGCCAACGGAAAGAATTGTTTCGTCGCGGGCGTGAACCCGAAGAAGGCCGGCGAGGACTTCGAGGGGATCCCGATCTTCGGCACGGTGGCCGACGCCAAGGCCAGGACCGGCGCCACCGTTTCGGTGATCTACGTGCCGCCGCCCTTCGCCGCCGCGGCGATCGACGAGGCGGTCGATGCGGACCTCGACCTCGTGATCTGCAGCACCGAAGGCATCCCGGTGATCGACATGGTGAGGACGCGCGCGCGCATGAAGGGGAAGAGGACGATCCTCCTCGGGCCCAACTGCCCCGGCACCATCACGCCGGAGGAGATCAAGATCGGCATCATGCCGGGCCACATCCACAGGAAGGGCAGGATCGGGATCGTCTCGCGCTCCGGCACGCTCACCTACGAGGCGGTGAACCAGGTGACCGCGCAGGGCCTGGGCCAGTCGTCCGCGGTCGGCATCGGCGGCGACCCGGTGAATGGCCTGAAGCACATCGACGTCATGAAGATGTTCAACGACGATCCGGATACCGACGCCGTGATCATGATCGGCGAGATCGGCGGCACCGACGAGGAGACCGCCGCGCGCTGGGTGAAGGAGAACATGAAGAAGCCCGTGGTCGGCTTCATCGCCGGGCTCACCGCCCCCCCAGGAAAACGCATGGGGCATGCGGGCGCGATCATCTCCGGGGGCAAGGGCACGGCCCAGGAAAAACTTGCCGTGATGGAGGCCTGCGGGATCAAGGTCACGCGCAATCCCGCCGAGATGGGCAAGCTCCTGAAATCGGTGCTCTGAGGGCTTGACGGGGATCAAGCCCGGGTACGCCCCGTTTTCGGTACCCTGATGAGTTGATTCACGGGTCTTTCGCATGGCCGAAACCGTCGTCATTCCACTGTCCCAGATTCGCCGCCCGCGCTCGACTCCGAAGGGCCGGGCGGTCGATCCCGTCGCGCGCGCCGAGGTCCTGGGGCTGATCGAGGGCGTGCCCACCGGGGGCGAATACCTGATCGAGAACCTGCACCGCATCCAGGACCGCTTCGGGCATTTGTCGGCGGCGCACCTGAACGCGCTCGCCGAGGCGATGAAGCTCGCGATGGCGGAGGTCTACGAGGTCGCCACGTTCTACCACCACTTCGACGTGGTGAAGGAAGGCGAGAGCGCCCCGCCGCGGACCACCATCCGCGTGTGCGAGACGCTCTCGTGCCGCATGGCCGGCGCGCAGGATCTCCTCGACCGCTTGCCCGCCCTGGTCGGTCCCAACGTGCGCGTGCTGGCCGCCCCCTGCATCGGGCGCTGCGCCGAGGCGCCGGCCGTTTGCGTCGGACACAATGCGTTCGGCCACGCGCATGCGGAAGAAGTCGCGAAGTGCGTGACGCAAGGCAAGACGCAAGCGCCTGCCATCCACCCGCACGGTTACGCGGACTATCGCAGCCAGGGCGGCTACAAGACCTGGGTCGAATGCGTCTCCGGCAAGCGAGACGTGGATGCCGTCATCAAGACCATGGAAGATGCGGGCCTGCGCGGCCTGGGCGGCGCGGGCTTCCCTGCCGGGCGCAAGTGGCGCATCGTCCGGGCCGAGCCGGGGCCGCGCCTGATGGCGGTGAACATCGACGAGGGCGAGCCGGGCACGTTCAAGGACCGCCACTACCTCGAGCGCGATCCGCATCGCTTTCTCGAAGGCATGCTGATCGCAGCGTGGGCGGTGGGCATCGAGGACATCTTCGTTTACCTTCGCGACGAATATCACGCCTGCCGCGTCATGCTCGAACGCGAGGTGGCATTGCTGCAAGCCGATCCGCCGGCGAAGCTGCCGCGCATCCACCTGCGCCGCGGTGCGGGCGCCTACATCTGCGGGGAAGAGTCCGCGATGATCGAATCGATCGAGGGCCGCCGCGGCATGCCGCGCCTTCGTCCACCGTACGTCGCGCAGGTCGGGCTCTTCGGGCGTCCCACGCTCGAGCACAACATGGAGACGCTCCTCTGGGTGAGGGATCTCATCGAGCAGGGACCCGAGTGGTTCTCGAAGCACGGGCGCAATGGCCGCAAGGGCCTGAGATCGTTCTCGGTGTCGGGCCGCGTGAAGAAGGCCGGCGTGCATCT
>JANLXC010000020.1:0-22400 GCA_031364925.1 Burkholderiales bacterium | reverse complement strand
CAGCATGACTGCAGCATGAAGGCCGAGCAGCATGAGGGCAGCATGAGGCCATCATGAGAATAGCACGAGGACCTTTTCGAAAAGTCGTACCTGACACCACTTTTCATTTCAGGAGTTGAGCAGGATCCTGAAGTCCGAAGCCAGGTCTTCCGGCGCCGCGCCGTATCCGAAAACCAGCCGCAAGCGTCCCTCCCTGTCGAACGCGAACGCCTGGGCGGTGTGGTCCATGGTGTAGGTCTGCGCAGTCTTGCCCGCGCGCTCCTGCGCGTGCACCTTGAACTCGCTGGTCGCCTTTTTGGTGGCCGCCTCGTCGCCGTAGAGGCCGAGGAAGCCGGGATCGAAGGCCGGCACGTATTGCCTGAGGAGCTCGGGCTTGTCGCGCTTCGGATCGATGGTGACGAAGAGGACCTGCACGCGCGAAGCGTCGGCGCCGAGCTTCTTCACCGCCGAGGAAAGGTCCGCGAGAGTGGTCGGGCACACGTCGGGGCACTGCGTGTAGCCGAACGTGACGACCACCACCTTGCCGCGGAAATCGGTGAGCGAGCGCGGCGTGCCGTTGTGGTCGGTGAGCATCAGCTCCCGGCCCATGGGCGCCCCGGTGACGTCGATCCCCTTGAACGGAGTTTTCGCGCCCGCGATGCGGTCGCAGCCGGCGAGCGCCCATGCGGCGCACGCCAGCACGGCGGCGATGCGCAAAGCGGCGTTCACCCCAGCAGGACCGGCAGGTAGTGGTCGATCATCAACGCCGCGAAGAGCATCGAGAGGTAGAAGATCGAGAACCCGAAGGTGCGCTTGGCGAGGGCGTCGCTGTAGCGCCGCCAGATCGCGACGGCGTAGCCGAGGAAGGCTGCGTCGAGCACCAGCGCCACGCCGAGATAGAACCAGCCCGACATGCCGGTGGCGAAGGGCAGCAACGTGACGGCGGTGAGGAGCAGCGTGTAGAGCAGGAGGTGCAGGCGCGTGTATTCCTCGCCGTGGGTCACGGGAAGCATCGGCACGCCGGCGTTCGCGTATTCCTTGCGCCGGTAGAGCGCAAGCGCCCAGAAGTGCGGCGGCGTCCACGCGAAGATGATGAGGAAGAGGAGCAGCGGCTGGAACGTCACGTCGCCCGTCATCGCCGCCCAGCCGAGCACCGGCGGCATCGCGCCCGAGGCGCCGCCGATCACGATGTTCTGGGGTGTGGCGGGCTTCAGGATCACGGTGTAGATCACCGCGTAGCCGACGAAGGTCGCAGCCGTGAGCCACATGGTGAGCGGGTTCACCGCGTGCCACAGGATCGCGAGCCCGAGTCCGCCCACCGCCCCCGAGAAAAGCATGATCTGCAGCTGCGAGATGGTGCCGCTCACCGTCGGGCGGCCGCGCGTGCGCGCCATCGCCGCGTCGATCTTCTGCTCCACCAGGCAATTGAAGGCGGCGGCGGCGCCGGCCACCAGCGCGATGCCCAGCGTCGCGGCCAAGAGCGGGCCCAGCGGCGGCAGCAAGGGCGTGGCGAGCAGCATCCCGATCACCGCGGTGAACACCACGAGGGAGACTACGCGCGGCTTGGTGAGGCGCCAGAACTGGACGCCGATGCCGGGAATCTGGGCGGAGGCTTGTTGGAGCATGAGAGCAATCAATTTTAACCCATCAACCCATCTGCGACGCCTTCAACAGGCGCTCGAGATCCTTCAGCATCCCGCGCAGCTGCGGCTTGGCGGGCCAGCGCATCATCACGTTGCCGCGCGGGTCCACGAGGTAGATGTGGGCGCGGTCGTTGGCCGCCCCCGGCGGCAGCATGAGCCCGCGCGGCGTGACCGCGATCACCAGGTCCTCGATCGGCGCGAACGCCGCGGAGTCGGGCGCCGCGAGGTCGTCCACCACGAAGACGCGCGCCACGCGCGATGCGTTGCGACCCAGCGCGAGACGCACCTGCCGTATCGCGTGAACCTTGGCGGCGCAGTCACCGGCGCACGCCCCGGAATCCGACGCCACCAGGATCCAGCGGTCCTTCATCTCGGCGAAGCGGAAGGCCCTCCCGTCGGCGCGGGCAAGCGGATGCACGGCGACGGCGGTGGGCGGCAGCAGCAGCTCGCCATAGTTGGCGGTGGGCTCGAGGCGCAGGAAGTAATACGCGAAGAGCGACGCGACGATGGGCGCCAGGAAGAGCGAGGCGAGGAGGACGAGCTTGGCGCGCGGCCCGATCTTCATCGCCGCCTCTTCAGGTTCAGGCCGACCCAGAGCGCGAGCGTCGTGACGGCGAGGGAAAACCAGGTGAGCGCGTATTCGCGATGCCTCTCCACGCCAGTGCCGGGCTTTTCGCGCACGGGGGCCAACGCCGGGGCGGTGGAATCGGCGAGCAGCAACACCGGCAGGATCGGGATCCCGGTCGCCGCGCGGTATCGGTCGAGCGTAAGGTTCTGCCAGACGTCGCCCTGCACGGTCTGGGTTCCGAGCTCGAGGAAGCGCCTGGGCGGCAGCGTCGCCATGCCGCTCACCTGCACCGGGCCCTGCGGCACCGCGACCGCCGGCGCGCTTGGGTACTGGGGCCCACGCGCGATCCAGCCGCGATTGACGAGGACCGCGTCGCTCTTCCCGGCGAGCTGCAATGGAGTCATCACGTGGTACCCGGCGCGTCCTTCGAGAATCTGGTTGTCTATGAAGACCTGGCCGCCCGGCAACCACGCGCCCGCGGCCCGCACGCGCCGGTAGAGGAGCGGCTCGGCCGAGTCGACGGGCCCGGCCAGCGTCACCGGGGCCTGGGCCATGCGTGCCTCGAGGAGCGCCTGGCGCGCCTGCTTCTCGTCGCCGCGATGCACCTGCCAACGGGCGAGGAAGAGCGTCAGCGCGACCAGCAACACCGCGCCCACCGTGGGCCAGCGTCCCGGGGAGAACGTATATGCGCCGATTATCACAAGGCCCCGCCGTCGTTCACGCGATACACTGGGTAGCCATGAAAATCGTCATTCTCGTCCTGCTGCTGGCAGTAGTCGCGAGCCTCTTTTCGGGGCTCTACTTCGTCTACAAGGACAAGGGCAGCACCAACCGCGCGGTGATCTCGCTCACCATCCGCATCGCCCTGTCGATCCTGGTGTTCCTGCTCCTGATGGGCTCTTACTGGTTCGGCTGGATTCCCGGAGCCCGGCTCTAAAAAAAGTGGTGCCAGGCACGGGTACCTGACACCACTTTTCTCGCTGCGTGTCGCTAGAGCCAGTAGACGAACACGAAGAGCAGCAGCCAGACCACGTCGACGAAGTGCCAGTACCACGACACCGCCTCGAAGCCGAAGTGGTGGTCGGGCTTGAAGTGCCCCGCCACGCTGCGAAAGAGGATCACGATCAGCATCGTCACGCCGAGCGTCACGTGGAAGCCATGAAAGCCGGTGAGCATGAAGAAGGTCGAGCCGAATACCCCGGTGGTGAGCTTGAGGTTCAGCTCCGAATAGGCGTGGCCGTATTCAACCGCCTGCAGCGTGAGGAAGATGATGCCGAGGATGATGGTGAGCGAGAGGCCGAAGATCAGGTTCTGGCGGTCGCCCTTCTTCAGCGCCCAGTGCGCCCACGTCACCGTCACGCCCGAAGAAAGCAGCAGCATCGTGTTGATCGCGGGGATTCCCCACGCGTGCATCGACTGGAATTCCGGCGGGCGATAGGGGCCGGCCGTGGGCCATTGCGCGGAGAAATCGGGCCACAGGAGCTTGTTGTCCAGGTCGCCCAGCCATGGCACCGAATACTGGCGCGCATACCAGAGGGCGCCGAAGAACGCCGCGAAGAACATCACCTCGGAGAAGATGAACCAGCTCATCGCCCAGCGGAAGGATTTGTCGACCTGCGGGTTGAAGAGCCCGCCCTCGCTCTCGCGGATCACCGTGCCGAACCAACCGAAGAGCATGTAGACCAGCGTGAAGAAGCCGATTCCCAGCGGGACCCAGCCGATGCCGTAGCCGTTCATGAGCAGGACGCCGCCGGTCGCCATGAAGAAGAGCGCGATCGAGCCGACCACCGGCCAGTGCGAGGGCGGCGCGAAGTAATAACCCGTAGGTTGCGTGTGTTCCACAGTGACTCCCCTATCTTGTGACCAGCTGACGATTGCGAACGCGCTAGGCGCCCTTCGCGGGCGCCTCGAAGAAAGTGTACGAAAGCGAGATGGTGGAAAGGTCGCGCGGCGCGTCGGCGCTCACGCGGAACACCACCGTCATCTCGCGCGACTCGCCCGCGCCGAGCGTCTGGTCTGAGAAGCAGAAGCACTCCTGCTTCACGATCCAGCGCATCGCCTCCATGGGCGCCGTGCTCATCACCGCGTGCGCCGTGACCGGGCGCCCGAGCGTATTGACCACCCGGTACCTCACGTTCGCGACCTCCCCGGGATGCAGCTTCACCTGGCGATCGAGGGCCTCGAAGCGCCACGCCAGCCCCGCGCTCGACGCGAGGAGCTCCACGGTGACCTCCCGGCTGGCATCGACCTGCGTGTTGACCGGAGCCACGACGCGCGTCTGGGTGATGCCGATCGCCTCGCAGATCTGGCGGTACATCGGCACCATCGCGAAGCCGAAGGCGAGCATGCCCACCGTGATGACGAGCAACTTGCCCATCAGGCGGCGGTTCTCCTCCCGGAGCGCGGCGTTCACTTGTAGACGAAGAACTTGAGCATGACGACGGCGTAGATCCCGAGCGCCATCGCCGCGAGCGTGATCGCGGAGATGATCGCCCCCTTGCGTTGCCTGGGGGTCGCCTCGTGCCTCGCGCCCGGCGCCTCGACTCTCATTTGATGATCGGCGCGGTCTCGAACGTGTGGTAGGGCATCGGCGTCGGCAGGTGCGTCCACTCGAGCGAGTCGGCGCCCTCCCACTGCTTCTGCGCGGCGGGCTTGCCGCTCCTGATCGTCGCGACGACGTTCCACAGGAAGACCAGCTGCGAGAAACCGAAGATGAAGGCTCCGATCGACGACCACATGTTCCACTCCGCGAATTGCAGCGCGTAATCGGGAATGCGCCGCGGCATGCCGGCCAGGCCGAGGAAGTGCTGCGGGAAGAACGCGAGGTTGAAGCCGATCATCGACAGCCAGAAGTGGAGCTTGCCCAGGCCCTCGTTGTACATCTTGCCGGACCACTTGGGCAGCCAGAAGTACACCCCGGCGATGATGGCGAAGAGCGCGCCCGAGACCAGCACGTAGTGGAAGTGCGCGACCACGTAGTAGGTGTTGTGCAGCGTGATGTCCACCGGGACGATCGCCAGAACCAGCCCGGAGAAGCCGCCGATGGTGAACAGGCACAGGAAGCCGACCGCGAAGAGCATCGGCGTCTCGAAGGTCATCTCGCCCTTCCACATGGTCGAGATCCAGTTGAAGACCTTCACGCCCGTGGGCACCGCGATCAGCATCGTCGCGTACATGAAGAAGAGGTTGCCCGCGGCCGGCATGCCGACGGTGAACATGTGGTGGCCCCACACGATGAAGGACAGGATCGCGATCGACGCCGTCGCGTACACCATCGAGGCGTAGCCGAAGAGCGGCTTCCTGTCGAAAGCCGGCAGGATCTGCGAGACGATCCCGAACGCCGGCAGGATCATGATGTAGACCTCGGGGTGGCCGAAGAACCAGAAGATGTGCAGGAACATCGTCGGATCGCCGCCGCCGGCCGCGTTGAAGAAGCTGGTGCCGAAGTGGCGGTCGGTGAGGAGCATCGTCACCGCGCCGGCGAGCACCGGCATCACCGCGATCAGCAGGTACGCCGTGATGAGCCACGTCCAGACGAACAGCGGCATCTTCATGAGCGTCATGCCCGGCGCGCGCATGTTGAGGATGGTCGTGATGATGTTGATCGATCCCATGATCGACGAGGCGCCCAGGATGTGGATCGCGAGGATCGTCATGTCGATCGACATGCCCTGCTGGATGATGAGCGGGGGATAGAGCGTCCAGCCGGAGGCGGCGGCGCCGCCCGGCACGAAGAACGACATCACCAGCAGCAGCGCCGCCGGGATGAGGAGCCAGAAGCTCCAGTTGTTCATGCGCGGGAACGCCATGTCGGCCGCGCCCACGTGCAGCGGCACCAGCCAGTTCGCGAAGCCCACGAACGCCGGCATGATCGCGCCGAACACCATCACCAGGCCGTGCACGGTGGTGAGCGAGTTGAAGAACTGCGGATCGAGGAACTGCAGCCCCGGCTGGAAGAGCTCGAGGCGGATCAGCATCGCCATCGTGCCGCCGAAGAAGAACATCGCGAACGCGAACCAGAGGTACATCGTGCCGATGTCCTTGTGGTTCGTCGTGTACAGCCAACGCGTGATGCCGGGCGGCGGGCCGTGGTGGTCGTGGGCCTCGCTGTGGCCGTGGCCGTGGTCGTGGCCGTGGTCGTGGTCGTGAGCCCCCGGGGTCCCGTGAACGTGGCTGGCAGTGCTCATCTGTGTGCTCCGCTTTCTCGAATTCGTTACTTGCGCGCGGCCGCGATTTCGGCCGGCTGGATCGCATCGCCCTTGTTGCCCCAGGCGTTGCGCTCGTAGGTGGCGACCGCGGCGATGTCGGTGTCGGAGAGGTGCGCGAACGACGCCATCGCGGTGCCCGGCTTGCCCTTCAGCACGATCGCGATGTGCGCGGCCTTCGGGCCGGTGGCGATCTTGGAGCCGTCGAGGGCCGGAAACGCGGGCGGCATGCCCTTGCCGGTTGGCTGGTGACAAGCGGCGCAGTTGGCGGCGTAGGTCTTCTCGCCCGCGGCCTTCAACTCGTCCATGGTCCACTTCTTGTTCGGGTCGGCGGCGGCCGCCTGGGTGGCGGGCGCGGCGGCGGCGGCAGGCGCGGCCTCCGCGGGGGCCGGCGGCGGCGGCATCTTCGATTTCGCGACCTTCACCCAGGCGTCGTACTCGGCCTGGGGCTTGGCGATCACCACGATCGGCATGAAGCCGTGCTCCTTGCCGCAGATCTGGCTGCACTGGCCGCGGTAGGTGCCTTCCTTCTCGATGGTGAACCAGGCGTCCTTGATGAAGCCGGGAATGCCGTACTGGTTGACGCCTACCTGGGGCACGTACCAGCCGTGGATCACGTCGTTGGAGGTGATGAGCAGGCGCACCTTCTTGCCCACCGGGACCACCATGGGGTTATCGACCTCGAGGAGGTAGTTCTCGTTGCGCGGCGCGGCCTTCTTGCCGTTGTACTCGTCGATCTGGTCGCGCGGCGTGGCGAGGTTGGAGAAGAACTTCACGCCCTCCTGCTGGTAGTCGTACTCCCACTTCCACTGGTAGCCGGTCACCTTGATCGAGATGTCGGCGTTCGAGGCGTCCTTCATCTCGAGCACCGTCCTGGTCGCCGGGTACGCCATGCCGATGAGGATCACGAACGGGACGATGGTCCAGATCACCTCGATGGTGGTGTTCTCGTGGAACTGCGAGGCCTTCGCGCCCATGCTGCGCCGGTGCTTGAAAACCGACCAGAACATGGCGCCGAAGACCACGATGAAGATCGCCACGCAAACCCAGAGGATGCCGAAGTGCAGGTCGTAGATCTCGCGCGAGATCGGCGTGACCGGCGGCAGGATGTCGACCTGGTAGTCGGCGTGGATGGCGGTGGACAGGAGGAGGGTCGCGGTGAAGGCGACGAAGGCGCGCAGGTGTTTCAAAAGCATGGCCAGACCTTTTTTGTACGTGTTTGCTGTTTCGCCAGCGGGCTCGCCCTCGCTTCCGGGAACATCCGAGATCCGCTTCGAAAAACGGCCTATTTTAGCCGAGCGGAGCCTCGGGCGCAAAAGACGTTAGCGGATTTACGCCTCGGGATCGTCCGTGGCGCCGCCCGCCTCGTCTTCCGCGGGCTTGGCCGGGATGCTATAGGACTCGCTCGCCCAGGCGCCGAGGTCGGTGAGCTTGCAGCGCTCGCAGCAGAAGGGGCGCCACTTGTTGGACGCCGTGAACGCCGTCGCTTTCCCGCACGACGGGCACGCGAGGATGCGCCCGGACAAGGGTGAATCGGTCACAGGTTGCAGAAGGCGAGCTCGAAGGGAACGTCGTGCTCGTACACCTTGGTCTTCTGCACACCCTCCGGAAGGAGGAAGCGCACATTCAGCGCGTACTTGTTGGCACTGATCTCGGGAACGCACGGAAGCTCGTCGGCGAGCGCCAGGCGCAGCAACTGCGCGGGCTTCTCCGCCGGCGTCTGCTGGTAGACGCCCTGGAAGGCGATGAGGGAGTTGGTGCGCCCGCTCTCGCGCAGCACGCGCAGCACGATGGAAAGGGCGTCGTAGACGGGCACCAGGGGCTTCAACCACGCCTCGAGATCGGCGCGGCGTCGATCCACCGGGTGGTGAAGCCAGTGGTGGTACGAGGGCAGGTCGAACTCGCTCGTGCCGCCGGGGATGCCGACGCGCTGCTTGATCGCCATCAGCCACTCGTTCTCGCGCAGCGCCTGGCCGGTCTTGCCCGAGGTCGCGTGCAGCGTGGAGAAGGCATGGTCGATCTCCTTCAGCACGCCGTTCAGCTTCTCCTCCGAGATCGCCGGGTTGTTGCGCAGCGCCTCGAGGAAGGTGCGCTGGCGGTCCAGCTCCTGCAGCAGATCGCTCTTCAGGTCCGCGCGGCTGGCGACTTCCAGGATCTCGAACATGCCGGTGAGGCACGAATGGTGCTCGTGGGAGCTTTCCGAGCCGAGGAAATGGCGCACGCGCTCGTAGAGGTCTTCGAGCCTGAGGAGCGTTCTGACGCGCTCGTTGAGGGGATATTCGTAGGTGATCACGGCCCGCCACAAGGTTCCGCCGGATTGTGGGGCAATGTCACGGGGTTGACAAATCAAACTCGCGATTCGCCCCGATTCGCGCGTACATCGCATGGACCCGGGCGCACTGCGGCCCGAGCGCGGCCTCGTCGCCGCCGTTCCAGATGGTGTCGTCGGCGGCCTGCAGGCGCCTCCAGCGCGGCCATTGCGCGCGCATGATCGCGCCCACCCCGGCCGGATCGAGGCCGGAGCGCGCCGCGGTGCGCGTGACCTGGAGCGCCTCGGGGCAGTCGACCACCAGGACGCGCGCCACGCGATCGGCGTAGCCGCGCGTCTCGAAGAGAAGCGGCACGACCACCAGGGCATAGGCGCCTGAAGCGCGCGCGAGCGCAGCGTCGGTCGCGGCGCGGATCGCCGGGTGCAGGATCGACTCGAGGCGCGAGCGCGCGAGCGGGTCCTCGAACACGAGCTCGCGCATGGCGGCGCGGTCGAGCGACCCATCGGCGCCGATGAAGCGCGCGCCGAACTCCGCGCGCAGCCGCTCGATGGCGCCGCCGCCGGCGGCGGTGAGCGCGCGCGAGATTTCATCGGTGTCGACGACGCTCGCCCCCAGCCTTTCCAGGTGCTTGGCCACGGTGCTCTTTCCCGAGCCGATGCCGCCGGTGAGGCCGATCGCGATCACACCGGGAAGCGGCCGACCCACGCGGTGACCGCCTCGCGTCCCCAGAGGAGTGCCACGATCCCGCCCAGCGCGAGGTAGGGGCCGAAGGGGATGCGCGTGTCCGTGCCCTTCCTGGATAGCCACAGGACGAGCGAACCGATCACAGCGCCCAGGCTGGCGGAGATGACGAGCGCCAGGGGCAGCACCTGCCAGCCGGTCCACGCGCCGATCGCGGCGAGAAGCTTGAAGTCGCCGAAGCCCATGCCCTCCTTCTTGGCGATCAGGCGGAACGCCCAGTAGACGCTCCACAGGATCATGTAACCGCCCGCCGCGCCCAGGACCGCAGAGCGCAGGTCGGTGAAGACGCCGAAGGCATTGGCGATGAGCCCCAGCCACATGAGGGGCAGCGTGAGGTCGTCGGGGAGGAGCTGCGTGTCGAGATCGATGAAGGTGAGCGCCAGCATCACCCACACATAGACGAGCGCGAAGGCGAGCGCCGCCGAGTAGCCGAAGCGCCACGCCACGAGCAGGGCCAGCGCGCCGCCCAGGACTTCGACCAGCGGGTAACGCGCGCTGATCGGAGTCTTGCAGTTGGCGCACTTGCCGCGCAGCGCAAGCCAGCTCACCACCGGCACGTTCTGCAGCACGGTGATTGGCGCCTTGCACTGCGGGCAGGCAGAGCGCGGAGTGAAGAGGTTGTAGGCCTCGGCGGGCGCAGGCTCGCGCCCGTCGAGCGAGGCGCATTCCTCGCGCCATTGCGCCTCCATCATTTTCGGCAGGCGATGGATCACGACGTTCAGCAGCGACCCCACGCACAGGCCGAGCAGAGCCACCGCGAACATGAGCGCGCCGGGGGATTTCTGCAGGACGTCGAGCAATTCCATGTTTTCTTCTTCTGCGAGTGAAAAGGGGCGCGAGGATCGCTCCCCGCGCCCCCTTGCGTGGCTCGTGCCTAGATCGCCTGGCCCATCTTGAAGATCGGCAGGTACATGGCGACCACGATGCCGCCGATGAGGCCCCCCAGGACCACCATGATCATCGGCTCCATCAGGGACGCAAGCGAATCCACGGCTTCGTCGACCTCGGCCTCGAAGAAGTCGGCGACCTTGGAGAGCATCGCGTCCAACGCGCCCGACTCCTCGCCGATGGCGCACATCTGCAGCACCATGCTCGGGAAAACCTGCGCGTTGGTCATGGCCACCGTCAAGCCGGTGCCGGTCGAGACTTCCGCCTGCACTTTCTTGGTGGCCTCGTAGTAGACGTAGTTGCCGGATGCGCCCGCCACCGAATCGAGCGATTCCACCAGCGGCACGCCTGCGGCGAACATGGTGGAAAGGGTGCGGCACCAGCGTGCAATACATGCCTTGCGGATGACGTCGCCGAACACCGGGACGCGCAGGATCATGCGGTCGACCGCGCGCTGCATGGTGATCGAGCGCTTGAATGAGTACATGAAGAACCAGCCGCCGAGGAACATCCCCGGGAAGAGCCACCACCAGTTGCCGATCATCCAGTCCGAGATGTTCATCACGAAGAGCGTGGGCCCCGGAAGCTCGGCGCCGAAGCCCTTGAACAGGTCCTTGAACACCGGGATCACGAAAATCATGATGACCGCGGTCACCACCATGGCGACCACGATGATCGAGATCGGGTAGAACAGCGCGCTCTTGATCTTGCCCTTGATGGCGAGGATCTTCTCCTGGTAGGTCGCGAGACGGTCGAGGAGGGTATCGAGAATACCGGCCTGCTCGCCGGCCGCCACCAGGTTGCAGAACAGGGCATCGAAGTACATCGGGTACTTGCGGAACGCCTGCGCCAGCGACGAGCCGGTCTCGACGTCGGTCTTGATGTCGAGGAGGAGCTTGCCCACCGAGGGGTTGGAGTGGCCGCGCCCGACGATGTCGAAGGCCTGCAGCAGCGGCACGCCAGCCTTCATCATCACCGCGAGCTGGCGCGTGAAGATGGTCAGGTCCTTGGCGGTGATCTTCTTGCCGCCGCGCGAGCTCACCTTCTTCACCGAGATCTTCTGCATCCCCTGGCGGCGCAGCTGCGCGAGCACGATGTGGTCGCCCGCGGCGCGCAGCTCCCCCTGCTGGGTCTTGCCGGTCTTGTCCTTCGCGCTCCACTTGAAGTTGTAGAGCTTGACGTCCTTTCCACCTTCCTTTTTCGCAACGGCCGCCATATTCGTCTCCCTACTCGTTGGTCACGGCTTCGACTTCTTCAAGCGACGTGAGTCCCTTCTTCACCTTGATGAGCCCGGACTGTCGCAGGTCGCGGATGCCTTCGCGCTGCGCCTGGTCGGCGATGTCGATCGCGTTGCCGTTCTTCATCACGATGCGTTCGATTTCCTCGCTGATCGGCATCACCTGGTAGATGCCGACGCGCCCCTTGTACCCGGTATTCTTGCACAGCTCGCAGCCCACGGGACCGAACGGCTGCCATCCGCCGTCGAGATCCTCGTCCTTGAAACCAGCCCTTTTCAGCGCTTCCTCCGGGATGTCCTCGGGCTTCTTGCAGGCGCAAAGCTTGCGCGCCAGGCGCTGGGCCGTGATGAGGATCACCGAGGAGGCGATGTTGAACGGCGCGATGCCCATGTTCATCAGGCGCGTGAGCGTGGCCGGCGCGTCGTTGGTGTGCAGCGTCGAGAGCACCATGTGCCCGGTCTGCGCCGCCTTGATCGAGATCTCGCCGGTCTCCTGGTCGCGGATCTCGCCCACCATGATGATGTCCGGGTCCTGGCGCAGGAACGCCTTCAGGGCCACCGGGAAGGTGAGCCCCTGCTTGTCGTTGATGTTCACCTGGTTCACGCCGGGCAGGTTGATCTCCGCCGGATCCTCGGCCGTCGAGATGTTGATACCGGGCTTGTTGAGGATGTTCAGGCACGTGTAGAGCGACACGGTCTTGCCCGAGCCCGTGGGGCCGGTCACCAACACCATGCCGTAGGGACGCCCGATGGCGTGCAGCAAATGCTCCTTCTGGTCGGGATCATAGCCGAGGGCGTCGATGCCGAGCGTGGCGCTCGAGGGATCGAGGATGCGCATGCAAATCTTCTCGCCGAAGAGCGTGGGCAGCGTGGAGACGCGGAAATCGATCGCGCGCGTCTTCGACAGCACCAGCTTCATGCGCCCGTCCTGGGGAACGCGCTTTTCCGAGATGTCCATGCGCGAGACCACTTTTATCCGCGAGGCGATCTTCTCCTTGATGGCGAGCGGGGGCTGGGCCACGTCGTAGAGGATGCCGTCGGTGCGATAGCGGATGCGGTAGAACTTCTCGAAGGGCTCGAAGTGGATGTCGGAGGCGCCGCCGTTGATCGCGTCGAGCATGATCTTCTGGACGTACTTCACGACCGGGGCGTCGTCGATATCCTCGGTGACGACGTCGGGCTGGGCCTCGCCGTCGGTCATCTCCATGCCGGAGAGGTCGACGTCCTCGGTGGCCTGCTCGAGGGTCTTGGCCGACGAGTCGGTGAGCTTCTTGACGATCGCGGAGAGCTTGTCGTCCTCGACCACCACCGGCTCCATCGTCATGCCGGTGGCGAACTTCACTTCCTGGAGAACTTGCTCGTTGGACGGATCCGACATCGCCACGAAAATGCGGTTGCCGCGCTTGCCCAGCGCGATCACCCGATGGTTCGCGACGATCTTGTTGTCGATCAGGGTGAGGGGCAGGTTCTCGACGTCGACCGCGTTCAGGTCGAGGAGGGGATAGCCGAAGGTCTGCGCCGCGAAAAGCGACACTTCCTTGGCCGAGATCTTCCTGGAGGTGACGAGCTGCTGGATGAAGGAAACCCCGGCCGCCTTCGCGTCGACCTGGATGGCGTTCGCGTCCGCTTGCACAAGCCGGCCTTGCTGGACGAGCGCGCGCCCGAGAGCGCTGAATGGGGAGGGCTGGGCAGCCATAAAAAGATTTCGTTAAATCAACACCATAATGCGCCTTTTGAGTTTTACTTGTAAAGAAAGGCTGCGGGATCGCGCGTATAATTCGAAACGTCCCCGCGGTAGCCCGTCCATGTCCCTGTTTGTCCTCGGAATCAGCCACCACAGCGCCCCGCTGGAGGTCCGCGAAAAAGTCGCCTTCGCCCCGGACCGACACGGTGAGGCGCTCGCAGACCTTGCCCGCCAGCCCGGCGTGGCCGAGGCGGTGCTGGTGTCCACCTGCAACCGCACCGAGATCTATTGCCGCGCCGATGGCGAGGCCGCGCCCCGGGCGTGGCTCCAGGCGCAGGCCGCCCGGGCGGGCGTGGACCTCGCCGCACACCTCTACAGCCACGCCGGCGAGGCCGCCATCCGCCATGCCTTCCGCGTCGCCGCCGGGCTCGATTCCATGGTGCTGGGCGAGCCGCAGATCCTGGGACAGGTGAAGCACTCGGTGCGCTCGGCGCAGGCGCAGGGCACCCTGGGGCAGCTGCTCGACCTCCTGTTCCAGAAAACCTTTTCGGTGGCCAAGCAGGTGAGGAGCGAAACGGCGCTGGGCGCCCAATCGATTTCCATGGCCGCGGCCGCCACCAAGCTCGCGCAGAATCTCTTCGGCGACCTGTCGCGCACGCGTGTCTGCCTTATCGGCGTGGGTGAGATGGTGGAGCTCGCCGCGACCTATTTCGTGGCGCAGCGCCCGCAGGCCGTAGTGGTCGCCAACCGCACGCTTGCGAGTGGCGAGGAGTTCGCGGCGCGCTTCGGGGCGCAGGCGATCGGCCTGGCCGAGCTTCCCGCGCGCCTCGCGGAGTTCGACATCGTCGTCACCGGCACCGCCTCCACGCTGCCGATCCTGGGCAAGGGCCTCGTCGAGAGCGCGCTGAAGGCGCGCCGCCAGCGCCCCATGTTCATCGTCGATTTCGCGGTGCCGCGCGACGTCGAGGCGGAGGTCGCGACGCTTCGGGACGTCTTCCTCTACACCCTCGACGACCTGGGCAACATCGTGCAGGAAGGCGCCGAAGGCCGGCGCGCCGCGGTCGCCGAGGCCGAGGCGATCGTCGAGCGCCGGGTGCTGGAATTCCGCGACGCGCAGGGCTCGCGTGCCGCCGTGCCGGCGATCGTCGAGCTGCGCCGCCGTGCCGAGCAATACCGCGAGGCCGAGCTCGCCAAGGCGCGCGGGCGCCTCGTGCGGGGCGACGATCCGGGCGTGGTCCTCGAGGCGCTCGCCAGGGGGCTCGCCAATAAATTCCTGCACCACCCGTCGCAGGCGCTCTCGCGTGCCGGCGACGGCGAGCGCGAAGCCCTCACGCGCGCCATCGAGACCCTCTATCCCGAGCTCGACGAGCGCGGGCCCCCGCCCGAGCCATGAAAGCGTCCATCGCGTCGAAGCTCGCGAGCCTCGACTCGCGGCTGAAGGAGATCGACTCCCGGCTTTCCGACCCCGGAGTCGTGGACGACCTCGACAACTTCCGCAAGCTCTCCCAGGAGCGCGCCGAGATCGAGCCGGTGGTGGCACTCTTCAACGAGTTCCGCAAGGCCGAGGGCGACGTCGCCGCCGCCGAGGAAATGGCGAAGGACGCCCAGATGCGCGTCTTCGCCGAGGAAGAGATCAAGGCCGGCCGCGAGCGCCTCGCCGCCCTCGAGGGGAGCATCCAGAAAATGCTCCTGCCGCGCGATCCCAACGACGAAAGGAACCTCTTCCTCGAGATCCGCGCCGGCACCGGCGGCGACGAGAGCGCCCTCTTCGCGGGCGACCTCTTGCGCATGTACACGCGCTTCGCCGAGAGGAACCGCTGGCAGGTCGAGGTCGTCTCCGAGAGCGCGGGCGAGGCCGGAGGCTTCAAGGAAGTGATCGCGCGCATCGTCGGCAACGGCGCCTACTCGAAGCTCAAGTTCGAGTCGGGCGGGCATCGCGTGCAGCGGGTGCCCGCCACCGAGACGCAGGGGCGCATCCACACTTCGGCCGCGACCGTCGCGGTGATGCCCGAAGTCGACGCCGCCGCCGATGTCGACATCAATCCGTCGGAGGTGCGCATCGACACCTATCGCGCGAGCGGCGCCGGCGGCCAGCACGTGAACAAGACCGATTCCGCGGTGCGCCTCACCCACCTGCCGACCGGCATCGTGGTCGAGTGCCAGGACGGCAGGAGCCAGCACAAGAACAAGGAGCAGGCGTGGCGCGTCCTTGCCGCGCGAATCAAGGACAAGCAGACGCGTGAAGCCGCCGCCAAGGAGTCCGCCGAGAGGAAGAGCCTCATCGGCTCCGGCGACCGCTCCGACCGCATCCGCACCTACAACTTCCCGCAGGGGCGCGTGACCGACCACCGCATCAACCTCACGCTGCACAAGATCGACTCCATCATGGACGGCGACCTCGCGGATCTCACTGGCGCGCTGTCGGCCGAGCACCAGGCCGAGCTGCTGGCCGGCCTCGCGCAGGCCTCCTGATGCACACCCTCAAGGCGGCGCTGGAAGAGGCGATGGCCACCATCGAGCGCGTCGATGCCCACGTGTTGATGGCGCACGTGCTCGGCGTGAATCGCGCCTACCTCGCCGCCAACCCGATGCGCGTGCTCACCGAATCCGAGGACGCGAAGGTCGACATGCTGGTCGCGCAGCGCGCGCTCGGCCAGCCGGTCGCCTACCTCGTAGAAAGGCGCGAGTTCTACGGGCGCGATTTCGTGGTCGGGCCCGAGGTGCTGATCCCGCGCCCCGAGACCGAGACCCTGGTCGAAGCGGCGCTCGCGCGGCTCGCCGCGCACGTGTCTTCGCCGATGCCGCGCCCGTCGTGCGTGGACCTGGGCACCGGCAGCGGCGTCATCGCGGTGACGCTCGCCTGCGAGCGCCCCAACGCCGCGGTGACGGCCACCGACGTGAGCGCCGCGGCGCTCGAGGTCGCGCGCCGCAACGCGCAGGCCAACGGCTGTCGCGTCGAGCTCGCGTGCGGCTCGTGGTACGCGCCGCTCGAGGGGCGGCGCTTCGACCTCATCGTCGCCAATCCGCCGTACGTCGCGGGGCAAGACTCGCACCTGTCGCAAGGCGACCTGCGCTTCGAGCCCCCGGGGGCCCTCACCGACGGCAGCCGCGACGGGCTCGACTCGATCCGCGCCATCGTGGCGGGCGCCTCCGAGCATCTCAACGCGCGCGGCTGGCTCGTCTTCGAGCATGGCTACGACCAGGCGCAGCAGGCCGAGGCGCTCCTCAAGGCCGCGGGCTTTCGCGAAACCGTTTCCATTCCCGACCTCGCCGGAATACCGCGCGTGGCTGGGGGTAAAATTGCATAGTTCGTTGGAGCGGCGCCAAGGGCCGCTCAACTCACAGGAGAACAAGGCATGAGCGTCCAGGACAAGATTCGCGAGCAGGTCACGACCAACCCGGTAGTGCTCTACATGAAGGGCTCGCCGCAATTTCCGCAGTGCGGCTTCTCGGCCACCGCCACGCAGCTATTGAAGATGTCCGGCGCGGAGAACGTCTACACCGTCGACGTGCTGCAGAACCCCGACATCCGCGAGGGCATCAAGCAGTTCGCCAACTGGCCCACGATCCCGCAGCTTTACGTCAACGGGGAATTCGTCGGCGGCAGCGACATCCTGAAAGAGATGTACCAGTCGGGAGAGCTGCAGAAGCTCATCGCCGGGGCGAAGAAGGCCTAGCTTTCCTCCGAGATTCGCCCGCCGGCGAGGTGCCAGCGGCGCGCGCCCGCGAGCTCCATCAGCTCGCGGTCGTGGCATGCGACCACCACGCAGTTGTCGCCGGTCGCGGTCTTCCTCAGGAGCTCGATCACCTGGATGCGCGCCTGCGCATCGAGGCTCGCCGTCGGCTCGTCCACCAGCAGCACGCGCGGCTCGAGCACCTTGGCGCGAGCCAGCGCCACGCGCTGCTTCTCGCCGCCCGAGAGCTTGCGCGGCGCCACGTCCAGCAAGTGCCCGACACCCGCCCACGCGATGGCCTCGCTCACCAGGCGCTCGCGCCCGGCGCTGTCCATGCGGCGCAACTTCAGGCCGTAGCGGATGTTGTCCGCGATCGAGGTGTTGAAGAGATACGGGTGCTGGTGCACGTAGACGATCGCACGTCGCACCTCCCGCGGGTAGTTGCTCGCGTCTGCCTCCAGGCCGTTGAAGCTCAGCGTCATGCGGTCTGGATGCTCGAGGCCGGCGAGCATCTTGAGGAGCGTGGTCTTGCCGCTGCCGTTGTCGCCGGTGAGCACGATGAGGTCGCCGGCGCGAAGCGTGAGCGCGCCGATGTCGAGCAGGCCCTTGCCGCCGAAGGCCTTGGCGGCGCCGCTGACGCGCACCAGGTCCGTCACCGGTTGCCTCCCTCGGCCTGCACCAACGCGAGGAGCGCCGTCACGCCGATCGCGAACACCATGAGGACCACGCCCAGCGCGATGCCCTGCGCGAAGTCGCCCTTGCTCGTCTCCAGCGCGATCGCCGTGGGGATGTTGCGCGTGTACGACGCGATGTTGCCGCCCACCATCATCGAGCAGCCGACCTCGGAGATCACGCGGCCGAACCCGTTCAGCACCGCGGCGATCACGGCGAAGCGAACTTCGAAGAGGGTGGTGAGCGCGGAACGAAGCGGCCCGGCGCCCAGGCTCACCGCGGTCTCGCGCAGGCGCGGATCGGCGCCGAGCACCGCGGCCAGCGTAAAGGCGGCGAGCACCGGGAAGGCGATCACCGCCTGGCCGATGATCATCGCGTCCTGCGTGAAGAGCAGATGCCACGAGCCCAGCGGCCCGCTCCTCGACAGGAGCAAATACAGGATGAGGCCCACCACCACCGTCGGGAAGCTGAGGAGCCCCTGCAGCAGCACGATCACCAGGCGGCGCCCCGGGAATCGGTTCGACGCCACCCAGAAGCCGAGCGCGACCGCCAACGGCGTGGCGATGGCGAGCGCCGTGAGCGACACCTTGAGCGAGATCCACACGACGGTCCACAGCTCCGCATCGCCGGCGAAAAGGCGCGCGAACGCCTGCTGCGTCGCTTCGAGGAGAGTCACTGCAGGCCGTCTTTCCGTTCCTGCGGGAGGCGGAAGGCGCGGTCGCCTTCGATGCGATAAGCGGAGATGAGGCGGCGGGCCTCTTCGGAAACGAGCCATGCGGCAAACGCGTCGGCCTCGCGCGCGTTCACGCCGCGCACTGCCGCCGGGTTCAGCGTGGTGACACCGTATTCGTTGAGCAGGCGCTTGTCCCCCTCGACCAGGATCGCGAGCGGGAAGCGTCGCGCCATCTGCCTCAATGTGGCGCGATCGATGAGGTCGTACGCGCCCAGCTCGTAGGCGATGCCGAGCGTTTGCGACACGCCCTGTCCCGCGGAACGGTATCCCGGCCAGGGCGTGGAGCCCCCGGCCTCGGCCCACAATTGCAGCTCCTTCTTGTGCGTGCCCGAGTCGTCGCCGCGCGACACGAACTTCGCACCCGCCTCGCGGATGCGCTTCAACGCCTGCGGCGCGTCGCGAAGCCCGCGCACCTTCGCCGGATCGCCGGGCGGGCCCGCGATCACGAAGTCGTTCCACATCACGTCGGCGCGCGCCTTGCCGATGCCGCGGGCGATGAGCTTCTCCTCGTCGAGGCGGCTATGGGTGAATACCACGTCGACGTCGCCGTTCTCGGCGTACTTCATGACCTGCCCGGTTCCCGCGACGATGGGTTTGACCGCGATGCCGCGCGATTTGGTGAAGGCACCGAGAAGGACCGGAAGGATTCCCGAATCCTCGAGCGTGTGGGTGGCGCCCACCCTCAGCTCGGCCGCGGCGCCGGCGCTCGCCGCCGCGGCGCAAAAGATGAGGGCAGCGGCGAAGCGCTTCATTCAGCGCCGCGCCGGGAAGAAGAGCTGCTCGCCGTCTACGCGGAAACCGCTGATCGCGCGCCGCCCCTCGGCGCCGGTGAGCCACTCGACGAACTGCATGGCCCCCTTGAAGTTCACGTCCGGATAGCGAGCCGGGTCGACCGCGATCACGCCGTACGGATTGAACATCTTCGCGTCGCCTTCGACCACGATGGCGAGCCCGATGCGCGGCTTGTATGCGCCGTAGGTGGCGCGGTCGCTCAACGTGTAGGCCGCGAGGTTGTCGGACATGGTGAGGACTTCGCCCATGCCCTGGCCCGCTGCGAGGTACTGGCGGCCTTCGGGACGGCGCCCCACCTCTTTCCAATAGCCCTTCTCCATCTTGTCGGTGCCCGAATCGTCGCCGCGCGAGACGAATGTGGCGCCCGTGTCGAGGATGCGGCGCAGCGCGGCGATGATGTCCCTGCCGCCGCGCACGCGCGCCGGATCGGCTTTGGGGCCCACCAGGATGAAGTCGTTGTACATCACGTCGCGGCGGTTCACGCCGAAGCCCTGCGCGACGAACATGTCCTCATCGGGACGGCTGTGCACCAGGAGAACGTCGACATCGCCGTTCTCGCCGAGCTTCATCGCCTTGCCGGTGCCCACCGAGATCACCTGCACCTTGAGGCCGGTCGCCGCCTCGAAGCGCGGCAGGATCGCCTTCAGCAGCCCCGAGTTCTCGGTGCTCGTCGTGGTCGCCAGGCGCAGCGTGCCGTCGCCGGGACGGGCGATCGCCGCCGGGCAGAGCGCGAGCAGCGTCACCGCCAGCGCGGTGATGAAGGTGCGAAAGACCACGGAAGGTTTCCTCGGGGCGGGTCGGTACAATCAGGTCGAATTTTAGCACCCACCCCCCAGCGCAAAACCCGATGCTCATCCCGACTTCCCGCCTGCCGGTCGCCCTTGCCGCGGGCCTGGTCACGCTCGCGGTGCTGGCGGCGGCGAGCCTCGCCGTGGGGAGCTTCCCGGTGGCGCCGCGCGAGCTGGCGAGCGTGCTATGGGCCGCGATGTCCGGCGGCCCCAGCGGGGTCGGCGACAACGCGCGCGCGATCATCCTCGAGATCCGCGGCCCGCGCATCGTAGCCGCGCTCGCCGTGGGCGCGGCGCTCGGCGCCGCCGGTGCCGCCTACCAGAACGTGTTCCGCAACCCGCTCGTGTCGCCCGACATCCTCGGCGTGTCGAGCGGCTGCGCGCTGGGCGCGGTCGTCGGCATCCTCGCGGGCCTTCCCGCCGCGGCGATGCAGGGCCTCGCGTTCGCCGGCGGGCTCGCCGCCGCCGGCCTGGTGCTCGCCATCGGCTCGCTGGTGCGCGGCCACGACCGGGTGCTGACCCTCGTGCTCACCGGAGTCGTGGTCGGATCGCTCTTCTCCGCCGGGGTCGGGTTCGCCAAGGCGATCGCCGATCCGTACAACCAGCTGCCCTCGATCACCTATTGGCTGCTCGGCAGTTTCGGCGGCGTGTTGCCCAGGGACGTGACCGCCGCGGTGCCGCTCATGATCGTCGCGATCCTCCCGCTGGCGCTCCTGCGTTGGCGCGTGAACGTGCTCGCCCTGCCCGACGACGAGGCGCGCGCCCTGGGCGTGGACGCGGCGCGCACGCGCTTCGTGGTGATCGGCGCGGCGACGCTGGCCACCTCGGCCGCAGTCGCCATGGCCGGGGTGATCGGCTGGGTGGGGCTGCTCGTCCCGCATGCCGCGCGACTCCTCGCCGGGCCCAGCTTCGCGCGCGTGCTGCCTCTCTCGGCGTTGCTGGGCGCGATTTTCCTCTTGGTCGTCGACACGCTGTGCCGCACCATCGTGAGCGGCGAGCTGCCGCCGGGCGTGGTGACCGCGATCGTCGGCACCCCGGTCTTCATCGCGCTCCTCGCCGCCTCCTCGCGGCGCGCCGCATGAGCCTCGCCGCGCAGGGCCTCGCCTTCGGCTATCCCGGCCGCGTCGTCGGGCGCGGCTTCGACATGGCGCTCGAGGCCGGCGAAGTCCTCTGCGTGCTCGGCCCCAACGGCGCGGGCAAGACGACGCTCTTTCGCACGCTACTGGGACTGATACCGCCATTGGCCGGGCGCGTCACCGTCGGCGGCACCGACGTGCGCGCGGTGCCACGCGCCCAGGTGGCGCGCGCGCTCGCGTATGTGCCCCAGGCAATGTCGAGCGCGTTCGATTTCACCTTGCTGGACGTAGTCGAGATGGGCCGCACTGCGCACCTTGCCGCCTTCGCTTCGCCCTCGCGGCGTGATCGCGAGCGCTCGATGCAATCCCTCGAGCGGCTCGGCATCGGCGATCTCGCCGAACGCCCGATCCACACTGTCAGCGGCGGCGAGCGCCAGCTGGCGCTCATCGCGCGGGCGCTGGCCACCGAAGCCACGCACCTCCTCATGGACGAGCCCACCGCCAACCTCGATTTCGGCAACCAGTCGCTCATCCTCGACGAGGTGGCGCGCCTCAAGGCCACCGGGGCCGCGATCCTGTTCTCCACGCACCATCCTGACCACGCGCTGCGCATCGCCGACCGCGTCGTGATGCTGCGCGGCGGGGCGGTGCTCGCGGCGGGGCCGACTTCCGCCACCCTCAATTCCGAAAATCTTTCCGCGCTGTACGGCCGGCCGATCGACGTGCTGGAAGTAGCCTCCGGGGATGGAACGCGACGGCGCACCTGTGTGGCGCGGCAATCGCCGCCTTTGAATTAAGCTGTCGGCAGCACGAGAGGGAGGGCTGGGTCATGACCGCGGGAACCCGCAACGCCAAGAAGTCCAACGGGGCGGCCTACGTGCGCACCCTCAAGCCCGCCACCCTTGCCCGGCGTTTCGCCCGCCCCGCGGACCTGGGCCTGGCCCCCCGGGAATTCGCGACCCTGAAGCGGCTTTCCTCGCCGGAGAAGATCCAGGCGTTCGTCAACGCGATCCCGATCAACCACGAGGTCGGCGGCGAGACGGTGCTCTCGGTGCGCGAGGTGCTGCGGCAGCGCAGGGCCCATTGCATAGAAGGCGCGATGGTGGCGGCGGCGGCGCTGTGGGTGAACGGCGACCGGCCGCTCCTCATGCATCTCGACTGCGACATCAGCGATTACCCGCACGTGATCGCGGTGTTCAAGCGCGGCGGCCACTGGGGCGCAATTTCCAAGACCAACGGCGCGCCGCTGCGCTATCGCGACCCGATCTACCGCACGCTGCGCGAGCTGGCGTTGTCCTACTTCCACGAATACTCCAACCGCCGCGGGCACAAGACGCTGAGAAGCTACTCGCACGCCTTCGACATGCGGCGCATCGACTCCGAGGAGTGGGTGACCGCGGAATCGTCGTGCTGGGACACGCACGACCGGATCACGGACCTGCGCCACTAC